>JBGTEX010000022.1:0-22500 GCA_041747575.1 Pyrinomonadaceae bacterium
CCGTCAACCGTTGTAAAATCAACGCTTACCGTCGTGCCCACCGGCGGCTCGAACGAAATTGTCACGTCAAATACATACGCGATCGCACCCGCGTCACCCTCATTCCGCGTAACATCCGTGATCCGGATCGTCCGAGAGTCAGGCGTCGGCTCAGGCGTCGGCGTCGGAGTCGGCGTCGGTGTGGGCGTCGGAGTCGGAGTTGGCGTCGGAGTTGGCGTTGGCGTTGGTGTAGGAGTCGGCGTTGGCGTTGGTGTAGGAGTCGGCGTTGGCATTGGAGTAGGCGTCGGAGTCGGAGTCGGTGTGGGCGTCGGAGTCGGCGTTGGCGTCGGTGTTGGCGTTGGCGTTGGTGTAGGAGTCGGCGTCGGCGTTGGCGTTGGAGTAGGCGTTGGAGTAGGCGTAGGCGTTGGAGTAGGCGTCGGAGTTGGTGCGCCTGTTACGGTGCGGCATGTGGAGAATTCGGAAGTGTTGCCCGCCGGGTCGGTTGCGGTCGAGGTTATGTTCTGAGCCGCTGGGACGGATACAGGCAGCACGACATTAATTGCCGCATTATTTCCAACCGTGGTCACCGAGGTCGAGCCGATAAATGTCTGGCCTTCGCCGTTACCCGATGGGTCGCAGACAGCATTTGCAAAAAATTCGATGCGAAACGTCGTGTTCGCCGTGCTGTTCAGCGTACCCTGAATCGTCGTCGAACCGCCGTTGGACGATGCGGATGTGATCACCGGAAAGTTCTGAAGGTTATTCGGCCCGATGTCGCCATCGCCCGGGTCGTTCGGGGTGACGCCGGTGGCTCCGTGATCGATCCCAAGCCCGGTATTCGAGTGTATGGAATTGCCGAGGATCGGGTTGTTTACGCTCGAGCCGAAGTTGGCGATCATGGACACGCCGTCGCCCCCAGCAAAAAGGGTGGTGCCGTTAAACGAGATGGTGTTGGCTGCGGCTGGTGCCGTCCCACCCACGGTGATATTGGTGCCGCCTTGGATAAAAACTCCATGGGAACCATTGCCGAGCGCACTCACGCCGTCGGCGGCGACGCCGATTCGGTTGCCTTGTATCATAGTGCCGGTGCCGGAGTTTATGTTGACCCCGCTGGCGATGTTGCCCGATATGACATTTCCGGCTCCGGGCGCCGTCCCGCCGATCATCATGTTATTGGCACCGCCTGCGCCTCCCAATTGGATGCCGGAACCATTGCCGAGAGCGGCCGTTCCGGCGGCGTTGGTGCCGATAAAGTTGCCCTGTATCAGATTTCCCGAGGCTATGGCCACACCATAAAAAATGTTGATTCCGATGCCGCGCAGTGCTATAACATTGCCAGCACCCGGCGCCGCGCCACCTATGGTGTTGTTTGCGGCATCGTCAATCCGTATGCCCGTTGCGGAGAGACCGACGATGCCGATCACAGGGGCAGTGCCCGCAGCATTAGTGCCGATGTAGTTGCCTTGAACGGTGTTGTTTTGCGCCGAACCGGCTACACCGCCGCCGAAGATGCTCACCGCGTCGCCCAAGGTGGTAATCACGTTGCGTGCCGCCGTAGTGGTGCCGCCAATCAGGTTGCCATCGGCGCGTTGAATCATCACGCCGGTGCCGCCGTTGCCCAGTACAGAGTTGCCATCGGCCGTTACGCCGATGTAGTTGCCCTGGACGGTGTTGTTGTCGGCGCTCCCCTCGAGAAATCGGATGGCGGGGCGGCCCTGGGTCGAGATCACATTACGAGCTCCCGCCGTCGTGCCGCCGATCAGGTTGTTGCCATTGGAAAAGGTTAGGCCCGTGTTGCCTAGCACGGCCGTGCCAGCGGCATTGCTTCCGATGTAGTTGCCCTGTATCGTATGGCCGCCGCCGGTGTCAGCAGGCGGTGGGGTATTGGTCCGGATTGCTTCATTCCCTGCGCCAAGTACAACATTCCGGGCGGCGGGGGTCGTGCCGCCGATAAGATTGCCGGGGGACGAGTTATCAAGATAGATCCCTGCACCGTTGTTAAGCGCCGTCGTGCCCGTTGTGTCGGTGCCGATAAAATTTCCTGTTATGGTATTGTTTCCGCCCGTGCGTAGAATGAGGGCCCCGTTGGAGCCGCCGCTAAAGCGATTAAGTACCAGGCCGCGTACCGTGCTGTTGCCGGCGGTGATTGTCAATGCGGCAAAGGCCGCTCCGTTACCGTTTATTTCAATAAGATGTACGGAGTCGTCGCCAACGGCCAGCATATTCGCACTCGATCCCGGCTGTGTGTAGCCGTCGATGATGACCGCTTGCGTTATCGTCGGTAGGGCCGAGGCCGGCGTGATCGTGTGCACGCCTGAGCCGGGGATGTTGAAACTGATCATGTCCGTGCCCGGCGTGATGTTGGCCTGCTGAATGGCCGCCCGCAACGTGCATTGCTCTCCGGCGGTGACAATATCGACATCACACAGGTCGTCACTCAGATCGGCGTCGGCAGAATCGGCAATCAAGTTGACGACGAATGTTGCTGCCGGCACCGCGGGCGCGAGCGATATGAAATTCCAAAAGCCGGACGTAACGGCAAAGGGCGAACCGCTTAATATGTTGCCGGCAAGGGCCTGCCCGATCGTGTAATCAAGCAAAAAGGTCCCGCCGCTTGCCTGTGAACCGCCGCCGCCGGCGGTGACCGATTGCGTGATGGCAAAATCGCCGCCGGTCTGAGTCGAAATCGGCCCGGCAAGAACGAATAGCAGTAATATGGTTAAAGATAATTTCCGATCAAATATTTTGTGTTTCATGTCTAATCTCCCGAGATGAGCGGTGCCGAGCAGCTTTCCCGCCCGCAGCTCGATTTGTGATAAAATGGCCCTGTTAAAAGCGTTACCGAAGTTAAGGAACAAATAAAGAAGCCGTTGCCGTCCTGTAAAAATCCGGAGTGACCGGATCATCCGCATCCGCCGTCGCGTCGGCGACGGTTGAGTATTGGTCGCATTTCTTTCAACCGTCGCAGACGCGACTTTGGACGGCCATGCCTCGAAATTTCGAGGATGTCTGAAAAGCCATTCATCATGGCCGGCTCCGTCTAATCCAAATGCCGGCGGTTTTCCCGAATCTGTCGGGTAACAAAATGACGCGGTGATCTACGCTGTTTGCCTTTTCACTTTTGAATCCCCGCGCAATCTCGACAAACCGGCGTCGGCCAGTTTCGTGCTCGATTCGGCGAAGTTCGCCCGAATATCTTCGCTGAAAGAGTCCGCCGCCGCTTGCTCAAATTCGTTTGCCATCACAAAAAAATCAATTGCCGCGAGTTTTTCCGACCACCACGGCGGACGCGGCTGCGGAGTCGGAAACCTGATTTTGAAATCGTTGCCGCATAACTCATCAATCCATTGCACCATATCGCGTCCGCTGACGATGATGATGCCGCGCTGTTCAAAACCGAAGTTTTCGGCGATTTCCCGCATTAAAACCGCCCGCCCGACGAACGTTTGCGAATATCAGCTAGCGTTTAATTTTTGTAAAACTTGTAACTTTTTCATAAATTTTCTCCTCTTACTGTTCGGAGTCCCGCATTTATGCGGAATTCGCTACTTAACGGAAGATTCCGCCTGAAGGCGCTCTCTCCGTTCCTTTACGGACAAGCGACGCTCGTTAAAACCATCGCTCCGGCGTTGTCAATCGAAAACAGTCTGCACGTTGTGCCGTCGGGCGATTTCAAAACGATTCCCTGACCGGGCGAACCGACGAGAATATTGCCGCCCGCAACTTCCAATTTTCATCCAAAGATTAAAATTGTCGGATGTCCTAAAGTAATGCTGAAAAAGTTTTATGAATTGCCGTGTGTGAACACCGTCGTTTGCTCGAAAACCGCGCTTGCCGTCAGATATACAAATCCGATGACAATAAATAATTTTAGATTTTTCATAAATTTTCTCCTCTTAAAGGTTCATTGCTAAAGGCCATTGCAATTTTTTTATTTCGGATTGAACTAAACTGTTGTATCATCGATATTAGATCGGTTCGTTTCCATGTATTTCTATTGGTTTACCAGCAAATATAATTTGGCCGGGCAGCCGTGTCTTTGTTTTTAACTTCATTTAATCTTTAGTTTTAGTTTAGGATGGCAAAACGGCTTGAAAATCGTGTTTTTGAGTTTGAAGGGTTTCGTCTCGATGCGGCGTCATGGATGTTGTATCACGATGAAGTTGAAGTTTTGCTGCCGCCAAAAGCGGTCGAAACTTTGCTTGCTCTGGTTGAGCGAAGCGGTGAGATCATTCCCAAAGACGACCTGATGTCGATCATCTGGCCGGATTCGATCGTCGAAGAATCCAATCTGTCGCAAAATTTCCATCTTTTGCGGAAAATACTCGGCAAGACCAGAAATGGAAAACCTTTTATCGAAACTCTGAAACGACGCGGTTACCGTTTTAACGGAGACGTGGCCGAGAGCAGATTGGCTCCGCAGCTGCGTGACGCGGCCGTGAATAATAATAACGGCGTTGCGGCTCTCGATCGTAACGCCGCGAGCCATTCGACGTCTATGGATGAGCCGCACGGGAGTGTTGTCTCACGTTTAGATCTGAAAGCTGGCGAAGATCATGCTGGTTTGCCGGGCGAAATATCTCGTGAAAATGTTTTGGATCAGCATCCGGATCGCCCTTCAAAATCATTTATCCGTCCCCGTTTTGTCATCGCCGCCGGTGCCGCCGCTGTCCTGACGGCGGTCATTCCTTTTGTTTGGTTCATTTGGTTTAAATCAGCCACCGATGCCAAGCCTGCTCCCGCAGATGGCGACATGGTGATCGTAAATCTCACAAGCGGCGAGGAGGTAAACACTGCCGCGATGTCGCCCGATGGTTACTATTTTGTTTATTCGTCCGGTGAGGATGCAAAAGCTCATTTGTGGCTTCAGCAGACCGGACAGGCGAGCCGTCGCGAGATAATTCAGCCGTTTGAGGGGAATATTTACGGGACGACATTTTCTCCTGATTCGCAATTTGTATATTTTGTCTCAGACAGCAGCACCGGTGGGCCTAAAAATCTGTACCGTGTACCGGCACTCGGCGGCGTCGCAACCGAAATCCTGACTGACATCTTATCGACCGTATCGTTCTCACCCGACGGCAGCGAGATGGCTTTTGCTCGAAAGGATAATCATACGGGCGAATCGTCGCTTGTCGTTTCGGCAAATGACGGCACGGCGGAGCGGGCCATATTAACGACCGCCGTTGAAAAAGGATTCGCCGCCGCTCCGGCATGGTCACCAGACGGACGGATGATCGCCTACGGTTTGATCGATCGTCCGGCGCAGGACGGAGCCTGCACAATTAACGCCGTTGACCCAAATTCCAAAAGCGTCAGGGCTCTGTCGGCCGAAAAATGGGACGTCTGTTATCGCATGGCATGGACCCGCGATGGCAAAGGCCTCGTTTTTCTGGGCACAAAATTCAGGCAAAGTTTGACGCCGCAGCGTGACCAAATTTTCTATCTGACGATCCGTGACGGCAAGAGCCGCCGGATCACGACCGACGACAGCCGTCATGAGCCGACAAGTCTTACCGTGACCGATGCCGACGAGATTCTCGCCATCCCGTTCAACCGCCTTTCGCAAATATGGGCGATGAACAGCGACGGCGATTCACGAACAGCAGTTCAGATCACACGGGGATTTGCCGATGGCCGGTCAGGAATCGCACCGATCTCGGACGGGCGCGTTGCTTATTTAACGCGACACGGTAGAGGTTTTAGCATTTGGATAATGAATCCGGATGGTTCAGGGCGCGAGCAGTTGACGACCGATCCGTCCGAAATAGAAGAACTTCGTGCGGATTTGAACGGGCGTTTTCTGGTTTTTTCGGGAAAAATACGCGACGGCATACATTTATTCCGCATGGACCTGTCCGGCAAAAATCTGTCTCAGCTTACTTTTGGCGAAGGCCAGGAAATTGATTCGACGGTTTCTAACGACGGAGACCGGATAGCTTACGAAACAAACAGGTTTGACGGAAAAGAGTGGAAATCAAATATCCTGGAAATGCCCTCGAGCGGCGGCGAGGCCCGGCGTTTGACCGAAGAAAGGTGTTTGACGCCGCACTATTCTCCTGACGGTAAATTCTTGTCCTGCGTCTTACAAGGTTCGAGCAATATCGCGATCATCGATACGGGATCCGGGGCTTTGCTGAAGACTATTCAAACCGAACCAAATCCCACTCTTAACTCCGGCTCACGCTGGACACCGGACGGCACGGCTTTGACCTACATAATAAAAAACAATAACATCGGCAATATTTGGCGGCAGGATCTAGAGGGCGGCACGCCGCAGCCGCTAACCACTTTTACCAGCGGCGAGATCTATAACTATGCGTTTTCGACCGACGGCTCGCATCTCTACATAGCCCGAGGCTACTCCACCCGCAACGTCGTGGTGATCAAAAGTTTTCGTTAGCTTAGAATTTCAATTTACACCCCAAATTGACCCCTGTACCGAGCCTGTTTACGAACGAATTACTGATTTGGGGGCATCAAAATGACCTGAATTCGTCTGTTTTTGGCGCGATTGGCGTTTGTCGTATTTGGTGCGACGGGGATGCTTGCCCCGAGGCCTTTTGCGACGATTCGTCCTTCTTCAACACCGATCGCGGCAAATTTTTCGGCGACGGCGAAGGAGCGGCGGTCGGTGACGGTTTGTATCTGGGCGGGTGTCCCGCTGTTGTCGGTGTGTGATTCGATCATTATGCGGTAATCCGCGTTGCGGGCAAGAATCTCACCGAGAGATGTCAATTTTCCGTCGGTCTGCGGCCTGAATGTGCTGGAACGCGAACTTGCCCAGAGATTTTCGGGTAAGGTCAGGACGATGCCGCGTTCGTTCCTGGCAACCGTTCCAAAAGTTTTGAGCTCCGACATCAACTCGGTCTCGGCGACACGTATCCGAGCGGCGTTTGCCTCGTTATCGATCTCCTGCTGTGCGGCGAGCCGCGCATTCTCGGCAGCTTCGAGTTTTGCATTTGCATTCTCGGCATCGATACGGGTTCGAACCAGATCCTCGCGCAGGCGGACATTTTCATCACGTAATTCTTTAGCCTGATTCGAGTAGTTTACGGCGTCGCGTTCGGCTAATTCGCGGTTTCTGATCTCGCGGGCAAGCTCTGATTTCAGTTCGTTGATCTGTTCCGTTGCATCGGAGTATCTGTTTTCGGCAGCCCGGATCTCAGAGTCTGTTCGGGTTTGCTCATTGCGTTTTTCACGTGCATCTTTTCGTTGGATCGCGATGGATTCGGCGATGACGGCCGCACCGATCGATTTGCGGGCTGCAATATCGACAGTGTCGGCGTCACGTCCGGCCTGCCATGCGTTTTCGGCATTCTGGAGCAGAGTTGCGGCTTCGGCCAGTTCGACGGCGGCATCGCGTTCGGCACCGGCAAATTTTGCGATAGCGAGGGCCTGCATCGCCTGTAAAATAGCGGGCGGCGTCTTGGCATAGTCAGTCTCGGCGATCTCGGGCGTTCGCGAATCGCGAAAATAATCACTTGAATTTCCGAAGTATGTCACCGCCGGCGTCGAACCGATCCGCTGTCCGTTCGAGCTGACCGGCGCCAGATTCTCGAGCATTATCGTCTGGCTTGGACGCGAGACCAAAAAATGCGGTTCCGCTGTAATCAAAAGTGCAAATGTCTGCAAAGGCGTGGTCACAGTCACCTTGGAGTCAATAAAAAACAATCCGCTGCGTTTTATCTCGCCCAGATTATCTGCCTGCCCGGTCGGCGAAATCGCCCACAGAACATATGTCGCGTAACCCGCTCCCAGCTCAAACGGGCGCGGCATTTTATCGACTGAAAGTTCGATTTTTGTGCCGCTTCGCGTCGAACGCTTGACCTTTGCATCGCCCTTCATACGCGGAAATCGCGTCGTCCCCCGAAACTGAACATTGACCGTTTCATCCAGCGGATACGTGATCGCCGTGGTCTTGCGCCCGACGTCAACCTGTGCAAACGCGGTCATACAGACCGAGATCGTAACAAATCCAATAATAAGTGCTTTAACCGCAAATAAATTTTTCATATATTTTCCTGTGATGAAGGAGCCGATTTAAAAAAGATGCCACAGATGATTTATTGGTTGCAAACGAAGAGTTTTGGACAGTTAACGTCAAATTAAAGTATATTCATCTCTTTACACTCATTCAATGAACGATCTCAAACGTCTTCTAAAATATCTTCGACCGTACAGGCCGCTCTTTTCGCTTGCGCTGCTTGCGATGGTCGTCGGAGCGGTTTTTGAGACAGCGACCGGTGCTCTGCTTGTGCCGATCTTTGAACAATTCCTCGACAGTCCGGTTAAAAGTAAAACACTTTTTGATCTCAACCGTTGGATTCCGCAAGACGATTGGTATCGGGCATGGATAGTTATCGCCGCACTTTTACTCTCTTTTACTGTGTTAAAGGGCATCGCCGAGTATTTTTCGTCGTTTTTGATGGCAAAGATCGGCCAGTCCGTCGTTCTAAAACTTCGGAGCGAGCTTTACGATCACCTGCTAAAACAATCAGCGGGATTCTTTGAAAAACACCGTACAAATTATCTCGTTACGCGGCTCGTCGTAAGCTGTTCAGCGATCGAGCTCGCGGTGTCGTCAAATCTGAGGGACGTGCTGCGCGAATCGGTTATGCTCGCCGCCTTTATCGGGGCGGCATTTTATTTCAATTGGAGACTGACCCTCGGGTCGCTGATCGTTGCTCCCATTATCGCCTTTTTGACGACAAATTTCAGCCGCCGGCTTCGGAAACTTGCCGACGTATCGATCGAGGGTAATAAAGACCTGAGTGACACCTCGCAGGAAACGCTTTCAAATCAGGTAATTGTAAAGGCATATTCAGCCGAAAAGCGTGAAAAAAAACGGTTTATGGATGTCGCGGGGCTGATAGCACGGGCGAATCTGCGTTCTGCAAGCATCGCTGCAACGTCACCGCCAACGATAGAATTGATAGGCATGTCGGCCATTATCGTCCTACTGTTTTTTGGCCTTCGTGAAATTGATTTTGGCCGGATGGATGCACCGCAATTTTTTACCTTTCTCCTGTTTCTCTTACGCAGCTATGACCCGATGCGAAAGATTTCGCGGCAGCATAATGAGATCTCAAAAGCTTTTGCCGCCGCTCGTGACGTTTGGGATATTCTTGACGAAAACGACACTCTGCCCGAAAAGCCCGACGCCGTAAAATTAGAACCGCTCAAATCCGCTATACGGCTCGAAAATGTTTCGTTCAATTACCGGAACAGCAAAAAGAATATCCTGAAAAATATCAATCTCGAAGTAAAAAAAGGCCAGATGGCAGCCCTCGT
The DNA here is from genome assembly GCA_041747575.1 of Pyrinomonadaceae bacterium. Taxonomy (GTDB): domain Bacteria; phylum Acidobacteriota; class Blastocatellia; order Pyrinomonadales; family Pyrinomonadaceae; genus OLB17. The sequence continues at coordinate 9,274 of JBGTEX010000022.1, forward strand.
CGGGCAGAGCGGCGGCGGCAAATCAAGCCTGACCCGCTTGATTCAGCGGCTCTATGATCCCACGGCTGGGTCCATACATTGGGATGATACGGACCTTCGTAACGCGAGCGTTTTGAGTCTTAGAAAACAGATGGCGCTCGTCACGCAGGAGACCGTTTTGTTTAATCACACGGTCCGTGAAAACATCGCCTATGGGCGGCCCGACGCGACCGATAGAGAGATCGAAAATGCGGCTCGTGTCGCCTATGCTGACGAATTTATTTCGCATCTGCCAGAACAATATGAAACACTAGTCGGCGAACGCGGCGTATTATTGTCGGGCGGGCAGCGCCAGCGCATCGCCATTGCCCGTGCTGTTTTGGTAAATGCACCGGTGCTCATCCTCGATGAGGCAACATCGTCGCTCGATACTGAAAGCGAAGCATTAGTTCAAAAAGCGCTCGCCAATCTGATGCAAAACCGCACATCGATAGTGATCGCCCACCGGCTTTCAACGATTCGAAAGGCTGACAAAATAGTTGTTATGCAGGACGGTGAAATAATCGAGACCGGCACCCACACAGAACTGTTGATGCACGGCGGAACCTACAAGAAACTTTACGAATTACAATTTGCCGATATGGACTTGTCAGAAGAGCCTAATCCGGCACGCGCGAACGTTTTAGATATAAAAAATCGCAATCATATATGAAATCAATGACAGGCTTTGGACGCGCTTCCGCGTCTGAAAATAACTTTTCGATAACGGTCGAACTAAAGACGGTAAATAACCGTTTTCTTGACATTAATATGCGGCTCCCCGGTGAACTTCAGCTTCTCGAACCGGTGATTAAAAAACTGATAAGCAACCGCCTGGCCCGTGGCCGCGTCGAGGTAAATCTGCAGTACGACCGCAGCGACGAGGTCGAATTCGAGCTGAACCGGCCCATGATCTCAGGCTTTCTGACGGCGATGATCGAGATGCGCGATGAATTTGCGCTGAGCGGCGAACCGGACATTAACGTAATCGCGCGTTTGCCAAATGTCGTTACGACAAAGAAACATGAACTAAGCCCGGAATTTTTGGCCGCAGTAGAAGGCGTAGTTGCAAAGGCCATCGACGATCTCGAAGTTATGCGTTTAAAGGAAGGTGAAATGCTGGCGAGCGAGCTTTCAAACCGGATAAATGACATTGAGTCCAAAATGCCAGCCATCGAAGCCGAAGCGGCGAAGGTCGCAGAGGAATACGCCGCACGCCTCTCAAAACGCATCGGCGAAATGCTGGCTAAAAGTGATTCGCAGCTCGACATCGATCAGGGGCGAATGGCACAGGAAATAGCATTTCTGGCTGATCGTGCCGATATTTCCGAAGAGATTGCCCGGCTCACAAACCATATCGAACATTTCCGCTCCATCGTCGCGGACGAACGCGATGTCGGCAAACGCCTCGACTTTTTGACGCAGGAGCTAAACCGCGAAGCAAACACGATCGCCTCAAAAACAAACAATATGACCGTCAAAGAAAATGCCCTGTCGATAAAAAGCGAAATCGAAAAAATCCGCGAACAAGTACAAAATGTGGAATAAATTTCCGATGGCCAAACGAATCAGAAGGCGCCCGCGTAAAACGAACTTACGGAGAAAACTTTGCTGTTTTTTATGATGTGTATAATGTTCTAGGGACGATCGAATCGGGAACGGCCGGTTGACCTTAGTAAATTCAGCGGCAATTTTCTAAATGAACGGAAAACTTATAATCATAAGCTCACCGTCCGGAGGCGGTAAAGGTACGCTCATCAGAGAGGTCAGGGGCTGTTTGCCGGATCTTGGCTATTCGGTTTCTCACACTACACGACCGCAGCGCTTTGGCGAGGAAGACGGGCGCGAATATTTTTTTACAACAAAGGAAGATTTCCAGAGACGAATAGACGACGGCGACTTTCTCGAGTATGCCGTTGTTCACGGCAATCTTTACGGCACATCGCTTGCGGAGAGTGAGAAAGTATTTAGAACCGGCAGAGACCTTGTCGTCGAAGTCGATGTCCAGGGAGCGATCCAAATATCCGATCGGCTGCCCGACGCCAGCATCAGCATCTTTATTTTGCCTCCGTCGTATGAGGTGCTGCAGGCCCGTCTTACCTCTCGGGGAACTGAGGCGCAGCCGGAACTCAGTACCCGTTTGAAAAATGCTTTTAACGAGGTTATGCAGTATTCAAAATTCAAATACGTGGTCGTTAACGAAGATCTTTATATAGCCACGCGCCAGATTGCGTCAATAATTCTGGCCGAACGGCAAAATCTGAATAGACAAAGTGATGCGATTCAGGGTATTCTTGATAGTTTCGATGCTTCAAGGCATTTGTTCGATGGAGAATAGCTAAATATGGTCGAAGAAACCGACGAAACCGAAGTAGAAGAAATAATTGATCCGCCCGAGATCGACTCAAAGTACCGAATGATAATCCTCGCCGCCCAGCGCAGCAAACAGCTCCAACGCGGTGCGATTCCGCGTGTCGATCTGGACCTGAGAAAAACCAAATCGACCCGAATCGCGATGAAAGAATTTAAGGAAAAGAAAGTAAACTTTGAGATATTGGAAAATTAGCATCCAAAGTCCAACAAACTTCAGTTTTTTGCTCTCGATGCTCGTTCTCTTTTGGCGAAACTCGAAAACATAAGTTTGCGACATAATCAACTTTACATTCGGACGAGCGGGACAGTGCTCGAAAAAATCTTAGTCGGGTCTTGGGCGGAGTGAGAGTTTGGCTAATTCTGCTTTCACCTTTTTGGGGGAATTTTGCTTAAGCTGCGGATTATTTTCCAGATAGGTTGTTAACAATTCGTCAAAACCTTTCTGCTTAAACCGCACGACCAGGGCCGTCGCGGCATTCTCGCGTTGATATTCATTGCGCGTCTTTTGCTCAAAAACCTGTTCCAACAAATAATTTACCCATTTATCCGAAAGCTCAACTCCTTCGATCCCCGCCAGAATAAATAGCGCAAATTCTTTGGTTTTTTCGCTAATCTCAACCTGAGAAAGCGTCGAAAGAGCCTCATCAATAAAATCGGACTGCGATTTTATATCTAAGATACCCATTCCACTTATTTCAACTTTCAAGTTCTGGCGAATAAGATTGATAATGTCCTTCGTACCGGACTTATCACCAGATTTATCTTTCAACTCTTTTAACTTAATTAACAGCGTTAGTATCGGATTTTCTATACCCTTCCTTTCCGATACCTGGACAATTTGCGTGATTATCTCTTGAGTAGCCGTATATCTGGCAATCACGTTGCTTAAGTCTCTTCGGTCTATTTTAAAATTATCTGGTTCCTTCCACGAAAAAATATTTCGACGAACATCGTCTCTGTGCAGCGAAACGGGCGGAAGCAGCCGTTCTATTTTATTTTCATAAAGATTTACAGAGAATTTTTCCAATACGACATTTCCAACATAGTTTGCCAATCCTTCCTCAAACCACCGAGTCTTTTTCTTAGTAATATAGTCTGTCAGCGCCGTATGTGTTTGTTCGTGCGGAATCGTTCGAAGAACTTCCTCACAAAAGTCTCGATTTTTCAGGCAATCATTGATATCTAAATCACTAGAATCCTTAAAAACCGCAAAATGTAGGTAAAATCCCCTCCCCTGTAGGACTTCATTCAGTCGATAATTCACCGGCACATCATCCATCTGAAGAATATATAGTTTCAAATCATCAATTTTCAGAGGAGATAAGATTTTCTGGGTTTCATTGATCACTGTTTCGAGCGTGTCAATGAGTTTTTCGGCTTCTTTTGAAAATTCTTTCTGGAACTTGATCGTGACTAGATTGTTTCCGGCCGGCCTTTCCAGCGTTTCCGTACACTTATCTTTCACTATCGACGTAAGATCAATAATTTCCTTCTGACCGTCGCGAACCGTTATAGAAGAATACTCAGTTGTCGTTTGCTTCTGCAGATAAACGTCAGAAGGCAAAAAAAGAACTAACACAAGACTTAAAAAATAAGTTATTTTCATTTTAAGTAACCGTTTCGACAAAAGACCGAATAATAACCGGATAAAGCATTCCAATTGCGGGGTCAGTAGTTTTATAAACCAGCAAACCTCGCAATTGGAATAAAAAAGCCGATCTATTCTTCAATCGTGATGATTGCTAACAAGCTTATCCTTAAAAGAACACTAAACATCTACTGGTTTTTGGGGTTCCTAATAATCCAATTGTTTAGACACGAATCTTTATATTCTTAATTTGCTTTCGCAGACATTTTTTTAAGTTCATCTTTCATGGCCTTTAGCGAGGTTGATTTCAAATTTACTGTGGAGGCACGAAAATTCTCTAACCTCGCCTCAAAATTAGACTGATCGATGCGGCTCACCAAAGCCAATGATGGATAATATCTCGGCCACTCTATAGCGCGCTCTTCGAAGGCAAGTTTCAAAAGGTAATCCAAACATTCATCAGACACGTCGATTTCAGGCAGGTTATTTATAACGAGTATCGAGTAGAACCTTTCTGGCACATTGAATCTGCTGTCATCCTTTGTTTGTAGCAGGGATTCCGTCGCTTCTGCAACCATTTTCACTCTCTCCTGCTCACTAAGTTGACTGAGCTGTTTCGAATCGACGCGAAGTTCTGTCTCGATCAGAGCAAGAATTTCTACCGTTTTTGCACCTCTACCATTTTTGTCGCGGAACTTTTGGAGGCTTTCCAGCAGAACTCGTAACGGATCAATAATTCCCTTCTTCTTTGACTCTGCGATTATTGTCGTAACAAATTGTTGAGCCAAATCATAAGTTTCCTGCCTCGAGTTGTTAATAATCTTATCCTTGCGTTTGCGCGACTTCCAGAAAGCATTATTACCATGTTGTTCCCAACCGAACAGCGTATTTTGAAAGCTGGAATTGTTGAGCGAGCTTTTGACAGACAGTTCTCTCGCGTAAGGAATCAATGCTGGCGATATTTGGCGTGCAACCTCAAATCCAACATAATTTCCCAAACCCTCTTCAAACCAACGAGCATCCAAAACCAGGTCACGCAACGCCGGATGGATTATTTCATGCGACAAGACAAAATAAATGCTGTTGCAAAAATTCCAGTTTGTGAAGCAGTCGAATTCAATTTCTTTTCTCGTTTCAAATGCACGTCCAAAAACAAAGAGTTCGCCCTGTTTCGGAAACAACACCTTATAATTTTGCGGCGGATCTGGCATTTGGAACAAATAATACCGAAAGCCCTCGACACGTAACGGCGAAAGAATTACCTGCGTCTTTTCAACAATTTGTTTTAAGGCACGCAAAAATTGGTTGGCTTCAGACCTAAACTCAGGTTGAAATCTAACCTCAACCGAGGTGTTTGCAGCCATTTCCTTTATTGATTCGGCAGTTTCGCGTTCCACCAATTTAGACAGATCGACTACCTCCCCGCTTCCAGGAGTCAATACGCTCCAACCTTCTAATACCTTTACCTGTCCAAATGCGGCCACACACGATACGGCCAATATGATCGCTAACGAAATGATAAATAAATGCGGTTTTTTCATAATGCTCTCATGTACTCACACCCTTTTTTTTTGGGTCTTTATGTTTGCTAAGGACGGCAGAAACTAAGGGTTAAAATATTTAAGTCTTAGTTTCTACCGTCGTGATTCGAGGCCAACTTATTCACCAATGGTCATTTGTCCGGTATTACATTCGCCACCGCTACGCCAAAAAGTTTCAGGAGCAGTATAAAGGATTTTAGGCGAACTAATAAACGTTATACCGGTTTCATCCATATAACGGATATGATTGCCGTACTTACCCGAAGGCAGCATGCAATTATTCTGAGTAACTACAAAACTCAGATCAACCGTCATAGTGATCTGCTGTGCGTTTGAAGAATTGGCTGAAGCTACCGCGTCATCCACAAACGCCTGCACATCGGACGGAAAACTGAATACAAAAGGAATCGGTGTAGTGTTCTTGTCCACACTCGATATATATCGAGGTGCATTAGATAATAAGAAACTACTTTTTCTGATCGGGCCGTTTCCGTTCTGAAATTCGATAGTTGCGGTTGGAGTGACAGATTGATCTACGCTCCACTCTCTTGACAAATCTACAATATATGAGCCGTTTGACTAAACACGGCAGAAGCACTCTAAAACAAAGGAGCTTTGAGATTCAGAAGATCTCAAAGCTCCGTTATCTATAAGCGATATTTTGTCTCAATTGAAAACTCTCTCTCTCTCTCTCTCTCTCTCTCTCTCTCTCTCTGCGCTGGACACACAAAAAACCCTCTCACCGATTAGTGGGAATGCCGGAAATTGGGATGTGTTGAAGAACAGCATAGGAAGTAAATGCGTTCGAATTTTTAATTGAAAACGAGACAACTTACCATATCGTTGAGAGGAATGTCAAGTGCATTTTTTGAGGTTTAATAATGGAACAAGATTTTGAGTATTAGCAGGCCAAAGGGAGTGTCGACTTCATTTTTTTGCTCTCGGTGCCCGTTCTCTTTTGGTGAAACCCTTAAATATAAGTTTGCGGGATAACAACTTTACATTCCTTTATAGTTTGGCCCGCCGCCGCCCTCCGGCGTGACCCAATTTATTATCTGATAGGGGTCGGCGACGTCGCAGGTTTTGCAGTGAACGCAGTTTGAGAAATTGACCTTTAGTTCCTTTCGCCCCGTGCTCGCACTATCTTCCATTTCATAAACCGCGGCCGGGCAAAATCGTTGACAAGGATTACCATATTCCTCGACGCAGCGCGTGGCACAAATCTCTGTGTCCAGGACGTGAAGGTGTGACGGCTGATCCTCGTTGTGCGCGACGCCGGCATGGAAAACATCTGTGGCCTTGTCAAAAGTCAAAACCTTGTCGAAAGGAACGGAAGCGTACCGTTTGCGTTTCAGATGATCTGACGGGCCAAAGGCCTCGGTGCTGATCTTTCGCTTTTCCGGGTCAAGCTTGTGCATCCGCTCGTGACCGGCGACGTGATGTTCCGTCGGCATAAAACCCCACGCGAGGCCACGGGTTAGAAATTGCAGGCCTGAATTTATAAGCCCCGACCAGCGGCCTTTTTGAAATGCTCCGTGAAAGTTGCGCACTGGGTGAAGTTCGTCATAAATCCAACTCAAATTTACCTTTTCGTCAAAATGCCTGAGTGTTTTGGAAGTAAAATCCTCATGCTCAAACGCACCGACAATGGTCTCGGCCGCAAGCATTCCTGACTTCATCGCCGTGTGAATACCTTTTATTCGCTGGCCGTTCAGAAAGGACGCCGAGTCGCCGACCATCAGCACGCCGTCAGCGAAAAGTTTTGGCATCGTATGATAGCCGCCGGTGTTGATCGCCTTTGCACCGTATTTGATCATCTTGCCGCCCGCAAGTATCCCGGCGACTTTCGGATGTGTTTTGAATTTCTGAAATTCCGCATGCGGATCGATCATGGGGTCCTCGTAATCGAGACCGGTCACATACCCGATATTTACGACATTATCCTTTAACCCATAAATCCAACCGCCGCCATACGTTCTCGTATCTGAGGGAAAACCAAGCGTATGCACGACCTTGCCTTCTGTAAAATTTCCCTCCGGCACTTCCCAAAGTTCTTTGACGCCGAGCGAAAAAACCTGCGGCTCTTTGCCTTCGGCGAGGCCGAGCCGGGCGGTAAATTGTTTTGCCAGCGAACCGCGAATGCCTTCGCCTAAAACCGTAATCTTTGCAAGCAGATCGACGCCGGGTTCGAAATTGGCTTTCGGTTTGCCGTCCTTATCGACGCCTTTGTCGCCTGTTCGCACGCCGATAACCGCATTTCTCTCGTCATACAAAACCTCGGCCGCCGGAAACTCAGGGAAAATATTTATACCGGCTTCTTCACATTTTTCCCCTAACCACTCGCAAACCTTGCTCAGGGAAACAATATATTTACCCTTATTCTTAAGCGGCGGCGGAACCATAGGAGCGTTAAACCCTTTCTTCTCGGTCAGATACCAGAAAGCGTCATCCGTCACAACCGTATCCACTGGACAACCCTGAGTGAGAAAATCCGGCATAAGCTCGCGCATCGCTATCGGGTCCATCACCGCACCAGACAAGATATGAGCCCCGACAAACGGCCCTTTTTCGATGATCGCAATTTCAAGTTCGCCGATCATCCGCCCGTGCTTCAAACCCTGCTCGACCATTTCGTCGTGTTTCTTTATCTCACTTTGCAAATGCAGAGCCGCCGCCAAATTCGCCGGCCCCGCCCCGACAAACACTACGTCCATCTCGATTTGTTCGCGTTCGATCATGGTTTTTATTGCAGAAAGCTCGATCAGGAAGAGATTTCCCTTTCTGAAAATTTACTCCTATTCAGTAAATAGCGAATTATATCAGACCAAGCGTCTGGAAGTCATTTGCCGAAATATATGTTAAATGACTCCAGGAATGTTGGCTTTGCGTTCCCGCGCAGACAATTTTCTCGCACACCGCAAGTTCAGGTCAAGAATTGCTCCAGGTAGCCGTCAATGTCCTTTTGAAGATCCTTATTTCGATTAAACCCGCGTTCGGTTATCATGTCCAACAATTCGCGCGCAGTATCGATTTCTTTTGGGTCGGCTTTCTCAAGCAAATTCTGGAGATCGAGAATATCCTTCATTCGAGTCCGTGGATTTGCCGAAAGCACCTTTAAGGCAATCAGGGCGGCACGGGACGCGACTTTGGCGGTGAGGCCGGGAAATATCTCTATCGGGCTGGCACCTTCGACGACCTCTCGCTCAATGCCGGAAGATGCGAAAAGAAGGTCGATAAAAATTTCCCGCTCGCCCTCGGAGATCATTCGAACAGTCGCTAAACGCCCCGTGGCGTCGCTCTCCAGCAATTGTTCCGCTCGGTAACCGGAACCCGACAGATTTCGAACTACCGACTCGGCCTCCGCATCGTCCTTTACCGCAACAGCGATGTCAAAATCTTTTGTGGTCCGTTCAATCGAACGGAACGACACGGCAATGCCGCCGACCACGGCAAAATCGACGCCTAGTTTCTTGAGGTGTTCCGCTACAGCTTTTGAATGTTCTTCGAGATACCGGATAAGAACTTAACTCGTTATTTGAAACGCGACGGATCACCAACACGCCCAACACCATCACCGAACTCTGCACCAGGCCGCTCTTTGTACCATTTGCACACTTCCATTTCGATCTGCTGCGGCGTAATATCCGGGTCTTTCTCCTTGAGCTTGAAGACAAAAGCCCGTTCTGCGAGCCGCTGAAGCTCAGCGACCATTTCGAATGTGGCAACACCGTTTTTCACACACTCTATTTTACCACATCATAACTGCTCCCCACATATCACCATCGCGGACGACTCTCGTTCTATATCGGAATCGCTGAGGCGGGATCACGATGCGAACTGAGCCTTCAAACTCTCGGTGTAAGGAGCTCTCGCCACGCCTTTTTCGGTAATGATCGCCGTAACGAGGTCATTCGGCGTCACATCAAATGCATAGTTCGAGACGCCGACGCCGAGCGGGGCGAGTTGATTGTCTTTTACGTGCGTGACTTCGCGTTCGTCACGTTCCTCGATGGGAATGTCTTCGCCCGTCGGACAGTTCATATCGACGGTTGAGAGCGGTGCGGCGACATAAAAGGGAATGCCGTGCCGTTTGGCGAGAACAGCGACCATATACGTCCCGATCTTGTTTGCCACGTCGCCATTCGCCGCGATACGATCGCTGCCGACGACGACGGCATGGACGTCGCCTTTTTTCATAATGTGGCCGCTCATATTATCGGTGATGAGCGTGACGGGGATGTCATCTTCCATCAATTCCCAGGCGGTCAGCCGCGCACCTTGGAGGTATGGCCGCGTTTCATCTGCGATGACAGCAATGGTTTTGCCCTGATTAACCGCTCCTCGAATGACCCCGAGAGCAGTTCCCCAAACGCCGCCGGTCGCGAGCGCCCCGGCGTTACAGTGTGTCAGAACGGTCGAATTATTATCTAATAGTTCGCCGCCAAATTGGGCGATCAGACGCTGTGACTCGATATCTTCGTCGTGAATCGCTTTTGCATCCTCAGCTAGTATCTGTTTGATCTCGCTTACCGTTTTGCCGTCGGTCTTTGCCCTTTGAAAGGTGCGTTTCATCCGGTCGATAGCCCAGAACAGATTGACCGCCGTAGGGCGCGTTTTGCCGAGAACGTCGCCTATGAACTCGATCTCGTCCTCAAGATCAGCCACCGTCGTCCCGACAAAATTCTTTGCCCCGAGCGCCATGCCGTAGGCCGCCGAAACACCTATTGCCGGTGCTCCGCGGACAACCATATCTTTTATTCCGGCCGCGACTTCGTCATACGTCTTGAGCATCAGCCATTTTTCTTCAGTCGGCAGCAGGCGCTGATCGAGCATCGCCACGCCCTGGTCGGTCCATTTAACAGGGATAATATTCAGTTTCATATATTTTGGATCAGAAACGCTTGCACCGACGGCTTCACGCTGCCTTGCCCGCAGTCAAATATTTAATCTAACCAAATTCGCGCGAAAGTGACAACAGCATGCACCGATTGTTTCAAAATTTGATACTCAATCTCACATCGTCTATATTCGTTGAGTAGAAAATTTGCAAAATTCAAATAATTGTATGACGGAGGCTCCGATCGATATCGCTACACAACAAGTATTAAGCCAGCAGACGCAAACAGTTTTTAGAAAAGATTTCGAACTGAAACGCCATTTGCCGGAAAACCTGAAAGCCCTCGAACCGATCGCGGCCAATTTCTATTGGTCCTGGCAGCCTGAAGGAACGGCACTCTTTCGCGAACTTGACCCGTCCCTTTGGGAAGAAAGCGAACAGAACCCGCGCGTTTTGTTAAAAACTATCAAGGAATTACGGCTTTGGCAAAAGTCCGCAGATGCTGATTATGTGGCACGGCTTGGGCGGTTTTATGATAAGTTCTGTAAGTATCTAGCGACCTCACCCGAAAAGCTGCAAACGGAAGCTGACAAGACCGTCGCCTATTTTTGCGCCGAATACGGAGTTCATAATTCACTGCCAAATTATTCCGGCGGCCTTGGTATTTTGGCGGGCGACCATCTAAAATCCGCGAGCGACCTGAATCTGCCTCTCACGGCGATCGGCCTGTTATATCGCTACGGATATTTTCGTCAAAAGATCCGCCACGACGGTTGGCAGGAAGAGACGTACAATGACATATTTGACTCGGAACTCGCGATAGAACCGGTTTTTGACGGCGAGGGGAATCGAGTGAAAGCCTGTGTTTACATCCGCGGCCGCGAGGTATTTGCCGAGGCGTGGCTGGCGCGTGTTGGCCGCGTTTCACTTTATCTTCTCGATACCAACGTTGAGCAAAATAGCGACGTTGACCGCCTAATCACAGGCCATCTTTACGGAGGCGATACGGAAACGCGAATCGTTCAGGAAAAGGTCCTCGGCATCGGCGGCGTCCGCCTGCTTAGAAGGCTCGGCCTCGCACCGTCAGTATTTCACCTTAACGAAGGGCACGCCGCCTTTTCAACCCTTGAGCTTGCCCGCGAATATTTAACGGCAAACCCGACAGCCTCGTTCGCCGACGCCGTCCAGACGGTCAAAGATCAATGCGTTTTTACCACTCACACGCCGGTTGCGGCCGGAAATGATAATTTTGACACACAAATTATCGATGAATGCTTTAGCGACGATTATATCGCATCGCTAAAACTTACAAATACTGAATTTCTGGCCCTCGGACGTACCGATAATTCGGATGATTCAGGTTTTTTTGGGATGACGCCGCTTGCTCTGCGGATGTGCCGTTCGGCGAACGGAGTTAGCACAAAACACGGCGAAGTGTCGCGCGGCCTCTGGCTAACAATGTTTCCTGATCTATCTACGGCTGACGAGGTGCCGATAACTTCTGTGACAAATGGCGTTCATGCTCCGACATGGGTCGCACCGGTTTTTCAGACCCTTTACGAACGCCGCATTGGCTTTGATTGGAATAAGATAGCTGGTGACAATGAAAAGTGGACGACGGCCGTTAATTCGTTGTCCGATAACGAAATTTGGACCGCTCACCGCACACTCAAGAATCTGCTGATAGCATTTATCCGCGAACAAACCCGTGCAAAGGAAACCGGTTCACAAAATACGATCAACGAGCACGAAGACACCCAAAAATTATTCTCGCCCGAAATTTTGACCATCGGATTTGCAAGACGCGTCGCCGCCTATAAACGCTGGGACCTGCTTTTTTCTGACCTGCCGAGACTGCTCAAAATGGTTGATGACACGGAGCGGCCCGTGCAGTTTGTCTTCGCCGGCAAAGCACATCCTCAGGATCGTACCGCAAAGACTATTTTGCAGGAACTGATGAGTATAAATCACGATTCGAATTGGCAGAACAGGGCGGTTTTTATTCAGGATTACGATCAGGAGGCCGCCCGTTATCTTGTCCAGGGAGTTGATGTATGGATGAACGTGCCGCGCCGCCCGATGGAGGCGAGCGGAACGAGCGGAATGAAAGCCGCGATGAACGGCGTGCTGAATTTTTCGATCCTCGACGGCTGGTGGATAGAAGGTTACAATGGTGAAAACGGCTTCGCGATCGGTGATCTAGAAGCCGGCCTTACCGATGAGGAAATGGACACGGCCGACGCCGAGGCGTTGTATTCGACCCTTGAAAACGACCTGATCCCTGCTTTTTATTCGGCAGACACAACCGGTTTGCCAACCGATTGGATTCGCCGTATGAAAAATTCGATCGCGACGCTGACGCCGCAATTTTCAAGCGATAGAATGGTTACTGATTATCTCAAAAGGATTTATGAGTAAGGCAGTGTTTGTAACGCCCGGTTGCTGTCACGAAGAACCCGGTCGCTATCGCTCTCGGTTCTGACCAGGCTAAGCGGCTAGTGTGTTAATTATCTGAAGAGGTAACTCTGCACGCGGCTTGCCGCTCTATTTGCGGTGAAGCTTGCTTCATCGATAGCGTTTCACCATTTTTTTGCGGCTGTGGCGCCGGTTAGAATTGCCACTAGCTTCAGCTAGTGGGATAAGATTGCAAAAAAGATTCCGCACTTTAGCCCAATGTTCGGCTAAAGCCGCTGTTATTTATTACACTAAACCACTAGCTGAAGCTAGTGGCAATTCTCGGAATTTAGTGTAGTAATTATCGGAAAAGCTATCTTCACGCGGCTTGCCGCTCTATTTGCGGTGAAGCTTGCTTCATCGATAGCGTTTCACCATTTTTTTGCGGCTGTGGCGCCGGTTAGAATTGCCACTAG
>JBGTEX010000023.1:0-30145 GCA_041747575.1 Pyrinomonadaceae bacterium
CGCCGCCGAAGCCGGAAAGGTCTTTCTCATCCAAGGCCCCTGGATACCCGGTTTTATCGACGAACTTATAAAATTCCCGCTCGGAAAACACGACGATCAAATCGACGCCGTCTCGATCGCCGTAAAAATGATCACCGAACATAACGGCAAAAAAACATTCGGATTCTGACGTCCGCGGACTTTTACGACATTCGAATGCAAGGGTTTTCCGTCTATCTTATCGTTCACCGCGGGCTGCTTCGACCTTTGATTCGAGATCGACCGAGAGTTTGCGCGAGCCGGGTTGGTCAAAGGTTTCGGTTAAACGCAGAGCTTCGTCTAAAATTCTCAATTGATATTCGCGCCAATTTGGCTGTCCGGCAACCGAGCCGAATTCGCCGCTGTAATAGGCAGTCCGCGGCGGCCTGACTTTATCGGTGAGCTTCGCATCGACCGAGAGCATCATCGCCGGAATACCGCTTTGTTCGATAGCGCGGGCAACGACGCCCAGAGTCTGATGACATAGCGGCGAGGCCGGAATCAACAACGCAGCCTGAATTTCGTAGCGGTGGAGGCGTTCGGAAATACGCGGTGCGATCTCGGCGGCAACACGAACGGCATTTGGAATGTGGCTGCTCATGCTCCACCAGACGTTGTTCAGGCGGCCGATAACGGCATTTTCTTCGTATTCAGAGAGGCGGTCGATCGGGATCTGCACGTTTCGATCCTCTAAAACGGCTTTCGGATCGTAGCCTTTGGCGCTGTAGCGGAGGTCAGCCGCCTCGACCTCGACCGGGATTTCGAGAAAATTAAGATCGCCGTCACGATCATTTAAATCGAACGGTTGCATGCCGTCGATATAGGCTCCGGCAGATGTTATCAAGGCTAGATTGAGCATCGGCAACGCTCGGCGAACCGGTGTAAAGGGTGCATTTACATTTTCCACAAACGGATACCCGGACAGGTCGTCATTTGCATTCCAACGGGAAAATCGTTTCGAAAAATCGCTTGCGTTCTCGATCAGTTCCATAAAATTATGCTTTAAATTCCTTTGAAAAATCGTAAATGTCGGTCTTTTCCGTTTTTGCAAAACCAAATTTGCGGTTCGAAATGATAAAAAATGCGATCAGTGCCGCGATCATGCCGCCAAATAAAACCCAAACCGAATATTCATGCAGCAAATTAAACTGTATTCGAAGCGGATCATCGGCCGCAACCTCGTCAATCGGGCGCCCGATCTGCGTTCTGACGGACGCCAGCCAAAACGCGATAACAAACTGTCCGACGGCACATGCGGATGCGAGCAAAACGAGCATAAAACGCTCGGTCCAAAGCCAAAATTTGTTGAGGTTTGCGGTCGCGATCAGCGAGGTCAATATTAGAATCGTCGCGATTGCGAGACCGCCGTAATTAAGGATTGCAAGATTGCGGTTTACCACAGCACCGGCAAGTTCGCGCTCCGGCAAAACCGCAAATGCAGACTGAGCAGCGCCGATAAAGAAAACGGACGCTCCAAGCCAAACCGCTAGAAGCAATAACCGGACGTCAGAAAAAAATTTCATAAAAAAGGTAGAGGGCAAGCAAATATTATGTGGCTTTTTGACAAAAAGGGCAAAACTTAAAAACCTCAGCCAGGGCCGCACAGACGTTTACACATTGTTATTCCAATCTGCAATCTTTCTATGTGTAGCATATACTCTCATTTTTGGGATGATCGACAGTAGGTAGAGAAAAATGAACATTTCCAGCGCGAAGGGTTGGGCCGCCGCGGTCCTTCTTAATGCCAAAATCCCTGAGTTTCGCCGCGAAGCCGCGTCTTTGCTGGAATTTGTTCTGTCAAAAAACTCAGCTTTTCTTATCGCCCATCCCGAATACGAACTTACTGAACGCGAAGAAGAAAGATTTATTTCCACGGTAAACAGGCGTGCGAGCCGCGAGCCGTTTCATTACATCGTTGGCCGCAAAGAATTCTACGGCCTCGAATTTGCGGTCGAGCGCGGCGTCCTGATACCACGCCCTGAGACAGAAATCCTGGTCGATGCCGCGATCCGGATCGCGTCAGAGATCAAAAAACCGGATTTTTATGAGATCGGAGTAGGATCGGGCTGTGTTTCGATTGCAATCCTGCACGGAGTATCGGGTTCGCGCGGCGTCGGCGCAGATATTTCGGATATCGCATTATCATTGACAAAAAAAAATGCGGAAAGGCACGAAGTGGCCGATAGATTAACGCTGTATAAGGCCGATGTTTACGACGGAGTTTCTGATCGTGTTGACCTGGTAGTTTCAAATCCGCCCTATATCCCGGATGGCGATATCCGATCGCTTCAGCCCGAGGTCGGGGAATTCGAACCGCACACCGCCCTATTTGGCGGCGACGACGGGCTGGCGATAATAAGGCGAATTATCAATGGCGCACCTGAATTCTTAAAACCTGATGGATATTTAGCAATTGAGATCGGGTTTGGCCAGGCTGAAATTGTTTATGAATTATTCAATAAGGCCATTTGGGAAAATGTCGAGTTTATTCCCGATTTACAAAAGATCGACCGTATCGTAAAAGCAAGAATGCGTAGATAAGAGAGCTTGCTGCGGATGGCTGCAAAATCCGCAGGTAACGTAAGGCATGTAAACGTTTGCAATTTCATCCAGTATCGGAGTAAGATTAGGTAACATCCTTTATTGAGCAGTTTTGAAAAACTATCGGTGTGATTTTTATCCGCAGGGCGAAGCGTGGTTTTTGCTCATGTTTTCGCCATTTTAAACTTCCGTAAGGCTTGCGTGCCGCGGTTGGAGGTGATTTCTATGAAAGACATGCTTTTTGCAATTTTGGCTCTCGTTGCTGCGATCGGAGCGGCCTTCTCGTTCTATCAATATACAAGCAGTAATGATAACAAGCTATTTCTTGTAATGTTCGGTATTTGTGCTTTGGCTGCTGTAATTTTAGGCGGTCTATTCCTCTCGGGAAGGGTAAACAAGAAAGAGGATATTCATATAACCGAATAGCTGCCATCACAGCGGATCGTGCCGTATTTACTGTGCTATCGCATTGAATAGCAGGGGAAATGTTGCCAGCGACTGCCCGCGATATTGCGGGCGGAAACCGAAGAGGATTATTCGGCCTTTACCCATTTTGACCTCAACAAGAGCTGCTTTGCCTGCGATCTTGTCCGCACCGAGCGCCCAGCCGGACAGCAGCACCTGCTTCGGATCGGTCGGGTACCGGGCGATAATGCGGATTTGGGGCGGGGCAGTAGGCCGAGTGTCTATAACCCGAGTGTCAGTAGCCCGAGTGTCAGTAGCCCGCACGTCAGTAGCCCGCACGTCAGTAAGGGCTCTACGTTGGTTTCCATTCGACGTTGATCCCTTACTAACGTGCGGGCTACTGACACGCTCCGCGACGATCTCAAACGCCGGCGAGTTTTCAAACCACGCGATCGACTCCTTTGGCATTCCTTTGGCGATCGGGCTGGTGAGGTCGAGTTCGGTGCGGAGGATCGAGCCGGGGATGAAGAAATCCTTTTGGGCGATTCCTTTCGTTACATCGCGGATCGGCAAATTGAACTGTTCGATAGCAAAATTGGACGCGCGGTTCAAAAACACAAGCGTCCCGCCCGCCTCGACAAAATTCTTCAGATTCTCAACGCCTTCCTTGCCGACGCCGCCCGTGTATTCATCCGGCATCGAGCCCTTTGGGTGGCCATTGAGGATCTGGTTGGGCGATTGGTCTGGGAAGATGATCGTTGCCGTACCCGCATCGATTTGAGAACGGATAGCTTTGTCGGTTGTGCTATCAAACCTCATACAGCATAGAACGGATTCAGTCATATTCCGCTCAAGTATCCAACGGGTCCAGCCTTCGTCCATCGACCCGACGGCCGACCTGAAGAGAGCATATTTTCTTGATTGTGGGGATCCAGGGCAAAGGCAAGTGAGGATTTTCGATCCCTTTGGAAGCGTCATGTCAGGTCTGGTTCTAAAACGGAGAGGCGTATGTGAAGCGTGCGCGTCAACGTTCATTAGCAACGGAAGCGTGTGTGCCGTTACGTCATACGGCGTTATTGGATTGCTGTTGCTATCCTTAAGATCTGGATAGACCTGCTTTTCGAGCAGGGCTTTCGCAAATGCACCGTAAGGCTGGGTCATCGGGATGACCACCGACCCTTTTTCAAATTTTTCGCTCCCGATTAAGAATGACTCAGAGGCGAAATCAAACTCGACACCGCCACGGCCTAGGATGTTCGTGATCGAAGACGCGGTCTCGCTTCTCGGCAGTACAAACGCCGTCAATTCCGCGGCGGCCCTCGGCCGCACAGCTTCTTTTCCAATCTCATAAAACCTCGATAGCCATTTTTCCCGATTATCCGCCGCGTGATTCAGCAAACTAAATGCGGCTGAGGTCATGTAATCGGTAATGTTTCGGAGTTTCCATTCGCCGCCTTTCCAGACTGGGCCGAATTTTTCGGATTCGGTTTTCGGGTCGAGGCCGCCGGAGCCGCCGCGGAGGTTTTCGAATTTTACGGTGATCGGCGAGGCGAGGTTGGCCGAGGCGGTTTCGGATAGAATGCGAACGCCGCCGTGATAGTGCGAGTAAGCTCGTGCCGGGGTCCAGGCATCGTAGGTTGTGTTTGTCGTGATGCCTTGTAAACCCTTTTTGCGGAGGTCATTCGCCATCCAGTTGCCGAGCTCGGTGTAGCCTTCGACGATCTGTTTTGGGACATTTGGTTCGACAGGCGCCATATACGGCGGCAGGAAGAGGCGTGCGCCGTTTTGGCCCTGCTGGTGGATGTCGTGGACGATCTGCGGGTGCCAGACGTTGTGAATTTTATCGACGGTGAGCTGCGTCTCGACCTGCGTAAAGGCGTACCAGTCGCGGTTGTTATCATGGCCCACGTATTTATGATAAAGCTCGGGCGGCGACGTACCCTCGAATTTTGTCCCGAGCGTTTTGTCGTACCAATTTTTGACAATATCGACGCCATCGGGGTTGAGGCTGGGCACAAGCAGGATGATCGTGTTGTCGAGGATTTTCTTTATCTCCGGTTCGTTGCTGCTCGCCAGTTTGTATGCGATCAGCATACTTGAAAGCGTCGAGCCAACTTCGGTGGAATGGATGCCGCAGCTTATGAGGACGATGGTTTTGCCCTCGGTGATGAGTTGGAGCGCGCTATCTTTCGGTTGGAGCGCGGACACTCTTGTCCGCACGAACGCCGCTTCGGCGTTCGGAAAGCCTTTCGGCGGAGGAACCGCCAATGCGGATAAGAATAACGACGTTTCGGCGTTCGCACTATTTTTCGGCGGAGGAACCGCCGATGCGGACAGGAGTGTCCGCGCTCCGAACGCCGCTTCGGCGTTCGAATCGTCTTTCGGCGGAGAAAACGCCGATGCGGATAAGATTGACGCCGCTTCGAGGTTAGCGCTATCTTTCGGCGGAGGAACCGCCGATGCGGACAAGAGTGTCCGCGCTCCGGTCTTCCGCGGATCAGCGAGCTGTGCGTTTATCTGTTTGTATTTTTCGAGGTTTTTTAGATTTTCCGGCGAGCTTATTGTTGCATAAACAAAAGGTACACCCAGCGTTGTTTTGCCGATCTCCTCAAAGATGATCCGGTCGCTCGCCGCGTCTAGTTTTTTGAAATATTCGACGATCTGCGCCCAGCTTGCCAGTTTTCGATCATCACCGGGTGTAAAGCCAATCACGTCCTTCGGGGCCGGTATCGCCTGCGCGGACGCAGCAATGGCGGTGAGAAAAGATAAAACAACTAAACGCAGAAATGCGGAAATGATTCTCATTGAACTTTAAAATCTCCAAAAATAATTTTCAACCAATTCTATCATATTCCATGTTGTGTAAACGACCGCCGTGCTGTGATCACTTCGAATGAAATGTGCATTCACCGGAAGTCCTCACAGTAAAATTCAAAAAAGTTCGATTTGCGTATCGCGTGATGAGCGAAAGCCGCCGCGTGAGCGTGGGCGGACTATACGTAACAACTTTTCGTCGCTTACCTCATTAGCCTTTTCCCGCCGTACTTGCACTTCGACCGGATGCGATGTAAATTAAGCAGGTTTATATCTTTCCCAAAAGCTTCCGTCAATGCTCACCGCGCGGGGCATTAAGAGTTTACTAATACCCAGGAGATCACAAACTGCGATGAAAAATCCGTTTCTCGAAAACTTCCGTTCTTATATTCCAGATTCGACACGCCTGCGCGAGCTGACGCCGGTTCCGTTGATCGTAGGAACGCTGCTCGGCATTGTGTTCGGGGCGTCATCGCTTTATCTGGTTTTAAAGGTCGGGCTGACCGTTTCGGCGTCGATCCCGGTGGCGGTTATTTCGATAACGCTATTTCGCATTTTGTCAAAATTGGGAGCCCGCGATGCGACGATCCTCGAACATAATATAGTTCAAACCGCCGGTTCGGCGGGCGAATCTATCGCGTTTGGGGTCGGCGTGACCATGCCGGCGATTTTGATTTTGGGATTTGACCTAGAGATCTGGCGGGTGACGATGGTCGCGGTTCTCGGCGGATTGCTCGGTATTTTGATGATGATACCGCTCAGACGGGCGCTCATTAAAGATCAGCACGGCATATTAAAATATCCCGAGGGCACGGCGTGCGCACAGGTTTTGATGGCCGGAGCTTCGAGAGAATCGAGAGATGCGTCAATCGAATCTGAAAAGGCACACAGCGATTCGGCTGCTCTTCAGGGTGGCAAGATAATTGCTGTCGGGTTCGCAATGGGATTTGCGTTTAACTCGATAATGCAGGTGCTGAAAGGCTGGAAGGAAGTACCGTCCAAAGTATTTGGCCGCCCTTTCGAGGGCGGTTCGATCTCGCTTGAGAACAATCCGGCATTGCTCGGCGTTGGCTATATCATCGGGCCGCGAATAGCGGGAATCATGTTCGCCGGCGGAGCCCTCTCGTATCTGGTTCTGATACCGATGATCAAATATTTTGGCTCCGGGCTTTTGACGCCGCTTGCTCCGGCGACGAAGTTGATCTCAGAGATGGGCATTCAGGGGAAGAACAGCATCCAGGGTGATTATATCCTGTATATCGGCGCGGGCGCCGTGGCCGCCGGCGGTATCATCAGTCTTTTTAGGTCTCTACCCGTGATTTGGCACGGGATAAAAGGTGGTATTGCGGATATCCGCGGCGGCAGCACGGTCGCGGACGGCGACGTCTTACCGCGAACCGACCGTGATATTTCGATCAAATGGGTTATCGGCGGCATTCTCGCCCTGATCGTAGTCATCACTTTTCTGCCCGCGCTAAAGATGAATATTCTCGGCGCCATTCTGATCGTCATTTTTGGATTTTTGTTTGTGACTGTTTCGTCAAGGCTGACAGGTGAGATCGGCTCATCTTCAAATCCGATCTCAGGTATGACGGTGGCGACGCTTCTGCTGACCTGTCTGGTGTTTTTGCTCGTCGGTTGGACGTCTCCCGATCCGTATTTTGTGACTGCCCTGAGCGTTGGCGGTATCGTGTGTATAGCGGCGTCCAATGGCGGCACGACCTCGCAGGACCTAAAGACCGGATTCTGGGTCGGCGGTACGCCCAGGAAACAGCAGATCGCAATTCTGGTCGGGGCACTGGCGTCCGCACTCGTGCTAGGGCCTATCTTGATTCAGTTAAACGAAGCGGCGACGGTGTATCAACAGGTTGCCCCAGCTACGTTTGCAGCCGACTTTCGCGTGCCGGAGCAGGAATTGCTTCGCGAGGGAAATGAGTTAAAGAGTGAGCAGGTAAATGATTCGTATTTTAATGACACAAACAGCTATCGCGTCTGGCACAACACCAACGCGGCAACCGGAGAAGCGGGGCGGTATCTGATCGATACGCAGGGTCGGCCGGTATATCTCGTAGATCCGGGTATAAACGGAACGGTCGAAACGCGTGCGGACGGCACCGACGTCAGAAAATACGCCGCCCCAAAAGCAACGCTGATGAGCTATATCATCAAAGGGATTTTAAGCCAGGAACTTCCGTGGGGCCTCGTCCTGCTTGGCGTGATGATCGCGGTTACGCTCGAGCTCGCCGGTATTCCGTCGCTTGCGTTTGCCGTCGGGCTTTATCTTCCGATCTCCGTTTCAGCACCGATCTTTGTCGGCGGGCTTGTGCGTTGGGGTGTTGACAAGGAATTATTCAAACGATTTACCGGCCGGTCTATGACGGACGAAGAGAAAATCGCCGAGACGGATAAAAGCCATGGCGTGCTGCTCGCCTCCGGTTATATCGCGGGCGGAGCGCTGGCCGGTATTATCGTCGCCTTCTCAGCTGAATTTTTGAGCGAAAGGGTCGCCGCGATCGAGGAATGGTCGGCGGCGGGCAATCCGTTCTTTACCTCAGACGTCTTGGCGCTTGTCCCGTTTGCGGTCCTGGTCGTTGTGCTGTATCTAGTTGGACGCGATGCAATTTTTGGCGGTAAAGACGATTCGGTGACGGAACCGGCGGACAGAATCGAAGTACGTGAGGGAGATCTTTAGTTTCATGATTATTTCCAATGCTTTTTATGCATGCAAGTCCGGGACAATCAAACAGGCTTGCTCACCTGATTCGCCTTAAAACAAAATTGTTTTACATTTACAGATGCGACACGTTATAATGCATAGCAGATGTGTCGCATCTGTTTAATTTTGCCCTCTCGTCACTAATAAACCAGTTTTGTTCAACCAAATGAGAAATCCCTCTTTTATTGGCAATAGATCCAGGCGTTTGCTGCCATATTTATTTTTATTGTTGTTTGCTTGTATAACTGCGTGTTCGGTTGCTGAGCCTACAACCTCGGCCAATGCTGATCCTGTACTGCGGTCAAATAATATCGTTGCGGATAAGGCCGAACCGGCGGTCAAAGGGGCGTCGATCACGATCGACCCGAACGGGCCGGCGGATACGGTTCGGGCTTTTTATAAACACCTACGAGAAAAAAGGTTTCGCGAGGCGATATTTTTGACAAATTTGCGGCCTGCGGTCGAGGGCCTGACCGAGAGCGAATTAAAAGATTTTGCACTCGATTTTGAGACGCTTGCCGGTGACGTCCCGACTGAGATCGAGATAAACGGCGAGATAATTGCCGGCGACAACGCAACCGTTACGGCAAATCTGCCCAATGATGATGGAGATAAAAAAGAGATCCAAAAGATCAATCTCCGCCGCTCCGGTGAAATTTGGGTGATTTTAACAGTAGATAAAGAGGCTGAGGGCCGCATAGGGAAAGAAGGAAAAGAATATTTTTACAATCTGCGCGTCGAAACACACGAGGCAGAGGCCAAAAAGATGCTCGAACGAATATCAAAGGCGCAGTTCGCACACACGCTTCAAAATGGTGTTTTTGCCGATATGCAGACGCTCGTTACATCGGGTTTGCTGCCCGAGGACGTAAAAACAAGCGACTCGACCGGTTACAAATACGCCATAAATCTCGACGCGGATAAGCGGCGGTATTTTGCAACCGCAACACCGGCAGCCTATGGTAAAAGCGGGCGGCAATCATTTATTTTACGACTTGATGACAAGGGAATATCACGGGTGACCGGCAGGGACGTTGGCGGTAAAATTATGACCAAATGAAAAAAAATGCGATAATAAATAAAACTTGTTGATTTTATTGTTAAAAAGGTTTATATCTTGTAAGTCTGATGTGTTTTATCCGCCTTAAAAAATGTTTCGTAATCTGATAGCTAAAGTCAACCGCTCTTTGTCCGAACGGATGGTTTCGTCTCGAAGGCGGTACACGGCTCAGATCAAAGTTTGGTTTGACGCCGACGTAAATACGGAACGCTCCCGCGAGGCCGCCCGATCAGCCTGCATACTTGGCGAAACGGTTGATATCAGCCGTACCGGAATAGCGTTTGTTGTTCCGTCGATTCGCGTCAAAGAGAAATATCTCGTCGGCCACGAACGCAACCTTAATGTTGAGATCGATCTGCCGACGGGAAAGGTCCGAATGGTGGTAATGGGCCGGCGGTATGAAAAGGTCGGCGTTCACATCTCAACCGAGCGTTTTTTGGTAGGTGCTCACATTTTGAGTTTGAAGGGAACGGACAAAGAAATTTACGAAACATTCCTCCGAAGAGGCAGCCGCGGCACAAAAGCCGTTCCGGGCAGCCTCGAACTCGGTATTGACTGATCTTTCATACAAAGAGCGTTAATTGTAGTGCATAGGGCCGATTTTCTTGGTTTAGCACATCCGGGCCGCTGGGCCTGCTAACGATGCCAAACCTTAGCCGTGAACGACACGGCTTTTTTTAGTACGAAACGAGCGTTAGGAAATAATCCTTACGCTTTTTGTCTTTCCGATAGTTTTATGCGAATAATTATATTGTGCGAGAAAAGGTCGGGATCGGATTTATTGGCACTGGATTTGCGCGCCGCGTTCAGATGCCCGCGTTTTTAGAATGTGACGGAGCGCGGATCGTATCGGTCGCAAGCGGCGATGTTCAGAATGCGAGGAGCGCGGCGGACGAATTCGACATAGGACACTGCACATCTGATTGGCACGAAACGGTTTTGCATCCCGAGGTTGATCTCATCTGCATTACTACACCGCCAAATTTGCATCGCGAGATGGCGGTGTTTGCCATTGAGAATGGCAAACACGTTCTATGCGAAAAGCCGATGGCGATGGATGTCGCCGAAACCGAAGAAATGATCGCCGCGGCGGACGGCAAATCGCTTCTCACGCTAATCGATCACGAGCTGCGATTTCAACCCGGACGGCAGACGGCGTACAAGATGCTTCGCGGCGGCGAAATTGGCAAAATTCGGCATGCAAAGGCAATCTTTCAGGCGCCGAGCCGCGGCGATAAGAATCTGCCCTGGAATTGGTGGTCAGACGCAGAATCGGGCGGTGGAGCTTTAGGGGCGATAAACTCGCACGTTGTCGATTCGTTCAATTGGCTGTTGGGGACTACGATCAAAGACGTGTTTTGCCAACTCCAATCGCATATAAAAGAACGGCGAGATGTTGCCGGCGTATTTCGACCGGTCACAACCGATGACGAAGCGAATATGCTTCTCCGATTCGCCGACAGCGATCTGACACATGATGCGACCGGCATCGTTTCGGTTTCCATGACCGAAATACCAAAATATCAAAACCGCATCGAAATATATGGCACCGGCGGGGCCATGCGCATCGATCATCGCGGCGGCCTCTTTATCGCAAAAATGGGCGACGACGATTGGCGGAAGATCGAAGTCGGATTTGGCCGCAATATCGAAGGCGTTCCGGACACCGGTTTCGGAAGCGGATTTATGGAATTTGCACCAAAGATCGTCGATGCAATCCGAAACGGCGAGACGAAAATCGAAAACGCCGCAACATTTATTGACGGGCTGGAAGTCCAGCGAATATTAGACGCCGCCCGTGAATCTGATCGTACCGGATGCCGGATAACTCTTTCTAAATCTCAGTAGCCTTTCAGAAAGTTGATCACCGGTGAATAAAATCAGGCCCGCAAAGCATTATTAAAGTATTAACCATGAAAAAGATAATAATTATAGGTATTTCTCTGGTTGTGTTTGGCTCCGTTGTGATCGGTTGGGACCTTATTCGCGGGGCCGGTGCCCAGCTTTCCGACATGATTTACGATAATCCTGATCTGCCCTCATTCCTCAACAGCACGATCAGCAAAGAAGAATATATGCTCCTGCGGGCGGAAGGGATTGCTATGAAGCGCGGCGTCCACAAAGGCGAACCGTTCGATCCGAAACTGCGCGTCGAAGGTGTGAAATTGATGAAAAGCAAGGAAAGCGATCGGCTGAACATGCCTGTCTCGCCTGAACGGAATTCGCTGCTTGCACCTTGGACGTCGATCGGCCCCGCTCCTATTCCGAATGGATCGGTCGCAGCCGGAGCCTCGACGCCGGCGTCGGGCCGTACGCTTTCCATCGCGGTTCATCCGACAAATCCGGATATCGTCTATGCGGGAACCGCTCAGGGCGGGCTTTACCGGTCATTGAATGGCGGCTCGACGTGGACGCCGCTGATGGATGATGCTCTTTCGCTCGCGATCGGAGCCGTTACTATCGCTCCGTCCCAACCTGACACAGTTTACGTTGGCACGGGCGAAGCCGGATTTTGCGGCGATTGTTTTTTTGGCGTCGGGGTTTATCGTATCGACAATGCCAGCTCGGCGAGCCCTGTCTTGACCGGGCCGCTGAATAGAGACGGCTCGGATATCGATATTTTTACCGGGCGCTCGATCGGTGAAATTGCCGTCCATCCAACCGATCCGGCCACGATATTTGTCGCGACGGCCTCGGGCAACGGCGGTATAGGCGGCGTTCCGAATAACATTTTGCCCGCCCGCGGCATTTATCGTTCAACCAATGCCACAGCTGCCTCGCCGACATTCACGCGAATGACCGGCCTGAATGGCAACACTAATAACAACGTCCGCGACATTGCTATCGACCCTTTAAATCCTAATCTATTGGTTGCTAACGTCGTATTTGCTGTCAATCCTGCATCGACCGTTTCAGGGATCTACGTTTCGAGTGATGCACTTGCAGCATCGCCTGTCTTTACGCAGAGGGTTGTTTTTAATGACATTGGCACGAGTGAATTGACCGCTGAATTTGCGATTCAACACACACCCGGGTCAGAACCCGTAATTTATGCGGCAACCGGAAATCTGGGCGGTCGAGTTTTGAGGAGCACCGACAGCGGAACCACCTGGACGCAGCAAATCGACAATAATTTTTGCTCGCCGCAGTGTTTTTACGATATCGCAGTTGCGGTTGACCCGAATAATGCCGCCAACCTCTATCTTGGCGGTTCGCCGAATTTGGCATTTGGGCGTTCGGCCGACAGCGGACTGTCGTTTACAACTAATGCGGTCACATCGCAGGGCCTTCATGTCGATTCGCACGTTATTGCTATTTCACCGTCAAATCCGTTGGTTGCCTATTTTGGTTCCGATGGCGGTATTTACCGGACAAATGATGTTTCGGCAACGCCTATTATCTGGATTCCGCTAAATAATTCGACCTATAGCGCCACCCAGTTCATGAGCCTTGCGGTACACCCCACCGATCCTAATTTTACGATCGGCGGAACTCAGGATAACGGTACTAATTTCTACAGCTCGATCGGGTCGTGGCTACGGGTTGATGGTGGCGACGGCGGCTTTTCGGCGATTGATACAAATGCGTCTGACACGACAAATGTCAGGATGTACCATTTATATTTTACACGAGCCGATTCGCAGGTTGGCTATGCGACGAGAGGGACGATCAGTTCAAGTTGGATCCGCCGCGGTTGTTTTGGTTCGACGCCGGCAAACGGTATCGGCTGCGATCCGCGAATACTGTTTTACGCTCCGTTCGAACCGGGGCCGGGCAATCCGAATACCGTCTATTTCGGTTCTGACCGGTTGTACCGCTCGGAAGACACCGGCCAAACCCATACGGTGGTGAGCCAGGCGCCTATCCAGTTTAATGTTGCGATCAGTGCGATCGGTATCTCACCACAGAATGATAACGTCAGGATCGTCGGCCAGACCAACGGCAATATAGTTGGCACGACGGACGGATCATCGACCCTTACAAATCTTGACCCCTTTGGAAACGTACCCAACAGCTACGTAGCCCGGGCGGTTGTCGATCCGCAGAATGCCGGTATTGCTTACGTTACGTTATCCGCGTTCGGTATCTCGAATGTTTGGCGGACAACCAATCTTTCGGGAGCTTCAACGACATGGACGGCGGCGTCAAACGGCCTGCCGCAGGTTCCGGTAAGCTCATTTATTGTTGACCCGGCAAATTCGGCAATTTTGTATGCCGGCACGGATATCGGCGTTTTTGTTTCGTCTGACAGCGGGGAGAATTGGGCGCCGTTTGGTACGGGATTGCCGCGTGTTGCCGTATTTGATATGGCAAAAGCACCCGGTAATATGATCAGAATCGCAACGCACGGACGCGGAATGTGGCAAATTCCCGCGTTTGTCCGCGCGGCTCCTTTGGTATTGATATCCGGCCGTGTCACAACGCCCGGCGGCCTCGGACTGAGAAACGCCACCGTATCGCTTACCGATTCGACTGGTGTTACTAGGATTGCAACTACAAGCTCATTTGGGGTTTTCAGATTTGACAACGTAGCATCGGAACAGAATTATGAGATCGGCGTTACGTCAAAACGTTTCCGCTTTGCAACCCGTCAGGTGGCTGTAAATGGCAATCTGGCCGATGTTGATTTTATCGGATTAGAATAGGCGCCTATAAATATCTGCACTCTCTAAACCCAAACGGCCTCGAAAAACCGGAGCCGGGTTCTGCATTTATCCGATCATCGGCATTACCAAAATGCGTTACACGTACGCATCCGCGCGACACGATTAACTTTTCTTTACATTTCCGCTTAAATCGTTTAAGATCACATTTGAGTCTTTAACAGATTCCCTACAAATCTATTTTATCGCCGGCACAGATTATTAAAAAAAGGTAATCTGCAACAACCTCAAAAATTCCGTTTCTTTCTCCTTTCGTGGTTTGTCAACCGCTCTCATCTTGATCGATATGAAAGCATCACTTCCACAAAACATCAATCGTCGTTTTCCGCTTTTATTTTCGGCGGCGGCGGTATTTGTTGCAGCGGTGGCCTTTTGGTTTATCTGGCAGATATTTGTAAATGACACGGACCTGAACTCCGTTCATCATTATTCTGTTTTGATCGCAGCTATTCTTTCGACACTCATCGTATTTTTGGCGGCTTCCTTGATAAGGATCAGGGTTTTGCTCAGGTCTTATAAAGATCTTCTGCAAAATAATATTGAGCGGCAGCAGACAGAAGATATTTTGCGCGAGTCCGAAGAGCGCTACCGAATGGTCACCGAATCCGCGTCAGATGCGATCCTGACGATCGATCAGGCTCAGACAATTATTTTTGCAAACGCGGCGGCAGAAAAAATATTTGGTTACAAGGTTGATGAGATGCTTGGCAACAGGCTGTTTAAGCTCATACCGGGCCATGTGCACGCCGGTATTTCCGAGAGGACAAGGCGACGCAGCGAATCGGGCAAACAAGATGATCCATGGCAGGGTATCGAGCTTTCAGGGCTTCACAAAGACGGAAGCGAAGTGCCGATCGAGGTAACATTTGGCGAGATCAAAAGTGGAGGACAAAGTCTTTTCACCGCCGTCATCCGCGATGTTACTGAGCGTAAACGAGCAAAAGAAGACCTGCAAAAAAACCTATCTCTGCTTTCTTCGACTTTTGAGGCGACCGCCGAGGGGCTTTTGGTCGTTGACCGAAAAAACAAAATAGTAACTTACAATCAGCATTTTGTTGATATGGCCATGATCCCTGATGAGGTCATGAAATTACAGGACAATTACAAAGTTATTGATTTTGTTTCGCATCAGTTGGTTGATCCCGAAGCTTTCATCGAAAAGGCAAAACAGCTTGTCCGTCGGCCGGAAACCAGTGGCCACGGCATTTTAGAATTTAAGGATGGCCGGATATTCGAGCGATACAGCCACCCGCAGATCTTAGACGGCGAGGTAATTGGCCGGGTTTTGAGTTTTCGGGATATTACCGAGCGCAAAAGGGCGGAAATTACTTCACAGGTTATTTCCGAAATAATTCAGGGTGTGACGACGACGTCAAATTTAGAGGAGCTGCTTGCCCTCATTCAGCAATCGGTCGGGCGGTCGATGTATGCCGAAAACTTTTACGTGGCACTTTATGATAGACATACCGAGCTTTTCCATATTCCATTTTGGGTCGATAAACACGATTCGGCGGCGCCCTCGCATAGACTTGGCAAGGGGTTAACCTCTTACGTATATCGAACAGGCCGTCCCGCATTGTTGACCACAGGGGACGTAGTACGGCTCCGCGATCAAGGCGAAGTCGAATTGATAGGTACATCGTCTGCTGTCTGGTTGGGGATACCTCTCAGAACGCCGACCGAGATCATCGGCGTGCTGGCCGTTCAGCATTATGAGGATAAGAATGCGTTTACTGACAGAGATATCGAGCTGCTTTCTACCGCCGGAGCGCAAATTGCGTTGGCCATTCAGCGCAAGCGTGCCGAGGAAGCACTCTGCCAATCTGAGGAAAAGTATAGAACTATCCTGGAAACGACGGGAGAAGCATATTATGAGATGGATCTGGCCGGCAATTTCACTTTCTTTAATGATATTTTGAGTTCATTTCTGGGATACGGCAACGACGAGCTGAGGGGGCTTAACTATCTACGATACGTGGATCCATCGGCAGCCGAAAAAGTGTTTCGAGCCTTTAACAAAGTTTTCACGACCGGCCAGTCTTTGCATCGAATCGAGTACGAAGTTATCCGCAAGGACGGAAGCCGCATATTTAATGAAACGTCCGCTTCGCTTATCCGTAACGAAGCGGAAGAACCGGTTGGTTTTCGCGGAGTCGTCCGCGATGTTACCGAGCGCAAAAATGCGGAAGAGGTGCTTCGCCAATCCGAAGAAAAATATCGGAATATTCTGGAAACGATCGAAGAAGGATATTTTGAGACCGACCTTGAGGGAGCGTTTACCTTTTACAACGAAGCTCTGGGCGATGTTTTGGGATATAACGCCGATGAGCTTTTAGGTATGCATTACCGTCAGTATGCAGACCACCGGAACGCAAAAAAGCTATTTATTTCTTATGTTAAAGTCCTGCGGACCGGCCAGCCACTTAAAGATCTAAACTGGGAGGTTAAATGCAAAAACGGCACAAGAAGATTTATAGAGTCGTCGATCACGCTAATACGCAGTTCTGAAGGCACGGTCGTTGGTTTTCGCGGATTGGCCCGCGACGTAACCCAGCGCAAGCGAACGGAAGAGGCTTTACGCGAAAGCGAATCGATTCTCGCGGCGGCACAGCGTATAACGCATCTTGGAAGCTGGGAACTAGACCTTGTCGATCTGGAGGACCCGCGGAAAAACGAAGTGCGCTGGTCGAAAGAAACGTACCGGATCTTCGGTTTCGAACAAGATGAGGTCGAGGCCTCAAGCGAGCTTTTCTACAACCTGGTGCATTCTGACGATAGGGAATATATCAGACGAGTCCTGACCGAAACGATCGAACAAAGAAAGCCCTACTCCGTCGAACACCGCGTTATATTGCGCGACAAAACCGAACGCTATCTTCACGGACAGGCGGAATTGATCTGCGATAAACATAGCGGCCGTCCGCTAAAACTAGTCGGAACGGTACAGGATATAACCGAACGGCGACGCACTGACGCCGCTTTGCGCGAAAGCGAATTCAAACTGCGGACCTTGTTTACGAGTATGAACGAAGGTCTGACACAGGTTGATAATAATGAGGTGATCGAATTCGTCAATGACCGGTTGTGTGAAATAACCGGATTTACGCGCGAGGAAATGATCGGGAAAAAGACCCTCGATCTTTTTTTCGACGACGAGGGCCGCAGCCTTGTCATAAAGGTGAACAAAGAAAGGCAAAAGGGAATTTCCGGCCAATACGAAGCGAGAATCCGAACAAAATCTGGCGAGTTGCTATGGGTTTTGGTCAGCGGAGCTCCGATCATCAGCGAAGATGGGAAAACGACCGGCACACTTGGGATGTTTATGGACATTTCCGAACGTAAAAGGGTCGAAAGCCAACTGCTTCACGACGCCTTTCACGATGGTTTGACGGGACTCGCCAACCGGGCTTTGTTTATGGATCACCTGCGTCAAACCATAGAACGCTGTAAGAGCCGGCACAGCAACTACTACGCGATACTTTTTCTGGATTTTGACCGGTTCAAGGTGATAAACGATTCGCTTGGGCACGCCGAAGGTGACGAACTGCTAAAACAGATCACCCGCAGGCTCGAAGCCGTAACCCGAACCGGCGATCTTCTGGCTCGTCTCGGCGGGGACGAATTTGTGCTGCTCCTCACCGAAATGCTTGATATAAACGACGCCATTCAGGTTGCTGAACGCATCCAGAGCGACTTGATAGAACCCTTTAATCTGAGTGGGAACGAGGTCTTTATTTCAGCGAGCATCGGCATCGCTCTGAGTACCGACGGACACAAACGTGCCGAAGATATGCTCCGTGACGCCGACATTGCCATGTATCGGGCTAAAGCAAAAGGAAAGGCACGTTATCAGGTTTTCAACCAGGCGATACGTACACAGGCGACGACAAGGCTACAGATCGAAACCGAGATACGCTCGGCTCTCGAGCGGGGCGAGTTTGAACTGCACTATCAGCCGATCATGAATCTCGAGACACAAGGCCTCAGCGGTTTTGAGTCGCTCGTACGATGGCGCCACCCAAAGCGCGGAATGATCTCGCCGGACGATTTTATACCGGCAGCTGAAGAAAACGGACTCATTCTGCCACTCGGCAATTGGATACTCGAGGAAAGCTGCCGTCAAATGCTCGAGTGGCAAAACGTTTATCCACGGGCGTCGGAGCTTGTGGTAAGCGTAAATCTTTCAAGCAAACAGTTTTTGCAGACGAATCTTGCCGCGCAGGTTGCCAGGACTCTCAAAACGACAGGGCTTTCGGCGAGATCCTTAAAATTGGAAATAACCGAAAGCTATCTGATGGATAACAGCGAAAAAGCTGTAAAGATAATGAATCGTCTGCGGTCCCTCGGCGTCGAAATGAGCCTTGACGATTTTGGCACGGGTTATTCGAGTTTGAGTTATCTGCATCGCCTGCCGGTCAACAGCCTCAAGATTGACCGCTCGTTTATCAGCCGCATGACGGAAAGCGAAGAAAATTACGAGATTGTCCGAACAATCGTAAAACTTGCGAAAAACCTGAAAATGTACGTTGTGGCCGAAGGCGTCGAAACCGCTGAACAACTGGCTCAGCTTACTCGCCTGCACTGCTCTCAGGGACAGGGATATTTCTTCTCAAAACCTTTGGAAGCCGAACGGGCAGCGGCATTTATAGATGCAAATATAGAAAATTTAACCGGTACCGACGAACAGCCCGTAATCAGGTTGGAACTAAATATGTAAGCCGCGCGCGCCGGGGGCAGGCGTTCGTGCATCAATTGAATGCCGGACACCTCCGATGTAAGCCGCTCGCGCCGGGGGCCGGCTACGAGGTATGATCCATCACGATCCGCCACCCGTCCTTAAATTTACGGAAAAGGAGTGTGAATTTACCGTGAGGCTCGTCCTGTTTGCGTGCCAGCGACCAGCTGCCAAGAACGGAGGCGGCGTCCTTGGAAAGTACGGTAATTTCGAGTCCTGAGAACGTCAGATTGCCCATCTGCTCCCTTGAGCCATAGGTTTTTTTATAATTGTCGAGCGTCGGCTGCCAGCCGCGTGCGACCTTGTCGCCGGATACAAAAATCATTTTATCGGACCGCCAATAGCCATCCATAAAGGCGTCGATGTCACCGCGATTTCAGGCCGCGGCCTGATCGTCCATCACCTTTCGTATATCGGCGGAGATCTTCTGTTTATGGCTGTCTGACTGCGCTGTGATATTTATCGCAAAGACAATTAAAATTAAAGCCAAAGTAAGTGTTTTCATCGCGGGAACGCTCCGAACAAAGCCAACTGCTAAAATATTTTCGTTAACAACACAAAGGTAATATCACAAAATTGTATCGCAACGCAAAGATGTTAACCCGAGGATGACTCAAAAGTCAGGATTTTTGGTTTTAGCTCCGGAGGAGCGAAATGTTTGGAGTACCGATTCAAAAAAAAGTTAAAGCTCCGTAGGAGAGGCATATTATTTCGCTTAGGTCGATGTCGCCCCTAGCGGGACTTAACTTGCTTTTTTGTTTTTGTTCTACAAACATTCGCTCCTCCGGAGCGAGTTAAAATCCTGATTAATGACTTTTGAGACAGCCTCAATGCCGGCTTAGTTTTTTGGTGTCGCTGCGTCAGAAACTGCTTTTTGCTTATCAGTCAAGGGAATGCCCATCGCTTCCAGCGTAACGGCGTTCAAAGTGCCGGTGACCTTTACCCCGTTGGCTTCCTGAAATTTCTTTAACCCCTCGCGGGTCGGGTAATCCAAATTCCCGGTTTCTTCGCCGCCGTACAGGGTCTTTTCCTTTAACATTTTTTGGGCCGCCTTTATCTGATCTTTCGACGCACGGAACGGAGCGGCCTTCTTTGGTTTATTTTCCGTTGAGGCAGCACCCGACGATGCGGCCGGTGCTGCAAAGGAACTCGGTGACACGGGAATCTTTTTTTGATTGTCGGTCAGTTCAACGCCAAATTTTTCAAGCGTGGCACGGTTGAGTGTGCCGGTTTCTTTTAGGCCATTGTTTTTTTGAAAGTTCTTAATACCGGTACGCGTCGGGTCGTTATATTTACCGTCCGCTTCGCCGTCGTATAATTTCGTTTCTTTCAGCAATGTCTGAACCTGCATGATCTGATCCTTTGTCGGACGGAAGACCGGCGGTCTTTTAGCAGGCGTGCTCGCCAAAGCAGTTGATGCGGTTGGCGTCGCGGATGACTGTGCGGAAACCGCTGAAACAAACAAAAGTGAAATCGATAGTACAAAAAAGGTCGTCTTTAACATAATTTTCCTCCAAATTGTTGATTTGCAATCCACAATAAAGATCGAAACAGGTATCAATTCCAATTTCGCGGTATATTTGTGTATTTTTAAATCGAACTTTCGAAAAAATATATAATTTTCGCCCGTTTTGCGGTAGTCGGCCTATGTTAGTTTTTTGGTACAAAAACCAGTTTGTCGGCGTAAATAAGATTATAGATCTTTCGTGCCAGATCTGGATCAGACTTTTTAAGAAATTTGTATTGGCTAATCGCTCCGGCCTTATTCTTGTTCATCATTTGATTAATGGCCAGGTTAAACCTAAAAGCGGGCCGTTCCGGATCATTCTCGACCGCGGCCTTAAACTCGGCGTGGGCTTCCGCGTATCGTTTTTTCTGATGCAGAATAATGCCCAACGCATTATGCGCGATCGCATTATTAGGCGAAACTTTAATTATTTTTTTGGCCACGGCGGCGGCTTTATCAATTTTGCCCGTTTTTAATAGCGCAACGACATAACCTGACTTGGCGTCTATATTGGTTGGCGACATTTTTAAAAGAATTTCATGACAGCCGACGGCGTCGTCATTCATTTTTAGAGAAAGCTGCAAACGGCAAAGATGCTCGCGAGCCGCAGGATTTTTGGGTTCCGCGACTATGGCTAGTTTGGCCAGAGGCAAAGCGTCGTCCAGACGCCCTATTTTTTCGTAAACAACGCTGAGGTTGAGGCGGGCTTTCGGAGTTTTTGGATATAATGAGAGAGCCTTTTTAAAAGCTTTGACGGCGTCCGAATACCGGGCCGCCATAAAATATTTAACGCCTAAATTATTAAAGTTTACCGGGGCTTCGCCAGGATTTACAGCAATCGCGGAGGGTTGTTCCACAGGTTTGGCCCGACCTACGGATACTGCCGGGATGCGGGCGGCGGATACGGGCTCTTTGGCAGTCGGATTTAATCTTTGAGCGTATCCAAAAACGGAAAGTGAAATGACCTGAGCAAGTGAGATAATTAGTAATACAGATCGTTTTTTATTTGGTTGATATGGCATAGCTCCCCCTGATTAATTTACCGGCGCGCGGGTGGTCGATCGTTGCTGAGAACCGCGCTTGACAAGTAAATTATATTGCTGCAAATGGGAGCCTGTTTGTCGGCAGTCATACACTCCCAAAAGTTTGCGGTCTTTTTGAAATTTTGGCTGTAATCTTGACAAAAAAATAATGATTTGAGATTATTTGTCTATGACAGATCCAAACAACGTTTGGTGCGTAGGATTTTATGAAAATTTCGGCTCAGGAGGAATACGGACTTAGATGCCTAGTGCAGCTTGCTGAATTGGCGGAGGGTGAGACCCTGACGCTGCCGCAGATAGCTGAGCGCGAGGGGATTTCGACCGCAAATGCGGGTAAGTTGATGTGGATGCTAAACAAAGCGCATTTTGTCCAATCGACTCGCGGGACAAAAGGCGGCTATTCGCTTGCTCGTCCTGCCGGCGAGATCAAGCTGAACGAGATCATCAAAGTTCTTGACGAAGACGTAATGACAAAACATTGCGGGAGTTATACGGGCGTACTTGATTCGTGCGTTCATAATGGCGATTGCGGTATTCGGCCGGTAATTGTAGGCCTCCACGAGATTGTCGAGAACGCTCTCTCGCGAATCACGCTTGCACAACTTGTCGGCAATGAAGAGTCGGTGGACAAGATGTTTCACGAGATACAGGGAATCCACCGAATGCTCGAACCGCAGAGGTTTTAAGGACTTTGGCCGCAGATTTACGCAGATTACGCGGGTCAGGAAAAATTCCGAACAGGTTTAGGTAACTATCCGCGTTCATATGCGGCAAAGGAACACATGTCAACAGCAGCAGAATTAATTACAAATAGGGAATACAAATACGGCTTTGTCACGAACATCGAAACGGAAACGATTGCCAAGGGCCTGTCCGAGGACACGGTTCGGCTTATTTCGGCAAAGAAAAACGAGCCGGAATGGATGCTCGAATTTCGGCTGAAAGCCTTTCGGCAATGGTTAAAGATGACCGAACCGGACAACTGGGCGAATTTCGATTATCCGAATATTGATTTTCAGAACATATCGTATTATTCGGCTCCAAAAAAGAAAGAGAAAAAGGCGAGTTTGGACGAGGTCGATCCGGAATTGATCAAGACATTCGAAAAGCTGGGGATACCGATTACGGAGCAGAAAATGCTTGCGAATGTAGCGGTCGATGCGGTTTTCGATTCGGTTTCGGTGGCGACGACGTTTAAGAAAAAGCTTTTGGAAGCAGGCGTGATTTTTTGCTCGTTTACCGAAGCGGTGGCCGATTATCCTGAATTGATAAAGAAATATCTCGGCTCGGTCGTGCCGGTCGGAGACAATTATTACGCCGCTTTGAACTCGGCCGTGTTTTCGGACGGCTCGTTCGTTTTCATACCAAAAGGCGTTCGATGCCCGATGGAGCTTTCGACGTATTCTCGAATAAATACGCAGGACGCGGGACAGTTTGAACGGACGCTGATCGTTGCCGAAGAAGGCGGATACGTTGCATATAATGAGGGTTGCACGGCTCCGCAGTTTGATACAAATCAGCTGCACGCCGCGGTCGTCGAACTTGTAGCTTTAGACGATGCCGAGATCAAGTATTCGACCGTCCAGAACTGGTATGCCGGCGACGAGAACGGCAAGGGCGGTATTTATAATTTTGTGACAAAACGCGGTGCGTGTCGCGGCGTCAATTCGAAAATTTCCTGGACGCAGGTCGAGACCGGAAGCGCCATTACCTGGAAATATCCGTCTGTGATCCTGCAGGGCGATAATTCGATCGGAGAATTTTACTCGGTCGCCCTCACCAACAACGCGCAGATCGCAGATACCGGCACAAAGATGATCCACCTCGGCAAGAATACAAAATCGACGATCATCTCGAAAGGCATCTCGGCAGGCAAGTCGAACAACAGCTATCGCGGCCTCGTCAAGATAATGCCAAAAGCGACCGGAGCACGTAATTACACTCAATGCGACTCGATGCTAATCGGCGGCAAGTCCGAGGCGAATACATTCCCCTACATCGAGGTGATGAACAACACCGCGAAAGTCGAGCACGAGGCCACAACCTCAAAGATCAGCGAGGATCAGCTCTTCTACTTGCAGCAGCGAGGCATCGGTCAGGAAGACGCCGTCAGCTTGATAATCAACGGATTCTGCAAAGAGGTCTTCCGCGAACTGCCAATGGAGTACGCAGTGGAAGCAACCAAGCTACTTGGATTGAAACTTGAGGGCAGCGTCGGCTAGGCAGAGACAAGACCGGTAACCGCTCGCGGACAACACGGCCGGAACGGAAACTGGAAATCCAACGACCGCAAAGTTAATTGAAGACAGGAAATTCCAGCCGATTTCGAGTGTTGTTGAGGAATCGACGGCATTACTACCCGCTGAACGGCGGCATAAATAAACTGAGTACGAATTTACCAATCGAACTTGAACAAGAAGATGACGGGCGTTGGATTGAGGAGATTGACGATCTTGATGGTGTTCTCGTTTATGGCGATACCAAAGAAGATTCTATTCGAAACGTGAAGACACTGGCCCTTCGAGTTATTGCCGATCGTCTCGAAAATGGCGAAAGTCTTCCAAATCAGGTTGGGAGCTTGATCTTTTCAAGTTGCGCGAGCCAACAGGCAATATGTATCTAAGCGACTCTGACAAACAGAAAATCATTGAGATTTGCAAGCGCAATGACATTTCTTATTGCGCGTTGTTTGGTTCGTTTGCACGCGGCGAGGCGACGGCTGAGAGCGATATCGACCTGATGGTTCGATTCTCAAAATCAAAGGGTTTTGACTGGTTAGACGCGGCCTTTGAGATCGAAGAAGAGCTGGGTCGAAACGTTGATCTAACGACCGAAGATGGATTAAGCCGCCACGTCCGGCCGTATGTTTTGAAGGACTTACACGTACTCTATGGAGAAGGATAATAAGGTTTATCTCCTCGACATGCTCGACTGCATCGAGAAGATCGATAGTTATGTTAATGGCTGCGACTACAATCAATTTGCGGCCGACTCGAAGACATTGGATGCTGTTATACGTCAAATAGAAGTGCTCGGCGAGGCGGCGAACAATGTGCCGAGCGAACTTCGGACAGAATATTCGGAAATTCCGTGGCGAAAGATAATTGATACGCGAAATCTGCTGATCCATGGCTACGCATCGATACAATTGACCGTCATCTGGGGTATCACACAGAACGATTTGGACACGCTCGAACTAAAGATTCAGGCAATGCTCCATGATTTATGATCAAAATGAAAACAATCCAACCTTCCAACCAACCGCAACCTAAAGGCCATTATTCGCCGGGCTTTGAGCATGATGGCTTAATATACGTATCCGGCCAATTGCCGATGGATTTAGAGACGCGCGGAGCCTTTACAGGTGATATAGGCGAGCAGACGGAATTGGCCTTGCGAAATGTCGAAGCGGTTTTACATGCGGCGGGCAGCGATTTGAATCACGTTTTGCAGATGACGATCTATATTTCGGATATCGAGCTTTGGGGAAAGGTTAATGACGCTTACGCCCGCGTGATGGGCGGGCATCGGCCGGCGAGGGCGATTGTGCCGGTCAAGGATCTGCATTTTGGCACGCAGATCGAAATACAGGCAATCGCTTGTCAGAACCGCGAGCGATAGCGACCGGTTTCGTAAAGATTTGGTAAGGCCACCAAGATCCCCTCGCTATCGCCTCGGGTTCTGACTTTTTATGCAATATTTTGGCATAGATTGGCTTGCGACCGTAGCTGGTTTGACCGGCGTCTATTTGCTTGGCAACAAAAATAAATATGGCTTTCTGGTCATGATGATCGCGAGTCTGAGCTGGATGACGGTCGGATTTATGATCGAGAGCGCGGCCCTGATATTCGGGAGTGTTATTTTCTTCTCGCTCCATGTTCGTGGTTGGATAAAATGGAAAAGAGAGGCAGCGGCTAATATAGCAGGGATAGATAAATATGAAGCTGGAGATTTTTCAAGTTGACGCATTTACAAGCAAGCCCTTCGGTGGAAACCCGGCTGCGGTCGTACCGCTTGACGCTTGGCTGCCGGATGAAACGATGATCGCAATAGCGGCCGAGAACAATCTGGCCGAGACGGCATTTTTTGTAAAGAACGGCGAGCAGTATGACATTCGATGGTTTACGCCAAAGGTTGAAGTCGACCTTGCGGACACGCGACGCTTGCGACCGCACACGTGATCTTTAATGAATTGAAATTCGAAGATTCGGTTGTAAAGTTTTACTCGCATCGCAGCGGTGACCTTGGCGTGACGAGAGACGGCGATCGGCTCGTGCTCGATTTTCCTGCGTTTTCGATGGACGAGATAGAACCGATTCATATGTTGGAACGGGCAGAAACGAAGCCGATCAAATATTGGGAATCGCAGGGCAACATGCTTTTCCTTTTGCTTGAGGATCAAAAGGCTGTTGAGGGCCTCGAACCCGATATGCACGATGTGCTGAAACTGCCGTACGACGAAGTGATCGTCACGGCAAAGGGCGATGATTGCGATTTCGCATCGCGGATGTTCGCGCCGCGTATCGGCATTCCCGAAGATCCTGTGACCGGGGCGATTCATTGCTCGCTTATTCCATATTGGGCAGCCGAATTGGGCAAGGAAAAGCTGTTTGCCAGGCAAATTTCAAAACGCGGCGGTGAGCTTTATTGTGAATTAAACGGCAATCGCGTAAAGATCGGCGGGAACGCGGTGCTGTATATGAGGGGCGAAATATATGTCGAAGCCGAAAATGGGAAAAGAGCCGGAGCTTGAGATCAGGCTTGCCGTGCCGGGCGATGAAGCGGTCATTTCGTCGCTTATTTTTGACGCATTCGTTCCGTTTCGCGATCAATACACGCCGGACGCGTTCAAGTACACGGCAGCAAGCGTTAAAACTATTCGCGGGCGATTTGGCGAAGGGCCGATGTGGCTTGCATACGATGGTAGCGAAGCGGTGGGAACGGTTTCGGGAATGCCCGATGACGGCAGGTTTTACATTCGCAGCATGGCCGTGAAACCGAAAGCGCAGGGGAAACGGATTGGGCAAAAACTGCTCGATGCTTTAGAAGCGTTTGCCCGCGACGCTGATTTTGAAAAGATGTTTCTGTACACAACTTACGTTTTGCCGGTCGCCAGAAAGCTTTACGAAAAAAACGGATTTCACATTTTGCGCAAAACCGCGCCGGAAGAATGGTTTGGAATGGGCGGAATCGAGATGGAAAAGAATATCGGTTGACCAATTGCTTGAGGAAACGGTTTGCCAGGCTATGAAATGAGTATGAACCTAGCGGAGTCAGAAAAGAGAAAGATCATCGAAATCTGCAAGCGGAACGATATTTCGTATTGCGCCTTGTTCGGTTCTTTTGCCCGCGGTGATGCCGATGAAGCAAGCGATGTCGATTTGCTTGTAAAGTTCGCTCGGCCGGTCGGATGGGAGTTTTACGGTATAGCTGACGATTTACAGGAACTTCTCGGAAGAAATGTCGATCTGGCTACAGAGAATATGCTGAATAGGCACATTCGCGAAAATGTTATGCGCGAGCTGCGGGTGATTTATGAAAAAGCCTGATAATACTGACCGGCTCCGGCATATCCTGGACGCAATTGCAAAGATCGAACGTTATCTCGTTGGATTCGATCTTGAAATGTTTAGAAGCAATGAGACGACGATCGACGCCGTTGTTAGAAATATTGAAATAATCGGAGAGGCGACGACGTGCTTGCCAAGAGACTTCAAAGCGAAATATCCAGAAGTCGAATGGCGCATCGCGACCGCGACCCGAAATCGTTTGATACATGGTTATTTCGATGTCGATCCGGAGATTGTCTGGACGACAACAAATAGCGCCTTACCGAAATTTAAGACCGAAATTGAAAGAATAATCGAAGCATTAGGATAGTTTATGTTATTAAAAGTAAAAGACTTACACGCCGGGATTGACGGGAACGAAATATTAAAGGGCTTGAATCTGCAGATAGATAAGGGCGAGGTTCATGCGATTATGGGGCCGAATGGGTCGGGGAAATCGACTTTGGCAAAGGTGTTGGCCGGGCATCCTAGCTATGAAGTTATGAAAGGCGAGGTGCTTTACGAGGGCAAGAATCTCCTCGACCTCGAACCTGACGAGCGTGCCCGCGAAGGCGTTTTTATGGCGTTTCAATATCCGGTCGAGGTGCCGGGCGTGTCGAATTCGCAGTTTTTGCGGCTCGCCTACAACGAGAAGATGAAACATCTCGGCGGGGAAGAGCTCGATCCGCTCGAATTCAACGATCACCTGAAAGAGAAGGCGAAGATCGTAGAAATGGACCCGCAATTTTTCAAGCGTTCGGTCAACGAAGGTTTTTCGGGCGGTGAAAAGAAACGCAACGAAATTTTGCAGATGGCCGTGCTCGCACCGAAGCTCGCGATTTTGGACGAAACCGATTCGGGACTTGATATTGACGCCCTCAGAATTGTCGCGGAAGGAGTGAATAAATTGCGAAGTGCGGAGAACGCGATCATTTTGGTAACGCACTATCAAAGGCTTTTGAATTTTATCGTGCCGGACTATGTACACGTACTCGCAGGCGGAAAGATCGTTAAAGAAGGCGGCAAGGAACTCGCGCTCGAACTCGAAGAGAAGGGTTACGATTGGGTGAAAGCGGCATCGAAATAAATGAGGTGAAAAAAAAGGCGGAAACAACTTATGAACAAACACTAAATTCGAACGAAGACTACAAATCGGCGGTTGAAGACGGAATTAAAAAACTGACGCAAATTCACAGCCAAATGGAACGCGATCAGGGCGAAATTGATTGGCTGAGAGAAGAAACCCAAAAATCTATTGACCGCACCAAAGAATTTTTGGAAATGAGGTGAATCCTATGTGGAAAGAGATTTGGGATGCAATAAAGCATAGTACGTCGGCAGATGGACGATATGATGCGGATTATGGAGCGAATAGCTTATGAAATAAAAAAGGTCGGCGATTTGGACCAGCACGAGCGCGAGAAATTAGCGTTGCGGCTTGAAAATGATTTGCTGAAATTTGAAAGACGATTGCCGTCGGGCGAACACAAAAGCGAATGAATGCGGTGACATGGAGATTAGATGATTTGTTTAATTTGCACGCATCGAAAAATGGAACAAGGAACGACGATTTTGCCTATTGAGAGAGAGGACGAAATCTTGTTATCCGGCTTAAAAAATTGGATAAAAGATAAATATGAATTAAACATACATAGCAATTATTAAACAGGACAGCGATTGGTGGATCGGTTCGATCGAGGAGATTTCGGGCGTAAATTGTCAGGAAAAACGCGCGAAGAATTGATCGAATCGCTGACAGAAACTTTGCAGGAAGCATTGGAATTTAA
Organism: Pyrinomonadaceae bacterium; assembly: GCA_041747575.1. Lineage (GTDB taxonomy): Bacteria > Acidobacteriota > Blastocatellia > Pyrinomonadales > Pyrinomonadaceae > OLB17. The sequence goes on from JBGTEX010000023.1 coordinate 28,840, forward strand.
TCGTCAAGACGCGCTTGCTTCAGCCGGATCAAATTATCAGGAATTGGCGATTGCGCTATGAAACGCAGAGAACTAATTCGACATTTGACGAATTACGATTGCGAACTTTTACGCGAAGGCGGAAACCATTCTTGGTGGCACAATCCCGAACAAAATAAGCGTTCGGCAGTTCCGCGTCATAACGAAGTTACCGACCAACTTGCGAATAAAATTTGCAAAGATTTGGGAGTTCCCAAAGCAAAATAAAATGAATTTACAGACAGGAAAAGAAACGATTTATAAACAGGATTTTCAAAAGAGTTTGGAAAATGCGAATCAGCCGGAATGGTTGAAAAAAATGCGCGAAGAAGCATTTGCGTATTTCACGGAAAATGGTTTTCCGACAATTAAAGATGAAAATTGGAAATATACGAATGTGCGGGAAGTGGTCAGTGGTCAGTGGTCAGTGGTCAGTGAAAGAAGCGAAAGCGAAGATTTTTCCAAATTTGTATTTGATGAGTCAAAAGAAAGCGTTTTGGTTTTTAAAAACGGCGCGTTTGATAAAGATTCATCGAATTTGAAGGCGTTGAAAGATGCGGCGATTTTGAGTTTTGCGGAAGCGGCAAGTGATGAAAAATTTGGTGAAATTTTTAAAGCGAAAATCGGAAGTTTGGTTAGTTTCGAGAAAAACGGATTTACGGCTTTGAACACGGCTTTTATTGGCGCAGGTGTTTTTATACATTTGCCGAAAAACGTCAAGATTGACGCGCCGATTCAGATTTTAAATACGACTGAAGACGGCAAAGTTTCGTTTCCGCGTGTTTTGATTGTTGCCGAAACTTTTGCGGAAGCGACAATTATCGAAACTTTTAATCGCACAGATGAAACGAAATATCTGACGGATGCGGTTGTAGAAATTTCGCTCGCGGACGAAGCGAAGATCAAACATTATCGAGTTCAGCGCGAATCGCATCTCGCTTATAACATCGGCGCGACCGGGACGGAAATCGGGCGCGGTTCGGTTTATGATGCGACGAATATCAATTTGGGCGCGAAGTTATCGCGCCACGATATTGATTTCAAATTCAACGCGGAAGGCGGCGAAGCGTTTGTTGACGGGCTTTATATGATTGGCGACGATCAGCATCACGACACGCATTCCGTAATTGACCACGCTTTGCCGAATTGTGTTTCGCATCAGACTTACAAAGGAATCGTGGACGGCAAGGCGCACGCGGTTTTTAACGGGAAAATCTTCGTCCGCGTGAACGCAAGCGGGACGGACGGTTATCAATCGAACAAAAATCTGCTGTTGTCGAATGATGCG
>JBGTEX010000024.1:0-39669 GCA_041747575.1 Pyrinomonadaceae bacterium
CAACGAGAATACATAAAAGCCGCGTCGATTGAAACCCCAGATTGCACGAAATGTCACACATTGCACACAATGATGCAAAATGCGTAAAAGCTTATATGGCTAAAGCCGCGAAGACGGAAAGCCCGTTAAAACGGGCTGAAATCGGTCTTCCAGCCTGACCCCACGCCCTAAAGTGGCGTGGCTATATGCCGCTTCGCGGAAAGCCCCCCGGCGGTCGCGGCTTGCCGTTCGCGGCGGCATAGCCGCAAACAACGTACCTGTCAAAAGAACCCAGTCGCTATCGCTTCCGGTTCTGACCCGCCGGTCAGAGGCGCCCGCGGCTTGCCGCTCTATTTTTGCGGTAAAAAAATTCGATGTTTTCAGTCTGGGTTTTTTAAATAAATTCGATATCTATGCCGTCGTGTTAACTTCGTTTTTCGTTATAAAATAAGCATTATTCGGCTTCTTTTTTGGCTTATCTGACGGCGGGCGGCTCTTCGGCTGCGGATTTACAACCGGCGGTTTGGGTTTCGGCGGCGGTTTTTTCTCGTCTTTTTTTTGTGCCGAAACGGCCAGCGAAAGCCCGACGGTCATTGCGAATGTAAATAGTATTTTCTGTATAAATTTCATTGATTTCATTTTCCTCTCTTTCGTCATTCACGCCTGACGGGGAAAAGGGAAAGTGCGTACACTATAATATCTAAGGCAATCTCAGTGCCAGAGAGTGCTTATGACGATAATATACCGTATTTAGTTGGAATAATTGGTTTTTGCTGCATTTCAAATTTACAAAACTTTACATTCTCCGTTATCTTTATACGAAAAAGTGAATTCGGACGGTGCATTTTGAGCGATTTAGTTATTTAGTGCGATAATCGATCAATGACAGACGAATCCAACTCAGTAGATCGGATGCGGGCGATTCTCGTTTTGGTTGCAACCTTTGCGACCATTGCTTTCAACGCCCTCGCCGCAGCGGGTTATGTGAACGGCGTCACACCCGACGTTATCTCTGACAAATACCCGACCGTTTTGACGCCGGCGGGATATGCATTTTCGATCTGGAGCCTGATCTATGCCGGTCTTGCCTGCTTTAGTGTCTATCAGCTTTTACCGCGTAATTTACTTCGATTCAGACGGGTTCGTTCGCTTTACATTCTGACTTGTGTTCTCAATTGTGCATGGATATATTTTTGGCATTACGATCAGATAGGCGTTTGTCTTTTTCTGATATTTGCCTTGCTTGCGGCATTGATTTTGATGCATTTCCATTTTCGGCGGTCTGAGGCCGTTGGCGGATCTCTGTTTACAAAGACCCCTTTTGGTATATACGCCGGTTGGGTTACGGCGGCAGCGCTCGTAAATTTTGTGATTTTTTTGAAATATGTCGGTGTTGAATTGGCGGATTGGGCGTGGAACGCGCTCGGTGCTTTATTTATTTTATTTGCCGCCGTTCTGGCCGTGATTGTGCGCTTTGGATTAAAAAACTACGTTTACCCGCTCGCCGTCGCCTGGGCCGCAACCGCGATAGCGGTCAAACAAAGCGGAAACACCGCAATCGTCGCTGCAGCCTCAGTTTGCGTTATAATTTGCCTCGTGATGGCTGTCAGCTTTGTGATGGATCAGAAAAGCACGACGACATGAATAACGGTAAGATATGCGTCTCGGTCGCGGCCGAAACCGCGGATGAGATCTGTAAACAGATCAGACGTGCGGAGGAATTCGCTGATGTGATCGAGGTGCGTTTTGACTCGCTCGCTCCGTCTGAAATTCGGAAAGCTGTCGAGAACCTTCCCGATAGCAGAGCTGTGTATCTGTTTACCTTCAGGCCAAAAGAATTTGGCGGCTGCCGCGACATATCTCTGCGGGAAAGATTGCAATTTTGGCAGACGATATTTGTTCATCATAAAACTGACTTTATGATCGACATCGAGGGCGAACCCGAAATGATGATGGCGATTGAGCCGAACAAGATCAGGCGGATCCTGTCGCTGCACAGCTTTACCGGCGTTTGGCGCGAACCCGAGGTTCTCTTCGACGTGCTGTCAAATCAGGGCGATATTGCAAAGCTTGCCGCCTCACCGATAGATATTGTTGACGGCCTGTGCATCTGGAAACTGCTTGACAGAGCCAAAGCAGCAACAAAACAGGTTATCCCGATCGTCATGGGCGAATCCGGCAAGTGGACACGGATCCTTGGCCTGGCCCACGGCGCATTTATGACCTATGCGTCGCTCGACGCAGACGGTGAAACGGCTCCCGGACAGATAGCCGTCAGAGATCTGGTTGAAATTTACCGTGTCAAGGAACTCGATAATAAAACAAAAGTTTATGGCGTCATCGGCGATCCGGTGTCCGAATCCTTGTCGCCGTTCATACACAATCCGGCTTTCGCATCTGCGGGTATTAATGCGGTATTTGTTCCGTTTCAGGTCGAAAATCTCGATAAATTTATGCGTCGGATGGTTATGCCGCAGACGCGCGAGGCCGAGCTAAATTTTGCCGGTTTCGCCGTCACTATGCCGCATAAACAGGCAATAATGGGCTATCTGGATCAAATTGATGAAACCGCAAAAAAGATCGGGGCCGTAAACACGGTCATGATCGAGGACGGAAAATTAAAGGGCTATAATACGGATTCGCACGGCTTTATCATGCCCCTGAAGTCTGAATATGGCGATCTCAAAGATGCCCGTGTCGCAATTTTGGGTGCCGGCGGAGCGGCAAGGGCGTGCGTTTATGCATTAAAAGAAAATCAAGCAAATATAACGGTATTTGCCCGCGAACCGAATAAAGCCAAGGTGCTGGCGGACGATTTTGATGTAAAATACGCCGAAATTTCAAATTTCAGATTTCAGATCTCAAATAAATTCGGTGATAATTTTGACATTCTCATTAATGCCACTCCGCTTGGGATGACGGGGCCGCTCGAAAACGAATCACTATTTACCGCCGAAGACCTCAACGGCGTAAAATTTGTCTATGACCTCGTGACAGTTTCGGTCGATACACCTTTAATTCGAGTAGCAAAAAAAGCAAATATTCCGGCAATTGGCGGTCTCGAAATGCTTGCTGCGCAAGGCGCAAAGCAGTTTGAGATATGGACGGGCAAGAGCGCACCGTTCGAACAAATGAAGGAATCCGCAGTAGAGAGGATCGGCAAAATGCAAAATTGAAAGGCGAAGATGCCGTCCGCCAACATTTCCAAAACCGGAATCAAAGGGTTTTTTGAAGATGTTGTTTGAGTACGGGGCGATTTATCAAATAAAAGTACCCGGTTCTATTTCCCATTCGAAAGGCGTCGGGAAAGTTTTGAAATTTCTTAATTTGTCAATTTTTATTTTTTTCCAGGTGCTCTTTCTTTTTTTGTTGTTAGAAATATTTCCGGTTGTCGCGTTTACGCGGCCCGTCAAAAAATTATAACTTAGCTTTTCACTCTTACCCGTATTTCGCATGTAATCAGTCCGCTCGGCTCCGACGAGGGCAAATTCGCCGTTTTGAAATCTGAATTTGTAAGATGCGTTGGTCGCCCCCCAACCGCCGGCGCTCTGCCACAGCTCAAAATCGATCTTGAGAATGCCTGCCTTGATCGATATATCCTGAAACGGTTCGGAGCTGACGGGTGAGTCTGGCGTGATGATAAACGTGTTGCTCTGCTCGGCCAGGCTGAAGGCGCCGCCGATTTTATCGCGAAAAAGAATTACGAGCATCCGCGGATTCGTATCAAATACGTCGCTGCCTAAATTCTCGTTTTTGTTCAGAAACTGCTTAAATGTTCCGATCAGGTGGAGCGCGGTGTCGGCGGTCTTATCGCCGTTTAGATCGCCGGATGCTGATTTCACGATCTTAAAGCCGGCCGGAACAAAGTCCGATACCGTCGCACCGGTTTTTACAATCTCCGGAAAATCAGCCTGTTTCGGCTGCGTCCAAACATCGTCATCCTGTGAAAAGATCGGAACGGCAAAAAATAAAACCATCGAAAGTGCTAAAATCTTATTCATATATCTATTGAGGCCGACGTCGGCTGTCGCAGCAAAAAGCCAGGTTGCCCGCGAAACTATTTTATGGACGAACGTTACAGCCGTCAAATATTATTTAAAGAAATCGGCACAGCCGGACAGGAACGGTTGCTGCGTTCGCGTGTTTTGCTGGTCGGCTGCGGCGCCCTCGGTGCGTCTCACGCCGAAATGCTGGCCCGGGCCGGCGTCGGTAAACTTAGGATCGTCGATCGGGATTTTGTCGAATTTACAAATCTTCAACGGCAGACTTTATTCAAAGAGTCTGACGCCGCCCAGCGTCTGCCAAAGGCCGTCGCCGCTCGAGAACGGATCGGCGAGATAAACTCCGGGACCGACGTCGATGCGGTTATAGCCGATGTAAATTTTTCGAATATTGAGGAGATGTTAGAGGGGTGTGACGTGGTGCTCGATGGCACCGACAATTTTCAAATCCGCTATCTGCTCAATGATGCGTGCGTAAAACACAACAAAATCTGGATTTACGGCGCGGCCGTTTCGAGCTACGGGACGACAATGACCATTATTCCGGGCGAAACGCCGTGTCTGCGTTGTATTTTTGATGAAATGCCTGACGCAGGTTCGTCCCCGACCTGTGACACGGCGGGTGTGATAATGCCGATAATTGCGACCGTTGCGGCCGCACAGGTTGCGGAGGCCCTGAAGATTTTGGTCAATGATCTTAAATCGCTTCACCGGTCGCTGATGCAATTCGATATATGGGCAAACGACCGACAGCGTATAAAACTCGGCCCGCCAAACCCGGATTGTAAAACTTGCGGGCAGCGTATCTTTGAATTTCTCGACGCTGAATCTCAGGAGTTTTCCGCAGTCCTTTGCGGCCGCAGCGCCGTACAGATCGCACCGATGCACCCAATCGATCTGAACCTGACCGAACTTGCCGAGAAATTAAACCGCATAACCGAGGTCATACAGAACGAATATCTCGTGCGGTTTTTTTCAGGCGACCACGAAATAACCGTGTTTCGAGACGGTCGCGCGATCGTCAAGGGGACTGACGATGTATCGGCGGCACGGGTTATATACTCGAAGTACATCGGGAATTAAACGTTCGGAGTTTCTGGTTTGGCGTTCCGGTCTTCAAAAACGGGGTTCCGAAGGCCGACAAAATGACAGGCAAAAATAAAAAAGTGATAATCGTCGGCGGCGGCTTTGGCGGGCTGTGGGCGGCAAAGGCTTTGGCCGACAAGGCTGTCGATGTCACGCTCATCGACCGCAAGAATCATCATGTTTTTCAGCCTCTGCTATATCAGGTCGCAACCGCCGTGTTGAGTCCGGGCGAGATCGCTCAGCCGATCAGACGAATATTGCACAAATTCGAGAATATCGATGTAATACTGGGCGAAGTAACGGGTTTTGAGAAGGAAAACAAATGCGTGACGCTCGGCGACGGTTCACAAATTCCGTTCGATTTTCTAATTGTCGCCGCCGGTGCGCGGCATGCTTATTTTGGCCATGACGAATGGGAAACACAGGCACCGGGTCTGAAAACGATCGAGGATGCGTTGGAGATTCGCAGACGCGTACTGCTGGCATTTGAGTTTGCCGAGCGTAAGGCTTACCTGACGGGCATCGAACCGGAGTTGAATTTTGTTGTAGTTGGTGGCGGTCCTACCGGTGTTGAACTTGCCGGTGCGATCGCCGACATCGCACGCCAGGCTCTCGCGGTCGATTTTAGAGCAATAAATACACGAAGGGCTCGGGTCGTATTGTTTGAGGGTACAGAGCGAATTCTTGGCTCGTTTGGTGATGATTTGTCGGACAGCGCCAAGTCTCAGCTTGAATCGCTCGGCGTCGACGTTCGGTTAAATAGTTTTGTAACCGCTATCGAACCGGGCCGCGTTAGGGTTGGCGAAACCTGGATAAAATGCGATGTCGTTCTGTGGGCAACCGGCGTTGCCGCCTCGCCGTTGGGCAAAGCTCTGCGAGTCGAAACTGATAAGGCGGGACGCGTTCTCGTCAATCCTGATCTCACGATACCAGGTTTTCCGAATATTTTTGTGATTGGTGATATGGTATCGCTGGCTCAGGAGAGCGGCGAACTGGTACCGGGCGTCAGTCCGGCGGCAATGCAGATGGGCGAAGCATCGGCGGCCAACATCCTGCGCGATCTGAACGGTAAGCCCCACAATAAATTTAAATATGTCAACAAAGGTACAATGGCGACAATCGGTCGCAGGAAGGCCATAGCAGATATAAAAGGCTATCAGTTCGAAGGATTTATAGCGTGGCTTATGTGGCTGTTTCTGCATATAACGTTTTTGATTGGGTTTCGAAACAGGATCGCCGTTATGTTCGAATGGTTTTGGGCATATCTGACGCGAGAGCGCAGCGAACGGCTGATCACCGGTGACGCCTACGAACTACGGGATGCACTCCGATTTCTCCAGGCACCTCCGGCAACATCCGAAACAAAATCCAAGTCGCAGCGGGAAACTTTGCTTTGACATTGAACGGGATGGTTTGGCGTTGTCAGATACACGAAATGCCCGCTAAATTTGCTATCATAATCACATCATAGACTAACTGCTTTCAATTTTCTAAATGAAGAATTTTCTGTTAACTTTACTCTTTTTAACGTTGCTTTCGATAAATACATTTTCGAGTGAACCGATGGTCTGGTCGGTGAATTCGCGTGACGAAGTGCTTAAAGGCGATGCACGCGGCGTGTCGATCGGTCAAAACGGGACGATCACACTGGCACCGAGACTCACCGAGGTTTTTAAAACGGACCAAGCCTATATCTGGTCGAGCGCCGCCGACACGGCGGGAACCGTATATCTCGGAACAGGTGGCGACGGCAAGGTTTTTAAGGTCGATGCGTCGGGTCGGGGAACATTATTTGCCGATCTGAACGAACTGAATGTTACCTCGATCGTGATCAGCAAGTCGGACGAAATATTTGCCGCGACCGCACCTGACGGCAAGGTTTACCGGATAGATTCCACCGGAAAACCTGACATCTACTTTTCTCCAAAAGAAAAATATATCTGGTCGATGGCGTTTATGAATGACGGCAGCCTGGCCGTTGCAACCGGTGACGGCGGAAAGATATATAAGGTAAAGTCAGCAAATGCATCTCCCGAATCGTCTCTGTTTTTTGACACAAGCGAGACACATATCATCTCTCTCGCAGCCGACAAACAGGGGAATCTGTACGCCGGAACTGACTCAAATGGGATCGTTATGAGATTTGGTGCCGACGGCAAGCCGTTTGGCCTGCTTGATTCGCCTCTGAGAGAGATCCACGAAATGTCGGTCGCCTCGGACGGGTCGGTTTACGTGCTGGCCCTCGGCGACTCAGCTTCGGCTCCAAAAACGGATGGGGCCGCGGTTCCGGCGGCAACACCGGAGAATAAAACCGTGTCGGCCGCAAAGCCAAATCCGCTGGTTCCTGAGCCTCCGGCCAAGAGCCGATATGATCTGACGGGTGTAAAAACCGCAGTTTACCGCATTTTGCCCGACGGCGGCACGGATATTTTATGGACGTCAGCGACGGTAACAGGTTTTTCGATCAGTTCACAGCGGGCCGTTGGCGGAGTTTTACTCGGAACGTCGGACAAAGGCCGTATTTATAATATCAGCAACGACGGCGATGAAACCCTTGTCCTGCAATCCGATGCAAATCAGTTGTCCACCATTCGAGCGGTCGGACAGAGCATGATCGCTACGTCGAGCAATCAGGGTTCGCTATACCGGTTTGGGCCGGAAACGGTTGCCGAGGGGATTTATGAATCGGCGATCCTGGATGCAACGGCGACGGCGACGTGGGGGCGTATCTGGTGGCGGTCGAGCGGCGGTGTGGCGATTCAGACCCGGACCGGTAATACGGATAAGGCCGACGAAACCTGGAGCGGTTGGAGCCCGGCGGCCACCGATCCGAATGGGAATCAGATATCGAGCCCGAAGGCAAAGTATTTACAGTGGCGTGCCGTTCTGAAAGGATCGGCAGCCATTCTCAACGGGGTAAATCTTGCGTATATTGCCCGAAATATTGCGCCGGAGATTTTATCGCTTCAGGTTTTGCCGACAAATGTCGGCTTGGCGGCCAATCCGGCGTTGCAGATCGATCCTAATATTGAACTTTCTGGTCTCGACGCTGCGACATTTGGCATTCCGGTTGTGACGGTACCGCCGCGTCGGGTTTATCAGCGTGCGGCGACGTCGCTGCAATGGACGGCCGAAGACCGGAATGGCGATAAGATGGTCTATGACGTTTATTATAAAGAGGTTGCAGACGCCGTTTATAAATTGCTGCGGGGCGATTCGGCGGATAATTTTATTTCGATTGACGGCCAAACGCTGGCTGACGGGCGCTATATTTTTAAGATCGTCGCCCGTGACACTCCGGCCAATCCGCTGTCGCTGGCCCTGGCCGGTGAAAAAATTACAGAGCCGATAACTATCGACAACACCGCCCCGACCGTCACAAACAGCGATTCGCCGCAGATTACCGGTGACACGGCCCGTGTCACTTTCGACGCGGTTGATGCGGCAAGCTATCTTACCCGCGCCGAGTACAGCGTTAACGGCGGCGAATGGAAGCCCGTATATCCGGATGACGGTATTTCCGACAGCCCTAAAGAGAGATATTCGGTCGATATTCCGGTCAAAAATCCAGGCGAGCATGCGGTTACGATCCGAGTTTTTGACGTCAATGGCAATGCGGGCAATGCACGGTTTGTCGTGAGGAAATAACAACTTCTGTAGCCTTGGGTCGAGGGGGTGAAAATGTTGGTTAGAAGAACCCTGTCGCTATCGACTCCGGATCTGACTTACGGCTGGATGTTGGAAGAACCCTGTCGCTATCGCTTCCGGTTCTGACTTGCGAGGACCCGGTCGCTATCGACTCCGGTTCTGACTTGCAGCCGTGTTAGAAGAACCCGGTCGCTATCGCTTCCGGTTCTGACTTGAATATATGCAATTAGGCGAAATATATCGGGAAAATTGCATCGTTACGATGGAGCGGATGTCCGATGACTTTTTGGACATGACGATCACGAGCCCGCCCTATGACGATCTGCGTGATTACAACGGCTATCATTTTCCGGTCGAAACGATCGCAGAATCGCTGTTCCAGAAGACAAAACCCGGTGGCGTTGTGATCTGGGTCGTCGGTGACAGGACGCTGAACGGCAATGAAACGCTTACAAGTTTTCGTCACGCCATTACATTTCAGGACGTCGGATTTCGTGTCCACGACACAATGATCTACGTCAAAAACAATCCGATCCCGAGCGATTGCGGGAAACGTTACCGACAGGCGTTCGAGTATATGTTCTGTTTTAGCAAAGGGCAGCCAAAAACATTTAACCCGATCACCGAACCGACAAAATCGGCAGGACAAAAAATCACGGCATTTCGGATAACGGGAAAGGGTAGAGGAAATGTCCCGGACGAAGATATAGGCCGCGAAATAAAAGCTGAACGAAAGGTAACCAATATTTTTGGTTATAATGTCGGCACGTCCAGCTCGAAAGACAAGATCGCATTTCAACATCCTGCAATTTTTCCTGAACGGCTCGCCGCAGATCAGATAAAAAGCTGGACGAACGAAGGCGACATTGTCTATGACTGCTTTATGGGTAGCGGAACGACAGCCAAGATGGCCCAACAGCTGGGTCGCCGTTGGCTCGGCTCCGAAATATCTGAAGACTATGTCGCGATCGCCAACACGCGCTTAAAACCTGTCCTGCCATGATAGCCGAAGCCCGAAACCTGTCGCCCGGACGCGTAAGGCGTTTGTTTCGAAATCCCGCGAAGGGCGGATGAATGTCCTGTGAGGGAATTATTGATGCCAGCGGCCATAAGCTGAAATGTGATAATATTTGAAATATCAGACGGAGTTAAACCGTGATTATGCGTCAGAAAGATCAGCCTCAGTTATGCGGCTTTCCGCGAAGCGGCACGAAGCCGCACGGCCTTAGCCATAGAAGTTTAAGGAACGTTAAAACGCCCTGTCAGACAACCGAATAAGCGATCCTGCCAGAAAAATTATTTTGTCCGAAGAAGTCCGCAAATATCACGAAGAAGAAGAGATCGGAAAGACCTATGACCTTCGCATTGCCCGTCGGCTGGTGCGGTATCTGCGGCCGTATTGGCAATATGCGGCGGCGGCTATTTTTTTGACGCTGATTACAAATATCCTGATCAGCACACAGCCGTATTTTACAAAAATGGCGGTCGATGATTTTATCACGCCCCGCAGCGTGGATGGAATCTGGCTCTTTGCGATCGCATTTTTTGGCGTTTTTCTGTTTCGATTTATTTTCTCGTACGCACAGGAAATTTTGCTGAATATCGTCGGCCAGCGGGTGATGTTTGACATTCGAACCGAGCTTTTTACAAAGCTGCAAAATCAGGAGGTCGCATATTACGATCAATATCCGGTCGGCCGGACGATGACACGGTTGACCGGCGATGTTGACGCCCTGAACGAGCTTTTTACATCCGGCGTGATCGACGTGCTTGGCGATCTGGTTGTCATATTTGCGATCATCGGGATAATGTTTTGGCTCGACTGGAAGCTGGCCCTGGTCTCGCTCGTCACTGTGCCGCTTCTGTTCGCCGCTACAAATTGGTTTCGCAAACACGCACGCAGCGGTTTTGACCGCGTCCGGACGCGCAGCGCCAAGCTCAGCGCATTTCTACAGGAATACATCTCGGGCGCCCAGACCGTGCAGCTTTTTAATGCCGAGGGCAAGGCCGAGCGGCGGTTTCACGATATAAACGACGATTACCGCAACGCAAATATCGAAACGATCTATTATTATTCCGTCTTTTATCCACTAGTCGATTTTATCGGCGCGGTCGGGATTGCCGTTGTGATCTTTGCTTTTGGTTATGAATATATAGGCGGTTTTGCGGCGGCCGGTGCGGGTTTGACCGTTGGGATTTTGGCGTCTTTTATACAATATTCGCAGCAGTTGTTTCAGCCGATCCGTGACCTTTCGGATAAATTCAATGTGCTGCAGGCCGCGATCGTCGCCTCGCACCGTATATTTATCCTGCTTGACCGTGATATCGCCCTGACCACACCCGTTGACCCGAAAAAGAGCGGCAAAGCGCTTGGCGAGATAGAATTTCAGAATGTCTGGTTTGCATACAAGGGCGAAGACTGGGTTTTGAAAGATATTTCGTTCAATGTAAATCTTGGTGAGAGCATCGCGCTTGTCGGCCACACCGGTTCCGGTAAAACGACGATCACTAATCTTTTAATGCGTTTTTATGACGTGCAAAAAGGCCGGATATTGCTCGACGGCGTTGATATTCGAGATTGGGATCTGAAAGACCTGCGGTCAAATTTTGCGGTCGTTTTGCAGGACGTATTCCTGTTTAGCGGTTCGATTGAAAACAATATACGGCTCGGAAATAAGGAGATCGGGCGCAATCGGGTCGAATGGGCCGCACGCGAAGTTCATGCGGATGAGTTTATCAAACAACTGGATGAAGGTTACGAAGCGAAAGTTCGCGAACGCGGTGCCGGTCTTTCGGTCGGGCAAAAACAGCTGATCTCATTTGCGAGGGCCTTGGCCTTTGACCCCAAGATACTCATCCTGGATGAGGCGACCAGTTCGATCGATACCGAGACTGAACAGCTTATACAACAGGCCGTCGAGCGTGTGATGGACGGCCGCACATCGCTCGTCGTCGCCCACCGCCTGTCAACCATCCAAAAATGTGACCGAATCATCGTTCTGCATCACGGCGAACTGCGCGAGGCCGGAACCCACAACGAGCTGCTGACGCGCCGAGGGCTTTACTGGCGGCTCTATCAACTGCAGTATTCGAATGAAAAACTGCACGTATCGGCTGAAACACCGCCGTACCGCCCGATCGAATCCGGTCTGGCCGGATAAGGCCGAACGAGGTTTGTTGCTCCGCGATGGCGCGAAACGGCGGCCGCTTCAAAATAGACCTATAATTTTGATCAGAACACGAGTATAATTTTCCGTATGGGAGTTTTAGTTTCGGATAACGCAGACTTGGCGCAAAGCAACGGCGACTGTTCGTGGCCCGCATCGCCGGCTACCGTCGAGCGTGTGGCGACGGCCAATCTTCCGACGCAGTTTGGTGATTTTCGAATCGCCGGATACCGTTCGCTGGTCAGCGAAGAGGAGTTTGTCGTTCTCTTAAAAGGTGAAATGGATGGCGAAACGCCGACGCTTGTCCGCATCCATTCGCAGTGTCTGACGGGTGATGTTTTTGCATCGATCAAGTGCGATTGCGGCCCGCAGTTGCATAAGACCATGGAAATGATCGAGGCCGAAGGCCGCGGCGCCATCGTCTATCAGCAGCAAGAGGGGCGCGGTATCGGGATAATAAACAAGATCCGCGCCTACGCTCTCCAGGACGAGGGCGCCGACACCGTCGAAGCCAACGAAAAACTAGGCTTTGCCATCGACGCCCGCAACTATCAGCAATGCGCCGAAATCCTGTTTGACCTCGGCCTCTGCCGCGTAAAAGTTATCTCAAATAACCCCGACAAGCTATTAGCCCTCGAAGCCGCCGGTCTGAAAATAGTAAAACGAATCCCCATCGAAGTAGAATCCAAAGAACCCGCCGCCCACTATCTCCGCACAAAAAAAGAAAAACTCGGGCATTTATTGTTTGATGTCCACGGATGAGGTCGCTTTGGCTTTTTCCTTTTCCCTGAATTTTTTTATCAGACCCTTAATCTTCTCAACATCTTTACTTTTGGGCTGGACCTTTAAGAATTGTTCAAGCTCATTTGCCGCCTCTCCAAACTTATTAAGATCGTTGCCGTACAATAACGCCAACTCCCAATGCGTCTCAGCATACTTCGTATCGAGCGTTTTCGCCTTTTTTAGGCGCTCCTCGGCTTCTTTGTATCTTTTTTTCAACCTGAGTGAGGCTCCGAGCGACGTATAAAGCCGCGCGGACGTGCCGTGGAGATCAATGGCCCGACTCGCTACTTCGATGGCTACGTCATAATTTCTGGCTAAATAAAGAGAATATGTCAGCAGATAGATGGTCGGTTCGCTGCTCGAATTGACATCGGCAGCCCTGGCGAGATATTCACTAGCTTCTTCAAAACGTTCGTTGGTAAAATATTCGTAACCCAGCCGGTTCAATGCCAAAAAGTAGGTCGGAAAAGCATTTACTGCTGCGCGTAGAAGTCTCGTTCTTTCCGCTGTATCTTTTTCTTCTGTCAAGCTAACTGCCCTGTCATAAATCTGCTCCGCCGCCTTCGGGATTTCCTGCACAAAAACGACTCCTCGAACAAAACTGGAATTTGAAGAATTATTCCTCGAACGCATATAAATGTCCTGCTGAACATTATCGCTGCTGGATTGAAGAATCCCTGTCGATGATGACCGATTCTTAAAATTGACGACCTCAACCGAAACGTTTTGTTCTTCGAAATCATATCGCCCCGGTATAACCCTAAGGGTATATCTTCCGTCGCGCATACCCGTAAAAAAATATCGTCCCGAACCATTAGTGCGGACTCTGGAAATCGACCTGTAAAAATCATCCTGAAGTTCAACAAAAATATCAGCAACAGGATGTCGGCTCTCGTCAAAAACCGTACCGGAAATTGTGTTGGCTACAGCCGCATCCGGATAGTTTGATCCGGTCCGTGCGAATGCGATATTAGTTATCGTGGTAAAAAGCAGCAGAGTAACTAAAACATTATAATTCCTGCGTCCAAACATTATTCTTTTAGCCGTGATATACACTTTCATACTGCTCCTTTTAATAACGTGTCCCGTCGATTTTTAGGTTTGCTGCCCAGTTCTGAATTAAGAATATGTTAGCCAAAGTTGCTTTCGCCCATAACCCTTATATCCGTATTTCTTAATTTTACTGCGTCCGCACAAAAAACAGAAGCCCGGCCATAAATGACCGGGCTTCTAATGCATGCTAATCTCTTAATTTGACTACTTGTTCAATTAAAAGATAAAGCGCATACCAAAACGAATTCTCCGGCCATCCTGGAAACTCTGCGGCTGCAAATATCTTGCATCCGGTGCGATGTTGTCGACCGCTGTTCCGACCACGCCATTGAACGTTCTGGTGAACGTCACGTTGTTATTAACGAAGTTCAAAACCTGGCCCTGAACACCGCCCGCAAAAATTGCACGAATCGTGTTCAATTCGTCGCAAGGTCCCGGACAGTTGGTGAAAAGATTGACCACACCCATGCCAACCGTGTTGCCGGCGGCATCTAGAAACGTGAGGTTCGGATCGCCAGCAATATTGGCCGGTGAAATGCTCGTAAATACATCCGTAACGTTATTCTCGTTAAAAAGGTTTGTTGCATTCACGCTAAATTCCACCCCATACCGATTATCGCGTCCAAATCTATAACGATGTGTTACTGCGAAATCGGACTGAGTGAAGACTTCCGTCCGACCCAGATCACCCCTGCCAAACAGAAACGTATTGGCACTATAAAACTGGATCTGAGTAGAAAGCGGGGTACCACTCTGGGTTATCTGGGCTACGGTGAAATCGGTAGAGTTAGTTCCGCTCCAATTATAATTATAGCCCGCAAAGACCTTAAAGGCATGTGGCCGATCGGTTGCCAATCTTCCGTTATCAGGTTCGCCATTTGTGTTGAATCCGAGAAACGGCAGATCGAAAACGCGATTAACGTTTGGCGATGAGCGCCCACGCTCGTCCGAGCTGGCCAGTCCCGAATAGTTTCCAAACAAACGGCTAAATGTATAGGATGCATCGATGTAAAAATTCTGAGCAAATCGCTTTTGGACATTTACCTCGAATGCGTCATAAACACGCTCTGCTTCCGGGGTTCCCGGAACACCGGCCGCAAAAGGCTGAGCAACGATTCCGAGACCCGGATTTGCTATGAAGAAATTTTCATTACCGGCATCGTCAAAAAAGCCAACATCCTCGATAGTTGTATCGAGTTGCTTGCGGGTATATCGGGCACGCAAAATTATATCCTGAAAGAGAGCCTGCTCAACTCCGACCGTAAACTCAGTCTGTCGTTGTGCCTGCAAATCAGGATCGACACGATTGTCATCCGGGCTGTTTGACGGAACACGAAAATCAAGGGTTACCCCGGTAGGATTTGCCAGGATGCTCTGAACCGTAAACTGGCTCCGATTAGAGCCGACCGGTATCTCATTAAATGTTCTCAGGAACTGGTCGCCGCCAAAAGATCCACGAGGCAACTCATATTTAAAACGATCAAAAAATCGTCCGTAACTGGCAAATATCTTTGTATTTCCATTTCCAAAAATGTCATACGCAAAACCGAGTCTTGGTGCGATCTTATCGCCAAATCCGAATTCGATTGGAACACCAAAATCCGAAAAACTCGGAACATTTTCCCGTTCAATACGGATTCCAAGATTAAGTGTTAAACGGCGAAGTATCTGCCAACTATCCTGAGCAAAAAATCCTTCGTTTGTACTTGATGCAAACCCTACCGTTCCAAATCTGGTTAAC
Organism: Pyrinomonadaceae bacterium; assembly: GCA_041747575.1. Taxonomy (GTDB): domain Bacteria; phylum Acidobacteriota; class Blastocatellia; order Pyrinomonadales; family Pyrinomonadaceae; genus OLB17. The sequence continues at coordinate 15,459 of JBGTEX010000024.1, forward strand.
TGTACATTTCCGGTTGTTGCTCCTCCAAATCCGAGAGCAGCCGCACCGAAACGGAAAACGATTTGACCTGAATCAAAAAATCCTCGGTTTACATCATTCTCCACATTATTTCGTTGATATCCAAATTTGAAAATATGGCGACCGCCAAGATTAGGAGCGACTATTGTAGCGTCCGCATCAAACGTGTTTCGAATCGAAACGTCTCTGGTCGTGACCGTATTCGGCCCCGTATCGTCGCCGATACCGCAGCCAAAGTTCGCAAAGGTAGCGAGGACGGACGCACTGCCAAGACAGACAACCCGTGCACCGTTAGGAACTCCGTACGCGCCATCTCTCTCATTCAAAAAAGCCCGTCCGCCGCGAACATTGAAAATCAAATTGGACGTCGCCGAATAAATTCCGCTGTAGGTGAAATTTGTCGAGTTTACCCGACCGCCGCGTTGACTAAAGTCACCCGGGGCAAAGCCCGGCAGGCCTGATAGCGGAATACTTTGTTGCCCAAAAGGAATCAGAGTTCCATTGACTGTCTGAGGATTGTAGGTATATGTTCCTGTTAATCGCAGTTTGTCGGAAATCTGGCCATCCAGTCTGCCAAGATAATAATCATTTTGTGTACGCGAGATATTTCTTATGCGTCCGTCGGCAGCTGAACCAAATACACTTTCCCTGGTCGTTGTAAAGAACTGGGGACCTCCACTGGCAAAAAACCAAAGGCGATTATTTATCACCGGTCCGCTGAATCGTGCAGTCGGAAAGAAATTTGTATATGTGTCGGCCGGTGGGTTGAAGCGATCGCCGCCCCCAGGCCTGATGAACTGAACACTGCCGGTATCGGCAAATAACAGAGAATTACCGGGAACCGCATTGCCAAAGACTCTATCTTCTCTCGAAATAGCATTGAGGTTGCTTGTCTCAAACTGTGTGCCAAATTCGCCACGAAAAGTGTTGTCGCCGCCCTTTGTAACGACATTTATCACGCCACCGGTGGCTCCGCCAAATTCCGCATTAAAGCCGCTGGTTTTAACCTGGACTTCTTCTACAAAAGAATTGGGTATATTTTGGATATTGCGAAGTTGTCCGGTTCGGAAGTTTGTAACTTCAAGCCCGTCAACGATAAACGTGTTTTCGGCACCGCTGGCGCCGTCTATCTGAAAACCGGCACCTAAAGGCTCTTCCCGAACCGCCGGAACAGATCTGAGCAACCCGGAAAAGTTGATGTTTGCCTTTGGGATAAGTTCTGCCTTTCGAGCCGAAATGCTCGTTTGGATAGCGTTGCTGGTAGTATCAATACCGGCAACATCATTCCCGCTTACATCAACAACCGCAGTCCCCACGCCCACGTCAAGCCTGGAATCGACAATCGCCGTTTGACTTAAGGTCACCGGCACTTCAAGGGTCTGTTCCTTAAAGTTTGTGGCCCTGATCTGCAACCTATAGGTTCCGGGAGGAACCTGCAGGATCTGAAAATAACCTTCGGCATTTGCCGTAATGGTCCTCGTAAATCCAACTGTGACACCGGTGACCTGTATTTCAGCACCGGGGATCAACGCGCCATTCGCGTCCTTCACAGTTCCTTCGATATTACCTGTTCTCTCCTGGCCAAATGTTAGCGACGCCAACCCAAGAATTAAAATGAACAGAAATGAAAAATATTTTATTTGTTTACTCATGCTCTAGCACTCCTTTCAAGTTTTGCGAATTTTCTATTGCGAATTTTTCGCGGAAATCTGTCAAAACAATTTCTAGTAATGTTAAGGCAACTATGAAGCCAAAGAGACGAGAGCTAGAGCGTCACCCATAAAGTGTTTATTTACAGCAGGATGCGTCCTTTACGTTTTGCGTCTAATCTTGCGAGTTTTAAATAATTTCCAATTTTTTAGACAGTTTCCAATAATTTGGATTTTTCCTACCAAACCGTCGGAAAACTTACGGGTATTCGCGGTAAATTTAAGCGCAGGTTTCCAAAATATATCTTGCGCTTTAATTCCGTGAACTTGACGGAAATTGTGCAGAACAGTGCATCGATAGGCCGAATTCAGACGGGTCGCGGCCGATCGGAAGCTTGGTTTTTTTCAGATTGTTAAAACCGTAAGTCCGTTTATAAAAATTACCTCAAATCCAAATCATATTCGCGCAATCTGCGGTAGAGGGTGGATGGGGATATTCCTAAAAGCTCGGCGGTTTTGCTGCGGTGCCAGCCTGTTTTTTCGAGGGCGCTGATTATTTGCCGGCGTTCGGCGTCGCGGAGGTTTGTCGGTGAGGACTGCGATAAAGACGGTGCGGCGTCTGACGGTGTATTGTAGCTGACCGAAACGCTTGGTTTTTCGGTGCGGAATGCGATTTCCGGCGGGAGCTCGCGCGGAGTTATCATTTCGTTGTCAGAGAGCAGAATGGCGCGTTCGAGACAGTTGCGCAGGTGTCTTACATTGCCCGACCAATCGAATGCGACGAGGGCGTCGATCGCGGCCGGTGACATTTCCGGAGCGCGCGCTCCGGCAAGGTTGTGCAAAAGGTGGCGCGCCAGCGGCTCAATATCCTCGCGGCGTTCACGCAGCGGCGGTATCACGATCTCAAAGCTGTTGATGCGGTACATCAGATCGGCGCGAAAAACGCCGTCCGCGATCGCCTGCTCCTTATTTCGATTTGTGGCCGCAACCAGCCGAACATCGACATCGACCTTTTTTACACCGCCGACGCGGAAAAACGAACGTGTTTCGAGCGCCCGCAGCAGTTTCGATTGCAGAGGCATCGGCATTTCCATTACTTCGTCGAGAAATATCGTCCCGCCGTCGGCGATCTCGAAAAGCCCCAGTTTACGAACGCGCGCCCCCGAAAACGCTCCCGCTTCGTGGCCAAACAGTTCGCTTTCGAGCAGAGTGTCCTGCAAGGCCGCGCAGTTCAGATCAATAAAAGGCTTGTTCGCCCGATTGCTCAGACGGTGTATCGCCTGTGCGATCAATTCTTTTCCGACGCCGGATTCGCCGGTTATCATCACCGAAGCGTCCGACGGAGCAACACGATGGACAAGCCGCAAGATCTCTTTCATCTGCGGCGATTCGGCGACGATCTCAGGCAGCGATTGATGTGTCCGGGCGATCTGCGCCCGCAGACGCTGGTTATCGACCTTTAGCTGCTGTTTCTCGGCTGCCGCAGTTACCAGAGCAGAAAGTTCGCCTATCCGGTACGGCTTTGTCAGATAATCGTATGCCCCGAGTTTCATCGCCTGAATAGCCGAATCAACGGTCGCCTGGCCGGTCAGCATTATCACCTCAGGCGGGTTTTGGCTGCGTTCCCTGATCCTGCTCAGCAGTCCCATTCCATCGAGACGCGGCATATTTATGTCGCACAGCAGAACGTCGAAATCCTGCTCTTCGAGCAACGCCCACGCCGCTTCGCCGTCAGAGGCCTCAAGGGTTTCATGCCCTTGCCGGGTCATCTCTTTCTGAACCACAAGTCTTAAGTTTTTCTCGTCATCGACGACTAATAATTTTGGCATATTTTTTGAGTCAGGAGTCGGGAGTCAAGAGTTGGTCAGGTTTGGAAAACAGGCCTTCGGAGGTTATACGATCGATATAGCCGAGAGCCTAACTCCCAACCGCCGCCGGCAGAAAGATCGAGAAAGTCGTGCCTTTACCGACAGCCGAACGAACGCTCAGCCGTCCGCCGTGTTCTGAAATAATTCCGTAACAGACGGCCAGCCCGAGACCGGTGCCCTTACCGACCTCTTTAGTGGTAAAGAATGGCTCGAAGATCTTTGACATATCTTCCGGCGGAATGCCGGCGCCGGTGTCTTCGACCTCGATAACCACCCGATTGCCTTTCTTAAAAGTTCGGAACGTGAGTTTACCGCCCGCGGGCATTGCGTCGATAGCATTTGTAGCGAGTGCGATAACAGCCTGCTGAATCTGGCCGCCGTCGGCTGAGACGTTTAGAGGGCCGGGTTCGATATTGATCTCCTGAGAGATGCCGTCCCCGCGTTTTTGATGGGAAATCAGATTTGCCGCCGAACGTACGATTTCGCCGGCGTCCAGGGGCGTCCTTTCACCGGCACGGATTCGGCTAAAATCGAGCAGATTCGTAGTTATTGTTTTGCAGCGAAACGCCTCGCTCTTGATAAGTCCGAGGTATTGCGTCAAATCATCGGCAGATTCAGACGCCGCGAAAGCACCCTCGTCTATGCGTTGTTCGAGAGCCTCGGCACAGGCGGCGATCGTCGCCAGCGGATTGTTGATCTCATGAACAACGCCGGCCGCCAGCCGTCCGACCGCAGCCAGCTTTTCAGCACGGTTTATGGCCTGTATCGCCTCGACACGCGCCGTCACGTCTTCGCCGATGGTTATGACGTGCGTGACGTCGCCGTTATCGGCATTTTTCATCGGCACTTTACTGACCATCCAGTGCAGGGTTGAGCCATCGTCAGCCACGGTCTGCTGCTCGATACGCTCGATCCGTCCGGTCCGAAACGCCCGCTCAAATTCTTCGCGGACACGTCCCTGAGGATATTTTTCGAGTACGTCGAAGACATTTCGCCCGATCGCAATATCACGCGGGATCCCGAGCAAACCCACTTCGCGGTGTCTGTTCCATGTGACGATGCGGTAGTCGCGGTCAACCACGTAAAGCGAAACGGGCAAAGCATCCAGGACACTCTCGGTAAATTTACGATTCTCCTCTCGGGCCTCATTTATCGAATCGTGCAATGCCAGCTCATAATTTGCAGACAGATTTACACTCATCGCCGCCATTTGGGTGGCCGCCTCGATCAGACGGGTTTTGCGGTCGGTAAATTCGTCTTCGGTCTCAAAGCCGACGATGATCGCCCCCCGTATTTCACCATTTATATGCAATGGCGAAATGTATTCAACAGCGTGTTTGTCGCCACGCAGCATAAATTCGCTTTTTTCGGATTCGGAATAACCAACCTGCGGCGGCATAAAGCTCAGCCATTTTTCAAACTTATCGCGGCGAAGCATTTTGTGCTCGCCGTCACGACCCGTTTCACACGTTATGCGGCCGATGCTGACAAGCTCGGCAACAAACACACATTGGCAGGCATCTACACCATTGAGGATGGCCTCGGCTACGCGGCTTGCGGCCTTTTTTGGATGGACCGTAAACAGGAGGCTCCGCCCCAGCTCCGAGATAAACCTGAGTTCATTGAAATTATCGTCCGCCGGCGCCACCACATGGGTATCGCTTGCGTCCTTTTTCAGCGGCGATGTTGTCAGCATTGTAATTGGTCGCGGCCTGATAAGATCGGCGGATAAAATACGGCTGTTTAGGAGAAAATTCGATCCGGAAGCATTTAAAAACTTCCTTTTTAATTAGAAACAATTTTTAACATCTTGTCAACAAATTTAACACATTATACGAAGGCCACAGAACGCGCTTCCTCCGTAAGGCTCTATAAGCGTAAGTTAAGAAGTTGACACAGCACCTGAAGCAGATAAAACTTAGTATTGAGACGATGAAGAATATATCTAAAAGTTCGAGGCATGCAATGATCGGCCTTACGGCGGCTTTCCTCTTTTTGACGGCTCTTGCGGTAAGTGCACAGGAGGTGGTTGACAAGACGGTCGCGGTCGTAAGCGATGGTTCACGGACACAGCTGATCACATATTCGGACATTGTGTGGCAGCTTGCCCTTCAGCCCGGCGTCCCGCTCGATCCGCCTCGTTCAGAGGATCTCAATCGTGCGTTGCAGGTCCTTATAAATCAACGTCTTTTTGCACTCGAGAGCGAGCGTCTGCCGCGCAACGCCGCGACCGAAAATGAGATCGCGGCAAAGATAAGCGAAACCTTGAGTTTTTTCCCGACACCGGGTGCTTTCGAGGCCAGATTAAAACAGGTCGGGTTTGACTCGGTTAAAGATGATAATTTTGAACGCCTCATCGCTCAGCGCATCGCGATCGAAAAATACATAGATTTTCGCTTCAGTTCATTTGTCGTGATCACTTCAGACGAAGAGGCAAAATATTACCGAGACATCTTTGTCCCTGAATTTCGAAGAAGGTCCCCGGGTCTGCTGCTCCCGCCGCTCGAAGAAAAACGGCCCGAGATCCGTCAAACCCTTTCACGCCAGAAAATTGCCGCCGCGATCGAGCGGTTTCTCGACGAAGCAAAACGCCGCGCCGAAATAGCCGTACTGATCGATCCCTGAAAATCCAAATTGGTTATTTTTTGGATTTTAACTGACGCTGATATTCAACATTGCAATTCGGTGCCAACATTTGACGTAAGCCGCAATGCGAATTATTATTTTATGTTCAATGCCGGGGTGGCGAAATTGGTATACGCACTAGACTCAAAATCTAGCGGGCTTAACGCCCATGTCGGTTCGACTCCGACCCTCGGTACCAAATTGCAGGAGATCTCAGGTCTCCGCTTTCGATTTGCCGAATCTCGATTTCTGAAGCAAATAGACCAGATTGACAAATAGTCTATGGACCATACGGTTTGACGGATGAACGCACGCCTGACTCATTTTTGATTTCATCAATTGCCGTCTGCTTAAGCTGACGGGAAAGGTTGAAAAAGCGGAAAGGCTTCAGCCGAATAACTACCAGCTTCAGCTAAAGCTATTCGGAAGACTGATTTTTTTTCAAATATTTGGCTAAAGCCGAAATTTATCTGTCAATTCTTCCCGTCAGCTAAAGCAGACGGCAATTCAAAAAAACTAAAACTCTATGTTTTCCACTAAAGTCCCAGTAAAACCTCTTTTATAAACACTCCACACCAACCGGGCTTTCTAAACCCATCAACAGGCCCACGGCCTTTCTGCCAATAGTAACAAGCTGGAAATCCTCTATACGTAATTCGGCTTAAAAAATAATTTCGAATTTCGAAAATAATTTGACCGTTTGCGACGACCTTTTTCGCATATATATTATAGAAGGAAAAACTAACTTCAATAACCTGTTTAAAAAAACCGAATATTGTTCGGAATTGCAAGGAGGCCAAATATGCAGAAGTCTATCTTTACAACGCTTGTTACTATCATTTTCACTTTGTCGTCGGTGCCGCTTTGGGCGATGGATCGGGCCCGTATCGAATCGCGTACCGATATGGCCGTTTCGACCTTTGGGGTGTCGGGACAGGGAACTATTGTTGCGATCATCGATCGCGGTATCGACTGGCGCAACAACGATTTTAGAAACAGCGACGGCACGACCCGTATAAAATATATTTTCGACATGATCGACAATACCGGTGCGGGTGCGCCCGGCAACACATACGGCGTCGGCACTATCTATACTGAGGCCCAGATAAACGCGGCCCTCACCGGCGGCCCCGCTCTTGCCACGCGTGACGCGGTCGGACACGGTTCGACCACTACCGGCATAGCCGCCGGAAACGGACGAAATACGCTTGACCGTCGCTTTCGCGGCATTGCCCCTAACGCATCGATCATCGCCGTTAAGTTTACAACCGAGGGGGCAGCAGCACATGACGGACAGAGCGCGGAAGCGCCTTTCTTCAATCCGGCACTATTTCCGGCTGCCGTTGACTTTGTCCGTGATAAGGCCGCGGAACTGGGCATGCCAGCCGTTATGCTCGCAAATTTTGGTTCGATCGGCGGATCGACGGACGGCACGGACAACTTTAGCCGAAAAATAGATTCAACAGTCGGGCCAGGCATACCCGGGCTTGTTTTTGTAACCGGAACGGGCGACGACGGCGGACGTGCAAATCACGCCGGCGGCATTCTGACGCAGGGTGGAAACGCCGGTATTCAGATACAAAAAACAACGGCCGGTGTATTGCGTTTTGATTTGATCTACCACGGCGATGACCGGTTTGGAGTTTCGATTCAAACTCCCGCGGGGAATTTTGGGCCGTATCCGGCGCCCGCAAACGGTAGTTTAGAAAGGGTGCAAAACTCGGTATTTTTCTATCATCACGGCGGCGTCGGTCAGGTTTTCGGCGGCGCAGCCAATCGCCGTGAGATATTTTTTGACATATCCGGCCCTCCGGGTATGTACACCGTCGATATACAGGGACAAACGGTTTCGAACGGACGATTTGACGCTACATTAAATCCGTCACATTTTAATGTGACCAATCGTTTTCTAAATTTCGTCGTTCCGGGCAGCATTATATCTCAGGCAACAGCCTTTAATAACATAGCTCCAAACAGCTATGTCGGCGCGACGGACTGGATCGACATAAACGGCGTTCCGAGATCCGTTGTGGGTCAGGGAAATGTCGGCGAATTGTGGGTGGGCAGCAGCGTCGGGCCGACATTCGACGGCCGTTTAGGCGTTGATCTTTCCGCACCCGGTGACCTGGTCATGACGACCTATAATCCCACCTCATTTTTTGCGACTTTTGATTTTAACAAGGTATTCGGCGGCGGCGGCCTTTACGGACGGGCGGGAGCCGTCAGCGCAGCCGCGCCGCAGGTAACGGGCCTGATTGCCCTGATGCTGGAAAGAAATCCAAATCTCGACGCCGCACAGATAAAACGCATTCTCCAGCAAGCGGCGCGAAGCGACAGCTTTACCGGTCAGGTTCCAAATACGGTTTGGGGTTATGGAAAAATGGACGCTTTCAACACGATCGACCGGGTTGTCGCGACCGTAGCCGGCGTCGATGTTTCCGGTCGGGTTACGACGCCGGGCGGGCTAAATCTAAGAAATGCCACGGTCACGCTCACCGACAGCCTCGGCAATCGGGAGAGTGTTATGACAAGTCCGTTTGGGGTTTACCGCTTCCCGGGCGTTGACGCATTCAAAACTTATACCATCAGCGTCTCGTCAAAACGCTTCCGATTTGCGTCGCGCGTAATGCCGGTTGACGATTCGCTGACAAATATCGACTTTGTCGGACTGGAATGAGAAATCATTCCTGACGACCTTTGGGGCGGCCCGCCGGGCCGCCGTTTTTATCTCGCGAAAGGAGCAAAACAAGCAGCTCGTTCAGACTTCCGGCCTTACGCCGCTTTTCAAATTAAAAAATAATTTGGAATTTTTGAAAATAATTTGACCGTTTTCGCCGACTTTTTTCGCATATATAACTGAAGATACAAATCGATCAGTTTCAAAACCACGGAGGAGAATAAAATGGATACCAGAAGCACATTACCAAAAACCAGATATACACGTCCCAACCGGGCATCTGCCGGACTGTTTTTTCGCCCGCGATTGAAAACAATTTCGGGTGTGGCCGCGGCCTTGTTGTTTACGGCACTTCTCTTGGTAAATTATACCGGACAGGCACAGAATGCAGAGATATATGCCGATGTACCAATGTTTTTTAACGATGGGTCGTCCGTTTACATTGGCGGCTCGACAGATGGGGTAAATATTTTTGCGCCGATTCTGCCTTCGGAAGCTAATTTCCCGCAAGGCGGGTGTCCCACGACTATCACGCACTCGTCCAGCTTTGCCGTGGTGCCCGGGCAGACGGTCGCATGTGTGCAGCAAGGTACCGGCATACATCGGGCAACAAGCTACTGGCGGGCTTTTTCGATGTCGGGTTTTGGTGTTGGTTCAAATGAAGCATACAACATAACATCCGTTTTTTTCGGTGTAGAAACCGACGCCGGGGGAACGGCGACGTCTCAGCCGGCTACCGTGCGGTTATACGCCAAAAACGGCTCGGCATTTCCCAACGGGTTTCCAAATGTCGGAACGCAGATCGCCTCTATGAATCTGGATATTCCGGACCAGCAGGGCGTGTTTAACGTTCCGCTCGTAGCAACCGTCCCCGCCGGAACTTCAGAGTTGATAATGGAGGTCGCCGTACCTGACGGCCTTCCGATGAGTAATAGTTTCCAACTAGGCGGAAACTCGGCGCCCGAAACCGGCCCAGGCTACATCGGCTCGGTAAATTGCGGCGGCACCGCGACCCCGCGTACGACCGCGTTTGTCGGTTTCCCGAATGCTCACTATGTCATGGCCGTAAACGGCAGCTGCGCAGCCGTCGCACAGACGCCGACGCCGACGCCAACCCCAACGCCAACCCCTGTGCCGTTACCGACCATTACCGTTTCAAATACAAATGACAGCGGTGCGGGCAGCTTCCGGCAAGCGATCCTGGACGCAAACGCAAGGGCGGGTGCGGACGAAATCGTATTCGATCCCTCATTTAATTCACCACGCACGATCACGCTGGCCGGTTCCGTTTTGTCAATCAACGGCTCTCAGGTTTTGACTATTACGGGACCGGGAGCGAATCTTTTGACCGTTAATGGTAACAATGCCGTCCGCGTCTTTCAGGTTACTCCGGGAACTGCACAAATAACGATCAGAGGAATGACCATAACGGGCGGGAACGGTTTGACCGGCAATTTCCCCGGATTTGGCGGCGGAATTTACAATCAAGGCACATTGACGGTTGACGGCGTTATCGTTACGGGCAATTCGGCGGCGATTGACGGCGGCGGAATTTATAAAAGCACAAGCGACATTTTGACCGTTATGAATTCGACGATTTCAAACAACAGGTGCGATTCTGATAATAACGGTGATGGCAACGGCGGCGGACTTTACGCTTTCTCGGGCGGCACCATGACCGTTATCAATTCGACGATCAGCGGTAATTCGACAAACACCAATTCCGGTAACAACAACGGTGCCGGTATTTACGCAACCGGTACGACCGTTTCTATCACGGACTCGACCATAAGCGGCAACACGACGCCAAATTCGGGCGGGGGCATTTATTCAACCGGAACGACATTTACCCTTACAAATTCGACCGTCAGCGGCAACACGGCCGGCCGGGACGGCGGCGGGATCAATCGAATTTCAGGAACGTTTACAGTGTCATCTGCAACAATCGCTGGCAATACGGCGACGAGGAACGGCGGCGGTGTGATCGGAACCGTTTCCGCTATAAACTCAATTTTTGCCGACAATACAGCGACCGGAACCGGCCCGGATTTCAACGGCAGCTTGACCTCGCAGGGATTTAACCTCATCGAAAACACGGCCGCCACGGCCATTACCGGAACCACGGCAACAAATACCACCGGCCTCGATCCGATCCTCGGTCCTCTGCAGAATAATGGCGGTATGAATTTCACACACGCCCTATTGCCCGGAAGCCCGGCAATCGATAAAGGGGGCGCGGGTACGACCGCCGACCAGCGGCGGCAGACCCGGCCGGTCGATGACCCTTTAATACCCAACGCATCCGGCGGGAACGGCGCGGACGTCGGCGCGTTTGAACTGCAGCCGAGCCTGCAGTTCAATGCGGCAGATTTCAGCGTCAATGAAAACGGCGGCACTGCGTCCATTGCCGTTAACCGCACCGGCGGGAGTGAGGGTATCGATACCGTGCAATATGCAGCCGCAAACGGCACGGCCACCGGCGGCGCTGCCTGCACGACGGGGGTTGATTTTGTCAATTCGTCCGGCACTCTTTCTTTTAACGCGGGAGTTCTAACTCAGATCATAAACGTCACGATCTGTGACGACACTGTGTTCGAGGGTAACGAAACCATCAATTTCTCACTCTCTTCCCCAAACGGAGCAAGCATCGCCGGGACCAATCCCGTAATTCTGACGATCAATGAGAACGACGTCGCGCCGTTGGTCACGATATCAGGCAATGTCTCGACCCCAAGCGGCCTGGACCTACGGAACGCGACCGTAACTTTGACTGATTCTCAAGGCGTCCGGCAAACACGGTTCACCAGCCCGTTCGGAGTATATTCGTTCCCAAACGTCCAGGCCGGCGAAACATACGTTATCGGAGTTTCAACAAAACGTTTCCGCTTCGCCTCACGAACGATGTTTATTACTTCTGATTTAAATAATGTCGATTTTATCGGGTTGGAGTGAAAGATCGGCGCTTACCGTCTCGACGCTGCAGGTTTCAGATACCGCAGCGTTCGAGTATTTTGTATCTGGCCTCGACCATCTCGGCCGGGAAGCCTTCGTCGTCAATGAGTTCCGTGAGCGAACGGGTCTCGATCCAGGCTCTTGGTATCAAAGCGCAGAGTGCAAAAACGTCTGCTTCTCTTTCTTGTCGGGTGACGCGGCCGACCCGGTGGAAATTGGCGGTCGCTCCGGATTCAGGCGTGTGAAAAAGAAAATGGCCAAGCTCGTGAAAGAGTACGGCGAGCTTATGCGGCGGTGATAAACGGCTGTCAACCGCAATAAAATCACGACCCATCGCCCGATAGTAAAATCCACCGACGTTCAGAGGCATTTCTGTAACCCTGATCTTAAAACGTTTGCAAAGACGATAAAAATCCGCCTCGGTCAGCGCGGTTTCGTTCCAGCCGATACGCAGTTTTGATATTTTGGATGTGAGAAATTGCATGCTGGACGGAACGTGCCGTAGATGCAACATAGTATCATAGCCAGGCACTTTTGCAAATCGATTATTTCCCAAAGGATTTGTTATGGCTCAAGCGAGCTGGACCGCACAGCTTTTTAAATCGACCGGTCGAGAACACGTTTGGCGTCGCGAATTGCAGCGGCTTTATCCTTATCAGAAAATGTTTCCCATCCGCGAAAAAAAACGATCCCGTAATCTGCCGGATATTTACGGCCTTCGTACTTAAACCACGCATTCATAACCTTTTGCGGATCGTTGAATTCAATCAGCGCAGATTCGACGTCAAAATCACCACGAAAATCGACGTCAGAAAGTTCGGTCACATCTCCGTCGGCGAGCTTTTTATCGATGATCTCACTGATTTTCTCCTCGATAAATCTGCCGAGTCCGATCGGAGCAATATGCCCCGCATACCTTTCGCCCGTACCGATAAGCAGCCAATTGAGTGATACGCCCGTTTCATTTGCGATCTTGATCAAAACCTCGGGTGCGGGAAGGCGCCCCTGATAATAGTTGCGCACGGTCGCATGCGGTATTCTCAGACGCCTCGCAACATCGGCCATTGACACATTATCAAATGCCTGATTGAGTCGGTTGATAAATTCTTTGTTCATAATTTTAATACAACGTATGTTTTTGCCGTCACAGCAAATGTTACTACGCCTCAGAACCTTCCTCCAAACGCCCCGAAAGCTTTCCCGCCAAAAACTTACGGCGGAACGTAAATAATGCGTATAGGTTGACGTAGTTTCGTACTCAGCCATCGGCTGTCTCGCGGCTATGTGCCGTTTGCGGAAAGCCCCATAAATGGAGATAATTTTGCCAACGCCCAAGCCCGGATAGAATAATCCCCTTTATAAAAAAATCGAATGACAATATCGCGTTCGTCCTTTTCCGACGATTTAAATAAATCGCGGCCATTTATTCCACGGGTTAAAACTTGACACGGACGCCTTCAAAAAAGTATATTCGGTGTTTCGGTTTCGCCGTAAAAGCTCGCGGGTGTTGAAATTTGATCTCCCCGCGCGACCCGCTCACAAACCCGGCCAACCTCAGACAAGCCGTCCTAGCTCAGTTGGTAGAGCATTCGATTCGTAATCGAAAGGTCGTCGGTTCGACTCCGATGGGCGGCTCCATTAAAATCAACAACTTACAGGCAATCTGCAAACTCGTAAAATTGAATCCCACCGGAATTCCCACCAAATAACATCTGAAAACCGTCAATTTGTCGGTTTCGTGTGAATATTGAAAGTCGCGAATGTTTCGCCCGGCTTTGCTTCACGCGGGGCCGTCGTTTCCTTTTACGGCTTGAAAGATTATTAGCTGCTTTTCGATTTGTTTTCGGCATCGCTCGCAATATTCAGGTTTCTGCGCTTCATCTATCAAGCGTTCGCGTTCATTTTCGGGGCGATCCATATCCGGTTTAATCATTCGGGTTACTATCCCGCCCGAACAACTGCAAAATTCAGATCCCACGCCCGCCGCGTTTTCAAGTTTTTCAATTCGATTTATGATGTTCATTTTCTAAAATCTCCAGCCGTTCTAAAATATCGGACATTTCGATTCCTTTGAAAGCCATATCGAGAATTATTCGAGCCGCTGTAATTTCGGCGTGTGGATTCTCGCAGGACATATTCCTTTTGAGAGTGTCCACAGCTTCAGACGTAGCTTGCTGCAATTGAGAAACGGCATTGTCCACCGTTGCACGGCGTGCTTCTCGAAACTCTTTCTGAAAGGCTTTATCGCGTAGATAGCGATATATGGTTTCCTGCGACAAGCCGCTTTTGACAGACGCTTCGGTTATCGAAGGCGTTTCGAGCAATGCGATCAGGACTTTGGTTTGGTTAGTTTGCTTCGGCATCTGTCAAAATTCAACAAAATCTTTCGTTTTTCGGGTAAAGGCAGGGTGGCCTTAGACGGCGTTTTATCTTTCGAGACTTGTCCTGCTATTTCTTCACAAAGAAGTTCGTAACTCATTTTGATAATCTTCTTTTTTTTAGTTCCAACTTGTTGCAACTTCAGCGTTCGCGATTTGCACGGCTTCGGCTTCAGACAGTCCGCCGTCGAAAATCATAATTGCGATGCGTTCCTGAAGGATAGTTTCAAGCTCGCCGGGCGTTTGTCCGTTATGCTCATTTATCGCCGTTTGTTCGCGGATCAGATAGTCCGCTAAGTCCGCGCCATTTGCCCTTTCCGCGTCTGTGGCTTGTTTTTCTATAAGGTCTGACACTTTCACCGTCAAACCTTTCGAGCGTGCTTCAGATGCGATGCTTTGCCATTTGTCGAAGCCGTCTGCGTCCGGGTAGAGAATGATTTTCCTATTGCGTCCGAGATGTGCAAGGCGGTCGGCGTTTAGGTTTGATTTGCCGCCTGACGCGAGCCAAACCATATCAGGAAAAACGCCCTTGCAGATTGAAGCGATAAACGCCGATTTCTCGGCTTCGACAATGGCAACGGGCAAGGCCGGATATTTCGCCAAAAGGTGTTCGCCGAAAAAACATTGCTGAAGCTCAAAGTTTGATTTGAGCAAATTCGCTTTTTTTAATTCCGAGTGCGTCCAATTTGGTTTGACGCCATTTAGCCGTTTTCCTGTATTAGAGCTGTAAGCAATTATCTTTCCAGTCCTAATCTTTTGGTTTTGGTCAACTTGCCAGAAGATCGTTTTGCCGTCTTTGGATGTTCCTATCGAATATTCCTTTGCGGCTTGCCAAACATCGCCCGGATCGTTCGGGAATAGTCTGAGCAGGAATTGCACAAAGGCGTTTCGGCCGTAATTGGTCAAAGTGCGAATCAAAACGGCGGATTCGATGTAGTCCGATCGTTTCGGATTAAAACGTCCTTCATAGTTGCGTTCTAAGCCGCTTTTACGGTTCGAGCCGGGCGTTAGTATGCCGCGATTCTTAGGTTTTCTAAGGTTTTGGGGTGTCCAGCCGTTGCCTTCTCGCAGGTGCGGATTGTCGGCGAAATATTCTTTCGGCTTCAGATGATAACCGCAAGATGATTGGCGGTCGCAGCGTCCTGCCGTGTCCGCGAGATAACACCCGGTGTCGGTGTCGATATACCGCGTGAATCGCTTCGCTCGCCCGCAAGCCGGGCAGGTGTGCCGTGATCCTGATCCGTGATATTTTTCGAGTGTGAGCATATTTTTGTACCATTTGTAACACCTGTAACAGTTGTAACAGGGTGTTACAGGTGTTACAGGTGTTACGTGGTTCGGAGATAGCGGTTGACCGTCATCGCCGAAACTCCGATTATATCGGCAATTTCTCTCTGTGTTTTGCCGTCCGCCGATAGCTGTTTTGCCTGCGCAAGCATTGCTGATTTGTCGGTTTCCGACAGGTCGCGCAGATGTTCGCGTTCCGTGCCGAAACCGGAAAACTCAAAATGCAGAAAATTGCCCGGTTTCTGGATTTGACCGAGCATGACGTTTTCGGTGTCAAACCGAATCTCGGCATTCCGGCATTTGATTTGTTTCAGGTATCGCATCGTTTTGTCGCGCGACGATTCGCCTATCGCGAACGACGAATCGCAGAAATTAATCAGCATTTTGCTGCCCTGCAAATCGTTTCGCGTGATCGGTTTCGACAGGTCGCGTTTTGGCGTGTGGGCGAGCGCCAATATGGATAGATCAAACCGCGATTTGAGCGCTTTTAGATGTTTCATTAAAGGTAGCGCATCACGCGCCCGTTCGGTCTCATTTTTCAAATATGTGAGGTTGTCGATTATCAGAATTTTCGCTCCTGAATCAGCGATTGAGCGTTTGAGAGAAAAATTTAAATATTCCTCAAATGATTCAAAATCGTGTTCGATGTCCGCGTCCGGATCGATCTCTGCCCGCAACAAATTCTGGTCAAACACAAACGGGTTGGTGTAAAAATCATCGCCCCGCCGCTTCTCCGAATATCGCGCCTCGAACTGTTTGTCAGACAGTTCAAAATCAAAATAAATTACGGTTTGACCCGGTGCGTCTGACGGTATGCCGTAGATGCTCGCATTCCTCGAAATTGCATCCGCGATTTGCACGGCCAATATCGATTTGCCGACATTCGTGTCAGCAAACAAAATACAGATTTCGCCCTCGAACCAGAACTCACCAAATAGCATTTTTGGGGCCGGTCGTTTGCTCGAATCCTCCAACCAGCGGTTTGCCGTCTGCATTTTAAACAGGCTGCGAAAACCGTCCGATTCAGGATCGCTCGAATTGAGCAAAATTTCAGCGTCTGCTCGGATCGCGTCCGCGTCGATGACAGGTTGTAAAATGCGGTTGTTTCGGCTAGAATCAAACCTGTTAGAAAAACCCGTTTCGTTTGCATACACGCCGAAATTACCAGTTTCGGCGTGTTCAATTTTCATCATTTTGCCCCCCGTCGTTTCGTTTATTGCTCTGCATGTAGCGTTCCAAATCAGAGACGCGATAGAGCAGTTTTGACGCGATTCTGTAAAACGGCAGCTCGCCGTTTTTCCGCAGCCGCCATAGTGTGAGTTCAGACGTGCGCAAAAATTTCGCGGCCTCTCGATTAGTCAAAAATTCGTTAGCTGATTCCATAATAATTTATCTCCAAAATAAAAAATCCACTCGGAAATATCCGAATGGATTGAATCTATCAGGTGTGGAAACAATTAGTAGTCGTCATTTGTAGTCATCTGTCATCCGATGACAGATGACTACAATTCGCGTTGTCTCGTTTCGTTCGAGCCTCGCTTAATATCCTTGCCGTATCGTAACCAAAATATTTGATACGCTTGTGGTAGGTGTTTCTTTCAATACCGAGCTCTGTGTAAATATCAATCGCCCGCACTTTGTCTTTTACCTCATACAAGCGAACGGCTGTATCAATTATTTGCTGTAAATGGAACGGCGGATAGCCTTGTGCTTTTGCAGCCTTTGGCTTTTCGTCAGACTGAAGGGCAAGAATCGGGTTGCCTTCGAGCCATTGCTTCTTAATCGGCAAGTCCCGGTTTTGAACGGTCAAAATTCGAGCAATGTCCTGCGATTGTTCATCAAACTCAAAGCCCTCTTTATCTCTAATCGCATTCAAAACTACCGAATCTCGTACTCGAAGCAGATTATCCGAGATGATTTTCAAATGTTCGGGCTTTGACACAAGCACATGCTGCGGGATTTCAGGATTTGAAAACGTCGTTATCGGATCGTCCCTTTGCGAGAGATAGTTTAAGGCACAAATCGCAAAGTGAAGCACGTCCAACTTTTGACCGACTGAAAGAGCTGGCATCGTAAATTCCAGATACACGAAAGGAACGATGCCCGTGTTTCCCTTCATTTCCGGCAAAACAATTTTCACACGCGGATTCCTCCACGACAGAAAACGCCGCTCCATACGCGGCTTGCCCGCATCCTCATTATTATCAAAGAGAAGATGTTTCAGTTTTTCTTCGAGCGAAACTGTAAATTGATTCGGGTTAGTCGAAAGAGCAAACCTGATCGAATGCAATCCTAAAAACAGTGAAAGGTCATTCGCGATACTTCCTGCGTCAAGCCTGATTCTGTCATAGACGTTGGTTTCCGCCGTCATTACAAGCCCGCGTTTCAATTTACACCTGTGAATAAAATGATAAAGAAACGCGCAAAATACTTGGGCATTAAACGCAGGTGCGGCTTCCAGATAATCGAAAATCTTTCGGGTGAATTCGTCGCAAATATCGTTTCTCAATACCGTTGTTTGCAAAGTGTTATTGAGAAAACGCAGATATTTGATCTCTTTATTGCGTTGCATAGCTATAATGCGATTTTTGCTTTCTAATTCACACTCTGCAGTCGTCCTTCCGCCCGTCTTGCAATTGACCGGGTATGAATTCGATCTAATTTCTTTCGTGTTTTGCCTTGCGTTATCTCCAAGCGTAAGGCGATTGAAGGTTGATAGCTCATTACGCGGCTTTGCGGACACGCTTTTTGACGGGTTCGGTTCGGAGCGTCAGGCCTACGGCATCCAGGATCGCTTGTATGCTTTTGATTCGCGGATTGCCTTTGTCGCTAACGATCCGATAGATATTTTCGCGGTTTAATCCGGTCGCCTTCGAGACGTTGGACATCCCGCGAGCTTTGGTTATTTGGCCGAGTGCCAAAAGAAAAACACGGATGTCGCCGTCAGCTATCGCCGCGTTAAGATATTCGCTTGCAAGGCGCGGATCGTCTTTCAGCGTGTCGATCACATATTCTTCCCAGTCGCCGGTTCTAGTTTGATTCTTTTGTCCGTTTTTTGTGCTCATTCCAGTATTCCTTTGCGTTGATAATGTCCGCCGCTTGCGTCTTTTTATCGCCGCCGCATAGCAGCAAGACGATCTCATTTCCCGAACGTGCGTAATAAACGCGATAGCCCAAGCCGACATCTACACGCAATTCAGACACGCCATTTCCCAATAATTTAGCGTCGCCAAACAAGCCAATCTGCATCCGTGCAGTACGCGCGAAAATGGCGGCTTTCGCCTTTCGATCTCGCAAGCGGTTAAGCCATTTCGTCACCGGCGTTTTGCCTTCCGGCGTGATGTAGTATTCAACCTTCATCAAATAAACCGATTACTGATAGTGTAGCTTAAATGCTACACGCAAGGCAAGCAAGGATTTTAGTCAACAAACTCGCGTTTTGACGCTTCGATGCATTTTTAATTTACAAACTCACTATCCGCCGTTTCCGGGATCGCTTGCGAGTGGATCGCGTTCATCTTTTCCGTAAAGCCGTTAACGATGTCCGCGTCCGCGCTTGTATAGTGCTTCATTGTCGTTTCAAGGTTGGTATGGCCTGCGATCTTCCCGGCAAGTGCAATCGGATTGCCCTGCATTATCCAGCGGGTTATAGCCGTCCTGCGAAGATCGTGAAAATGAAGATCGGTGATCCCGGCGATTTCCTTTGCCGTTGCCCAGCTTCGCTTAAAGTCCAAAAAGGGAAACGGCCTATCGCCGGGCGTGAATTCCCGCACATGGTAAAGTTCGGTCATTGCCCGCGTCGTTAAAGGTGCGAGCCGTTCGCGTTCGGTTTTGGTATGAGTTCCAACAATTCGGATAAGACCGGCTTTGAAGTCTATATCTTTCCAGCGAAGTTTGAGAATCTCACCGCGCCGCATCCCTGAATCAATCGCAAGCAAAATTATAGCCTTCAAATGCGGATTGTCGGCCGTGATCTTTGCCGTGATCGTTTCTTTCTTGCCGAATCGCGTTCGTTCGTATGTCGTTTCCCGCATCCCCTGACACGCAGTCAGCAAAAGCGCTTCTTCGGCCTCTGACAGCCGCCGAGTGCGTTCCATTTCGCCCGACGTGTCCACCATTTTAGCCTGAAAAAAAATATCTTTCGTTATCCATCCTTCGGAATAGGCATATCGCATCATCCGGCGCATCGCCGCCAATTCGCGGTTTATCGTTGCCAGTTTCACGGGAACAAATTCACCTTTGGCAAGCACTTCTGGTCGTCGAGAACCATTTTTGAGCCTCCAACGTCGGTAATCTTTTAGCGATTCGGTCGTTAGTTGGCCAATTAGCCGCTTTCCAAAGAACTGTTTCAGCACCGTCAAATAGTTTTGAGCTGTCTTGTATGAGCGCACACCTTCGATTTTGCGGCCTTCGACGATTACGGCCGCCTTAAAGAATCGCTCGCCGCATATGTCCGCCAACCTCGAAAAAGCCATACGCTCGCCCGTCTGAATCTGGCCGTGCGATTTCTTGAGTTCGTTAGTGAGACGGTCGCGTTCGTCAATAGCGTTTGACCGCTTGTCAGTTTGCCGCTCCATCGTCTTCGATCTCCCGGCAACGGCATCGTAATACTCAATTCGAGCGATCCATTTTCCCTTACTTTTTCCGGCTTTCCTTTTGAATACTTTTGCCCTGATTTCCATAGCTTATCGTTCCCACCAAAATTCCCACCACGAATTCCCACCAATCCCACCTTAGGAATTAGAAGTATTGTGAATTACTTTGAAAGGATAGTCAACTATGAAATATCGATAAACACTACCTGAAAAGGATGTTTTTGAAATGGCGGGAAGTGGCTAACAATCTATGCCTGTGCGATTCGTAATCGAAAGGTCGTCGGTTCGACTCCGATGGACGGCTCCATTCTAAATTTGGCGAATACGAAGCGGTCATATCCTTCGATCCCGAAACAGAGTTTTTTTCGAGGCGAATTTGTCGGACTTAACGGCGGAGCTGATTTTTACGTCGAAAGCATCAAGTCGCTTCGAAAGGAATGAAATATCAGCCTGAGTGTGTTTCTTGATTACGCCAAAGAAAAAGGGATCGCCGCGCGCAAATTCGCGTCCGGCAAACTTACCCTGCGTCTTAACCCTGAAATGCATCATAAAGTGTCTCCGCTTGCGAAAGCCAAACAGACGAGGCTCAATCAAGTGACTGTTGAATCGCTGGAAGCCGCCATCCGTTAAGGTCAAGGTTCGGTTTCCTTTCGCTTTTTCTTGTTTTTGCGCGGTGCAGGGTTGCGGGATTGATGCCATCGCCGCGAGCGTCCGCGTCGAGATCGCCCTTCAGTCTTCCACCGTCCGCAGGCTGCTCTTTCAGGAATCGGATCGCGTCTGCAATTGCGGAACGAAGAGACATTAGACCGTTACAAGAGATACGCTACTCATTTGGTCGGCAAGATTATGAATGGTCTTTTCGATCACGCGGACGCGATCCACCGAAGGATGCTTGATGCCCTTCGCGTACTGACGCAGAAGGGATTGATTGATACCAGCTGCTTTAGCAACCGCCGAAATATTCAGAAAGCCAAAACTTTCAAAAAATGCCTGCGTATCGTAAACATAACCGAAGCTAACCTTATCAACATTTACTTTTCCCCATCGCTTGTCCGCCTTGCCTTCGTGAGCGGCGTAGTCAGCCAAAAGAGATTTAAGATTGTCGGTTACTTCGGCCAAATCTTTTCCGCAAGAAACAAGAAACTCGCTGCCTTCAATCCTTCCCCAAAGTTCGCCTTTGCCTTTTTCGATGATTATATTTACTTTCATAATGCTTTGATCCCCGCCTGTTTCAGTATTGATTTGAGAGTGCCTTTGGGAATGTCGCCGCCGTGTATAGGAACCACAAGGATGACTACCGCTTTGACGTGTGAAGTACCATCCGTCGGCCTCGATAATTTTTAACAATTCCTTAACTCTCACTGCAAGTATAGTAACAGATTCGTTACTTCCTTTCAACTATTCCTTTGTGTAAGTGGTCGAAGGCAGCGTAGTTTAGGGCGGTTGTTCGTTGGGCGGTTAGGATTTCTTCGCCGAATGGGTGGTAGTCGTGGCGGGCGGTGACGGCGCCATTTGCGTCGGTGTTATTTCGGGGGCTGCCGAGGTGGTCGTTTGTTAGATATGCGACCTTCGCTTCGCTCGCGGGTGCGACGATGGTTGAGTATTCCGCGACGAGTTTGCCTGCCGCGTCGTACACGAAGATTGTCGTCTCGCCCGTGCCCTGGACATATTTTTTGACGCGCTTGCCGTCGCCGTCGTACCAGTATTCACCTACGGAGCCGTTGCTGACAGCTGTCTGTTTGTTTTCGGCGTCGTAGGTAAAAGTTTTTCCGCATGGGTCGGCGATTGTGTTGCCAGCGGAATCGTAAGAATAACCGCTCGTCGTGATCTATTGTTCGTCGCGCTAAACGTCAGGTTTGTTACGCCAGTTCCGGCGGTGATGTTCCTGTTTCCGTAACGGTCAAACCCGAAAGTCTGTTTCCATTGAACCTGCGAGTTCACCCTTTCCGTCGCCGACCGCAAACGATTGAGCATGTCGTAAGCATAGTTCTGAATGATAGGATTGGCCGCGCCCGGAACCGTGATCGTTTGGCTGAGAACATTTCCATTATTATTCGTCGTGCCGTAAGTGTAATTCAGTTTTAGGCTTCGCTGGGTGAAGCGGTTCAGGGCGTCGTAAATGTAGTTCGTCTGGATGCCCCGGGCGGTCTTTCGGGTCAGATTCCCGTTGTTGTCGTAAAGATAGCTGATCGTACCGCTTTCGGGATTGTTTGCGGATTTCAATCGCGACAGCGAATCATAAACAAACGAGCGCGTCTGCGCACCTTGATTTACAGTCGTCAGATTATTTAGCGTGTCATAAACATAACTCGTCGCCTGATAAGGACTCGTAACCGGCCCAAGCCCGCCTGCCGTCGGCTCATCGATGCGTATTAGCTGTCCGAGTCCGTTTGAGATCGAACGCCGCTGTTTGTTCGCTTGATCGGTGACGGTCGTGGCATCTGCGTCGATGTCGGTTTGCACCTTTCCGGTTGAACTCGAATTGCTTCCCCACGGAGCGGGCACGCAACGACGCACCGGAGAATGTTTCGACTTCGGAATGTCTGCCCGCGTTGACCGCAAGGCTTCGTGTCCAGCCCATGGCCTGTTCGCCGCCCGCACCGGATGAATATGCGGCTCGGTATGGATTTGACGTCAGTTGGTACGAATAAGGATTGCCTGTTTGATAACGTGTCTGCACTTTTATACCGATTCTTGCTCATGCAGATTATCAATTCTCGAAGTCGTCTGAGACAACCCCGTGGCGTTCGAACCATAGACGAAGATCCTGAGAAAACCGCAAGACATCGAAGTTTAGTCGCTCATACTTGGCAATGATCGGAGGTAGTTCCTCAAGCATTTTCCGGACCACGAAAGATCGCTTTTCCATATCTGACATAAGCACCACCACTCGAAGATCAAGCATTAAATCGATGTATAGGGTGTTATCTTTCGCTGAAAGCCGAATCCGTTGCTTAAAATTAAGGTCAGGCTGACGACACATTAGCACGACACAGATGTTTGTTTCTTTGTCATCAAAACTCTTCTCTGAAAAGTAGGTATCGAAACCGTTCTCGTATAGAAAATGCAGAAAAGCTGCTAGACCAGATGTTCTGTCGGCGTCATACGTAACAAAGAATCTCATTTAGTTTTTACCTCAAAATCTTATTTCCGGGTGGTAAGTGGCCAAACGTTGACCGGTAGTTGAGCAACAGCTGTTTTTCAAGTTGCAAGGCGGGACTTCTCGCCGCGAATTGCGCCCGTGATGAGAACACCAATCCCTGTCCGGTATTGGTAAGGAACGTCTGGGAATATCGAGTACCCGGATTTTTGGTAACACCAAACTTCCACACGTCGCCTGCTTTTAGGAACGCCTCACCTACGGGAGCGGCAGAGCCACGCTGCATTACAGGATACAATCCGTCCCTCGCGGCCCGAAGTGCGTATTGTTCAACATTCGTTGCGGCTACAACGTCACCGACCACGTTTGCCGCCTGACCTGCCCTCTTGAAAATCGAAAAACCAGGAATTATTCCAAGCAGATTAGTTCCCCCACCTGAAGCATCACCTTGGAAGGACCTGGTAATTCCGGCAATAGCAGCGAAGGGAATTCCGATGCCGGGCAACGCTGAGCCAGCTTCCGACAACCGAGCGATTCCCTCAACGCTTTGTAACGGGTCAGCGTTCGCAATGTCGAGACCGGGGTTCGGAACTCCACGGAGTGAGATGGCAGTTCCCACTTGGGTTGAACCCGAGTCCAAGATTAACTCGCTCGGTGTATCCGCCGCGCTAACGTCTACGGTCGCAATTTGTCTATCACTACCTGGAATACAATCCGCCGAGCTGGTTTTACACGGTTCCAAGCAGTTAGATCCCGGCGGGCATTTGTCTTTCACATCATCGGCCTGAGTACATGCGTTGCCGAAGGTTCCGCTTGAGTTTACATTTCCGCACGGAGCCAGCCCCAGCGGATCGGTAAATTTGTATGGACTGTTCAGACCGTAGGTGTAGCGATTGAGTGTCTGCGGATTCTTGATGCTTACCGAAGCCGCTAACGGATCGACGCTTGTAAAGCGCCCGTGTCCAGCCTTGAAGTATCTTGCCTGTGCGTAGTCCAACCCGCTTTCCGTGTCTCTCTCGTAGCCGGTGAACTGTTTTCTAACGCCATCATTTCCGCCGTAGC
>JBGTEX010000025.1:0-54905 GCA_041747575.1 Pyrinomonadaceae bacterium
TATCCGCTGCGATCGGCGTGCCGTCGTAGTTCAAAACTGAAATCAACTTCGACGCATCAATGCCTAATTCTATCATCATCAGGCTTTTGAATTGGGCGTCGCGGTTTTGTTCGATGACGAAGATGCGTGAATGCGAATTTACAAAATCGACTAACGATTTGCCGAATGGGAAAGCACGGACGCGCATGGCGTCGAGGTAGACCCTCTCGGCAGCGAGAAGCTCTAAGGCCTCCTCGGCGGCATATGTGGACGTTCCGAAATAAATAACGGCGTCGTTATTGGTCCTCGATCCCTTACTTACGTGCGGGCTACTGACACGCTCCGCGGCCCCGCGGCCCTGCGTCTCCGCGTTGCCACGGAACACAGGGTCCGGCACCAGCTCTTTCGCCGTGTCCCATTTTCGCGATAAGCGGTCCATGTTGCGGCGGTAGGCGTCGCCGTCTTCGGTATAGACGGCGTATTCGTCGCGGGACGAGCCGCGGGTAACGAAGGCGCCGCTAGTTGGATGGACTCCTGGAATTGTACGATATGGAATGCCATCGTCGTCGATGTCGAGATAGCGTCCGTATTTGCCGCGAAACGCCGGAACGCCGACATTCCTATCCGCATCGCCGGTTCCTCCGGCGAGATCGGTGCCGTTACCGGTGACGGCCGACGAAGCGTCGCCCGTAGCGGACAAGAGTGTTCGCGCTCCGATCTCTTCAAGTTGGTCTCGAGTCAAAACTTTGCCGCGATCGTATTCTCGGCTGTCGTCCCACGTCAGCGGGCTCGTGACGTGGTCGTTCATTCCGAGATCGAGATCGGTCATTACAATTACGGGCGTTTGTAGGCGTTCCGCAAGGTCGAAGGCGTCTGCGGTCATCTCAAAGCATTCACGGGGCGACGCGGGAAACAGCAACGGATGTTTTGTATCGCCGTGGGAAGCGTAGGCCGCGAGGAGTAGATCGGATTGCTGCGTCCGCGTTGGCATCCCGGTCGAAGGGCCGGTTCGCTGGACGTCGATCAGGACGGTCGGGATCTCGGCAAAATAGCCGAGGCCGAGGAATTCATTCATCAGAGACACGCCCGGGCCGCTGGTCGAGGTAAACGAACGAGCGCCGTTCCACGAAGCTCCCATCACCATTCCGATGGCCGCGAGTTCGTCTTCCGCCTGGACGATGGCGTAATTATTTTTGCCTGTGATCGGGTCAACGCGAAATTTCTTTGCGTATTTGCCAAACGCCTCGACCACCGATGTCGATGGCGTTATCGGATACCACGCGGCGACAGTCGCACCGGCGTAGATCGCCCCAAGCCCGCACGCCGAATTGCCGTCGATCAATATCTGATCGCCGATCATATCGCGGCGTTCGACGCGGATATCGAGCGGATATTTGAAATTTTCCTCGACATATTTGACGCCCATCTTGAGCGCTTTGATATTGGGTTCGATCAGCTTCTCCTTGCCTTTGAACTGCTCGCCTATCATCCCTTCGATCACCGGAAACTCGATATTTAAGAGCCGCGAAAGCGCACCGATATAGACAATATTCTTAAACAACTGCCGTTGCCGCGCGTCGGTGAACTCCGCATTACAAAGGGCCATCAGCGGAATGCCGATATGTGTGATGTCTTCGCGGTCATACCCCGGCGGGAGCGGCTTCGAGCTGTCGTAAAGAAAATAACCGCCCGCCTTCACCTCTCGGTAATCTCTTGGCATGCTTTGCGGATTGACCGCGATCATCAGATCAACGCCCTCACGCCGCCCGAGATACCCTTGGTCATTGACCCGCACCTCATACCAGGTCGGCAGCCCCTGAATATTCGAAGGAAAAATGTTCTTCGGCGTCACCGGCACACCCATCCGAAAAACCGCCTTGGTGAACAAAGCATTAGCCGACGCCGAACCGGTGCCATTCACATTTGCAAATCTGATCACGAAATCATTTACGCTCATTACTAAACTCGACTAACTAATCCACAGTCTGGATTCTGCTTTTGGTGCCGGACGGCGAGAATTCGGACAGACTCTTTCGATTCGATCTCATAGTGGACAACGAAAGGATATTTGTTCAAGACGGCACGATGGACGTCGGAGTTGATCGCCGGAAATGATCTGGGTCAAAGCTTGATGCGGTCGATTATCTCCTCAACCTCATCCAAAAATTCTTGAGCATGTTTAGCACCTGCTTCAAGCGTGTAGTATTCGATAATTGATCGGACTTCCCTACTGGCACGCGAGTTAAATAAAACACTCATTTGCGACGAAATTCCTTAAGCGAATCCCAGAACTGTTCCTCCGACATCATCATGTCCGGATTCTCGTCCATCTCCTTAGAGCGTTTTAACGCCAATTCCACCTCATCTTCATCGTCACCCTCGAAAGGTGATCCCAGCGACGCAATAAGCCGCGAAGCGAGAGCACCACGTTCCATCTTCGTAAGGCTCATCGCCCTTTGTTCTAGTTCTGAAACTACTGACATAAGTCTTCTCCTTGATCGAAGTATATCACTTACCGCTGTCAAATAACGCAACAGGTTCTGGCACAAATAACTGCCGGTGTCGCGCTGGGCCAGCAACTGTCGCCTTCCGTTCTGACATTTATTGCACCGTACTCCGCAGGATCTTTGCCATCTTTTTGCCCAGTTGCCATTTTCGTCAATCAGTTTGTCGAGATACCGGATCTTCTGCATCAGAGGATCCTCGCGTGTCTTGCTAGACACGGATGCTGCCGACGACAGCTCTTGGTAAGAGCGTCGTTCGCGTCATTCGCAAACGTCAAACCAGTCGGTTTACGGCCAGAAATACGGGATTAGCAACAATGCCAGACCCGCCAGCAATATATCGAGGACAATTCCCATTTTCACAAAATCATTTACGCTGTAGCCACCGACGCCGTATATCATCAGGCTGGTTTGATAGCCGATTGGCATCGCAAAGGCGGCTGTTGAGCCGAATGTGACGGCCGCTATCAGAGCCATCGGATTCATACCGGTTTTGTAGGCGACGGCGATGGCAATCGGGGCAAGCAGTGGTACCGTGCCGCTGTTTGACATAAATTCCGAGATTATAATCGCTGCGATCAGGAACGCGGCGATCATCACAGTTGGATGAACATTCCCGCCGAGGCCGATCAGATTGTCGGCGATAATGGTGGTGATGCCGGTTTTTTCGAGAGCCGCACCGAGGGCTAGCGAACCGGCAAGGAGAACCACGATACTCATGTCGATTGCCTGATAAGCCTCGCGAAGACGCAGGCTTTTTGTAAGGATCAGGACGGCGCAGCCCGCGATCGCTGCGGTGACGATCGGGGCGAAACCGAGTGAAACGGAAATAATAACGCCAGCGAGGGTCAGGAGCGTGATGGCGATCTTACCGCTCTGCTGATCTGGGCGTTCGACGTCGCCTATGACAAGAAATCCGGGCTTTCCGGATAGAGCATCGACAGCCTCCCTGCTCCCCTCTACGACGAGTACGTCACCGGCATGGAGCGGTATCGTAGATGGCCGGCCTGTAGGTCGCCCGCGTCTGCTCATCGCCAGCACGATCAAGTCGTGAATTTCTGCAAACCTCGAACCTTTAATAGTACGCCCGGCAAGACCCGACAATGATAGAACAACTACCTCCGCGAGATGCGGGCCGGTGTCCGCTTCTTCATCCTCGTCGTCCTCCGGCGGAGGAGCAAGTTCGTATTCACCCGGAATAGATTTAGGCGTATGGATCGTGATGTCTTTCTTGGACACTAACTCAAGTATAGGTTCGAGCGATCCGCGTACACGCAGCGAATCCCCGGCCTGATATTTTATATCCTCACCGGAAATATCGAGCTTTTTCCCGTCGCGGAAAACATCGGTAAGTTCCAATTCGTAATCGCGTTCGAGCGATTCTGCCTTGATCTCGCCATCTACCCATCCGGATTCTTTCGTAATTATCAATTCTGAAATATATACACCCGTAGCAGATGTTGCCGTCATATCGGTGGATTTGTTTTGCGGCAGCAGCAGCCGGCCAACAAACAGCATATATGCATAACCGAGAACGACCATCGGGAGGCCGACCTGAGCAAGTTCGAACATGGTAAAACCCGGTAGCCCCTGACTGCGGGAATACTCGTGAGCTACGAGATTTGTCGACGTCCCGAGCAGCGTACACATGCCGCCCATCGTTGCGGCGTGGGACATCGGCATCAAAACCCGTCCGGGGCTGACCTTTGTTCGGCGGCAAACTTCTAAAACGACTGGAATAAATATGGCGACGGCGGCCGTATTATTTATGAAAGCCGATATCAGACCTATCGCAAGCATTATGACGCCGGTCATAACAAGCTCAAGATGCCCAAGCGGCAAAAGCAGCCGTCTGGCAAGATAGGATAATGCGCCGGTTTTTTCGATCCCGGCGGAAAGCACGAGCACGGCTGCAACCGAAACCGTGGCCGGATGACTAAATCCTGAAAATGCCTCAAGCGGCGTAAGAACCCCTGTCAAAAGCAAGCCAAGCACCGCAAGCAGCGCTGTCAAATCAGGAGAAATACGCTCACTAATAAAGCTGTAGATCGCAGCGGCCAGTATAACAAGGGTTGCGATTGCCTTAAAATTAAATTCCGTCAAATAGGAGTCGAACATAGTTCGCGCGTCTTAAAACTTTCAGGATCCCCAAAAAAATTCCGCAAATTTTGCGTTCACGGAAAGGTTACGTTTTTTTATATTTACGAAAATTGCAAAAAATACATTTTTGAAAAAGTTCGAAAATTTTTTGCTTCTGTCTAACCGCTTTCCTCCCCGTGAAGCACCAGCTTCGCGGTAAATACAGCGGCAGAGACGCAACAAATCCCGTTTTAGGGAAAGATACCGAGCTCGGCATACGAGACCGCAATTTTATTTATCGCACTCACAAATGCCGCGGTTCTCAGATCACCGACGTCCGGATTGCCCTTCCATATTTCGTGAATTTCGTTGTAAGCGTAGCTCATCGTTTCTTCGAGACCGGAATTTACGAGGTCGATCTCGTCGGCACCGCGAACAATAGTTGTTCGCTGTAGTTCCGAAAGAGATTTTCCCGTTACGTCCTCGACGGCGGCGACGATCGCTCCGAACGCCGCTTGGTCAAACCGTTTACCGATCCGGCCAAACCGGACGTGCGAAAGATTTTTGAGCCATTCAAAAAAAGAAACGGTCACGCCACCGGCGTTTGCGTAGATGTCCGGTAGGATCAGAGTGCCTTTCTCCAGAAGAATCGCTTCAGCCGCGGCCGTTGTGGGGCCGTTGGCACCTTCGGCAATTATTTTTGCTTTAATGCGAGATGCATTTTCGCTGTTTATCTGATTTTCGAGAGCGGCGGGAATCAAAATATCGCAGTCAATCTCGAGTCCATCCTCGCGTTTGGCAAGGTTTGTCGCTCCCGGATAATTTAAGATCGAACCAGTTTCCTTACGATGATGCATAAGGTCTTGCAGGTCTATTCCGTCCGGCTTGTGGATCGAGCCTTCGTACTCGGCAATTCCGACGATCTTGCATCCGCCCGTCTGACAAAAAAGAGCAGCGTGGTAACCCACGTTACCCAATCCCTGAATAACGATCCGTTTCCCCTCAATGCCCGTAGAAAATCCGATATCCCTCATATCGTCGGCGTGCGAACAGGCTTCGCGAAGGGCGAAAAATACGCCGCGTCCCGTTGCCTCCTGCCGTCCGCGAATACCGCCCTGCGACACCGATTTGCCTGTAACACAGCCAAGAGCGTCGAGCTCGCCCGGGTGAAAAGCCGCGTATGTATCCGCGATCCACGCCATCTCTCGGACTCCCGTTCCGTAATCAGGAGCAGGAACGTCGATGCCGGGGCCGATAAAATTCTTGCGGACAAGTTCATGCGTGTATCGGCGGGTAATATTTTCGAGTTCGGAAACGGAATATTTTGCCGGATCGATGCGAATTGCCCCCTTTGCTCCGCCAAACGGCACATCGACGACCGCGCATTTATATGTCATTAACGCCGCAAGCGCCGTCACCTCATTCTCATTTGCATGCTTGGAAAACCGAATCCCGCCCTTTGTAGGCAACTTATGATGACTATGCTCCGCCCGCCAAGCCTCTATAACCTCATACCCGCGCGACGTCCGAAGCGGAAAACGGAAATGATACATACTGTTGCAGGTCTTGATCTGCTGCAAAAGATCGTTCGGATGCCCCGTGATCGCCCCGGCACGATCAAAATAGGTCGAAACATTGTCAAGAAAATTGTTTGGTGAATGGTTATTCTTCATATCAACTAAATGTAGGAACCCCTGCCTTGTCAGAACCCTGAGCGGTAGCGACGGGGTTTCGGTAAACGCCGTAGCCGCCTGACGCGAACCATGAAAGAGCCCAGTCGCCACCGCTCACGGTACTGACTCCCGGTCTTCGTGTATCCCGTCAGCCAACGAACGATCTCGTCCACCTCTCCCATCGTCCGCCCCTTGTTCTCAGCCTTCGCCACATAATGCGGATAAACCCCCGCAAAACTCATTGCGAATACCCTATCGTTGTTCACTGTACTAACCTCGCCACTTCTCGGGGCTTCGCCCATCGATTTACGGAAAAGCTCTGCTTTTTCGTTATATTTAGTGAAACGCCCGCGGCTATGCCGCCTCTTCCCATCTCATCAAAGAGCAACGGCGTAGCCGCGAAGTCCTTAGATGATCGCACGGAAAAGAACAGCTTTTCCTTGCCCTTAAACTGCTCGCCGATCAGACCTTCGAGCACAGGAAATACGATATCGAGCAACGCCGAAAGTGCCCCGATGTAAACAATATTTTTAAACAACTGCCGCTGCCGAGAGTCGGTAAACTCGCCGTTGCAAAGCGCCATCAGCGGGATACCGATATATGTTATGTCGTCGTCGTAATCCGGCGACAGTGGTTTTGAGCTGTCGTAAAGAAAATAGCCGCCGACTTTTACGTTCTCAAAATCCGCCTTTATCGACTGCGGATTGACGCTCACCATCAGATCAACGCCCTCACGCCGCCCGAGATGCCCCTTTCCGAGACACGCACCACATACCAAGTCGGCAGCCCTTGAATATTCGAAGGAAAAATATTCTTCGGCGTCACCGGCACGCCCATCCTAAACACCGCCTTGGTAAACAAAACATTAGCCGACGCCGATCCGGTGCCGTTGACGTTTGCAAATGTAACTACAAAATCATTAATTGGCATTTATTTATCGATCAAGCCCAAAATCGGGATTACGGCTGTCGTGTTTAACTACCAGAAGCTTTACGTAACCATCGGCAACTATTTGATACAAGATGTGATACGGAAAACGACTAAAATTTATACGGCGAACATCATTGCGGACGATCGGGAAAGATCGTGGCCGCTCTGCGATGATCTTTCGGCAACGCTTAAACTCTTCGTAGAATTCCGTCGCGAACCTGGCCCCGGCCTTTCGAAGGTAATAGCTCATCGCAGACTCAGTCCGTATAAAGCTTACTAATTAATCTGACACGCATTGGGGAAAGCGTTTCCTTATCAATTCATCAAGTTGTTTCATCGAGATCGCCATCTCAGGATTCTCATCCATTTCGCGGCTCCGCCTAAGTGCTTCCTCGATACCATCGTCGTCATCGTCCCAGCCCGGCGAAGGCAACGAACGAATCAATTTTTCGGCCAACTTCCCGCGATCAGATGCCGGGAGGCTAAGCGCTAATTCCTCTACGTCTGCGATCACTGACATATATTTCACCTCATCAAATTATATCACTGACATCGCTTTCTCACTCCGCCGTTCTAAGTATCTTCTCCATCTTCTTGCCCTTCGCAAGTTCCTCTACAAGCTTATCGAGCCAGTGGATCGCTAATTCGTCATGCCGCACGCCAGCTACCGTCCGGCTTCGCTAGCCACAAATTGCCTTATACATCTTTCTCGGTCGAAGCAGCCGCCAACCACAGATGTGTCGATGTAAATTCTCATCCGTGAGCATTCCTCTCAATTTGTATCAAATTAGCCCCAGCACCGTACTTAACCTCGCCGGCTTTGGTTACGTTGTACCAGAACTTTTGCATGTCCCAGGCGGCGGTGGGGCAGCGTTCGGCACAGAGGCCGCAGTGGAGGCAGACGTCTTCGTCTTTGGCCATGATGCGGCCGGTTTGGGCCAAGGTGTCGGAGACGTAGAGGTCTTGGGTTGTGGTTAGGGCCGGGACTTTTGTCATTGTGCGAAGGGTCGGCTCGTCGGCGTTTTGGGTAAATGTGATGCAGCTCGTCGGGCAGATATCGACGCAGGCGTCGCATTCGATGCATTTTGGGGCGTTGAAAACGGTCTGCACGTCGCAGTTGAGACAGCGTTCGGCCTCCTTGTAGCCAGCGAGCGGGTCAAAGCCTTTTTCGACTTCCTGCTTGCGGTCTTTTAGCGTGACCTCTTTTGAAGCTTGCGGCACGACGTAACGCTGATCGATCTCGACCGCGCTGTCGTACGCCCATTCGTGGATGCCCATCTTTTGGCTGACGAGATTAACCATCGGGTCGAGGCGTTCGTTGTGGAGGTCTTTGCCATTGCAAAGCAGATCGATTGAAACGGCTGCCTGATGCCCGTGGGCGACTGCGGTGATGACATTTTCGGGGCCAAAAGCCGCGTCGCCGCCGAAGAAAACTTTCGGATTTGTCGATTGAAAAGTGGTTTTATCGACGATGGGCATTTCCCATTTGTCGAATTCAACGCCACAGTCGCGTTCTATCCACGGGAAGCTGTTTTCCTGTCCGACCGCGATCAAAACATCGTCGCAGGGGAAAAATACTTCCGACTCACCGGTCGGGACGAGCGAGCGTTTGCCGTTCTCGTCGTATCTGGCTTCGACTTTTTCGAATGTCATGCCGATAAGACGCGGAGCGCGGACACTCTTGTCCGCATCGCCGGTTCCTCCGGCGAAAGAAACTCCCGACCCACTGTCGTGGCCTGTAGGGACAGGAGTGTCCCCATTCTGTGCATCGCCGGATGCTACGGAGAGATCTTGTTCGTTGCCATCGATGAACGTCGAAGCGGCGTTCATGCGGACAGGAGTGTCCGCGCTCCGTTCGACCACGAAACTCTTCGGGACGTGGTTATCGATGATCGGGATGTCTTCGTGCTGGGCGTCTTCTTTTTCCCACGGTGAGGCCTTCATTGTGGCGAAGGGCGAGCGGACGACGACTTTTACATCTTCGCCGCCGAGCCGCCGTGCCGTGCGGCAGCAGTCCATCGCGGTGTTGCCACCGCCGAGGACTATGACGCTTTCGCCGATCTTTTCGGTATGTTCAAAGGCAACGCTGCCAAGCCAGTTGATGCCGATGTGAATGTTTTCGGAGCCTTCCGACCTGCCAGGAAGATCAGGCAGATCGCGGCCTCGCGGCGCTCCTGTGCCGACAAATACTGCGTCGTAATCTTTTTCAAGCGTTTCTTTAAGGCTTGAGACGTAATGGTTGAAATGCGTATGGATACCGAGATCGAGGATGTAATCAACCTCTTCTTCGAGGACCGTTTCAGGCAAACGAAATGCCGGTATCTGCGAACGCATAAAACCGCCGCCTTTTATCTGTTCGTCGTAAAGATGCAGCTCATACCCAAGCGGTGCGAGATCGCGCGCAACCGTCAACGAAGCCGGCCCGGCGCCGATCAATGCAATTTTTTTTCCATTCGGCTTAAATGGCCCTCGCGGCATCAGCGATTTGACCTCGCCTTTGTTGTCGGCGGCGACGCGTTTAAGCCGGCAGATCGCGACCGGTTCCTGCTCCAGCCGCCCGCGTCGGCACGCCGGTTCGCAGGGACGGTCACAAGTCCGCCCCAGAATACCGGGAAACACATTCGAATCCCAGTTGATCATATACGCTTCGGTATATTTTCCCTCGGCGATAAGCCGTATATATTCCGGGACGGGCGTATGAGCCGGACACGCATACTGGCAATCAACGACTTTGTGAAAATACTCGGGGTCTTTTATGTCTGTGGGTTTCATGTGGCTTTATGCTTCAGTCCTCATAGCAAAATGATAAAGGAAGTTTGACGCCTTTGCCAGCAAATGCGGGAAATAAGTGGTTTTAGGTCTTTTCCGGGTGTTCATCCGTTTCATCTTCCGGTGTGTAGGTCTCATAACCATGAGCGTCGTCGTAATAATACCCTCGATTTTGCTGATCATCGCCCCAAGTACCGTTTCCGGACTTTTGCTTTTCTTCTATTTCTTTAACCTCTTTTTCTTTCATCGGCGCTTTGAGCATAAATCATTTATAATCAATTAGTGTTTGGTTCTCAAATATTAAATTAGAATTTATGAGATAATTTTGATTATTTGTGCCTGGCCGTCCTCTTGGCGGGGATTGCCGTAAAAGTAAATCCAAACAGTTTTTATGAGAATTCTCGTCACCGGCGGAGCCGGTTTTATTGGATCACACCTTTGCGAACATCTTCTGAATGGTGGCAACGAGGTCATATGTCTCGATAATTTTTTTACCGGACGCAAGTCTAATATCTCACATCTGATTGAAAACAAAGCGTTTGAAGTGGTTCGACACGACGTCACCGAGCCCATCCTGCTTGAGGTTGATCAAATTTATAATTTTGCGTGTCCGGCTTCACCCGTTCATTATCAATACAATCCGATAAAAACTGTAAAGACGAATGTAATGGGAACGATCAATATGCTTGGCCTTGCTAAACGTGTAAAAGCGCGGATCCTGCAGGCATCGACGTCGGAGGTTTACGGCGATCCGCTTATACATCCGCAGACTGAGGATTATAACGGCAATGTAAATCCGATAGGCCTTCGCAGCTGCTACGACGAGGGCAAACGCGTTGCCGAGACTTTGATGATGGACTATCACCGCCAAAGCGGTGTCGATACGCGTATCGTTCGTATTTTTAATACTTACGGCGAGCGAATGTTAGAAAACGACGGTCGGGTAGTATCCAATTTTATCGTTCAGGCATTGCGTGGCGAAGAACTTACAATTTATGGCGATGGCACGCAGACGCGCTCATTCTGCTATGTCAGCGATCTGGTTGACGGTATTGTAAAATTAATGAACGCCGAGGCCGAAGATATTCATTTGCCGATAAATCTTGGCAATCCGGGTGAATTTACG
This sequence comes from Pyrinomonadaceae bacterium, assembly GCA_041747575.1. GTDB lineage: Bacteria > Acidobacteriota > Blastocatellia > Pyrinomonadales > Pyrinomonadaceae > OLB17. The sequence continues at coordinate 11,061 of JBGTEX010000025.1, forward strand.
ATGGCTGAGCTTGCAGCCGAGGTTGGAACGGCGACCGGCAAAGATATCCGAGTCAGGTATTTGCCGCTTCCTCCCGACGATCCAAAACAGCGTCAGCCAAATATCGAGCGGGCTCGTTCACATTTGGATTGGCATCCCGCCGTTTCGCTTGCTGAGGGACTCAAGAAAACGGCGATATACTTTCAAAATATAGTTAATGATGTTTCGCAGTCAAAGCTAAAGCAGGTCGAAAGAGTTGAACAAACTTAGCACGACTGTCCGTCAAACTTTAGTTTGGACCGGAGGACTTTTTTGACGCTCATCATCGGTTGAAATTTATGAAAATACTCATCACGGGCGGGGCCGGATTTATCGGCAGCCACTTGTCTGACAAACTTATTGCCAAAGGGCACGAGATCACCGTAATAGATGATCTCTCGACCGGGCGATACTCAAACATCGCCCACCTTGAAGATAAAAAAAATTTCCGGCTCATTATCGATACGGTGTTAAACGCGCATTTGATGGAAGAACTTGTTCGCGAGACCGACCGAGTCTATCACATGGCGAGCGCGGTCGGTGTCCGGCTGATTATGGAGCAGCCGGTCAAGACTATCGAGACGATCTTTCATGGGACGGATACAGTACTCAAATTCTGTTCTCGATATAGAAAACGTGTTCTTATACCTAGTACTTCGGAGGTTTACGGGAAAGGTATCGCCGTGCCTTTCAACGAAGACGACGACCTGCTGACCGGCGGTACGGACAAGCACAGGTGGGCATACGCCTGTGCAAAGACGCTGGATGAATTTCTCGCTCTCGCACACTGGAAAGAAACGCAGCTTCCGGTCGTCGTCACACGGCTTTTTAACACAGTCGGGCCGCGGCAAACCGGTCAGTACGGGATGGTCGTTCCGCGATTTGTACAGGCCGCCCTTAAAAACGAAATGATCGAGGTTCACGGAGACGGAACTCAGTCGCGCTGCTTTGGCCATGTTGCCGACGTTGTCGAGGGACTAGTTAAATTGATCGAGACGCCGGCCTGTTTTGGTACGGTGGTCAATCTCGGCAACAACGAAGAGGTTTCGATCAACGATCTTGCAAAACGTGCCATTGCGTTAACAGGCAGCACGAGTAAAATCAAGTATATTTCGTATGCCGAAGTTTACGGAGCCGGTTTTGAAGATATGCAGCGGCGTGTGCCAAATCTGGAAAAAGCCCGTCGTTTGATCGGTTACCAGCCAACCCGAAGCCTCGAGGACATCATCAATGATCTAGCGGGTGAAATCCGCCGAGAATCGCCGGGAACAAAAATGCATGCTTAATAAGGATTACATTAAAAAGATTGCCGGATTAGGGCTTTTCTTATCTGCTTTCTGTCTGATAAGTACTGTTGCCGCGCAAAGCACGGGCGGCGTAAAGGGTAAGGTCAAAAATTTACGCGGAGACAATTTAGCCGGTGCCACAGTTACCGTCCGGCAGAACTCAAAAGACCTCAAAACCGCGAAGTCCGATAAAAAAGGCGAATTCATTTTAACCGGACTCGAAACTGGTATTTATAATATCGTCTTCGATGCAAAGGGTTACAGCACCGGTATAAAATACAATGTCGAAATAAAGGAAAACAAAACGGTCAATCTTGGCGACCGGCTTATTTTGCAGGTTGATAAGGGCACACAGGTTATTGTTCAAGGCAGCGTTTTCTTTAAAGATGGTACAAGCGTGCCCGGAGCGGAAGTCAGGGTCGAAAGGGTCAATGCGGACGGTTCAACAAAAAAAGTCGGGACGCTTTCATCAGACATTTCCGGCGAATTCTCCTTCCGCCAACCCGAAGGCAACGCAAAATTTCGAATAACCGCTAAATACAAAGACACGACCGCCAGTAAGGAAATCGAGGTCAATTCACCCGCGATATACCGCCTGGCGCTCTCGCTCGATATTTCCCGCCCCGAGCGATAGAACGCAAATGATAAATTCACATTCTTTTTTCTAACTTTTGGGGCTTTCAGAAACTAATTTATAGTCTCGGTGATCTCGTCCGCGGGTCTCATCTCATCCATGTTGGCGGAATCGGTGACGATCAGGGGACATTCGTCAAGGACGACGGCGTTTGCGATGGTTTGGATCCAATAGGTTCCCGCGTTTGGAAATACTACGTTGACAAAAAAACTGACATTGTCTGTAAAGCCGCCTTCGGGCAGTTCGATCTTTGTAGGTTGTGAAGTGACGATGAGATTGGTCTTATCGGGCGAGAGGATGCGAATCTCCGTCTCGTGGCTTCCTTGTCCGCGCCAGTGATTGATGACGGCAAATTTTATTAGAGAAACCGGTAGTTTCTCGACCATTATGTTCTGAAAAATCCCCATAAGGGAAATCTTGTTTCCCATCTCAATGCGAACGTCGTCGCAGAGGAGCGTGTACATTAATTTTAGCGTCGGTATATTCATCAATTTTCGATTAAGTCGTCAGGTTCGCAATCTTCTAAATTCTAAACTTTAGTTAGATTTTACTTTTCCTATTCTGCAGGTCAAGAGTATAATCCAATTATAAGCTCAAAGCGTGAGAAGTAATTTTATGCTCATGTACTTTCTAATCGGACTTTCGTTCGTGCTCGTCGGTGTTGTCGGGTTGCAATTTACGTATCTTTTTTATCTTGACCGGATGTTTAAAGAGCGAAAAAACTATCTGCGCTCCCTCGAACAGAAATATACCGCACTTACCGAAAGACTCAATGCAGCCGAACGCCGGGTCGCCGAACAAAATGATCTTCTGGAGACAATTTACCCTGAGCTGGGCCAAGATGATGAAGCCTGGGCCGATTTAATTGAGGAACGTTAGTTCTGTCTTCTGAATCAAAATCCTTCTTTGGATGATCGTGCGGAGGCAAAAATTCTCCGCGTACTCCGGCTTATGGCTCAAATTCAACTATGGTCGATCCCCAACTGCCGGAGAATTCCGGAGCATTCTTGAAAGATTTTACAAAATCCGTTTCTGTTAGAACGTTCCTTACTATCTCGCGCTGGACGCCAACGCCTTTACCGTGAATAATTCTGACAATTGAAAAACCCTTTTTGTGGGCCTCGGGAAGATACGCCTCGACGACCGCACGAATTTCTTTTGGTCGAAATGAATGCAGATCAAGCGAATCGGTGATCTCGATTTCGACGGGGTCGGGAAACGGATTTTCAAAATCGCCGGTCATAGTTTTTTGGCCTTGGTTTCATATTGGGCGATATCCTCGGGCGGCGTTACCCGCAGACGGTTTTTATCCTTAAATACAATAAACCTCTTTTCATCTATCTGTCCGGATGCGTTGCGGAGGCTGACCGTGTAAGTTTTATTATCGCCTTTTCCCTCGACCCTGAGCGGCAATTTACCCCAAACTTCGGTTCCGGGAGACGTCCTCCAAACGGTGTAATAGCTCTGGTCGTATTTATCAAATGCTAAGACAAGGATCTTGTCAAAATCTGGCTCGACGCCGTCGATCGGTTTTGAAAAACTGTTTCGCGCCAAAATCACCCAACTTCCCGGCGTCAGCGTCCTGTCACCCGAACCGACCTTGTTAGCCAAGTCAGAATCTAAACGCTGCCAAGTCACAAATTTGCGGTTGTTTTCCTGAAAAAAAATGATGTCACTCGGTACCTGAAGCTCAACCTGGCGTCCAAACAGCCATCCGGCCGGTGCTGGTGAAATTGAAGGATCGAGCCTCACCTGATACCAGATGTCGTATTTGACCTCGAGTTTATCGGGTTCACCTTCTTCTTTAGCTACCTCGATCTCAGCATTTTTTATACGTCGGCCAGTTGTTTGCTGCCCTTTTGGTGCATCGTCAACATCAGGGACTTCTTCTTTTGGCACAAATTTCCAGGCCATAATCTCAAATGTCGAGTTATTGGCAAGTTTGAAAAGTATATTCTCCGGGTTCATGTCCGGAGCTATGCGCAAATTTGAGGCCGAGCGGACAATCCCGGCCGCCTGCGGCGACTGATCCTGATACTCCTCGGCGAGTTTTTTCGATTTGGCAAGTGTCTCGCTGGTGATGACGTTTTGCGCTTCGATCCAGCCTTCCGTAAACAATTCGTCGTGCGCCCGAACACGAAGCCACAGCGTCTTTTCAAATTCCACCTGGTCGATAACGTCGAGCCGATCACCGCGTTTTACCTCCAGCAAATCGGCGGCAACAACCGCATACGAGGTGCGTATATATGTCGTCTTCGCTATTACCGTTGCGGTATCGTCCGGCCCAAAGACTTCCAGATCGCCGCAGCCGATCTGGCAAAGCCCGACAAAGGCCAAAAAAATAATCAAAATCTGTCGTATCATTATTTGTCGCTGCTCGCTAGCTTCCGCCAATTATTATAACCCAACATATCCAATATAGCTTTTTGCCCGCTCGTTGGTTTTGGGCTCACTCTTAGTTTTGTTAGTTTATCGTTGGTTTCGGCGGTGATTCCAGCGAATTTCAGAAAACTTTCCCATACTAAACTTTCGGCTCCTGTGATATTACGATCAACTATCGGCACAAGTTCGCTGTTGATTCGCAGAATATTGAGCAAAGCGGTGTTGCCGTCCGCGATCGGGGCCGGGAAGCGGTGCTTTTCATAGATCTCTTTCAAAATGTTTGCGACCGACCGTTTGCCTTTAGACCTTTCGAGAAGAGCAAGATCACATAGAAAAGCGACGAGCAATCCCCTTGCGTAAATTTGAGTGTCTGCACCGTTCCAACGTTCTTTGGACGCATCGATGAGCGAGAGTTTTTTTGTCTGCAAACGATCGATTTCGTAAGCTCTCGACAGAGTATTTAGAAAATCGTTAAAACCGATACGATTGACCGCGACTCCTGTTTTTAATGATTGATAGAGAGCGAAGCCCTCGTAAAACCAGTCATATTTACCGCTCAGATTTAAACCGTTCGGTATCCACAAATGAAACAACTCATGCCTGAGTTGTTCGTGCAGACGCTGTAAAGACTGAGATTTAAAGGGCATATCGGACGACATTATCGTTACGCTCCGTCCGCGCGTATCAGCCTCCCAATTGCCGATAGCGACAGGGACCGGAAACTTGTCGATCCGTATCCGCAAAGATGTTTTTGGGAGACTTCCAAACAGGCGGTCGTAATGTTCGAAAATAGACTCGGAAATTGAAGCTGCTGCTGCATCGGAAAAATGCCAGTCTCCGGAGATAGTGAGATATAAATGCGAATTTCGGGCCGTGATTTTATATTCCCGCATATTTAATCCGAGATAAAAGACGGCCTTATCTATATCAGAAACCATAAAAACATCCGGCTCAATCTCGGTCTCGCTTGAGAAAACTTTCCAACCGTCCGGCATCTCGAATCGGATTTTTGCAGTTTTTCGCGTCGATTGCGGAAACAGATCGCCCAACATCAGCAAACCGCCGTCGCCATTCATCCACGAGACGTGTGCCGCAGCGAAAGGGCTAGAACGAGGCTTGAGACCGACCGTATATCCTATCGCACCCATATTCGCGACGCGTACCGTGTCGGCAGCCATAAACCGTTTTTGTGCAACAAGATAACCCGTTTTATCGTAAATTTTAACTAACGAAAAACGTTCCTCAATAAGGCCGTTTATTCCCGCATATTCATCCAAAAACCGGATGCCTACCCAATTTTTCTGCTGATCGTGAGCAGAAAAACGGTACTCAATCTCAGCCAATAATTGCGTTTCCGCCTTGATTTTTATGCGTATATCATCCGCTTGAGCATCTACATTTGTAAAGAATTGTAAAATCAGTACAGATGCGGCGGTAAACCGTAAAAATGATGATAGAATTTTTAACATTTAGATCAGCGGCCGGAAGCTGTTTACAATTCGCACGGCGCGTACAAAGTGCTTTTATTTCAGGATAGAGGATTTTATGAGTCTTATCAAAGTAATAATTTATACTGTAATTTTCGTTTTGAGCCTTATGTTTTTGGGACGGTTCTTTTTTAAGGTGTGACGCAGAACTCTGTTCGTGGGTTGTATTCGTGTTGAACACGGAGTGCAATCTGAATATAATTATTAAGGATTTGGTATTGAAAAAGCGGTCAAATCGGCCGCTTTTTTTGTTTGACGGACAGCCGTCGGACTTTCTCGGCAAAAGCCAGGCAAGTGTGTTAAAAAGTGGTTTAAGCAACAGTTATGACAGAGTTAAGAAAGATAAAACGGGCGCTCATAAGCGTTTCGGATAAGACGGGAATAATCGAATTCGCCTCATATTTGAACGGATTGGGCGTTGAGACAATTTCGACCGGCGGAACTGCGCAAGCCTTGCGTGCCGGTGGTTTAACAGTGACAGACGTATCCGATATTACCGGTTTTCCGGATATGATGAATGGCAGGATCAAAACGCTGCATCCGAAAATCCACGGAGCGTTTCTCGCACTCCGCGATAATCACGAACACATTGCCGCGATGCATAAACACCAAATCGAGCCTATCGACCTGGTCGTTGTAAACCTTTACCCTTTCGAGGAAACGGTCGAAAAAGCTGGCGTCAGCCTCGACGATGCGGTCGAAAATATAGACATCGGCGGCCCGGCGATGATCCGCTCGGCGGCGAAGAATTGGCGCGACGTCGCCGTAGTTACCGACCATCGGCTTTATCCTGAGATCGTCGCGGAGATGAGTAAAAACGACGGCTCTCTCTCGCTTGAAACGCGAAAAGCCTTTGCAGCGATGGCCTATGCACGAACGGCGGACTACGACCGTGCGATCACAACATATCTAGTGCAGACGTCAGAACCGCAGAAACCAGCTGGAGCCCCGAATAAAAATATCTTTTCTGAAAATCAGGCCCTCAAATTAGCAAAAATAACCGATCTTCGCTATGGCGAAAATCCGCACCAGCGGGCCGCTCTCTATAAGACCGGCAGCGAAGGCCACGGCATCGCCGGGGCGGAGCAGCTTCACGGCAAGGAAATGTCTTTTAATAATTACGTCGATGCCGAAGCTGCCTGGAATCTTGTGCAGGATTCTGACGGTCTCACGGTTGCGATAATAAAACACACAAACCCTTCGGGCGTCGGGCGTGGGCCGACAAATGAAAAAGCCTACCGGCGTGCCCTCGCGACCGATCCGGTGTCTGCATTTGGCGGGATCGTCGCATTTAACAGAAAAGTCGATGCGGCGGCGGCAAGCGCGGTAATCGGGATTTTTTCCGAAGTGATAATTGCTCCTGATTACGACGATGAGGCACTTCAGATTTTAAAAACAAAGAAAAAGCTGCGTTTGCTCAAAATCGACATAAAAGATCCTGCAGCGGACGGCCAGCAAAGCAAACGCCTGGAATACAAACAAATATCGGGCGGTTTTCTCGTGCAAGAGCAGAACATTTATAGTCTGGCGGAATCTGATTTTAAGACGGTAACAGACCGGAAACCGGACGAATCTGAACTTGATGCGATGCGGTTCGCCTGGATCGTCTGTAAACACGTTAAATCAAACGCTATTGTCTTCGGTAATGAAAATCAAACGCTTGGCGTCGGAGCCGGTCAGATGAACCGCGTAGATTCGGTTCGAATTGCGGCCGCACGGGCCGAGCGTTTTGGGCTTTCGCTCAAAGGTTCGGTACTTGCGTCGGACGCATTCTTTCCGTTTCGTGACAATGTCGATGAAGCGGCCAAATTTGGCGTCGCCGCGATCATTCAACCCGGCGGATCAATAAAAGACGACGAATCGATAGCCGCCGCAAATGAACACGGAATCGCAATGGTTTTTACCGGCATTCGCCACTTTAAGCACTAAACCGAACGGTATTCGCCGCATTTTCTTGATGCGAATCTCTGTTTAATCTTGGGAAACGTTTGAAAGGCGCAAACCCCCGGCAAGCGATCATAAATTATCCACCATCAGATGTGTATTGACAACATTTGGCGCCCGCGCATACACTACAAACAATCTGGACGACTAAAGGGACGCTCGATCGGTTTTTTTGATTTGAAAAGCCTGGGGATATTTTCTTTCTAATTCAGAATATTTTTTGGAGGATCGGATATGAACAGGCTTTTTTTATTAGTATTGGCGGCGGGTAGTGCCGTTATTTTTGGCGGTTGCGGAGGTGCGGCCGAAAACAGCACTTTGGATAATGCAGTTGTTGCTGAGAAGATCGAAAAAGCCGTCGCCGCGGCCCCGACGGTAAACTCACTGACAGCGCTCGAAACCAAAGCCTACGAAGCATGGAAAGCAAAGGACGAGAAATTTTGGGAAGGGTTTTTGACGGATAATTTTGTGGGGTATTCGGACGGAAAGAGGACAAACAAAGCCGAAACGATAAAAATAGTTACGGGCAATGACTGTGAATTTGAGAGTTTTTCCTTCTCCGACCAAAAAATGACCCCGGTCGGCAATGATGCGGTGGTTTTGACTTTCAAATCTAATACCGTCGGCACGTGTAACGGCCAAAAATTTCCGAGCCCGACGCGTGCCTCTAGTCTCTACGTCCGCAACGGCGATACTTGGAAGGCCGCATATCATAATGAGGTTGCGATCGTTGATCCAAAAACAGTGGCAAAAACACCTAGGAATACCCAAAAGTAAGACGCGGACAGTGCCAAACCCGCCGATACAAAAACGTCTGACTCTTTGACGGAAGATCTTATGGCCGTCGAGAAAAAAGGCTGGGACGCATGGAAAGCCCGCGACGCGGCCGGTCTCGAGGCAGTTACAACTGTTGACATTACTACGGTAAACCCGATCGGAACTGTCGCCGCCGGCAGAAACGCGACAATGCGGGCCTGGATCGAACCAAAATGCGAGATCGAGAGCGCGGCTCCGTCGGATGGCGTCGGTTCATCCGTTTCAGAATCGGTCGCGATCCTTACGTACCGCGGGGTCGCCGACGCGACCTGTGACGGGCAACCGCTCGGCCCTGTCTGGGGGACAACAATATTTTTGAAAGACGGTAACGTCTGGAAAGCCGCGTTTATTTTTTCAACGCCGGCATAATATGCGTTAGAGAAACGCATGCCAAATTATTCTGTAAGGAGCCATGCGATTCCGCGAATTCTCACTTTTTTAACGCGGATTTTGCGGATCAGGCGGATTTTACGCCGATTTTTTATTAAACGGCCCTAATCAGTTTTTATCTGCTTAATCCGCGTAATCTGCGTTCAAATTTAGGCCGAATATCTCTAACGCCTAACCGTATATCGAATCCGTAACCGCTCTGATCTATTTTATTCAAGAAAAGTTTTAATTTCGAGGCTTTTGCCGTCGGTTGAGACGGAGACTGTGCCTTTTTCGCCGGTCGTTCTCAGCTTTGTTCCATGTGCCTTCCATCTCTCGACTATTTCTTTATGCGGATGGCCGAACGGCGATGAACGCCCGACAGAAATTATTGCCTGTTTGGCGTCAACCGCATCAATAAATTGCTGCGTTGACGATGTCCGGCTGCCGTGATGCGCGACTTTTATCAGGTCTGACTTTAGATCAACTTTACCGGCTAATATTCGATTCTCTGCCGCGCTCTCTATGTCACCGGTCAGCAGGAACGAGCGGCTGCCGTAGATTATTCGCAGCACAACCGAATTATCGTTATCGGAAACGGCTCCGGCATCGTCTGAAGCAGGCGGATAAAGCACCTCGACCAAAACCTCGTCAAATTTCAGGGTCTCGCCTCGTGCTACAATCTCCACTGGTATTCCCCGACGAAGCAAAACTCCGGCAAGAGCGGCAAAATCAGGATCTTCGATAGGTGTTCTGCCAAAAATAGCCGCTCCGATCTCAAAATTCTTTGCCACGTCCGTTAAACCCTGAATATGATCGGCGTCGGCGTGAGTCGCCAGAATATAGTCGATCCGCGAATATCCGCGATGCCAGAGAAATTCTGAAACGATCGATTCGCCGATGCCTCTTACATCACGTTCGAATGTTTCGTTTTCATCATTCGCGTCTTTATATTTTACCCTCCCGCCGCCATCGACGAGCAAAGTTCTGCCGTCGGGAAAAGTTATAAACGCTGCATCGCCTTGTCCAACATCGAGAAAATCTATATGCAAACGGCCGTCGGCGCGAGGTGAGCTAAACGGGTGAAAAACAACTAAAAAAATCAGTGCAGCCATACACATCAGTGCAGGATACACGACGAAACGCCGATTCACCCATGACCGGTTTTTTAAATCGAAAGGCCTCCACCAATACAAAGCAAAACCAAGAAAAATAATCGGCAAAAAATACAGGATATAGATCACACGCCCGTATCCGGAATACGCCGGAAGCCGGAAACTTGCCCAACTGTGATCAGCGAAAAGACGCGGCAGCAAAAGCATCAGCCAATTAAAAATCTCGGCAAACATAAAAAATCCGTCCGCCAAAAGGCCGCTAAACCTATTGACGACGACGCCTATAACGGCGGCAAAACTTTCGAGGGCAATAAACAGGCCAACCCATATATTTAGCAGAACCGATATAACTGAAACACGATGAAAATAAACTATCGTAAGCGGAAGCATACAAATTTGGACGATGAGTGAAACAAATAAACCTTCAAACAAAAACCGAATCGCGTACTGCGTTGGTTGCCCTGCACGGTTTGCAAGAATTGGCGATTTGAAAAGATTAGCAGACCATATCTGCCGTTTCGCTTCAAAAGCCCAAACATCTTCATTCCAATACAGCGTCTCGCAGAAACGCTTAAGCCAGAACGGGACGTTTGGCGGAAACGGAGAGCGTGCGGTCGGCGTCCAGGTTCCGATTTGACGCAGCAAATCAATTAAAGGATAGGCAAACGTAATGATCGCGGCAACGCTTACAAAAGTTAGTTGAAATGAAGGATTTAACAGATCTGACGGCCGCCAAACAAGCAGTATTAAAGCACAGAGGCCAAGCGAATTTAGAAGGCTCACCTGCCGATAGATCACATACGAATACAGCACAACCGTAAACATTATTGCCGCCCGAACGACCGGAAGGTCGGCCCCGACCGCAAGTGTGTAAGCCCATAAAACGACGATCGTCACGAGAAACTGTGTCCAGCGGTTTCGTGTCAACTGTCGTAAAAATAAAAGTAAAAGGCCGCCGATAAAGGTGATGTGAAGCCCGGAAATGACCAGGATGTGAAACGTTCCGCCTTCGCGGAAAAGATCAGATGTATTTTTATCAAGAAAGTTTTTGTCGCCAAGCAGAGACGCGATCATAACACCCGCCACCGGGCTGCTGAGATTATTTTTAAAATCGCCGATCAAATTTGCACGCTGGTCATAAACCCATGCGAGCGGAAGAAAAACGCTCTCGTCCGCGATCTTTTCAATAAGCATTCCGCTCTTAATCGATCCGACCGCGTCAATTTCCATACGGTCAAGTATTTCCCGTTTGGATACGACGCCGGGATTAAGAAATTCGTCCTCGCGTTCGAGCTTACAATCGATTCTGAGCCTGGATCCATATTTCAGACTTGCAATATCAATTCCGTAAACGGTCTCAGTTTCGGGCTGGCTGGCTGGCAAATATAGACGGACATTTCCAGACACAATTTGGTATGTGCCGTGGTGAGTCAATTTTTTAACGTCGAGATCGAGCGTGACACGGTCATTTGACGGTTCCGGCGGCCCAAGCAAAACGCCCTCGATATAGACCGGATCGCCCGAACGGAGTGCTCCGCTGTCGTAGAGGATTTTTAAGCGGTTTGGTGAGATGCTCTGTTTCTCGATCAACGCAGAAGACATTCCCGCTGCGGCAAACGCCAAAAGAATGAGAAAAAGGCCAATTCGTTGTCGGCCAAACGCAAGTGCCGTGACGGCACAGAACGCACACATCGCCAGAGAATATTTAAAGTCAATGTTGAAGAGATTTGCCGACAGAATCCCAAAAGCAAAAAACGACGCCAGCCAAAGCACCGGATTGCGGTTAAAATTTGGGGAACTACTATGTTCCGGCATCGTTACTCAGTTTTTACGAATTGGCGAATTTCGAGAAACCGCTTTTCGCTGATCCCGCGAATTAGCATAAGATTTTCCGGACGGAGAAACGGCCCATTTTCCGTGCGAAATTCGATTATTTTTTTTGCGGTTTCGGGTCCTATTTGCGGCAATGATTCTAATTCGCGAGCTGACGCTGTATTGATGTTTACGGAGTTAGAGATAGCCGACGGTACAGCGATTTCGCCGGAAACGTGATAAACCTTTCGGGTCGAACAACCATTAAATACAAAAGCGGCAAATGTCAGAAAAATGATTATTAAACAGAAAATGATTTGCTGAATATCATCGGACGACCGTGTTTTGCTCATGGTTTTGCACCAAATTCTGACCCAGATTTTACCGGCCCGACGCAGGCAGTTCTGAATGTTAGCCGCGCTGCTACTGCTCATTCTCCATCTCTGAAATATCCTGCACATCTTCATATGCTTTTGGCAGTATCGGACGAGCCCGTGTGCCGCCGTCCATTTCGCCGATATAACCATCGCGAACCATCGCGTCGAGAATGGCTGCGGCACGGCCGTATCCGATACGCAGGTGGCGTTGAAGCAGAGACGTCGAACCCTTTTTAGCCTGAACCACGCATTTTAGAGCGTCCATAAATAGCGGATCGCGACGGCCTGGAAGATCACCGTTTTCATCGAGTTCCTCTTCGGTTTTTGTAATCGTCGTGTCGTATTCGGGACGGCCCTGTGCTTTTATAAATTCGACGACTTTGCCGATTTCTGCTTCGTTAACGTATGCTCCGTGAACACGTGTCACATTTGAATTGCCCGGTGGTAAAAAAAGCATATCACCCTGCCCAAGCAAACTCTCGGCACCGTTGCCGTCGATGATCGTTCGTGAATCTACTTTCGACGATACCCGGAACGATATACGCGAAGGAAAATTTGCCTTGATAAGCCCGGTGATAACATCGACCGATGGCCGCTGCGTGGCAAGCACGAGGTGAATGCCAACGGCGCGGGCCATCTGTGCAAGCCTGGTAATTGATTCTTCTACCTCTTTCCCGCTGACCATCATCAGATCGGCAAGTTCGTCGATGATTATGACGATATACGGCAAATTGCGATGCGGATCGCCGTTTTCGTCCCATTTTTCATCTTTGTTGAGCTGCTTTGCCTTTTCGTTATAGCCGTCGATGTTTCGGACGCCGTATCCGGCGAGGTCTTTGTAGCGGCGTTCCATCTCTGTCACAGCCCAGCGAAGGGCAACTGCGGCCCGTTTCGGGTCGGTGATGATCGGCGTCGAAAGATGCGGGATGTCGGCGTAAAGGCCGAGTTCGAGCCGCTTTGGATCGACCATTATAAATTTCACTTCGTCCGGTTTGGCTTTGTACAGGATCGACATAACGAGCGTATTTACGCCAACCGATTTACCTGCACCTGTCGCACCGGCGATCAGCAAATGCGGCATTTTTGCAAGATCGGCGACGTATTTCGCACCGTCGATGGTCTTACCGAGACCGAGCGTAAGCAGCGATTTGGAGCCGTCAAATATTGCCGACTCTATCACCTCGCGAAGATAGATTACCTCACGTTTTTGATTTGGCACTTCGATACCTACGTACGCCTTGCCCGGGATCCGGTCGATGCGTATCGACGGCGCTTTGAGCGCAAGGCAAAGATCATCGACCAGACCCGTCACACGGGAATATTTGACGCCTGCGTCCGGCTTAAACTCAAATGTCGTGACAACCGGACCCGGAGCGATATGCATGACCTTACCCGGCACACTAAATTCGGCGGTCTTTTTTTGCAGCAGAGTGGCAACGTCGCGGAGTTCCGATTCTTTATGTGTGAACGGTTTTGGAATTTCCGTAAGCAATTCCGACTCCGGTAGCTTATAGTTATCGTAATTTTGCGAGGCAGCAGCGGCAACCGGATCGGCTGAACCTGCGTCATCGTTTAACGTAGGGGCGCCGTCAGAGTCACTGGCATTGGCTGTTGTTTTTTTGACGTCGGCCGCACTTATCTGTTGAGTCTCGTACTTTTCTTCGCGCCTGGTAATTGTTGGAATTGAATCGAGCCGTTCATGCTCGAAAAGAGGTTCGGAACGACCGACCGCCGCCGCGATCGCGTCAAGACTGTCAACAGCAATTGTCGGCGGCAAAGCATTATCGGCGAGTTCCCGCTTCCCTTTTCTTTTATCGGCACGCATCTGTGCCGCTTCAATCTCATCGGAGCGTTCGGCTCGGCGTTTTGCCCGCCATTCGTCGATGCGTATTTTAAGATTCCCGCCGGCGACGTCAAAGTGCTGCAAAAAACCTTCAACGGTAAAATCTGTGATCAACAGAATTGAACTTATAAATATCGCAAAAAGAAAGATCGCCGCACCGATCGAACTGATAAAATAGGCAGTACCCTGGGCAGCAGCCTCACCGGTGATACCGCCGTAACCGCCGGCTAATGTTATCAATCCCGAAAGAGCGGCGGCAAAAAATATGTAACCCGCTACGCGCGAAGCTTGAGGCACGAGTGTGTCGGACTTAAAGACCCGCCAACCGATAAGAGCGATCAAAACAGGTATCAGATACGCAGTCCAACCGAACACACTCAACATCGCCGCCGCGATATTCGCACCTACGACGCCAATCCAGTTTCTTGTAATTGCCGATCCGGCGCCGGTCGAAATAAACGAACGGTCCTCCGGGCTGCTTGTAACCAAAGACAACAAGACAAGTAACGCAAACGCAGCCAATATGACCGCCACGACGTCGTTCCAGTGCGAATGTTTCGCCGCTTTGCCAACCTTTTTTTTGAGCAGCGTGGTGCCGTCCGACAGACAGAAATTAATATCGTCATCCTTATACACCTCATTGCATGTCGGGCAGATTTTCATGAATAATGACGGTAGGACAATTCTGAGCACAATGTACTGCGGCAAGCCGCTATATCACCGCCGCACCTTTCTTAAACAACAAAAACTCCTTAATAAAATCATCGATTTCGCCGTCTAAAACAGAATCGATATCAGTCTTTTCAAACTTAGTTCGCGTATCTTTAACTAACCGATATGGCTGCATAACATAATTTCTTATCTGCGAACCAAATGCGATATCCTGTTTGGTAGCCTCGAGTTCGGCGGCTCCTTCGCGGCGTTTTTCGAGTTCTACCTCATATAATTTCGAACGCAGAACCTGCATCGCAACCGCCCGATTTTGCAGCTGCGAACGCTGATTCTGACAAGTTACCACAATTCCGGTCGGAATATGCGTAATTCTGACCGCGCTGTCCGTCACATTTACATGCTGGCCGCCCGCACCCGATGAGCGGTATGTATCGATCCGAAGATCTTTGTCCTCGATATTTACCTCGATCGTCTCATCGATCTCCGGCGAAACGAACAGTGAAGCAAACGACGTTTCACGGCTGCCACCCGAATTGAACGGCGAAATTCGCACAAGCCTGTGAACTCCGGCCTCAGCCGAAAGTAAACCGTAAGCGTATTCACCCTCAATACGAAATGTGGCCGATTTAAGCCCCGCTTCGCTCCCCGATTGCTCATCCAGAACCTCGGCCTTAAACCCACGTTTCTCGCACCAGCGCAGATACATCCTTAGTAGCATCTGAGCAAAATCCTGCGCGTCCGTGCCGCCGGCACCGGCCTGTATCGAACAGATCGCATTATTTGGATCAGTCTCGCCGGAAAGCAGGCTTTCGATTTCGGCAGCGTCAACTTCCTTTTCCAACCGGACGATCAGGGTCTGAAGCTCCTTCGCCGAGTCTGCATCCTCGATTGCAAATTCAAACAAAACTTCTGCGTCCGAAAGGCCCGTTTCAAAACGTTGCTGCTGCGTCAAGGAACGCTCGATCCGGCTTCGCTGCTGCACAATTTTCTGTGCGTGTTCCTGGTCATCCCAGAAACCCGGTTCCGAGATCAGTTTTTCCGATCGTTCAAGCTCTTTTTCTTTGCCGGGCGCGTCAAAGAAACCTCCCAAGTTGGGTAACTTTTTCTTTGATTGAGTTGAATTTAGTTTGTATTTCTGTCAGTTCCATAAGTTCCAAAGGCAAAAACGACCGTTAGCGAGTGTGTCGAAATGCTATATCGCAAACGCAACACAGCTTCTACCGGTCGTGTTTCTGTCTTTTCTTCGATCTAGCAAATATTATTAAAAAAATTGTCACCACCGAACACAACCACGCAAACCAATCGCCATATCGGACGTAAAATGTCTGTTTGCCGTCGGTTTCTGATACATTCCAAGTCCTGGTATCTTCTTGATACGGCAAAGCCGCATCTAAAACCGCACCTTTTTCATTGATATAAGCCGTAATTCCGACATTTGTTACGCGAATGACCGGACGGTTTGTTTCTATTGCTCGAAAAACAGCATTTGCGAGATGCTGCCGCAAGATCGGCGTCGGACCAAGATAGCCGTCGTTTGTCATTTCAATCAAAACATCCGCACCATTACGGACATATTCACGCGACAGCTGGCCGAAATGCGATTCGAAACAGATCATCACACCCGCTTTTGCATTCCCAAGCGGCATAATATCGTATTCGCCTCCGTACGAAAAATTCCCGACAAATCCCGGTAAAATATTCTCAAACATCTGTGGTACGGCTTCGCCAAACGGCAGAAGGTAAATCTTATCATATTGCGCCACGTCGCGGCCTTCGGGCGAAACCATCACCGCCGAATTAAAATATTTGCCGTTAGTCTTGTCCGGTTCAGCCGAATTAAACAGCACGCTCACATGATTCCGCCGTGCAAAATCACCGATAAACCGCTGAAACTCACGGTCGTCAGTGTACATAAAATTCATCGGCGATTCGGGAAGAATGACTGTGGTTGGCAGTTCGGAATTAAGGCCCTTCGCTTTATCTTTTATCGATTGCTGGGAAAGCGCCGTTTCCGCCTGGCCGGTCTGTCTTTGCCGAAGCTGATTCAATTTTTGATTATCGAGTCCCGCCATCGGGACATTCGGTTGAACGGCAACCACCCTCGCAACGGTCGTGTCCGCTCCACTCTGACCGTTAGAAAGATTGGTCAACGCCGCGACCGCAAAGCCAAAAAAAGAAACGACAATAAGCCCCGCACCAAGAATTAATGAATTTTTTGTTCGACCCGTCAGAATGAAAATTATCAATGAGCCTGGAATCAGGCCCACGAAACTGACAACGGCAACCCCGCCAAACCTGGCGAGGCCAATCGCAACAAATGAAATAAGGCCTGACGACGACGATGCCTCATAGGTTGACGTCAGAGCTTGAGAGTAGGCGATAGCATTCCAATTATTCCCCGTCACCCAATACCGCAGGAACTCCGTAAACACCCAAATAAACGGTGCGGCAAGGAATCCGCAAGAGCCAAATCTCCGAAGCATGACGGACAGCATGCCCGCAAAGATCGCCGGAAATAATCCCGTTAACGCCGTCACGATAAATAGAAGAAAATATGCGAGAATCGGCGGAAATCCGGCATAGGTGATCGGTGCAAAGGTGAGCCACCAGCAGGTTCCGAAAAAAAAGATCGTCCCGAATATCCAACCTAATGAAAAACAGGCAGCGACGCATTGCTTCTGCCGCTCGACCGCCCACATCAGCGGAAGGAGAGCGAACCAGGCCAGAAACCAATATTCAAAATCAGGAAACGCGAGGATAAGCAAAATCGCCGCAAGGACAGCAAGCAGCGCGTTTTGCCAAGACGGCAGTATTTTCTTTGCAAACTGAAATGTCATACACGGGCGGCGCTCTCCGTTCTACTAATCAGCGTGTTATAACGAACGCTGTTACGCCGGGTAACAGCTCTCCAAACAATTGACGCTCAAAGGCATTTTAGCATTAGCCGGTCCGAATGGCCGCGCTCGGTTTTTGCAATTTGATCGTTCGTTTTGACCAAAACAACAAATTACGTCATTTGCTTGTGACAAAATCTGTCAGTCAAACAGGTCTCTCTGACCGAACGGGTCAAATTGCACGGTGCACTGTCAGCAGATTGAACGGAAACAGTTCAAATTGAACGCTACGTCCGTCCAGCCTGGCTGTCACACGAAAGGCTTAGAAACAAAGGAAAGCCCGACCTTATGCAGGCCGGGCTTTTAATAGGAAGGACAACTGTAGGAACGCTCGGAAGGTGTAAAGCACAGTGGCAAACCGCGCTCGGTGAAGTAGTGGCGGCGGGTCTTGATTGTGTAATCAAGCTGGCCACTATTGTTGATGCACGTAGCGTGCCAAAGTCTTCTAAGTTCAGGGTTTTGGCGTTCAGATTACAGTCACGCGATTCAGCTTAATCGCTTAAGCTAAAGAAAACAAATGGTTTGCCCGCTATCAAAAAAAAATTTTAATCTACCAGTGATCGAACCCCATTACTCAAAACTCTGAATCCCGAAAATTGGAACAAAAAGAAAAGGCTACGCGAGTTTAAAAGCAGGACGCCCGACCGTTTGGCCGGGCATTGAAAGATTGGGAAACTGTAGGAACGCTCGGAAAGTGTAAAGCACAGTGGCAAACCGCGCTCGATGTAGTGTTGGCGGCGGGTCTTGATCGTTTTAACCAAGCTGGCCACTATTACTATATGCACGTAGCGTGCCACAAAGTTGAGTTCAAGGTACCGATTTAAGATTTTAGGATGATAAAAAAAGAAAAAAGCCCGTTTTAACGGGCTTTTGCAGAAAAATAATATTTTTACGGCTAAAAGTTTAAAAACAATGAACCTTCACAGGCGCACTATTTCGAGCATCTTTCAGACAGTCTTTGTAATGCGATGGCATCCTGATATTCCGGGCTTATCTCTAACGACGATGCTGAGTAGTTTTTTGCCTGCAGGCAATCGCCTTTTTCGACATATATTTTGCCAAGGTTTACATGTGCATCAACGAGCCGGTTATCCCAAAAGATCGAGGTCTTAAATTGGCTGATGGCAAGATCGACGTCGCCCCGCCGCAGGCTGATTTTGCCAAACAACAGGTAGCTTTCGGCACTCATCGGCTCGCTCGCGAGTATGCGCCGCAGCGTTGTCATTGCCTCATCATCATTGCCATTTTTAATGTATGTGCGTGCTTGTGTTAAAAGTGTATCAGTCTCGCTGACCGCCGGCGTATTATTTTCTGCCGGTTTTCGGCTAAAGACAACAGCGACAAAATCTTTGCGGGCCGGCTGATTGACACGCAGGCCTATATCGTCGATTGTCTGAGATTTCTGCCATTCGGTCTCAAGTTTTGCGTAACGATTGCCGTCGGTCAGAAACCGAATTGCCTGATTATTCATATCCGCGGCGGTCGCATCTTTTAATGACTCGAGAGATTTTGATAATAAGTAGTAAGCCTCGCCATCACGTGGATTTGCCGCAATCGCCGAACGTAATTGAGCCGTCGCATCGACCATGTTTCCCGATTGGAATAACGCCATCGCGTAATTAAAGCGGACATTCGCATCATCCGGAGCCGATTCCGAAGCTTTTTTTAAAAGTTCCGAGCCTTCGTTAAGAAGTGCGGCGGATTTACCCTCGTTCTTCTTTTCGGCCCTCGCGGCCTGGATCGCAATCGCCCCCAGCGCGTTGTAAACAGTGGTTAGTTTGAGATCTTCGGTTAGCGGCCTGAGCGTCGCCAATGCAGATTCATAATTGCCCTGCTGCCAATATGTCAGACCTATATAGAATGACGCCTGGGCATAATTTTGGTCACCGCATTGGGCCGGTTTGTTGTCAGCCTTAGCTTTGTCACGGCATTTTTGACTCGCGCTGACAACTTTTTCGAATGAGCCGATCGCCTCGGGAAATTTACGCTGGCTAAGGTACAGGTGTCCAAGCTCGATCTCCGCCTCGGAATAGGTACCGTCGGGCTGTGATTTTAAAAACTCCCGCGAAGCATTTGTAAAATAAATCTCTCTTGCCTGGATGTCCGCCGTCAGCAGTCCCTTTATATATGCTTCAAAAGCACGGGCCGGCACCTTATTTGCCGATTCGATCAGTTGATTTTGTGAAAACGGGAGCGCTTTATCACGTTGATAAAGTATCTGATAAGCGATCTGGCCCTGCACAGTCTGCAGATTACCGAGCGCATCGTTAAGGCTGATGTCGCGCGTAACCAGCCGGCCGTCGATAACCTCGCTCATAAACCGGCCTTCTTTTACACGGATGATCTTTGCAGTCACGCTGATGGTCGCCGCCGTATCCGCAGCGGCCGGGACGATGTTATATCGCCCTGTGATCAGCAGCGAAGCGTCGGTGTCACGAGCAAGTTTTAGTGAAGTTGCCAGGCTGGGCAAGGTCGAGAGCGGAACGCGAAGCCGTTGCTGGACGATCTTTCGCTCTTCGTTTGAGACCACATTAAGATTGGGAACCCTTAAGAGATCCGAAAGCGAATCCGCAAAACTCTCGCCGACCCAATTAAAATCGACCTTTCCCGATGTATTTTCAAAAGGTAAAATCAGCACCACATCGGCAGCCTGCTTCGAAGCCTGTGCAGCCATGACCGACACCGCAAACAAAGAGAAAATATACGTAAATAAAATTTTTTTTAGCATTAACATATCGCAAAATAAAAAATTCGCTCGGTGGCGAGCGAATGTTGTTAAACCCTTAGGATGCAGGAAAATCAAAAAAAGATGGTATCCGGTACGGGATTTGAACCCGTGTTGCCGCCGTGAAAGGGCGGTGTCCTAACCCCTAGACGAACCGGACACAAGCAAAATCGCACATGCCGACAGCAGGCGAACCGTTAGAATACCCTTTTGCTAAAATTATTGTCAAACCAAACGAATATATTCTATCTCACCCATTTTGATTTTAGATAAGATGCTGTTTGCAGCAGGCATCATTGTTTAGCTCTTGCATCAATTCCAAAGCCTGCTCGCGTCGAACGGTAGGGAAATCCTTCAGAAAGTCTTCGAGAGGATGGCCACCCGCCAAATAATCAAGCAGACTGTGAGCAGGAATTCGGGTTCCCGCAAAAACGGCGGCGCCTCTCATTACGTCATGGGACCGGGTGATTATAGACTTTGTATTGATAAACTTCATGCCATACATTTTAACGCAACAGGAATTTTGTTAAAAGAGAGAAATGTTTTTCTTTTCAAAACCCAAAAAATCCGAGATCGATTCATTCCTATCTGGATGCGTCGATGATTCGCTTTCTTATGCGGAGATTGGAATCTCGAAAAGCGGATCTCCCGATGGCTATATCACGGACCACAATCGGATAATGATCGGGAACGGCCGGTCCGATTTTGAGCGGGCGAAGGACGCGGTTCGCGGCTGGAAGATGTTCGATTTTTCGTGGGTCGAGCTTTGCTGGCCGGATGTGCCGATTGAAACAGGCCAAAACGTCGCCGTCCTCGTCCGACATTTCGAAATCTATTCGCTAAACGCCGCACGCATAGTTTATGTCATCGATGAACCCAACCGCTTCGGCTTCGCCTACGGCACACTCACCGACCACGCCGAATCTGGCGAAGAACGCTTCACCGTCGAATTTAACCCCGAAACCAACGAAGTCCACTACGACCTCTTCGCATTCTCAAAGCTAAACCACCCATTCGCAAAACTCGCCTCCCCACTCGCCCGAATGCTCCAAAAAAATTTCGCCGCCAACTCCAAAACCGCCATGCTCCACGCCGTCCAGCCAAGTCAGAACCGGATGCGTTAACGACCGGGTGATTCTGACCGCTCATAGGACTCTACCGCTTCGTTAACAGTCATTTCAATATTGTTGATTCGAAATGCTCGATTTGCCCTTTCTTTTTCATTGGAAAGATCTTTTTCTCCGCCGATAAAAAACTCAACATTTCGCAATGCCTCAGTTTCGTCTTTGGCGTCAATCTTAATAATATACGAACGCGTTAATAAAACCTCAAATGTTTTCATATTGTTGGTTATTCTTAATGAGTGATCCATGCTCGAAGTGTGCTGATTTCGTTCTTTAATTTCGCCAGATACAACTTCATTGCCCGAAAATACCTTCTCTATTTAAGTTTCTTTTTTTCAAGCAGTAGATTAGAAAATATCATTAAACGCCGAGGCCTTCAATCGCGGGCATACAGTCCTGTTTACGATCAAACTTGTAACTCCAATGCTCTTTCTTTATCATCCAATAAAGATGAAAAGAGTATTTCTGATCGATGCTATGTCGCATATTTATCGGGCGTTTTTTGCGCCGATGGGACAGGCTCAAGAGCCTTTGCGGAATAGTAAGGGGCAGGTGACGCAGGCGGTGTTCGTGTTTACAAATATGCTTCGAAAGCTGATAAATGATGAGCGTCCGGAGTATATTGCGGCGGTTTTCGACACCGAGGCCCCGACTTTTCGTCATGACTCGTTTGCGGATTACAAGGCAAATCGCGAGGCGATGCCGGAGGATCTCTCTTCCCAGATACCTTATATAGTCAAAGTTTGCGAGGCCTTTTGCATACCTATCGTCAAATTCGATGGTTTTGAGGCGGACGATGTAATCGGTACGCTCGCGCAGGAGGTCTCGGCACAGAATATGCAGGCCGTTATCGTCTCAAACGACAAGGATCTGTGCCAGCTTGTACGCGACCCACATATTATCGCGATGCGAAATAATTCGCAAAATATTCGGCGCAGAGTTCCGGTGCCGGCCGTTGAATGGTGCGATGAGGCGTGGGTCGAGAAAAAGTTTGGGCTGCCGCCGACAAAGATCATAGACCTGCTCGGCCTGATGGGCGACTCGGTCGACAATATTCCCGGTGCCCCCGGTATCGGTGCGGTGGGTGCTCTGAAACTTGTCAAAGAATGGGGTTCGGCTGAGGCGGCGATGGCTAATGCCGATAAGATCAAGCATAAGACGCAACGTGAGAGCCTGCAAAACAATCAGGAAATAATAAAACAATCGCTCGAACTTGCGACCATTCATTGCGAGGTTCCGGTATCGCTTGACCTGGACGCACTAAAACACTGCGCGCCTGACCGTTCAAAGGCATACGAGCTGTTTCGCGAGCTGGAATTTAAGGCTTTGACAAACGAATTTGCGGGTTCCGCCGATATGGCGACTCCGAAATCTTCATCCGGGGGGTTGTTCGATAACCATCCGAGCATCGCAGCGGTCACGGAAACCAATTATACGGTCATAAAAAAGCGTGACGGCCTGGATAAACTGATCCGACGTCTATTTGAATCTGACCAGTGGAGCTTTCACGTAAACGACACTAATTCGAACGAAAAAGCGAGCTGTTACAGCAAAGCGCCGCCAAGCGGCGTCGGCGTCGGGCTCGGCAACGGAGAGGCGTTTTACATTGATCTGGAAAATTTTGAGGACGGTATCGAAGCGGCAAAAACGCCGTTAAAGGATATTTTGACAAACGTTTTTCTTGATAAATCAGCCTATGACGAAAAACGAAACCTCGGCCCGCTGCTCGCTCTCGGCATCAGTCCCAAATCGGTTAAAGACGACGTCCTGATCGCCGCTTACTTGCTCGAATCAACGCGTTCAAGCTATCCGCTCGATTTTTTGGCACAGGTATATCTCGATGTTGATGTCGCTCATTCCGTGCCCGGCGGTTTTGACGAAGCGGCGTACCGGACAGCGGAAAGCGCCGATCTCGTTGCCCGTCTGGCCGTGGCTTTAAGGGAAAAGCTTCGTGACAACGGCCTCGAAAGGATCTATACCGAAATCGAGCTGCCTCTGATACCGATCCTCGCCGATATGGAACTTGCCGGAATGAAGGTCGATGGCGGGAGCCTGACAAAATTTTCCGAATTTATCTCAAATGAACTCGAATCACTGAGCGAAAAGATCACCCTAATCGCCGGACGCGAGTTTAATATCGGTTCGCCAAAACAAGTCGGCGAAGTATTTGGCGAATTAAACATCGACACAGGCCGAAAAACCGCAACCGGACAAATCTCGACTAGCCACGACGTACTGGTCGAGCTCGCCGAAAATTATGAGATCGCACAGCACATCATTGATTACCGCGAGCTCGACAAACTGCGGGCGACCTACGCCGACGCTCTGCCAAAAATGATCGCGTCTGACGGCCGCATTCACGGAGCGTTGAACCAAACCGTCGCCGCAACCGGCCGACTCAGCTCGACCGAGCCGAATCTGCAGAATATTCCGGTCCGCACCGAACTTGGCCAACGCATCAGAAGGGCGTTTATCCCCGAAAAAGGAAACAAACTGATATCTGCTGATTATTCTCAACTCGAACTGAGAATATTGGCCCACATCACCCAGGACCCTCGAATGCTCGAGGCCTATAAAAATAATGAGGACATCCACGCTCAAACGGCCCGCCTTGTATTCGGTGCTGCGAACGAAAAAGATTTGAAAGAAAAGCGCCGTTTGGCAAAAATTGTAAATTTTGGCATCGCGTATGCGGTCGAGGCTTTTGGCCTGTCACAGCGGGTCGGCATCAGCCGGACAGAGGCGAAACAGGTCATCGCCGATTATTTTGAAACCTACAAAGGCATCCGCGAATATATGGATGAAACACCCGTCACCGCCCGCAAACAGGGCTACATCGCTTCCCTGTTTGGCCGCCGACGTTATTTTCCGTCAATAAAAGACCGCAATTTTGCTGTCCGTTCCCGTGCCGAACGCGAAGCGATAAATATGCCGATTCAGGGTACGGCCAGCGACATCGTAAAAATCGCGATGATAAATGTCTTCAATGGATTGAAAAAAGAAGGTTTGAAAACCCGTATGATAATGCAGGTTCACGACGAACTCCTTTTCGAAGCACCCGAAGGCGAAATAGAAAAAGCAACCGAAATAATAAAACGCGAAATGGAATCCGCCGCCGTTCTGGACGTCCCCCTAATCGCCGAAATCGGCGTCGGCATTGATTGGATGAACGCAAAATAAAATTTTCAACTGGGTGAGTTTTGAAGTAATCTATATATTATGGCGGGTCTTTTAGACGAATTCATCAATATAACCGAGGGGTTGAACAAACGCGGTATCGAATATGCCGTCTGCGGCGGCTGGGCGATGGCGATACACGGTTTTCTGCGGGCGACGACTGATATTGACTTGCTGATCCTGACCGAAAGTCTCAACGATGCCCGTGAGGCCGCTATCGAAGCGGGCTTTGATATCGAAGGGCTCCCTTTGAATTTTGACGGCGGGAAAACAAAGATCAGGCGAATTTCCAAGATCGATCGTGAAACCAAAGAATTGATTACCTTGGACCTCCTTTTGGTCACCGAAGTGTTCAAAGATGTGTGGAATGGCCGTCAAAAGGTGAAATGGAAGAATGGAACTTATCAAGTCGTCTCCCCAAAAGGTATGATAGTAATGAAAGAAGCCGCCGGACGGCCGAAAGACCTGATCGATCTGGATTATTTGAAGGGATTGGACGATGAAAGTTGATATGTCGCCGCAGGCGGTCACAAACAGAATGAAAATGCTCGGCCAGCTTTGGGAGCTGGCGGTCGCTCTCAAGAGTTCCGAGATCGTCACCAATTCAAAACCAAAAAGAAAAACGCGAACGCCTCGGTCGTGAAAAAGAAGTAATCGCTTAATCAACGCAGGTATTCGGAATCATCATCAGAACTTTCGAGATTGTTTATAAAAATTATGAAGAAAGTATTTGCCGCAATTCTCTTACTGGCTTTTCCCCAGATTTTGATCGCTCAGACCGATGAGGGCTATAAACAACTTTTCCGCGATAAAATAACCATCGAGAAAAGCGGAACAAGCATCGCTGCGGTTTTTGTTGATGAAAAAGGTACTCGGTTTGTGAATTTCGGTACTTTGACGAAAGATGCGGCGTCCGAGGCGGCAAACGCGAAAACCGTCTATGAGATCGGTTCGATCACAAAACTCTTTGTCGGCGTTCTGCTCGCCGACGCGGTGAAACGCGGCGAGGTCAAACTCGATGCACCGATATCTCTCTATTTGCCAAAAACCGTGAAAGGCCCGACATTTAACGGCAAAGAAATAACCCTGCTCGATCTTGCAACCCACACGTCAGCGTTGCCGCGTTTGCCGGATAATCTGGCTCCGAAAGACAACCTTGATCCGTATGCGGATTACACAGCACTAAAACTTTACGACTTTCTTTCTGGATATAAACTCACGCGCGAGATCGGTTCGGAGTATGAATACTCGAATTTGGGCGTTGGGCTGCTTGGGCATATTCTGAGTTTGAGGTCGAAAATGCCCTTTGAACAATTGATGATGAAGCGAATTTTTGCACCGCTCGGAATGAATGATACATCGCTCTCTTTGGTGTCATCCAGACTAACCAAACACGCCCAAGGCTATAACGCAGAAAATAAACCAACACCGATCTGGACTTTCGATGCCTTGGCTGGAGCAGGTGCGATTCGTACGACATCTGCGGATATGGCAAAATTCATTGCGGCGAGCGTCGGTATCGAAAAAACGCCGCTTGCCGAGGCGTTTACAGACGCAAGGAAAATGTATAGGCAGGGCCAAAACAGCCAGGTAAAGGTCGGGCTCTGCTGGAATAATGCAGATCTGTTTGGAACCGAAGTTTTCTGGCACGGCGGCGGCACCTACGGCTTTTCGAGCTACATTGCCATCGAGCCAAAACAAAAGCGCGGAGCCTTTCTGGTCAATAACGCGGGACAGCCGACCGGCTCTGTCTTTCTCGAAAGCGTCGCGTTTAACTATCTACAGCCAAAATTTCCGATCAAAAAATCTGAGCCTGCACGAACAGAAATCAGTTTAAGCAAAGAAATACTTGCGACATATGTCGGTGAATATTTAGTTGCCGAGGGCCTTTCAATTTTTATAACTCTTGAGGGCAGCCAATTGTACGGCCGAGCAACCGGACAAGATAGATTTGAACTGTTTTCCGAAAAAGAAGATAAATTCTTTGCAAAGGTTGCCGGAATTACTATCGCATTCGAAAAAGGAAATGACGGAAAGGTATCGCAGCTCAAAATAAGCCAGGCAGGCAATGATACCCCAGCCAAAAAAATCAAATAAAAACTTGTAGAGGTGATTTTGTCAACCAAAACTGATCGAACAAAAATAAAACGACTTCCTAACCGCGGAGCTTACGACAGCGAGACCATCAACGCGATTCTCGACGAAGCCTTCATCTGCCATGTCGGTTTTGTTGTCGATGGCCAGCCGTATGTGATTCCGATGGCTTACGCACGGATCGGCGGCGATGTGGTTATTCACGGCTCATCGGCCAGCAGGATGCTGCGGAATCTGGCAAAAGGGATAGACGTTTGCGTGACGGTTACGTTGATTGATGGGGTGGTGCTGGCGCGTTCTGCATTTCACCATTCGATAAATTATCGCTCGGTCGTCGTTCTAGGAAAAGCCGAATTGGTTGAGGACGTGGACGAGAAAAATAAAGCGCTTGAGGCGTTTACCGAACACATAGTCCCCGGCCGTTGGGCCGATGTCCGCTGGCCGACTGAGCTTGAGTTAAAGGCGACGACGGTCTTGCGTCTGCCGATAACTGAGGCGTCAGCCAAGGTCCGTACCGGCGGTCCGGTTGACGATGAGGAAGACTATTCGTTGGATGTTTGGGCGGGCGTCCTGCCGGTCGCATTGAATTGGGACACACCTTTACCAGATTCGCGATTGAAAATCGATGTAAAGCCGCCATCATATTTGAAGCGGTATGATCCAAAATAGGTATTATATTTTGAAGGCAGATACGCTGACGAAAAGGCGGGTTGCCGCCGTCTAATTGGGGAACAAACAACCGCGTTTTACATCAATTAGAGTTCTGACCTGTGGGTATATCGTCGTATAATCGTATTCATGAATCTTGTTAAAGGCGATCTTCTCGTGGTTTTGCGGCTATTTGCGGGCACAGCGTTGTTTAGTGTTATTCTTGTGACGAATATTTATCCACAGAGCGACGAGGGAAACATACCCCCGGCGTGGCAGACGACCGCAGAGAAGACACTTTATAAGAAGACCTCGACTTATGATGAAGCCGTGACGTATGCGAAGAAGCTGGCGGCCGCTTCGCCTCTGATACGCTACACGACTTATGGCAAAAGCGGCGAGGGGCGTGATCTGCCGCTTTTGATCGCAGCTAACGGAAATGCTTTTACGCCGCAGCTTGCACGAAAACAGGGCAAGGCGGTTGTACTAATTCAGGCGGGTGTTCACGCGGGCGAAATAGACGGCAAGGACGCTGGGTTTGCATTGTTCCGCGACATCGCTATTACTAAAACACAGATCGATTTGCTCAAGGATGTTGTCGTTGTTTTCGAACCGATCTACAGCGTTGACGGTCATGAGAATCGAAATGCGTTCACGCGGATCAATCAAAACGGCCCGGACGAGACGGGTTTTCGTGCAAATGCTGCAAATCTCAACCTCAATCGCGATTATATGAAGGCCGACGCACCCGAAACCCGTGCGTGGCTGGGTCTTTGGAATAAATGGAAACCAGATCTTTTTATCGATTGTCACGTGACAAACGGTGCTGATTTTCAGTATAACCTGACGTACGAATATGCCCATTTTCAGGAGATTTCGCCATCGGTAAAGATATGGATGGATGAGCACTTTGACGGAATAATCGTTCCGCAGGTCGAAAAAGAAGGTAATTTACTGACCCACTATGTACAGTTTGCCGGACGCGAAGTGACCGGTGGTGTTGCGACTTTTATCGCCACGCCGAGGTTTGCAACCGGTTATACACCGCTCCGAAACCGTGCCGGTCTTTTGATCGAAACTCATGTTTACAAGCCCTATAAATCGCGTGTTCGCGGCACTTACGACGTGCTTCGATACACGATTCAGAAGGTGGGGCGTTCAAAAGCGACACTTTTTGCCGCAAACATCACGGCCGATACCGCAACGATCGAACGTGGAAAAACCTTCGACAACACGCGGCAATATCCGCTTTCTCTTTCGCTCACGGACAAAACAACTCCGTTAAATTTTAAGGGTCTTTCATACACAGTCGAAGACAGCCTTTTATCAGGCGGCAAACGCATAGTTTATGGCACTGAGCCGCTAAACATCACCATCCCGCGTTATGACGATGCAAAAGTAGAAGTTTCTGTTGCGCCGCCCCTGTTTTATATTATTCCGCCGCAATACAAGGATGTGATCGAGGTTTTGAAACTGCATGGCGTGAAATTTGAAATTCTGCAAAAGCCGATGACCGTCGAGGTCGAAAGTTATAAGCTCAGCGAACCAAAATGGGCGGCCAATTCGTTTGAAAACCGCATCACGGTAACCGCAAAACAGACTCCCGTTAAAGAAACCCGAACATACATTGCCGGTTCCGCACTGATCTCAATGTCGCAGGAAGCCGCAAATGTCGCCATCCATCTTCTCGAACCGAACGGCCCCGATTCATTTCTATTCTGGGGCTTTTTTAACTCGATCTTTGAACAAAAAGAATACGGCGAAAGCTATGTCGTCGAAAAATTAGCACGGGAAATGCTTGCTAAAGACCCGACGCTGCAGGCCGAATTCGACCGCAGGCTTTTGGACCCGGCCTTTGCCCGGAACCCTCGTGCGCGGCTCAATTTCTTCTACGAACGCTCGCCATATTATTTGAATCAGAAAATAGGAGTTTACCCGGTTGGACGAATCACGAGTCCCACGCAGTTGGAGCAACGGAAAGTGACAGTTAAAAATCCTCGAGCCATGAGACCTTAAACCGGGAAGATCCATTACACGAACATCTGCGACAGGTCGTACTGATATAATTTGGTGGAGATGAGGAGGGTCGAACTCCTGACCTCTGCATTGCGAACGCAGCGCTCTGCCAAACTGAGCTACATCCCCGGAAACAGGTTCAAAGCAGCTTAAAGCTTTGAATATCTGCCTTCTGAATTTTAATAGCAGTTTTCTGGTATTTCAAATTACAAAAATACTTACTGCACTCCGGCGGGCAACAGAGAGCCTTTTGGGTCGGATGCGAAGGCGTAGCCGTCCTCTATTTTGCCGATGATGCCGTGAAAGTTTATGTCTTCGCCCGATACGACCACAACGACGTCGCCTGGACTGTAAAGTTTGTGATCGACGCGAAATTTAATTACGGTTGCGTTGCCGTTGTCCGCTGAGACAGCCTCATATTCAAAAGTGTCGGAATTAAAACTGATCGTCTGGCAAAATGATACTTCCATTAATATTCTCCTATCGAGATTAGAACACAAAAGGAGACTGGCCGCAAAAATATGTAAAAAGCGCTGGAGTTGAGGCTTAATTCGGCTGATCTTTCAAATTAAATTCAACCGTGATGGCGTCGTGATCGGAGAGCGGTGTATTTTTGTCATCAACCAAACCGCCTATCGTTTGCGGCGAAGTTCGCGGTGCAATTTCGATTCCTTTTCCTGCAAACCAATCGAGACGGCCGGAAACGCGGCCGCCGACGCGGTTCGCGGCCCAAAAGATAAACGGAAAACACCAATCAGGTACCCAATCGCGCAAGTTTGTGTTTTTTTCTATACTTCCGACATCGTAATGAATCGTCCCGGCTCCGCTTTCGTTAAGGGATTTGTATTCGTATCCACGACACTCGAGTTCCAGGAAAAGCCGTCGTTCAAAATATCTGTCTGGATGCGGATAATGATTTTTTACGACATTTTTTACACCCATCATCACACGGCGCCAATATCCGAGTATCGCCCTTCCGGCGTTTTGAGCATTGAATGTCGTCGTGTTCCAATCACCCCCGAGGATCGTTGGCATTGGCGGCAGCGTGTCGAGGTGATCGAGGATTATCGACATCTGCAATCGCCGATGGGCACGCGAACAATGAGCATCGAGATGAATGGTCACGGCCCGAAAATCGCCCGCCGGACGCTCTATTTCCGCAACTAAGGCCCGCAGCCGTCCGAGCCGCTTTTCCTTGCCCCACATTTTGTCCTTTCCGTTTGGCAGCGGTACCGCGTGAACATTTTTTAACGAATACGGCGAAAACATTGCCAGGCCGTGAATGGAAGCCGTATTCGCGCCTGCCATTTCAGATTCGACGCCGCTACCTTTTTGTAAAGCAATATAAACGGGGGCGAAGGAATAATTCAAATTCAATTCTTCGGCAATTTCCTGCGCGACAAAACGGTTTTCGCTTCGTGCCATACCGTAATCGAGCTCGGATAAAAGCAGAACGTCCTTGTTTCTAAGCCTCGGATCGTTTTTTAACGCATTAACGATCCCGTCAAACTGTATTCCGCGTTCTAAATTCCAGGCGAGCGACCGAATGGAAGAACCGCCAGCGGTAGCGACCGGATTCCTACCCGACGATGCCAGAAATCCGGTCGCTAACGCTCGCGGCTCTAACCGCGAAAGGCCCGCTGATGACCGAGCGACTTCTGACACGACAACCGCATTCAATATCCGCTCGACTTCCGGCCTGATCTGTTTGTAAAGTTCAGACGCCTCCATCTCCGGCGTCGATTCGAACTTTAACAATTCGGAGAAATATTTACTAAGATCGTGTTCGAGAATGCTCGGCGGGCCTGTGCAGCTTTCGTCGGGTGAGGTCATAGATGAGATTTGGGTACTCGACGGAATAACAGAAAAAGAAGGACATTGCAGAATCGGCAATTATCTTTCTCTAAGATCAATTTCGATCATCTTATCTGCCGGATCGGCTTTAAGAATCCCATCCTCAATTTTTGGTACAGACGCAGCTAATGCCTTTATTCTGACGTCATAGGAAATTAAAACAACCACTATAACCGAATATTTTTCCAAATTTTGCTGAAAACGAAGATTCCGGTCAGCGGTTATGAGATATTTAATACCATCGGCTTCCATAGCGGAAAGTAGTTCGCCGTTTTTCTTAGACTGCCAACCAAGATCAGGAACTGACGTTACATCAAATTCAGATGAAAAGTAAATTGTTAGCCGCTTGTCAAGATTTTCATCAAGCAAAACTTTTTGCATAAACGTCTGCTTCCGAAAATGTAAAAGTGTGTTCCGCAAGATTCAATAATTCAATAACTTGTTCACGGCTCACCGATGGAAAACCTTCTAAAAACTCGTCGATTGTCTCGCCGCCCTTTATATAATCAAACAAATTCTTCACCGGAACACGAGTGCCGGTAAACACGGGTTCACCGCTTTGAATATCAGGTGATATTGTGATGACGCTGTTCATAAGCGGATTTTCTCAAATTGCAACCTAAAATTCAATTATGATACTGCCCGCTTTGCTTCGTTGCGGACAAAATACTTGCTCTCCGGTCAATCGTCGTAACGCTCCTTAGCCGGTGCTGTAGCGAGGAAATCCTTTGTTATCCTTACCGTGTATAACGCTAAAAGTTCGTCAATGCGTTCCTGTTTTGAACAGCAAAATATCAAACCGACATGGTTGGGTTTATTTACGCGATAGACGATCTCACTGTCGGCGTAATGCGAAGTGTCGGGTTTATCGACATTTGCAAGGGCGAGCGTAACGCCGGCGAAATCCTTTCGTAATTTTGGCGGTTTGTACGGATTTTCAAGGGTTGCGGTTTCGAGTTTTGCCCATTCGCGCCAGAGATTAAAGTTGCAGGCATGTTCAAGAACGTTCGCAATATATGCACCGCCGACGCGGGCAGCGACCTCCAGCAAATAAAAATCTCCGCTTTCATCACTTTGCAAAAATTCGGCGTGTGTAACGCCGTTTTTGTATTCGAACGCCATCAGCAAGGCACGGTTGAGTACCTCAAGCTGTTTTCGCAGCTTGGAACGATAGGCGACGATCGACGATGTAAAAACGCCGCCCTGGTGAGCCACCTTAAAAGGCGTCGTGCCGTATTGGCTGACCCCGCAGGCAACGACCTTTCCGTCATTAACAATTGAATCGATATGAAAAACCTTTCCCTCGACAAACCGTTCGATCAAAAACTGCGAAGGGTGATCGCGCCAATTGTCACGGCTGTCGAGATCGTTCAAAACACTCCATACGTCTGTTGCCGTTTCGCATTTGCGGATCCCGAAAGCCGAAACTTCGTATCGCGGTTTTACTATCCAGGGCGCGGATACACTGAAAAGAAACTGATTGACCGCATCGGCATTAAATGCTCCAACAAATTCCGGACACGGGATGCCGGCCTGAAATGCAAAATTCCGCATTGTCAGTTTGTCGCGAAACCTTAGTGCGTAAGACCTGCTCATGCCCGGCATGCCAAGATGTTCGCGCGTCACGGCAGCCGTCAAAACGTCAAATTCGTCCAGACCGACAACCCTGTCAACAGGTTGCGAACCGGCAAGATTAATGACTGCACGAACAAAATCGTCTGCACCCGCATCGTCCGCGACCGCTCTTGTATCATTGATCGCCGCCCAAGGCCAGGGCGAATCGAGCAGTTTTTTTCTGGTCACAAGCGTTATGAGCCAACCGGCTTTGTGAGCTTCGTCAATAAACTCGGAACCTTTGTATTCGCTGGCGATAATGACGATATGATTTGCCATAAGACATTTCTCCCGACCGTCTGTTTTCTAAATGCAGATTTTATTTTGTATTAAAAGAATGTCACAATTTAATTGTTTAGACAATAGAATTGGTTGCTGTCGGGAAGTTTTAGGGATTTTATTATGGGCGATATCGATCTTATCAATTTAGTCAGTCATCTGATTATTTTTATGGTGGTTCTGCTCCTTGCTATTTCCGCCCATGAGGCGGGACATGCCTGGATGTCATATAAATTTGGTGACGACACCGCCTATATGCTCGGCCGCGTAACGTTAAATCCGGTCGTGCATACCGATCCGATCGGGACGCTCTTGATACCGATCATAGCCTTTATTTTAGGCACTATCGGTGGTGCGCTGGGGTCAATTCCGCTTATCGGCTGGGGAAAACCGACGCCCGTAAACCCCCGCAAATGGACAAATTACAAATGGGGCAATGTAATGGTTTCCATCGCAGGCGTTCTCGCAAACCTGATCTTGATGATATTTGGAATTATCGCGGCCAAGATTATGCTTTCGCAGGGATTTCAGCTTGAGGATTTTTTTGGCCGCACCTCGAATCCGCTGGCTATCTTCGTTGGCGATATGATGAAACTCAATCTATCGCTTTTCGTCTTTAACCTGCTCCCTTTCCCGCCGCTTGACGGAAGCAAGATATTGGGAACTTTTTTGCCCGACAGTGCACAGCCGGTCCTGGCGATGTTTGAGCAATACGGCTTTTTGATTCTGATGTTTCTTATCTATATCGGAGTTTTTCGCCTTATTATCACGCCGTTTTATTACGCATTGATTTACGTTCTCTCGATCTGACGGATCGGGTGGTTCTGACACGACTTTATGAAGAAACGCATTTTTAGCGGCGCGCAGCCGACCGGGCAGCTGCATATCGGTAACTATCTGGGGGCTTTAAAAAACTGGGTCGCTCTCCAGGATGAATACGAAGCGTTTTACTGCGTTGTAAATCTTCACGCTATCACGCAGCCGCAGGACCCGAAGATTTTGCGACAAAAAACGCTCGACCTCGCACGCATTTATCTCGCCGCCGGCGTCGATCCTGAAAAATCAACGATCTTTATCCAAACCGATGTGCCGGAACACGCTGAATTGACCTGGGTTTTATCTTGCGTCTCTCGCATGGGCGAACTCGAGCGGATGACTCAGTTTAAGGATAAGGGTAAAGGTAATGCAGAGCGTGCGGGCGTTGGCCTGTTCACCTATCCGATTTTGATGGCGGCTGACATTTTGCTGTATCAAACAGATCTCGTACCAATCGGAAGGGATCAGAAACAGCATCTCGAATTGACCCGTGACATTGCGACGCGTTTTAACCGCGATTTTGGCGAGACGTTCAAGATTCCCGAACCATACATTCCGCCGGTGGGTGCAAATATCCTGTCGCTGCTCGACCCAACGAAGAAGATGTCAAAATCGGATGAAAACCCGAACGGTTCGATCTCCCTGCTCGATGACGCCGACACGATAACAAAAAAGATAAAACGAGCGGTAACGGATTCGGGAACCGAGATAAATTTTGACAAAAATCGCCCTGCGATAAAAAACCTTTTAACGATATACCAACTCCTAAGCGGTAAATCCGCCGATGAATGTATTGACCATTTTGAAGGCAAAGGTTACGGTCAATTCAAAACCGAACTTGCCGAGACTGTCGTCGAATTCCTTCGTCCGTTTCAGGAAAGAATCAAACAATACGATGACGGGCTTTTGAAAACGATCCTCGCCTCAGGAGCCGAAAAGGCAAAAGATATCGCGCAACAAACGTTGCAAACTGTTTATACGAAGACGGGATTGCATAACAGAGAATGAAAATTCGAGACATCATAAAAATCATTCAGAAAGATGGCCGGTTGTTAAGCGTTACTCGTGGAAGCCATATGCAATATCGTCATCCTGGAAAACCCGGAACCGTTACCATTGCGGGACATCCGTCAGATGAGATCCATCCGAAAACCGCGCTTAGTATTTTAAAGCAGGGGGGATTAAGATAAAGAACGGGATAACAATATGAAGAAGAAGTTTTTAGTCTTGATCGAAAAAGATGGAACTAATTTTTCGGCGTATTCGCCAGATCTGCAGGGCTGTATTGCAACCGGGAAATCGATAGAAAAAACTATTCAGGAAATGCGCTCCGCTATGGAATTTCATCTTGAAGGAATGATTGAGAATAACGACAATATACCTGTTCCAAGAAGTTTGAACTCGTACTTGCTTGAGACCGACGAAATCGCTCCCGACAACATAATCACAACCATCGACACCGAAGTTCCCGAATTAGCTCCTGCATAAAAATATGACACAGAAAATAACAGTTTACGAAAAACCAACCTGAACGACCTGCCGCAATCTGGCGACGCTGTTCGTGAAAACGGCATTGATTACGAAAAGGTCAATTATTTTAATGAGCCTCTGAGCGAAGCGAAACTTAGAGTATTAGTTAAGAAAACCGGCATGAAGACCTACGCAATGCTCCGAAAGGCCGATGCTGCTTTTAAGGAAAATGCGATCACCGAAGAAACGCCTGACGCCGAGATCATACAACTGATCGCGGCAAATCCCGGACTTCTTCAGCGGCCGATCGTCGAGGTTGGCGACAAGGCTGTATTGGCAAGACCGATAGAAAATGCGTTGGATTTGATCGGCAACATCTAAAATTATGAGTTATACAAACGGCAACGGCAACGGTCATTATCCGAAGCCAAAAAATGTTCTGGGCGGCGAACTGAAAAGCTGCTGCATCGATCCGATGACCGGCTTTTACCGCGATGGTTTTTGCCGCACGGGAGCAGATGATACAGGACGCCACACAGTGTGTATTATCGCGACCGGCGAATTTCTCGCGTATTCCAAATCGGTCGGCAACGACCTTTCGACGCCGATGCCGCAGTATGCTTTTCCCGGTGTCAAAGAGGGCGACAAATGGTGTCTGTGCATGCTACGATGGAAACAGGCCCTCGAAGACGGCATGGCTCCGAAGGTTGTGCTCGAATCCACACACGAATCAGCACTCACAGTTGTAACTCTTGCGGATTTACAGGATTTTGCTGTCGATAATGGCTAGCGGATTGACCTGCTGTTTTTTGCTTGAATTTTTTTAAGAAATATTATTAAATACAGAGTGAGAGGCTTTTTAGGCCCCTCACCGGTGTCAGAACTAAGGAAATTTCCTTTGTTCTTCCTCAAGTTGGTTAAGGCGATGATTGAAACTTTCTAGGGCGTCAATCATTGCCTTTTCTCTTTTTCGGCCGGTGAAATGTTTAACCATTTCAAAACCAAGCCAGAGCAACTTGAGGCACTCCAACAGAATAATAAATTCCATCTTTGTTACCTCCGTTTTTCTGTATTTGTCAAAGAACACGGAGAATCCGAGTCTCCGACATCAAACATCATATTCAAGGCACTCAATTTCAAGCAAGTGTCGCTTTATGTCGCCTGGCCGTTAAGATAGAATCATTGATTCATGGAGTCAGGAATCGAACAATTCAGCTTTGATTTTCATAATGAAAAAGCGCAGATCATTGGCGGCGCGGACGAATCGTTAAAGATCAAGATCGGCGATTTTGCCGGGCCGCTTGATTTGCTGCTGTTTCTGATCCGCCAGGAACAGGCAAATATTTTCGATATCCCGATCGCGCGCATCACCGAGAAATATCTTGAATACATTCGTCTGATGAAGCGTCTCGATATCTCGGTCGCGGCTGATTTTCTAGTGATGGCAGCCACATTGATAGAGATCAAATCAAAAATGCTACTGCCGCGGGATCCGTTTGCCGATGCGGACGAAGAGATCGAAGACCCGCGCCGCGAACTGGTGGATCAGCTTATCGAATACGAAAAATTCAAAACCGCTGCCGGAATGCTCTATCAGTGTTCGACTATAGAACAGGCGATATTTACACGCGGCACGATCGAATCGGACGATAATAACGCCGAGGTCAACGCATCTGTTTTTGATATTTTGACCGTGTTTCAAAAGATCGCCGCTCGACATATCGATGAGATCAGAATGGAAATACACCGCGAGGAAATTTCACTCGCGGATATGCTGAAAACATTAAAAAAACGTCTTTTTGAAACGGGTGAATTGCACTTGCCGCAGTTTTTTGCAGAAATCCACTCAAAACGCGAACTCGTCACCGCGTTTATTGCAGTCCTCGAAATTGTACGAACAGAAAGCGTCAAATTGCTGCAAAATGCGACATTTGGGGATATTATTTTAAGGAGAATTTAGGCCCGATACGGCTGCATCGCCGGAATATTTGCAAGCTGTTCTTTTCGGCAGCATAACCGTTGTTATCACGCCGGCGGCATCTGCAATTCTTATTTGTGGTAATCTCTGAATATTTTATATAGATGGAAGAAACAGAAAAGCAATTTCGATCCGTAGCTGATCTCGTGGCAATTGTCGAGGCGCTTATTTTTGTTGCCGATGAACCGCTCACTGCGAAACTGATCGCGGACGTCCTTGGGGAAGAGAAGGAGGCGGTTCTGGCGGCGATAGACGAACTCACACGCGAATACGTTTCGCGGGACGGCGGCCTGCAAATACGCGAGATTGCTGGCGGCTGGCAGTTGACGACACGAACGGAGCTGCACGAAGAGGTCAGAAAGTTTCTGAAAACACGACCGTCAGCGAGGCTCTCAATCCCCTCGCTCGAAACGCTTGCCGTTATCGCCTATAAGCAGCCCGTGACCGTGCCGGAAATACTGGAGATTCGCGGCGTCCAATCCGCATCGGCAATTAAAACACTTCTTGACAAACGCCTCATCGTCGCCAAGGGCCGCAAAGAAACAGTCGGCCGCCCGATGCAGTACGGTACATCGAAAGATTTTCTTATTCAATTCGGACTGAAAGATCTTTCGGAACTGCCGTCGATCGAAGACTTTGAAGACCTGACGCAGGGGATTTAATTCACAGACGTAAATTAACCCGCGTATCTCGAAGCATTGGAGTTTTGCGTTAAAATAGTTATATGCAGGAAAGATTACAAAAACTTATAGCTCAAGCCGGAATTGCATCGCGTAGAGCTTCTGAAAAGCTGATCACGGCAGGCGACGTGTCGGTTAACGGCGAAATTATAACCGAGCTCGGTACGAAGGCCGATCCTGAAACAGATCATATAAAAGTTCGCGGCAGACTAATTAATACTAAACTGCAAAATCGCTCAAAAGTCTATATTTTATTGAATAAACCAAGAGGCTATTTGTCGAGTGCGGCCGACCCTGAGGGGCGTAAACTTGTGGTTGATCTCGTAAAAGGTCACGGACGTCTTTTTCCCGTCGGACGGCTCGATTACAATACCGAGGGCCTTTTGATTCTCACAAACGACGGAGATTTTACAAATTTTGTCACCTCTTCCAAAACAATTCCCAAAATCTATGAAGTTAAGGTCAAAGGGCTTCCGACGACGGTTGCAATCGGTAAATTAAAACGCGGCGTGCTCCTTTCGGACGGTTTTAAAACGGCGCCGGCCGATATAAAAGACTTAAAGCCGACCGACAAAAATGGCTGGTACGAAGTAACGCTGCGGGAGGGCCACAATCAGCAGATTCGGAAAATGTTTGACAGCATCGGCCATTCGGTTGTCAAACTTCGACGGATAAAGATAGGAAATGTCGTTGATCCCTATTTGAGAACCGGCCACAGCCGTTTATTGACGCCACAGGAAATCAACGAGCTACTTAATCAACGCGTTAGAACCGAAAAGTCACCTTAGCACTCTAACGCTTTTTAAGAGATGTTCGATCAAGCTTGCTTTCTGATGCAATCGCGCGCCCGAAACCTCCGTCACTATCGTTCGGTGTTCTGACGCATGGATCGATGTTCTACCATCAAGCACATATTTTGCACAACTTTGATTCCGGCGTCCGCCAATGTTTCGGCAACCTCGTCATTGCGGATACCAAGCTGAAACCAGACCGCTTTAGGTTTTTTTGAGAGAATTTCGAGCGTGTGTTTTTCTATATCTTTGGACCTGCGAAATATATTTACCAAATCGATCTCGACCGGAATTTCAGCGAGGCCGCGGTAAACGGGCTTACCCAAAATCTCCGTCACACCCGTATAATAGACCGGCACCGGAATGATCTCGAAACCATTATCGGCCATATACTTTGGAACATAAAACGCCGGCTGGTTTGCACGTGATTCGGGTTTTATGCCGAGTACCGCGATCGTTTTAATATCCGACAATAGTTGAGCGACCTGCGCGTCGTTAGTCAGCAGGTTTTCTTTACAATTCATTTATCGCTTTGACAGCCGTTCGAGCCATTCCTGTAAATGCTCGACATACGCGGATAATTTTTGGTTCAGATCGTCATCCGCTCGACCGACCGCCGCTGTCTTTAAATTTCTTAAGACGCCTATTACTTCATTATTGACCGTGTCGCTGGCCGCCCTTAAACGGCCGTCAATAGAAGGCTTGAAGTTCGAGGCGTCGGGATATTCATTTAAAAAAGCGCTCAGTGACTCATCGGTAATTCCAGGTTTTTGCGCGTCTATTTTATCGATAAGTTCCGCAATATTCGGTCTTGCGGGAGCTGCACTAACATACGTCCGCAACACCTTTAGTATCTTGGTCAGAGCGTCCCTTCGACCATAAACGTAAGATCTGAAGTCTGCCGCCGATTGAGCGTCCCCTTCAAATGAACCGTCATCGAAGATAACCGCTTCTATTGTCAGAGTTATGTTATGCAGCGATCCGTCTGGGTTATCAGCCGGCACGGTCATTTCGAACACCCCATTCGGAAGTATCAACGGCTTGCTATATGGAGCCTGCGGAATCGCGGATACCAATTTTTTCTCCCCCAACCGGGTATTCCATACAATGGCTGCGATGTGTTTTGACGAAGTATTTGTGAGTCTGGCAAAAAAAGACGGAAGCGTACTAACAGAAGGGCTTATCTCTGTACGGATCGACTGAGATTTGTTAATAACCACCGGCACATTCGCAATTACAGGCTGCACATTAAACATCTTGATCCTGACGGGAGCAACTCCGTACTTTGCGAGTTCCGTAATTATAGTCGTTTCACCCTCGCCAATCGTGTGTGTCGCAATTAGAATGTCGTTCTCCCGAAAACGCTTGCCGCTAAAGACAGAAACTCTAACCTCCGCTTTGTCGCCGACAAGCTTTGCTTGAAAATTGACTGCCTGAATGGGTAACGCTCCCTCGGGAAGTTTCCATTCCTTGATCCGATCAATGGCTGACGTCCACAATCCATGCGGCTCCCGACTGCTTAAGGCGACCCGCGCGGGCGGTTTTGAAGCCCGAAGATTGATCTCAATAACTTTTCCGCTTGGAACAGCCGTTACAAATTTACTCTGTGCGAGTATTGGTGATATCCCAAAAAAGAAAAGACAAACCAGAAGAGAGATTTTGCAAAAGATTCCATTCATTTGTTTGTTACCTCACAGGTTTAACGTTTCAATTTTAGCATACGCTTTTTTTTTGCCGGTCAGCAAGTATTTTACCGCTTATATTCTGCGATTTACAGGAAAAGTAGGACTCACTTCGCGTGCAAAAGCAAAAATGTGATAATTTTGAATTAAATTGCACTAAGATTTATGAACTTTGAACTATCCGAAGAACAATTACAAATAAAATACAGCATCCGCGAATTTGCCGAGAGTGAGATTAAACCGTTCGTTATGGAATGGGATGAGGCACAACATTTCCCTGAGGAATTGCGGCCAAAGCTTGCGGAACTTGGTCTGATGGGCATTCTCTTTCCAGAGGAATATGGCGGGGCCGGGATGGGTTATGTCGAATATGCGACGATCATTGAAGAGATCGGTCGCGTTTGCGGCTCGGTCGGGCTTTCGGTGGCGGCTCACAATTCGCTCTGCTCGAACCATATTTATATGTTTGGCAGCGAAGATCAAAAACAAAAGTATCTGGTTCCGCTTGTCGCGGGTGAAAGTTTTGGGGCCTGGGGGTTAACCGAATCGCAGGCCGGCTCGGACGCATCCGGAACCCGCACAAACGCTGTCCGCTCAAACGGCGGCTGGAAGGTGAACGGCTCGAAAAATTTTATAACCCACGCGATAGCCTGCAAGACTCTGGTCGCTGTTGCGGTCACGGATAAGGAAAAGGGCAGCCGTGGAATTTCGGCATTTATCTTTGATAAATCGATGGAAGGATTTCGCAGCGAACACAAGGAAAACAAGGTCGGAATGCGAGCCTCGGAAACCGCCTCAGTGGTATTTGAAGATTGTTATGTACCGGACGAAAACCGGCTTGGAAACGAGGGCGAGGGTTTTATGCAGGCAATGCAGGTGCTCGACGGCGGACGTATCTCGATTGCCGCATTATCTGTCGGCATCGCTCAAGGAGCTTACGAAGCGGCGGTTAAATACGCAAAGGAACGTCAGCAATTTGGTAAGCCGATCGCCGAATTTCAAGCCATTCAGTTCAAACTCGCCGATATGGCAACTCAGATCGAATGCTCGCGTCTTCTAACGCTTCAGGCCGCGGCGGCCAAAGACGCAGGGAAAACCGTTACGCAAAAATCCGCAATGGCAAAACTGTACGCATCCGAAACAGCCGTTCGCGTTTCCGAAGAATGTGTCCAGATTCACGGCGGCTACGGCTATACAAAAGATTATCCGGCCGAAAAATACTGGCGCGATTCAAAGCTCTGTACGATCGGTGAGGGTACATCGGAAATACAGCGGATTGTCATTGCCAAACAAGTGTTAAAGTCTTAATTTTTTTTGCCGCCCGCTAATGCTGAGGGTATTACCTTTGATGCGTTTCACGTTGCATTTGTGAAATTTTTTGATATAATTTGATTCCCAAATTTTAGTAAAAGGAGAAAAAAAATATGAGTACAAGTACTGCTGCAAGTTCAGACCGGCTTGCATCGGCTTTTTTATCAGAATTAGAAAATGAGGCAAAGGTTATGCGTCAATGTCTAGAGCGTGTTCCGGCTGAAAAGTTTGAATGGAAACCGCATGAAAAGTCCATGACATTTGGCCGTCTGGCCGTTCACTGCGCCGAGATGTTTGGTTGGACCAAGGAGACGCTTACGCAGGATGTTTTGGATTTTGCTGCGTCGGATATGACTCCGTTTGAACCTAAATCATCCGAAGAACTACTTGCATTTTTTGACGACCAGATCGCGCGGGCAAAAATGGTTTTGGGTGAGACGGCAGATGAAACATTTATGACCGATTGGACAATGCGAAATGGCGAGCAGGTTTATTTTACATTCCCGAAGGTTGCGGTGATGCGGACATTTGTTATGAACCACATCGTTCACCATCGCGGGCAGCTTACGGTTTATTTGAGGTTGAATGATATTCCGGTACCTTCGATATACGGACCGTCAGCTGATGAAGGGCAGATGTAAAAGAGCGAAAAGCGGGTTTAGCGACTCGCTTTTTTGTGTTTTTGCGGGGCAAAATGTCAAAATTGCGTAAATAG
This sequence comes from Pyrinomonadaceae bacterium, assembly GCA_041747575.1. Lineage (GTDB taxonomy): Bacteria > Acidobacteriota > Blastocatellia > Pyrinomonadales > Pyrinomonadaceae > OLB17. The sequence continues at coordinate 53,684 of JBGTEX010000025.1, forward strand.
TCTGATATTTCCAATGTCGAATATGAGTAAAATGAAACTTACAGCAATCTATGAAAAGGCAGACGAATGATTGACCTTGAAAAACTATTCGAAGGCGATCCTCGCTCCGTTGCCCGTGCGATCACCAAAGTCGAAAGCGGTGCGGACGATGCCGCCGATTTGATGAAAGCGGTCTTCCCAAAGACGGGAAACGCTTTGGTTATCGGCATCACCGGGTCACCCGGTGCGGGCAAGTCATCGCTCGTCGATAAGCTTGCCCTTTTTTACAAAGAGAAAGGTGGCAGGATCGGTATTGTCTGCGTTGACCCGTCGAGTCCGTTTTCGGGCGGGGCGATACTTGGTGACCGCATCAGAATGGCGACGATCGGGCTGGATAAGAATATTTTTATCCGCTCTATGGCGACGCGGGGAAACCTCGGCGGGATATCACGGGCGACAGTTGATGCGGTTAATATTTTGGACGCGGCCGGTTTTGACAAAGTCATCGTTGAAACGGTCGGTGTCGGGCAGGACGAGGTCGAGATCATCAAGGCGGCGGATGTATCGGTCGTCGTTCTGGTTCCGGGGATGGGCGATGACATTCAAGCGATAAAGGCCGGAATAATGGAGATCGGTGACGTTTTTGTAGTAAACAAGGCCGACCGCGAAGGAGTTTTGCGAACCCAAAAGGAACTCGAATCGCTTCTCAGCCTGGCCCATCGCCCAGACATGTGGAATCCGCCGATAGTCCAAACTGTTGCAACCGAAAATAAAGGCATCGAAGAGCTTTCGGCGGCCATCGAAAGTTATAATGTTTTCCAGCGTCAGGGCGACACGAGCATGACCAGAAAATACGCGATTGCACGGTGGCGGCTTTTGGAACTTTTACAGGAAAGATTATTAGCTGATGTTTTGAAAAAGAACGGGACTAATGAGAAGCTGGACGAATTGGCCTCGGAGATCGCAGGAAAACGGAAAGACCCATATTCAGCGGTGGAGGAAATTTTGACAGGCAAAACCACAGCAGGAAAATAGAATTACGAGATGTATGAATTATAACAAGAATCTTGAATTCAAGTAGTAAGTGCAACTCTTGGAGTCGCTGGAGAAGGGCAAGCTGCGGTAGCATCTTTGCTCTTTGATGGTGACATCGAAGAGTTAACATGAAAGAGTACAAACAGCTTACCCTTGAACAAAGGTATCAGATTTATGCGCTTTTGAAAGCCGGGCAGACGATAACCGA
>JBGTEX010000026.1:0-16446 GCA_041747575.1 Pyrinomonadaceae bacterium
TATGATTTGGCCAGATATTGCTAATGCGGCTAAGCCGAACAGCAAAACAGGCGTAAGAAATCCTAAAATTACCCGACGATTCATAACGCGAAATTCCTCCGAAAGAAATTTAACCGAAAGCGAGCCAACATTAACACGAGATGGTTTCTTTTACAATATTAAATCTTCAGTTTCGCAAACGAAGCGGATTGGCTCCAAATATTTATTCTATTCATTGAACCAGCCAACCCTGTCCGAGAGGGCGCAACGAGACAATTGCTGTGAGCCGTACAGCCGGCCGGCGAAGGTGATGGATTAGGGTCGGGGTCGGGGTCGGGGTCGGGCAGCCCACTATAAATACCTTCATGGACAGAGCGATTTAACTTTTTTTAAATCCTCGAGAAAACCGTTGAAAAATTGGTTTGTCTTAAGGTATTCGCTACGAAACTCGCCTTTTGTAGTCAAAGGTATAATCTGAGAATTCGCCCCGATCAAAATCGCTCCAGAAATTCCGCCATGTAACATAAAGGCATTATAGTTTGGCTCCCACGAAAGGAAGAAAATATAGGTATCCCCCTCGTTTAATTGATTGTAGCCGGGAACTTTTTGGATAATCCGATTCCCGTTGACATTCATTGATCCCCCGTATCGAGCAATTGTGATCGTCTCCGAAAGAGCTGATGGCGGCGGGAAATAATCCTTTGGAAGCAAAGGGTAAATCTCTATCGGTATGACCGACTTAAAATCTTTCACAATCGATTGAACGCTCACCGTATAGTCAGTACGAAGATGGTGCTTACCGTCAAATCTGGTATTTCTAACATCTATCTTCCCAACAATTATTGTTTGTGCAAAAACCAGGGAATCTAAGTTTTGCTCCCGTTCCGATTCGGAATCCCTTTCAGGAATCTCAACATTTCTGACCTGCGCTTCCTCTCTCAAAGACTTCCAGGAAGCGACCTGTGCGTTCAACATTGTGTTACAAAGAAATAAAACGCAAAAAATGGACAGCAACGCAGCCATGTAGTGGTTTGTAATCATATTCAGATTGGCCGCCGACCCAAAACATATTTCATCGTTAGTATGCTCTTTCATTACTAAAATCCTCCCCCGACAAATTCCTACTTTGAAGCAATTCCTTAATAAGGCTTAAATCTACATCTATACACGAATCATTTAGAATTATGGTCGACAAATATTCTCAGATCAACAGTTATTTACTAGCGAAAACTGTTATTTACTAGCGAAAACTGTTGTTTGTTGGCGAAAACTGTTCAGCTATTTTTGAGGATCGATCCGTTGTGGTACGCCTGGCGGAAATTTTTTGGTGTGAGGCCGTATTTCGTCTTAAAATCGCGGACAAAGTGCGACAGGTCTTCGATCCCAACGAGATGCATAATTTCTTTGACCTGCAGATTCGTCGATTCCAAAAGCTCTTTTGCTTTTTCTAAACGGTGATGCCGGATAAATTGATTTAGTGTGAATCCGGTTTCCCGTCTGAAAAGTTTGTAAAAATGGTAGATTGAGACGTTAGCCGACTTTGCCATTTGTGATGCGGACATAGGGCTTATTAGGTTTTCCAGAATATGGTTGACGAGGCTTCCGATCCTGTTGCCTGTTGTTCCAGGGCTATTGTCGATCATGGGAGATGCTCCTTTTTTTAATTGCGAAGGTATAATCAGAAAAAAGCTGATTTGCAAACTAATGTCAGTTTGCCATTTGTTTATTCCGTCGTGTTTTTTTATATTGTGAGTTTGTCGATTGACGGTGATTTACCTATGACTACACATCTCCAAACTTATTTATCAAAATTCAGCGGTGCCGATTGGTTGGCGGCGGTTGTTGATCTGCTGCCTTATATTCATGAGGTTGACCGCGAAGCGGTGCAGATCTGGTTTCGGTTTTTTCCGTTGGAGCTTCATCGTTATGCGGCGGCGGCTGAGGATCGTGACGGGTTGATTCGTTCTCTGGCGTTGCAGGGGGATTTTGAACTTAAAAGTCAGATCGACACTTCGCATCATTTTCTTTACGGCCACCGGTATTGGAAGGTTATAAAGGCCGCGGTCGAGGCCGAGGCGGCCGTTTTTAGCGATCAGACGCCGACATTGACCGAGGAAATCAAAGCAATCGGAATTCTGGTCGCCGAAAAGCTCAGCATCGAGCGTCAGATGGTAAACGCGATGGCCGCTATCGGTCTTGCGACGCTCGATCAGGTAGGCGTCGAGGCGTTTAAGGCGGCTCCGGGCGAGATCGACAAACCGGCCGGGATAATGGCTAAATCGCCAAACGCAGTGATCGCATGGCGTGCAAAGGACGATTCGCAAGGGCTTTTCGGATTTCTTAAAACTATCGACAAGAAATTTTCGGTAAAATATTCAAACGGCCGGCTTGACGGCAAATTTGAGATCGTAAACGATCAGGAAATCGCTGGGGCCTCCGCTAATGACCGCTCGCGTGACTGGAAAAAAGAAGATGAACGCTGTTGGCAAGGCCCGGTTCCGGTCGAATGCCTTTCGGCCAGCTGCGGCACATGCTGGGTCGGCGTCCTTGGCGGTAGCGAAAAGCTTTCCGAGGTCAGCCGCCGCGAACGCCGTGCGATGAAAGTCTTTGGCTACGGTCCGCCGGATGGACCGCACCCGTTTCTGCGCCTCGCCTGTCAGGCTAAGGCCGCCGGCAACGCGACCATCGTGATCCCGCCCTGGAACGGCGTCTTTGGCAAAAAGGTTTACGGCAATGTCGAAGACCTCGAATTGGAACCTGTCACAACATCGGCAAAAGCCCTCCGCGAAGCCGTCGCAACTTCGACGGGTTCAAAGAAATAGGTAAACCCAAAAATAAGCATACTGACCGAATTTTGTGTAATGTCCTGTTTCTGTCCGCTTAGTCTCCGATAAAAATTAAATACAACTGTACTCGATTTCCGTTCATCTTTTTTTCGACGGAGACGGAAATGATACAATCACTTTGAGTTTACAAGTTCCTGTCACGATTCTAACAGAGATCTATCAAGTAAACATATTTAATGAGCGTTCCAAAACCAGCAAAAACCAATCCGGCTGTTTCTAAAACGGTTCGAACGGCCAAGGGTAAGGCTGATACTCAGTTTTCAAATTTTATAAATCGTGACGTCAGCCTGCTTGCATTCTTTCAACGCGTACTCGAGGAGACACGTGATGAGACACAGCCGCTGCTCGAACGTCTGAAATTTATCACCATCTTGTCGGCTAATCTCGACGAATTTTTTATGATCCGCGTATCCGGCCTTAAAGAGAAGCTGGGGCGCAAGAGCGGCGTTTCGCCCGACGGATTTTCGACCGGTGAGCTACTTTCTGAGATACGCCATCGGGTTGCGGAGATGGTTGATGAGCAAATGCTCTCATTCAGAGACGATATTCTGCCCGAGCTATCGGCAGCGGGAATAGGAATTACGCCTTATCAATCGCTCCCGACCGCCGACCGACGGCATTTGGACAAATATTTTACGGAATGCGTCTATCCGCTTTTGACGCCGCAGGCGGTCGACCCGACACATCCCTTTCCATACATATCGGGCGGCAGCATAAATCTTGGCCTTCTCGCAAAACCAAAACTTGATTACGAAGCCGCTCCCGGATTTGAAAAAATCGATTCCGAATTTTTTGTCCGAATGAAGATTCCTTCGTCTCTGCCGCGGCTTATACGCATCGGGAATGATGCGGAAAATTTTGTCTTGATCGAGGAGCTTATCGCAGCCAATATCGGACGCCTCGTGCCGGAGGCGGTCGCCGGCTCGTGCCACGCATTTCGGATAACCCGCGACGCTGATCTGGAAGTGCGCGAAGACGAGACCGAGGACCTGCTCGAGGCGATGGAGGAAAATCTCAAACTCCGCCGTTTCGGAGACGTCGCGCGTCTTGAGGTTGAAAAATCGATGCCGGCCGCTATGGTTGAATATCTCACAAAATCGCTCGATATAACCGGCGATGATATTTATTCGATTGACGGCCCGCTAAATTTAGCCGGGTTCTTTGATATTTACAAAATTAACCGCCCCGATCTCAAAGACAAACCTATCAGGGATGTTGTCCCGACGTCACTCGAAAATGTCGAATCGACTTTTGCGGCCATTAAAAAACAAGATATCCTGCTTCATCATCCGTATATGCCATATTCGATCATTACAAAATTTATCGAAGAAGCTGTGGATGACCCCGATGTTTTGGCGATCAAAATGTGTCTCTACCGGATCGGTGCCGAATCGCCGATCGCACCGCTCCTCATCAGGGCAAGCGAGCAGGGCAAACAGGTTACGGCTCTGATCGAGATCAAAGCAAGATTTGACGAAGCAAATAACATTGAGTGGGCAAAGCGGCTCGAACAGGCCGGTGTGCACGTCGTCTATGGCCTGATCGGATTAAAAACCCACTGTAAAACAACGCTTGTTATTCGGAATGAAAGCGAAAAATTGGTTCGATACGTTCATGTAGCGACCGGCAATTACAACCCCGACACGTCTGCCTTTTACACAGACCTGAGCCTGCTCACCGCCCGCGACGAAATCGGCGGGGATGCAACCGAGCTGTTTAATTATCTGACGGTTTACTCGCAGCGGGAACCTTTTAAGAATCTGGTCGTGGCGCCGGTTTATCTGCGCAAAAAGATGCTCGACCTGATTCGGCGGGAGACCGCTCACGCCGAGGCCGGACGTCCCGGCCGGATCGTGGCAAAAATGAACCGGTTGGCCGACTCCGAGATCGTAAATTGCTTGTACGAGGCCTCAAAGGCCGGCGTACAGATCGACCTCATCGTCCGCGGCGTCTGTACACTGCGACCGGGCGTTTCGGGCCTCTCCGAAAATATCCGCGTTCGAAGCGTCGTCGGCCGCCTGCTCGAACACAGCCGCGTATTCTATTTTGAAAACGGCGGCGACGCCGAGGTCTTTACGGGCAGCTCTGACTGGATGCCGCGAAATCTTGATCGCCGGGTCGAAGTTCTGGCTCCCGTTCACGATCCGCAGATTCGACGCTATCTGTCCGAGCATTTTCTCGGTGCCTATTTAAAAGACAATGTAAAAGCAAGAGAAATGCAGCCCGACGGGACATATAAGCGGATAGAACAAAAAACCGACGACGCGCCGTTTGACAGTCAAATATCGTTTCAGGGCGTATCAGATATTTTGCAGTTTGAGAATGCCGGTTGATTCTCACATTTTATTTTCACGGAGACTAAATCAATGTTAAAGAATATTAATACCGGGATATGTCTATTTATCCTCTTCGCTCTTTTTGCATCGGGTGCGGAGGCTCAGAAAAAAGATAAAAAAACGGATCGTGCGGGAACGCCCGTTCTGTGGGAACGAGTTAATATACCTAGACAGGACCTATATTACGGGCCGGGCGGGAAAAAAGGCGTGCCTAACCTGATCCGCGTTACGCTTGTTAAAGAAGAAACGGGCGGACATTCTAAAAAATATCGCGTAAAGGACGGTGATGGAAAAACCTGGGTCGCAAAGATCGGCGACGAGGCTCAATCCGAAACCGCGTCGGTTCGGCTTTTATGGGCGCTCGGTTATAAGACAGAGACAAATTATCTCGTCCCAAGATTAAATATTCAGGGTGCCGGAATTTTTTCAAACGTGCGGCTCGAGGCTCGGCCCGACAATGTTGATCGCGGAAAAGACTGGAAATGGGGCGACACTCCGTTTGAAGGCACCCCGCAGATGAAGGGCCTGATGCTGATGATGGCGTTTCTTAACAACTGGGATATGAAGAGCGCAAACAATGTCATCCTTAAAACGGGCGGTGAAAATCAATACGCGATCAGCGATCTCGGCGTCAGTTTTGGAAAGACAGGCAGTAACGGTTTGCCGATCATATGGCGTATTGGCCGGAGCCGAAATATGCCGGACGATTTTGCCGAAGCAACATTTGTAAAGGAAACCGAAAAGAATCGTGTTAAAATCTTATTTAACGGCAAAAACCGCAGCCGGATGAAAGATTTTACAACCGCCGACGCACGCTGGTTGGCTGATCTATTAAAGCAGCTTAGCGACCGGCAGATCAAGGATGCGTTTCGGGCGGCGAATTATTCATCGAATAACATTAATATCCTCACCGACGCCGTCAAAGCACGCATAACGGAACTTGACCGAGCCGGAGGAAACCGAATAGCTCAACTTACCAAAAGTAAATGAAAAAAATACGGTCAAATATACCCAGCGGCGCTGTTTTGGCCGGAATTCTAACTCTTACATTTTCTTTTTTTATCGCCGGTTGCGGCGTTCAGGAGCCGGTCGGCTCAAACCGGCCGAATGCGTCTGCATCACCGACGCCTGCAAGAAATATAACAGCTGACGAACCCGTTTTCCCGATACAGATGGCCGGTGACGCGCTGGCTGGAGGCTCAGCCGCAATCGGGACGTTTGACATTGTCCAGAGATTGCTCATAGCGGTCTTGCTGTCGGCTATTCTGGCATTCAGGCCGAGAAATAACGTACCCCTTTTTCGCCGCAGCCTTTACGTATCACAAACACAGATACTCTTGGCGGTCGTTGCCGCAGCCCTGATGATGGTCGTCGGCGACAACGCCGCTCGGGCGTTTGCGATCTTTGCCGCCGCTTCGCTTGTTCGCTTCCGGACAAATATCCGCGATCCGAAAGAGATCACGGTATTGCTGATCAGCCTGGCGTTGGGATTGGCCGCCGGATTTGGCCGTTGGGATCTCGGTGTCGCGCTCTGTCTATTCTCTCTGGCCTTGCTTTGGCTGCTCGAATTTAATGAGTCGGCACAATCCTTTCGTTCGATGGAATTGCAGGTTAAAACGCGCGATCCGGAAAAAACACAGCTCATACTCAAAAAAATATTCAAGCGTTCGAAGATCGACGCCGAGGTGCGTAAAATTGTCCCCGCTGACGAGGACAAACCGGTCGGCTCAATTACCTATTATCTAAACCTCCGTCTCAACTTAACAACCGACCGGCTTAGCGACCGAATACTCGCGGCCGACCCCGACAATACCGAAGGGATAAACTGGTCAAAAACAAAAAGCGCCTCTAATATTTTTCAATAATCACTGATGGCCAAAGCCGAAATTTATCTGTCACCCCTTTGTTAAATGGATACAAAAAAGCCCCGCCGAGAGATCGGCGAGGCTCTTTAATGTCAGGACGGGGCTTTTGTGCTATAATTTGATTATTTTGATGAACGTTTGAAAGAATGTACCGATCCGAGTGGATCGTGAGATTATGAGCGGGGTTCCGATATTTACGGGAACGCTGCGTTTCAGCTTTGCCGGAAAATCCAGGAGCGGGCGTTTCTCTCGATGAATTCCGCGAGAACTTCGAAACCGTCACTCGCGAACAGATCGTTCTTGTACTCGAAAATTTCCGAATATCTCTCAACGCGACCTTAGCCTTGCCGAATGAAGACGATCATCGGCGAATGTGTGCCGAGCATAGTTATATGGGATTATTTGATCTGGAAGAAGCACCGGATGCGGCGAAGGATGACAAAAACCGTCTTTTTGAAACGCATAAGACGACGAAGCGGAGCTTGGGCGGCTATGTCAAGTTATTATTAGGCGTCGCGGTGTTTGTCGCCGTTGCGGGTTTTGCGGTTGCGTATTTTACTTTGCCGGATGTGGGCGACGCTGTCAAAGGCCCTACGGCACTCGAACAGCAGATTCGGCTTCACTTTTTGGACGTCGAGAAACGCGATGCCACCGATCTGTCGTTTTTTCAATGCGAAGATTTTTATTGGGTCAGGGTCGGCGTCGAGACACGGCCGGATATTCCCGGAAAGCCGCATAATATGGTGGCAAAATACCGTGCGAAGGCAACGGCGGCGGCGGATGGCAAATACACTATCGCCGCGTCACCGATACTTGCGGGCGAAGAGGATGTTCCGTGTAAGTTCTGACATTGACTATCGCCGCGTTTGGGCGGACAATGTTGTATTGTTCTTTTGATAATTAAAGCGTCTGAGGCGTCGCCCGTTAAAATCGGGCGCCGTAAAAAAGGGTAAGCGGGTGAGAGTCCCGCACGATCGCGTCACTGTGATAGTGATTTTAGATTTTTAGGTTTTGGATTTTGGATTGTTTTTTCAATCGCAAATCCAAGGTCCAAATTTCAAAATCTCATAAGTCAGGCCGCCTGCCTCGGACGATTTGCCATGAATAGATGTTTCGCGTCAAAACATCACAGGCAGACACGGATTTTCTGATTTTTCTGAAACGCCTTGTTTTTCTGGCCGATGTTTTTCGGCATAGGAAGCAGGGCGTTTTTTGATTTTAAATTTTTGATTTTTTGTTCGAAAAGTTTGTGAAACGGGTTATAAACATTTCCATTTTATCGGCTGCGCTGCTTTTATTGTGTGTCGCATCCGGTTGCCGCGATGTGCCGGACGTGCGGACGGATCCTGGCCAGATGCGGCGGGTGACGGACGATTTGGGGCGGTCGGTCACGATTCCGCTTGTTATAAAACGCGCGGTCTCGCTTGCCCCAAATTTGACCGAGAATATTTTTGCGGTCGGCGGTGGTGACAGGCTGGTCGGCGTTACGACGTTTTGCAATTATCCCGAAGCGGCCAAGGGTGTTGCCAAGATCGGCGACACGCTGAATCCGAATATGGAAACGATCGTCGCTCTTCGTCCCGACATAGTTTTTGTTTCGACGGCGTCACAGGTCGAGGCATTTTTAAAGACGCTCGAACAGAATGGCACCGCGGTCTATGTGACAAATCCGGACTCGCTCGATGGCGTACTGCAAAATCTCACGCAGTTGGGCGAGCTTTTTGGGACAAACGTTCAGGCGGATAAATTGGTCGGCGATCTACAGAAACGCATTGATGCGCTGCGGGCGTATTCGGATGCAAAAACACGAAAAACGGCATTTGTCCAGATTTCGCGCGAACCGTTGTTTACTATCGGAAAGCAATCTTTTTTAACCGCCGCATTAGAAAATGCCGGGGCCGAATCGGTAACCGCGGCTGTCGAAACGGCCTATCCCAAGCTAAGCAAGGAAACTGCTCTGGCGCTTAATCCGGATTTTATTATTCTTTCCGAGAGCGATGACAACCGCGAGCCAAACGAGATCTTTAAAAACACGGCGGCGGTCAAAAACGACAGAGTTGTATCGATAAATGCCGATCTGCTCTCGCGTCCAGGGCCGAGGCTGGTCGATGCACTCGAACATATCGCTGCGGCGCTCGATAAAAATTAGCGACGACAGACTAATACGAAAAATATTGAATCGAAAGATCATCATTATCGGATCATTATTATTGGCGGTGCTTTTTGCCGCCCTTGTCCTCGCGGCTTTTGTCGGGGCCGAACGTCTATCTATATTTGACCTGAATGCGCAGCAGCGGTCGATACTTTTTGATATTCGTCTGCCGAGGATTTTGCTGGGTGCGTGTGTCGGGGCGAGCCTGGCGGTTGCGGGGGCCGGGTTGCAATCTCTGCTCAGAAATCCGTTGGCCGAGCCGTATTTGCTGGGCGTTTCTAATGGTGCGGCGCTCGGTACGATGCTCGCATTTGTTTTTTTTGAAGGGCTGGAACTGTCGCGGCCGATCTTCGCATTTGCCGGTGCGGGGCTTGCAACGCTTGCGGTCTATCGGATGGCAAAAAGCCGCGCCGGGATGAGCGTCGAAAGGCTAGTTTTGGCAGGTGTGATAGTCACGACGTTTTTGTCGTCGGTGATAGTTATGCTCACGACCCTGCTTGATGCGGCAAAGCTGCGGAGCTTTACATTCTGGCTTCTGGGCGATCTGTCACAGGCAACGGCGAATGGGGTTTACATAAGTTTTGCGGCCGTTATCGTGGGGACAATTGTGCTGGCGTCACAGGCTCGGGGGCTCAATCTAATGATGGTCGGCGAGCGGGATGCGTTTGATTTTGGCGTCGAGACCGGCCGTGTGCGGATATTGGTGTTTGGAGCGGCAAGCCTGGTTGTCGGTGCGGCGGTGGCAGCGAGCGGATCGGTCGGCTATGTCGGGTTGATCGTGCCTCATCTTGTTCGCCTGACCGTGGGCAGCGACAACCGTTTGGTCGTGCCATTTTCGGCGATCGTGGGTGCGATATTTGTGGTTTTTGCGGACACGATCGCGCGCACATTGATCGCACCGAGAGAATTGCCCGTCGGGGCCGTCACGGCGCTGATCGGGGCACCGATGTTTATTTATCTGCTAAGACGGGCATGAGCCGCAAACGGTCGGGATGCAATTTTATTGGGAAAGGAAAGGCAATTTTTAAACATGCTTGATGTGCAAAACATCTCGGTCAAATATGGCAGCCGCCTGGTTTTGCGCGATGCGTCGTTAAAATTAGTTGACGGCAGTATCGTTGCGTTGCTCGGCGCAAACGGGGCCGGAAAGACGACGCTGATAAAGGCCCTGAACGGGACTTTGCCCGTCTCAAGCGGCGAGATCAGACTTGATAAAGAATCTATTTCCGATATGTCCCGGCGACGGATAGCCAAGAATATTGCGGTCGTTGCACAGGAAAATGAAGTGCGGTTTCCGGTCACGGTTTTAGAATTCGTACTTTCGGGAAGGTTTGCTCGCGGCAGGGCTTTTGGTTGGGAGAGCAAAACGGATGTTGAGTTTGCGCAAAATGCCCTTGCCGATTGCGACCTCTCGGAATTTCAATTGCGTTTGATGGGCCATTTGTCGGGCGGCGAAAGGCAGCGGGTCGTTTTGGCCAGAGCGCTTGCGTCGGGTGCGAAAATTCTGCTGCTTGACGAGCCAACCGCAAATCTTGATCTTGCACATCAGGCGTTGATGTTCAGACTTGTTCGCAACCGGTGCTTACAAAGTAATTACTCGGCGATCGTGATAACGCACGACCTGAATCTGGCGTCTGAATTTGCCGACAAAATCATAATGTTAAAAGACGGGCGAATCGCGGCGGCCGGTTCGCCCGCAGATGTTTTGACTGCCAAAAATGTGAAAGATATTTTTAGTGTCGATGTGCTGCTGGATACGCATCCGGCGAGTCGTAATTTACGTGTTACGACAGTTTACTAATATGCGGAATTCCAATTTTACCCGGCCTTTATTGAAAGCGCCGACGAAATTGAAAGTCCGCTCCGGGAAGGCAAACGATGCAAGGGAAGTTTGGTAAAAGGCCAACGCTGCCCACGCAACCGTGATCTCATTTTAGATTTTAGTTTTGGATTTTTGATTGCGTTTTTGGAAACGCCATTTTTAATCGAAAATCCAAAATCCAAAATGGGTTGAGCCGGGAACTTTGCTCGTTTGTCGTGTTTTAGAACCATTCTGCGGTGGGCAGAAAAGGAGAGAAAATGAAAGGTTTTAGTTCAGTTATATGTATTTTTTTGTTGTGTCTTGCGGCTTTTGCCCAACAGCCGGCGACAGTTTCCGGACGGTTGAGCGATTTTGGCGGAGCGGCTGCTAATCAGACGGTGCGGCTTGTCTCGGCTGACGCGGTATTTGAAACTGTGACCGACGCCGATGGCTCGTACCGGTTCGAGAATGTCGCGGATGGAAAGTATCTGCTTGTTTTCGGGAACAAGCAGGCGAGTGTAAACGTCACGGCAGGCCAGGTGTCGATGGCCGAACTGGCCGAGGTTGTCGTCGTAGCTGCGGACGCGACACAGACGCTTGACCAGGTTTCAAAAACGGTTGACGTCATCGACGGCCAGGAGATGCGCGACCGTGCGGATTTCTCTTTGATCGAATCTTTGCGGGTCATTCCAGGTTTTCGCGTGCAGCAATTTGGCGGTTTTGGACGGCTTGCGGCGATTCGGACGCGCGGGCTGCGTGTTCAGGATACGGCTCTTTTGCTTGACGGCGTCCGGTTTCGCGACGTGGCGTCGATCACCGGTGACGCCTCGGCGTTTTTGAGTGATTTTACTTTGACGAGTGTCAGCAGAATCGAGGTATTGCGCGGTTCTGGTTCTTCGCTTTATGGTACAAATGCAGTCGGCGGGACGATTGATTTTCAGACGCCGCAGGCCCGCGGCGGGACACACGGACAGATCGGCGGTGCGGTTGGCGGGCTCGGGCTCAGGCGTTTTCGCGGAAATATCTCGCACGCTTTAGGAAGCGGAAAATTTGGCATAACCACCGGCGTTTCACAAACTTCTTACACCGACGGTATCGACGGCGAGGACGATGCAAACAACACAAATTTTCAGACGCGCATCGACGCTAATCCGTTTTCACAAACCAGTATTTCGGGGCGCATATTTTTCTCGGATGCGGACGTCCGGCTAAATTCCAGTCCCGATACCGTTGGACCGCTTCCGGCGTCAAATGCCTCGATCATATTCGCCCAGCCGAATGTGAATTTTACGCCGGATCTGAATGACCCTGACAGTTTTCAGAGATCGAGATTTTTTAGCGGACAGTTTGTCGTCGATCAGGTTGTCAACGGCGAAATCGTCGTTGGCGGTTATTATCAGGGACTAAAAACCGAGCGCACAAATGATAACGGTATTCTCGGTGCCGGATTTCAGAGCGCTTCGACCAGTGTATTTGACGGCACGATCCACACCGGAAATGCGCATCTGAACTGGACGCCGAATGATGCACATCGTATAACCATCGGCTACGAATTTGAGCGTGAAAGGTTTGGCAATGACGGACGGACGCCCGACGCCACGGGGGATTTTTTTACAAGGGCCGGGCAGCAGAGCAACGCATTTTATATCCAGGATCTGGTTAGTTTATATGGCGGACGGTTTCAACTTTCGGGCAGCGCGCGCGTTCAGCGATTTAGCCTTGGCCGTCCCGGATTCAGCCTGGTCAATGCTCCGTTCGACAATCTCACGCTCAGCGATCCGCCGACGGCCTTTACGTTTGACGGTTCGGCGTCTTACTTTTTTAGAAAGTCCGGGACAAAACTTCGCGCTCATGCGGGTAACGGTTATCGTGTTCCGTCTTTGTTTGAGCGGTTCGGGTCGTTTTTTTCCACATTCGGAACGCCGGCTTTTATCGCCATCGGAGACCCGTTTTTGAGACCCGAAAAAACGATCGCGTTTGACGCCGGTGTTGAACAGAATCTTGCCTCGGAACGCATTCGGCTGTCGGCGGCATATTTTTATACGCAGCTTACAGACATAATCGGTTTTGGCAATGTCGTACCGGATATCGGAGCGACCGCGCGTCCGTTTGGCGGTTACGAAAATCAGAGAGGCGGCCTGGCGCGCGGCGCCGAATTTAGCGTCAGGGCCGACACAACCAGATCGTCCGATATCTTTGCTTCCTATACATTTACCAACAGCGATCAGCGGCTGCCACAGGTTTCAGGCAGTGGCGTAATAAGCACGCTTGGCGTTCCCGATCATCAATTTACGCTGGTCGCAACACAGCGGTTCCGTCGATTTTGGGTCAATTTTGATTTTTTGGCGACCTCGGCCTATCTTGCATCGATCTTTAGCAATACGAATTTTACCGCCTTTGTTTACCGCTTCGACGGCAACCGCAAGGCTGATCTGACGGCGGGCTATACGTTTGGAACGGAGAAAACGCTGCGGCTTTACGGTACGATCGAAAATATTTTCGATGACGAGTATTTTGAGAACGGATTTCGAACGGCCGGGGCGACGGCACGCTTTGGGGTAACGTTTGGATTCTAAAGCAAAGGGAAGGCGAGTTTAATGTGTTGATCAGATATCTTCAAAGAAACGGTAAAAGATTGCCGCTCCACCCGGCCGGAAACTTTAATTAAGGGAGTTTGTTCATGCTATACTGTAGAGTACGGGGGTGAATATTATGAAACAAAGATTGCTGTTTATTTTTTGTCTCATCGTTGGAATGAGCGGCTACGTTGTCTCGCAGACAAGGACGGTGACCAATGCCGATCTTGAGATATACAGACAGGAAAGGTTAAATGCGGAGCGCGAATATCGCGAGAATTATGCAAGACGCGGTTTGTCGTCGCCCGAAGAATTGGAGCTGCGCAATGAGCAAAGCCGAAAAGAGGCTGCGGAGCTATCGGCTAAATTACGTGCGGAAAGCCTCGAACGCCAACGGTTTGCTGCACAGACAGAAGAGATCGGTCGGGCGGCAAATGGCTTTTATCCGCAGACTCAAATATATGCCCAGCCATATATTTACGGTTCAGGATACTTTTTACAGTACGGAAGGCTTTACCGCTTTCCGACACGGCGAAATTCTTATCAGCAGCCGGGGTTTTTTGCCGGCGGACAATTTTTTCCGACCGGAAGCCGGACAAGGCCGCGGCCATTGATCGCGCGACCGCGAAACCCGCGAAGATAAGCCGGAATTCGAGGATGAAATTTGAGGTTTTGTGAGGCTGGAAGCTCGCCAGTCGAAAAAAGTCTGGCGACATTGTAGCTTATGAAAGATGGCTGGGAAGCGGTTATCGGCATGGAGATTCACGCGCAACTGGCGACGGCGACGAAGATTTTTTGTTCGTGCGCGGTCGAGACCGGCGGTGAACCAAATGCGAATACATGTCCGGTGTGTCTTGGGCTGCCGGGTGCCTTGCCTGTCTTAAATGGCGGCGTGATCGATCTCGGCGCGCGAGCGGCCCTCGCTTTGGGTCTGACTATTCAGGAAACTTCGGTTTTTGCGCGTAAGAATTATTTTTACCCTGACCTGCCAAAGGGATACCAGATCTCGCAATATGATAAGCCATTTTCGACGGACGGCCGGCTGACGATCCTGACGGCTGAACGCGACGAGCATGGCCGTGTCGCGGAGTGGCGGCCGCTGACCATCCACATACAGCGGATGCATCTCGAGGAGGACGCGGGCAAAAACGTTCACGAAGGTTTACCTGAAACAGATAAATACTCGTATATCGATTTAAATCGGGCGGGGACGCCGCTTGGCGAGATAGTTACTTCGCCTGATTTTCGCTCGTCCTGGCAGGCTTATGATTATGTAAATCACGTTCGCCGTGCGCTCCAATGGGTCGGGGCGAGCGATGCGGATATGGAAAAAGGGAACCTGCGCTGTGAGGCAAATGTATCGGTCCGGAAAGTCGGCGAGACCGGATTTCGGAATAAGGTCGAATTAAAAAATCTCAACTCGGTCCGCTTTATGCAAAAAGCTATCGAGTACGAGATCGATCGTCAGATCAAAGCTCATGAGAACGGTGAACCGGTAGATCAGGAATCGCGTCTGTGGGACGAAAAAAACAATTGTACGAGGTTTATGCGGAGCAAGGAGGACGCCCATGATTACCGCTATTTTCCCGAACCTGATCTACAGCCGCTTACGGTTACAAGAGGGTTTATCGAAAGTGTGAAGCGTAAAATGCCCGAAATGCCGGATGCAATGCGCGACCGGTTTATCGATGTGTATGATCTCAGCTTTGCAGACGCATCGCAGCTTGTGACGGATAAGGACCTGGCCGGATATTTCGAAACAACGGCACGAATAACGGCAAATCCGCGAATGTCTGCAAACTGGATCTTAGGTGAACTGACACGCGAGATCAATAATTCAGGAAAATCGGTAAGCGAAAGTTTGGTGACAGCCGAAGACCTTGCGGAGCTGATCAAAAATGTCGCAAACGGGACAGTTAACAATAATCAGGCCAAGGAAGTTCTTGTTGAAATGTTTGTGACCGGCAAATCGGCACCTGAGGTGATCAAAGAGAAAGGCTTCGAACAGGTCTCGGATTTCGGAGCGATAACGACGATTGTTGACGATGTGATCGCCGCAAATCAGACAAATGTCGAAGCTTATCGCGGCGGTAACGAAAAGTTGTTCGGATTTTTTGTCGGTCAGGTGATGAAAGCCTCGCACGGGAAGGCCAATCCGCAGGTCGTAAACGAAATCCTTAAAGAAAAATTATGAATTTAGCGGAAAAAAATGCGATAGTGACGGGCGGGACAAAAGGAATCGGATTTGCGATTGCGGACGCATTGGCCAAAGCCGGAGCGAATGTTTTCATTTGCGGCCGCAGCGAAGCTGGCGTAATCGCGGCAATCGAAAAACTGGAGAAAAACGGCGAGGCCAGGGGAATGGTCTGTGACGTCAGAGATGAAGGGCAGGTACGCGACGTGATCGCCGGATGCGAACGGGCTTTTGGCGGCGTCGATATTTTGGTCAATAACGCCGGAATGGGAATTTTTGGAACAACCGTCGAAGAGATGCAGGGCGACGAATTCCGGCAGACGCTTGAGACCAATCTTTTTGGTGTTTTTTACGCTTGTCATTATGCAGTTCCGTTATTGAAACGGAGCGGCGGCGGCTACATTTTTAATATTTCGTCGCTTGCAGGCCAAAATGCGCATCCCGGGATGGCGGCGTATAACGCTTCGAAATTTGGGTTGAACGGATTTTCCGAGTCGTTAATGCAAGAGGTGAGGCAAGATGACATCAAAGTCAGCTATATCTGTCCCGGCAGCGTAAATACCCATTTTGGCAGCGACACGCCGTCGGACGAAAAATCGTGGCAAATCCAACCGAAAGACATCGCTCAGATCGTAATCGATCTGCTCGAAATGAACCCAAATGTTCTGCCGAGCAAAGTCGAGATCAGGCCAAGCAA
>JBGTEX010000027.1:0-18353 GCA_041747575.1 Pyrinomonadaceae bacterium
TTTCATAAAAGTTTTTCTAGGATATTATATCAGCATGGAAAGTTTAGCTTACGAAACGGCCATTGAGCGAAACCCGGCGAAAGTCAGCGGCGAGTGGTTGTTCCGTGATACCCGCGTACCGATTTCCACATTGTTTGAAAACTTCGAAGACGGTGTCTCGATTGATCAGTTCCTTGAATGGTTTCCGGGCGTGAAACGCGAACAAGTTATTGCCGTTCTGGATCACGAGATTGAGCAACTCAAGAAGGCGGCATGAAGATATTATTCGACCAAGGAACACCGGTTCCGCTGCGAAAGCTGCTGCCGGAACACACGGTTGTTACTGCTTACGAACGAGGCTGGCTAACACTTGAAACGGAAGTCTGATCGCAGCTGCTGAGGCAGACGGCTTTGAGATTATTATAACGACCGACCAAAACCTCCAGTACCAACAGAACCTGTCCGGTCGAAGCATTTCCATCGCAATCTTGACCTCAACTTCGTAGCCGCGAATTCGTGAAAATATAGGCGCAATACTTGACGCTGTCGATAGTCAAAATCACTTGACTCGGCGTCGTCAACACGCTAGAGCAATCGATCCTATCAGGAGTCACCGGCCTTCCTCAGGCGCATCAACAACATTCGCCTCCATATCCAGTCGCTTGGGCGTGTCTCGCTGCGGGTAAAAATATCCGCCCGATAGTCGTCCACCGCAGTAACAACCCGCCCGTTTTTGAATTAATGTTTTTCATCGTATTTCCCTACGACTTAATCTTTTCCGACTCCGCGACAATGACCCAGTTTCCACCATTGGATTCGAGCAGATAGAGACCCGCCTCGCTACAAAGAGGTGCACAAGCGTCGGAATACCAGACGATAGCCGTCTTTCTCATAGGGTCAAACCCGACTCTGGAAAACGAATTAAATCGATGGAGTCCTGACAGCCGCTCCTTTAGATCCTTGGATCCCATCAGAACGAAGCCATCCCCTAACGGAAAATCTTCTTTTTTCGATATCAGGTTTTCATGGTTTCTCGATAAAAAGTCGACGCTGACCGCTTCGGGGGCCGAAGGCAATAGCGAACGAACGTGCTGTGGGCTGGTGATCCCGATTGCATGTATTGCATCACTAGAAATCACGATTTCGCGGCTCGGACTGGAACGCGCCAGTTCCAGGTAAATCGCGATCTCGTCTGCGTGCAACTGATTATTAGCGCGTTCACCACAGCAAACAATGAGCATCAGGGCAAGCCCGATTATTGTTATGAACAGAGGTTTAACCATTTAGCTAAGCACACCGTCAATAAAAATATCCGCCCGATAGTTGTCCACCGCAGTAACAACCCGCCCGTTTTTGATCAGTGCCGTTAAGGCCGCCGTTTTCTAAATTAGCGACACGACATCAAATCCCGCATCGCTTGCCGCTTCGCCCAACCGCTTGTCAGCACACACGAATGGCCGGTTGCGGGGCTTTTCATTGCACCAAACGAGAGCAGCGGCGAGTTGGAAAGCGTCAAGCGATCGAAGTCCCCATTTGGCAGGCAATTCGATAGCGATATCAAGCAGATTCTGGGATGGTGGAACATCGCGGCCACGTATCGATATCGATGACCATTTAAGAACCGCCTTGTCGTAATTACGATCTTCAAGCTCACCCGTCCGACTCAATCGCGCAAATGAACTGCGCACCTCTACAACGCTTCCCCACCACAGAATTTTCGAAGGAAATTCCCGATGTCGCTTTTGTGCGGCGATGGTCGTGTCCTGTAAAACGCACAAGGGAACAATCGCACTCGTATCCCAAAATGCGATCTCAGTCTTCATTTCGTTCTTCCAGCAAAAAATCTATCGCACGATTTCCCCGCACGTACGGCAGGTCATCGAAGAAATCATCCGGGAGCGGGCTGTTGTCCTTTGGCGGTCGTATGATGCCCTTTGCGATAAGCTCAAGCTCCTCGGCGTCGTAATCATCGCCGTAATCGAGCGGAATGATCTTGGCGAACGGCACATTTCGCTCGCTTACGATTACCTGACCGCCGCGTTTTACCTCTGCAAGATAGGCACTCAAACCATTTTTTAACTCCGCGATATTTGCTGTTTTCATAACATGGCCATTATGGCCTAGTTGGCTAACTTGGTCAAGTTGTCATGAATTTGAACCGGAATAGTGACTTTTCGAATCTCTCAAACAGTTACAATAATTTCCATCTAAAATAACAAATTCAGCATAAAAGGTTCGCCTTTCGGATTAAAATCATCAATAATTGTTAGTTAAAACCGGTGTAGTTGTGACACATATGATTATTTATCGCAGTTTTATAGACGGCAAATGGATTGATTCCGTATCGGGCAAGACGATACCGAACATTAACCCCGCAAATACGGATGACGTCATCGGTACCGCCGAGCTTTGTACGCGTGACGAGGCTCGTTTGGCGGTCGAGGCGGCTTATAACGCATTCAAAAGCTGGAAACGAACACCAGCTCCACAACGCGGCCGCATTATCACCAAAGCCGCTCGGCTGATGGAAGAAAACAAAGAAGAACTGGCACAGATCCTAACCCGCGAAGAAGGCAAAACGATAAATGAATCTCGCGGTGAAGTTGCCCGTGCGATAAATGTCATGGAATTTTGTGCGGGCGAATCGCGGCGTATGAACGGCGAAACGATCCCATCCGAATTGCCCGCAAATTTTGCGTATACCGTTAAAGAACCGCACGGCGTAGTTGCCCTGATTACGCCCTGGAATTTTCCGGTCGCGATTCCGGTTTGGAAGCTCGCTCCGGCTCTCGTCGCGGGTAATACGGTCGTGCTAAAACCCGCATCGAATACACCAGCCACCGCGATTCGCCTGACCGAAATATTTATCGAAGCCGGTGTTCCCGCCGGCGTTCTCAATCTTGTTTTAGGTTCGGGTTCGGAGGCCGGCGACGAGATCGTAAATCATCCGGCGGTCCGTGCGGTTTCATTCACCGGTTCGACCGAAACCGGCCTCAAACTTTATGAGCAGGTAGCCCGCCGCGGCATACCGTTTCAAGCAGAAATGGGTGGCAAGAATCCGGTGGTCGTGCTCGCAGATTGCGATTTGGATCTAGCCGTCGAACATACGGCCCAGGGAGCCTTCGGCTCGACCGGACAACGCTGTACGGCAACATCGCGTGCGGTCGTTATCGATACGATCGCCGACGAATTTGTACAAAAGATCGTCGCTCGCGCCACGAGTTTCAAACTTGGTGACGGCGCCGATTCGGAAAACGACATCGGCCCTTCCGTCGATGAAAGCCAATTTAATACGGTCCTGAAATACATTGATATTGGCCGCGAAGACGGCGCAAAGATGCTCTGCGGAGGAAAAAAAGCTGACGGCGAAGGCCTCGAAAACGGCTATTTTGTCGAACCGACTGTTTTTGACAACGTGACACCCGATATGCGTATCGCTCGAGAAGAGATTTTCGGCCCCGTTTTGTCCGTCCTGCGCGTCAAGGATTTTGACGAAGCAATGATCGTCGCGAACGACAGCGAATACGGCCTGTCATCGTCGGTTTTCTCAAACGATCCAAACGACATTTACCGCTTCATCGACGAGATCGAATCCGGTATGACACACGTCAATTCGCCGACAACAGGTGGCGAAGCGCACATCCCCTTCGGCGGAATAAAAAACACAGGCATCGGCGCCCGCGAACAGGGTTCGGCCTCGCTCGATTTTTACACGGAGTTGAAAGTCGTGTATGTCGATTATACGGGCCGCAAGCGCGAAGGGAATTTGTATTGATCGTTTTAGCGGGCACTTCTGCAAACTGAGCCCACGATCAATCCGGTTTACTCGTGAGAAAACAAACGCTTCTTAAGGCAGCATACTGTTCCTGAGATTTCGACAATAACAAAGTTTGACTAAGTTTGTTATTTTTCTTATTATACTTCTCAAGGGAGAATTAACTATGAACGTATCTTTAACACCAGAACTCGAAAAACTTGTCAACGATAGAGTAAAATCCGGCCGTTACAACTCGGCCAGCGAAGTTGTCCGCGAAAGCCTCCGCCTGCTTCAGGACCAGGATGAGTTGAAGCGAATTCGGCTTGATGACCTGCGGCGAGAAATAATGCTCGGCGTTGACCAGATTCGGAATGGGCAGTACAAAGAATATACCGTCGATCAACTGGAGGAGTTAGGAGAGGAAATCATAAGGAGAGGTATTGCACGACGTGAAAAACGAAAACTTGAGCAAAATTGAAAAGGTCAGATTTGCTGAACTTGCCTTCGACGATCTCGATGAGATCCTGGATCATGTTGCGGAGTTCGATACCGAGGCCGGCAACAGATTTATAAGATCGCTGATCCAGAAATTTCGGCTCCTTGGCGAAAATCCGAAAATCGGGGTCGCGAAAGACGAATTAATAATAGGGGTAAGATTATTTCCTTTTAAGAATTACAACATTTTCTATTTCGAAGCCGAAATAGGTGTGGAAATCTACCGCGTTTTGCACAGTTCTCGGGACCTAATTCAGATATTCGAAAATCCAATCGGAAGGGAAAACTAGCGGTTATGAAACAAGCAGAACAAAAATCGACCGTTTCCGAAGCCGTGCGTAAGCACAAGGAATTTCTTTTTCCTGCCGTTGCCACATACTATCAGGAGCCGCTGGCGTTAGTCCGCGGCGAGGGCTCGTATGTTTGGGACGCGTCGGGGAATAAATATCTTGATGCGTTTGGCGGTGTTTTGACCGTCAGCGTCGGGCATGCGAATCCGAAGATAAACGAGGCTGTGCTCGCTCAGAATCAGGCGATTCAACACACATCGGCGCTTTATGCGAACCCGAACCAGTCAAATTTGGCTGAAAAGCTTGCCGAAATCACGCCCGGAAAATTAAAGAAATCATTTTTCACCAGCAGCGGAACCGAGGCTGACGATACTGCGGTCACGGCGGCAAAGCTGGCGACAGGGCGGCACGAGATCGTCGTTTTGCGGCACAGCTATTCGGGGCGAAGCGCGACGGCGCTGTCGTCGGTCGGCCATTCGAATTGGCGACCGTTAGCGGCGCAGGTTGCGGGTATTGTTCACGCGGCCGCGCCTTATTGCTATCGCTGCCCGTTCAAGCTCGAATATCCGTCATGCGGCGTCGCCTGCGCTGAGGACATTAAGGAAGTTATCGAGACGACGACGACCGGCGAGATTGCGGCGTTTATGGCCGAGCCAATCCTCGGCGTTGGCGGGTTTATTGTACCGCCGCCCGAGTATTTTGAGATCGCATACGGCATCGCCCGTGAGCATGGCGGCCTGTGCATCGCCGACGAAGTCCAGACCGGTTGGGGACGCACGGGCGACAAATGGTTCGGCATCGAACATTGGGGCGTCGAACCGGACGTCATCACCTCAGCAAAAGGCATGGGCAACGGCGTACCCATCGGCTGGACCATCGCCACGCCCGAAGTGGCTGACGCATTTCCCGGCCTCACCTTCGCCACATTCGGCGGCAACCCGGTCTCGACCGCCGCCGCTCTTGCCGTCATCAAACTAATCGAGGACGACGATCTGCGCACCAATTGCCGAGTAGTCGGCAATTATTTCCGCGGCAAACTCGACGAACTAAAAGAAAAATATCCCATCATCGGCGACGTCCGCGGCATGGGCCTGATGCAGGGCCTCGAACTCGTCAAAGACCGCAAAACCAAAGAACCCGCACCGGAAGCCGTCCTCAAAGTCTTCGAAGAAACGCGGGAGCGAGGCGTCCTAATCGGCAAAGGCGGCCTCTACGGCAACGTTATCCGCACCGGAATGATGCTCAATTCGACAAAAGATAATGTGGACGAATTGGTCGCCGCTTTGGATGCCGGTTTTGCCGTTTTATAATTAGATTTTTGTCTGGCCAAGCCCGGCAAAAGGAGCGATTTTTTGCATCACGAAACAGTTATTATTCTGGATTTTGGTTCGCAATACACACAACTTATCGCACGGAGGGTGCGCGAGCAGGGAGTTTATTGCGAGATACATCCGTTTCATTTGTCGATTGATGCGATCGCGACGAAGCGTCCGAAAGGCTTGATTTTATCCGGCGGGCCGTCGAGCGTGACGGATAGAGACGCACCGCGGGTCGCCGCAGATTTTTTCTCAAATATCAGTATTCCGATACTCGGGATTTGTTACGGAATGCAGCTTGTGGCTGTCGAACTGGGCGGTGAGAGCAAACCGGCGGCACGGCGGGAATATGGCCATGCAAAGTTAAAAGTTTTGAGCGGCAAAACAGCTCTCTTTAACGAATTGCCATTTGAGCTCGACGTCTGGATGAGCCACGGCGACCACGTAACCCGCTTGCCGGCCGGATTTACAAAAACCGCGACGACGGGTGACGTTATTACCGCTATCGAAAATCCAAAACGCGGTATTTACTGCGTTCAGTTTCATCCTGAAGTTTCGCACACGCCCCTCGGTAAAGAGATTTTACGAAATTTCCTGTTTGAAATATGTCACTGCAAAGGCGATTGGACCCCGGCGCAGTTTATCAAAGAAGAGATCGGGAGAATTAAGGAAATCGTCGGGCCGGACGCGAATGTTGTCTGCGCTTTGTCGGGGGGCGTCGATTCCACCGTGGCAGCCGTACTTGTGCACGAAGCCGTCGGGAAGCGGCAAACCTGCATTTTTGTCAATAACGGCCTGCTTCGCGCAAACGAATTTGAGGAGACGCTTAAATTGTACACGGACAATCTGCATCTAAATGTGGTTGGCGTTGACGCTTCGGATGATTTTTATGCGGCTCTCAAAGGTGTAGCTGAGCCTGAGAAAAAACGAAAAGCGATCGGCGCGAAATTCATCGATATTTTTGACGCGGAAGCAAAAAAAATAGGCGGAGTGAAATGGCTGGTCCAAGGCACTCTTTACCCGGACGTGATCGAATCGGTTTCATTGCGCGGGTCATCGGTCACCATCAAATCGCATCACAACGTCGGCGGGCTGCCAAAAAAGATGAATCTAAACCTCATTGAGCCTTTGCGCGAATTGTTCAAAGACGAGGTGCGTCTAATCGGCAAGGACCTCGGAATCACCGATGAAATTCTGCAGCGTCACCCGTTCCCCGGCCCCGGTCTGGCGGTTCGCATCCTCGGCGATATTACACCCGAAAAGACCGAGCTTTTGCAAAAGGCCGACCGTATTTTTATCGAAGAACTAAAATCGTCCGGTCTCTATAAAGACGTATGGCAGGCTTTCGCCATCCTGCTTCCTATCCAATCGGTCGGCGTCATGGGCGATTTTCGCACCTACGAAAAAACTGTCGCCCTCCGCGCTGTCACGTCAACAGACGGTATGACCGCCGATTGGGCACGCCTGCCGTCCGATTTTCTCGCCCGCGTTTCATCGCGAATCACATCCGAAGTTCACGGCGTAAACCGGGTCGTTTATGACATTTCATCAAAACCGCCGAGTACGATCGAGTGGGAATAATTATATGGCTTTCGTGGTAAAATAATAATAATTATGCCGTCAAAAATCACAAGAGACGTGACCGCCGATGGCCGCATAATAATGACTCGGTTGACAACGGTCGAAGAGCAGGGCGACCGGTCTTTTGACCTGGAATTTTGGCAGCAACTTAGTTCGGAACAGCGAGCGACGGCGGTTTGGGAACTTGCTGTTGATGCGTGGAAAATGAAAGGTGGAGGAAATCCTGATGAACTCCGACTTCAAAGATCTGTTGAAACTCTTCGAAGGGGCCGGGGTTAGATACACGCTCCGGCGCTGTCAAGTTTGAATCGATATGCGCGAGGGCTCAGAGGAAAGGGAGACGAAAGACGCTGGAACAATCGTTGATTTCCGAGGTGTTGGCTACACGATCGACGGCGTCGCGATCCTTGACGACCTGAACCTTAAGATTGAAACAGGCGAGGTTTTAGTTCTGTTAGGTGAATCCGGCTGCGGCAAGACGACGACACTCAAATTGATAAACCGTTTGATCGAGCCGACCACGGGCGAAGTCCTTGTAAACGGAAAATCGACGCTTGAGTGGGATATGATCTCGCTTCGGCGGCATATCGGCTACGTTCTGCAGGATGGCGGTCTGTTCCCGCATTTTACAGTCGGCGAAAACGCAGGTCTGGTACCTGTGATTTCGGGTTGGGACGAGGCAAAAATCAAAAATCGAACCAGAGAAATGCTCGATCTCGTCGGTCTGGAACCAAAAAAATTTGCAGATCGTTATCCGCATGAGCTTTCCGGCGGTCAGCGTCAGCGGGTCGGTGTGGCACGTGCGTTGGCCTCTGATCCCGATCTGTTACTGCTCGACGAACCTTTCGGGGCGCTCGACGCGATCACACGGACAAATCTGCAAAGGGAGTTTTTACGGCTGGTCCGCGATTTGGATAAAACCGCAATTTTTGTCACACACGATCTGCGCGAGGCAATGCTGCTCGGTTCGCGGATCGCACTTATGGACAAGGGTCGGATAGTTCTCGTCGATACGCCGAAGAATTTTGAGCGGGCCGACCTGCCGCTTGCCGGTGCGTATCTGGAAACGATTCGGTGATATTATTTCATCAGGGAAAAATAAACGGTTCTGTCCGTCACGCCAAATCAGAAAGAGGGCGGCGGCTAACGCGCCAACAACCAATATGATCAAAAATAAAACAAACAGACGCGAATTCTTAAAGGCCGGGGCCGCGGGCCTCGCCTCGATCGCATTTTTTCGTAATTCAAAAGGCGAAATATTAACCGGATTTGCCGACGGCGATCCGTTTCCGGAACTCGTCGAGGCCACCATCTCAGAACTTCAGGCGCAGATGAAATCCGGCCAATTGACGGCAAGGCGTTTAACGGAAATGTATCTCGAGCGTATAAAACAGGTTGATACGAAAACCCGTTCGGTGATCGAGACTAACCCCGACGCTTTGCAGATCGCTGTTGATCTCGACAAGGAACGCAAAAGCGGCAAAGTTCGTTCGATGCTTCACGGCGTTCCTATTCTGATCAAGGATAATATCGACACGGCGGATAAAATGCTCACGACGGCCGGCTCGCTTGCTCTTGTTGACGCTCCGACGCCAAAGCATGACGCATTTGTCGTACAGCGGCTCCGAAAAGCGGGAGCCGTGATAATCGGCAAAACCAATTTAAGCGAATGGGCTAATTTCCGCGGTGCAAGATCGATCAGCGGCTGGTCGGGCCGCGGGCTGCAGACAAATAATCCGTATTTTCTCGATCAGAATCCGTGCGGTTCGAGTTCCGGTTCGGGCGTCGCAGTCTCGGCAAATCTGGCGGCTGCGGCCGTCGGCACCGAGACAAACGGTTCGATAATTTGTCCCGCGGTTACCAATGGCGTGGTCGGTATAAAACCGACTCTTGGCCTGATTTCCAGAACCGGCATTATACCTATTGCCCATACACAGGACACCGCCGGGCCGATGGCCCGAACGGTCGCTGACGCCGCCATCCTGCTCGGAGCAATGACAGGTATTGACAAACAGGACCAGATTACCGCAGCCGCAAAAAAGGCCTCGAAAGATTACACAAAATTCCTTGACCCCAACGGATTAAAAGGCGCCCGTATCGGCGTAGTTATGCAATTTACGACGCGGCCGGAACTTAAGGATTATTATCAGCCTTTTATCGACGTCCTGCGCTCCGCCGGCGCAACGCTCATTGACGCTGCCTTTACGCCGGATTACAGCAAGATCGCTGACGAGAGGCTCGATGTTCTGCTCTATGAATTCAAAACGGATCTAAATAAATATCTCGCCGCACGAGGTGCAAAATATAAAACCCTCGAAGATCTGATCAAATTTAACGAAGAAAATAAAGCAAAAGAATTGCCGCTGTTCGGCCAGGAACTTTTTCTGCAATCGCAGGCCAAAGGCGGCCTGAGCGATGCGGCCTATACCGAGGCCCTCGCAAAAATCAAACGCGCAACCCGTGAGGACGGCATCGACGCCGTGATGTCAAAATACGATCTCGACGCCATAGCAACCCCAACCAGCGGAGCAACATGGTCAATCGCCGCCGTCGCCGGCTACCCGTACATCACCGTCCCGCTGGGAATCCGCGAAAGTAAAAACCAGGCGGGCGAAGCAACCGCAGCCGCCACCGGCATGGCCTTTTTTGGCAAGGAATTCTCAGAACCTGCCCTAATAAAATACGCCTACGCATTCGAACAAAAAACAAAAGGCCGCGTAACGCCGACGTTTTTGCCGACCTACACGAAAAAGGTTTAGCCGCGCCAACTAAGGCAGGTGGTACCACGCCCCGCGGCCTCTGCCGCTGAGGTTGAGTTGGCCGCTTTCAACAAGCCGAAAATAGCAAGCTTTGTCATCTTGCCGATGAATGCGGTCCCACGACCTCCGATATAACGCGAGCACTGCTGAGCTTATAATGAATATTAACCACATCCAATTATACGCCCAATTACACCCATTTCTTGTCGAGTATTTACAGATCGTAAGCGCATAGACCCAATGATCATTAAATATCGCACACTATATTTACTATTTTCGAGCTTTTACGTCACTATATTCATTACTGATGGACCTGCTTCGATTCATAAATAATAACTGGACTGAGCTTTTGGTGCTCACCCGTGAGCATATTTTTCTTGTCTTTATTTCGACTGGTTTTGCGATTGTTTTGGGCGTTCCGCTCGGGATATTGCTCACTCGGGTTAAATCGCTGCAGACTCCGATCCTCGGGTTTGCAAATATTATGCAGACGGTGCCGAGCCTTGCTCTTTTTGGGCTGCTTATTCCGATACCTTTTATCGGCGGGATTGGAGTCCGGACGGCGATAATTGCGCTCGCTCTGTACGCTCTGCTGCCGGTTATCCGCAACACGGTTACCGGAATTTTAGGAATCGACCCAAAAGTCCGCCATGCCGCGATCGCTATGGGAATGACCGGATGGCAGCGGCTCACAATGGTCGAGATGCCGCTCGCAATGCCGGTTATACTGGCGGGCGTCAGGGTCGCGGTTGTTATCTCGGTCGGGGTAGCGACCGTCGCCGCGGCGGTCGGCGCCGGCGGTTTGGGGACATATATCTTTCGGGGATTAAGACAAAACGATAATAATTTGCTGCTCGCCGGGGCATTGGCGTCGGCGATTCTGGCTCTTACGTGCGATTTTGCTATCGGACAATTTGAAAAGAGCTATGAGATCGGCGAACGCAAAAGTGCCGGTCGGAGAAGGCTGGTCGTAGTGGGTGTTGCCGGTGTTCTCGTCCTGGTCGTCGGCCTCGGTTATATCTCAAATTTCAGATCTGCGATTTCAAATAATGCCGGCAGCGAAAAAGGCGAGCAGAAAACGATCGTTGTCGGCTCAAAGGATTTTACCGAATCGATAATCCTCGCCGAGATACTTGCCCTGATGCTTGAACAAAATGGCGTCAGGGTGACGCGGCAATTCGAGCTCGGCGGCAATCTCGCCCACGACGGACTCCTCGCAAGCCAGATCGACGTTTATCCTGAATACACAGGCACGGCCTACACCGCCATCCTAAAACATCCGCCGATCACCGATCCACAAGCCGTGTACAACCAAACAAAGGCCGAATATGCTGAAAAATTTGATCTGATCGTAAGCCCGCCGCTCGGTTTTTCAAATGATTTTGCGATCCTTATCCGCGGCGAAGTGGCTCGCAAAAACGATCTCAAAACCATCTCCGACGCCGTGCCCCATGCAAAAAACTGGCAGGCCGGCTTCGGCCAGGACTTTATGTCGAGGACCGACGGCTACGACGGTTTTACGCAAGCGTACGGGTTTAATTTTGCAAAACAACCCCGTGAAATGGATCTCGCGCTAACCTACCGAGCGCTCCGTTCCGGCCAACTGGACGTCATCGCCGGCAATTCCACCGACGGGTTGATCTCTGTCCTCGATCTGTTTCAATTAGAAGATGATAAGCGATATTTTCCGCCTTATCAGGCCGTATTTATTGCTCGGCAAGACGCGGCCGGCACCCTGAACGAGACATTCGAAAAATTGAAAAATTCGATTACGACAGACGAAATGCGATGGCTAAATTACGAAGTTGACGGCAATAAACGAACACCAAAAGAAGTCGCCGCCGAATGGCTTGTACAATTTGCCAGATGACGGCAAAAGGGCCGGACAAATATTGTAAAAGTCGCTCTGAGGTTATGAGGCAGCTTTTTTTTTTCGAAAGATTTTTCGTTTGTCAATTCGAAAACTTTCATTTCTACCAAAAAAAAGCTAGAATTCCTGTAAACCCACTGCCAGATTTAAATTTATGAGTGACAAAGAAACTCCCGCAATCACGCAGCTTCTGCACGAGTGGAATGACGGAAACGAAGATGCGAAAGAGATGCTTTTGCCATTTGTCTATGACGAATTGAAAAGACAGGCCCGTCTGCTGATGGCGAACGAACGCCCGCGTCATACTCTGCAGTCAACGGCATTGGTTCACGAAGCGTTTCTGCGGCTATCCGAGCAAACGGGCGTTGATTGGAAAAACCGCATTCATTTTTATAGTATTGCGGCACGGATGATGCGGCAGATTCTGGTTGATTATGCTCGTTCGCACACGTCGCTCAAACGCGGCAATCATAAGATTCACTTCTCGATTGATGATGTGCAGATTCCGGTCGAAGAGCGTATTGGTGCGGTGTTGTTTTTGCACGACGTGTTAGAACGGCTCGAAGAATTTGATGAAAGGCAGGCGAAAATTGTCGAGATGCGGTTTTTTGGCGGATTTACTAACCTGGAAATCGCCGAATCGCTCTCGATTTCCGACAGCACGGTACGACGCGAATGGAAAGCTGCCCGGCTCTGGCTCTATCGTGAGTTGAATCAATGAAAAGCGTCCGTTGGCCAGCGTAATTTACTGAACACGATCTTATATGCAGACGGAGAATTGGAAAAAAGTCAAAGACTTGCTGCTTACGGTCCTTCCGCTCGATCCGTTTGAAAGACGGAGTTTTTTTGATAAATCTTCGGTTGACGGCGAGATTCGGGGTGAAGTCGAATCACTTCTGACATTTGAAAAAAATTCCGAAAACTTGATGAATATGAACGTCGTCGAGTTTCTCAGGGATTTTATTATTTCCGACAGATTCGACGAACAAACGCCGATCGGACAAAATGTAGGAATTTACAAAATAGTTGGTGAACTCGGTTTTGGCGGTATGGGTGCGGTTTATCTGGCCGAGAGGGCGGATGGCAAATTTAAGCAGAAAGTCGCCGTCAAAATGTTAAAACGCGAGTTTAACGTCGAGCGTATCCGCCAGACTTTCAGGCGGGAAAAAGAAATCCTTGCCGCGCTCGTCCATCCAAACATTGCCCGCCTGCTTGATGCCGGCAAGACGGATGATAATATTCCGTTTATCGTCATGGAGTATATCGCGGGCGTTTCGGTTGTCGATTTTTGCTCTGCAAATTCTCTCGATGTAAATGCCCGTTTAAAACTCTTTATAAAGATCTGCGAGGCCGTAGGGTTTGCCCACCGAAATTTGATAATTCATCGAGATTTGAAGCCGTCAAATATTATGGTTACAAAAAGCGGTGATCCGAAACTGCTGGATTTTGGCATTTCAAAACTTCTGGTTGAATCAAGCGAAACTTCTAAATCGACCACGATCCTTTCAGCGATGACCCCGGACTACGCATCGCCCGAACAAATAAAAGGCAAAATGGTCACAACAGCGACGGATATTTATTCGCTCGGCGTCGTGCTGTTCCAAATGTTGACGGGATCTTTGCCTCTTAAAGTAGAGAATAGAGCGGGGCCAGAGGCCGTATCCGATCTAATGAGGCCGCCTCCGGTGACTCCTCGCGATACGAAAAGAGACAATGCAAAATCCAAAATCCCGAATCCAAAATCGGTGCGGGGCGATCTCGATAACATCATTCGGAAATCCCTCAGCGAAGAGCCCGAACGCCGTTATCAAACCGTTGAGCAATTTGCCGCAGACCTGTGGCGGTATATCGACGGGTTGCCGGTTTCGGCTCGTCCGGCTAATTTTTCGTACAGGGCACGAAAATTTTACGGGCGAAATAAGATCGCGTTGATCGCGGGCGTATTGGTCTTTCTAAGTTTGCTGGCGGGTATTACCGTATCGATGATGCAAACGATCGAAGCCCGATATCAGGGGGGAATGGCCTTGGCGGCTCAGCGAGAGGCCGAGGTCGAAACCGCAAAAGCTAAAAAGATCAGCGATTTTATGGGCAAAGTTATCTCCTACGCCAATCCTGCGTGGTATGCCACGGGTTCGCGATTTGGCGGCGATGCAAAAGTGATTGACGTATTAGACGATCTGAGCGACAAGATCGACGCAGAATTTGCCGGCCAGCCTGACGTTCAGGCCGAGCTTCATCATAAATTTACCGAAGTTTATGCTCAGGCCCAGGGACGGGGCAAGGTTGCGCCACGCGAGAAATTTATGCATGATAAACAAAATTTCCACGCCCGCCGCGCTCTACAGTTGAGAAAACAGCATTACGGAGAAAAACACGAACTCGTTGCAAAAGATATGTACTACGTTTCGGCTGCACTCGAAAATGGACCGGACAAAGCCGAATTGCTCGCCGGTGCGATCGCAATGATGCGCGAAACAAATCCGGACAATCTAAATCTGCCGCATATGTTGAATGATTTTGCGGGGTTTTTGATCTGGCCTGAGTTTGAATCAGGCCACCAATACCACCTGCGGGCCGCGATTCCGCCAACGGATAAAAACAGATACCAGCTCGCCGAAGCCTGCGCCCGCGAGGCATTGCGTCTTTTTCGCGGACATTACACGGAAGATAATCTGGCATTTCAGCAAGGCAAGTGCAGTTTGGCTTATAGTCTCGTTATGCAGAACAAAATGGCGGAATTCGAACAGCATCACAACGTATGCAGTCAAGATGAGGAAATGACCGACCTCATCAACCTTGCGCTCGTAAAAAATGGCAAATTAGAATAATTTACCACTCATTTGGCTTTTAAATAAAAAAATTTACCTGATCGGCGTTTTTTTTGACCGATTTTTATTCTCAATTACGCATTTACATATAGAACGTATTTTTTGCTTCGAACTATGCAGACGGAAAATTGGAATAAAGTAAAAGAAATATTGAACGAAGTCGAGCCGCTCGACACGGACGCACGTCGCCGTTTTTTTGACAGCGCCCAAATAAATGCTGAAATTCTCAGGGAAGTCGAATCACTTTTGAAATTTGAAAAAGTTTCCAAAGATTGGATGCAATTGTCGGTCGTAGAATTTTTGAAGGAATTTATCGCCTCTGACGAATTAATCGAAAATACGTTGATCGGACAGACACTTAATGCTTATACAATTATCAGAGAGATCGGCTACGGCGGTATGGGAGCGGTTTACTTAGCTGAAAGGAGCGACGGCAAGTTCGAACAAAAGGTTGCGTTAAAATTGTTAAAACGCGAGATGAATACCGTTTCCATTCGCCGTCGTTTTGAGCAGGAAAGAAAAATTCTCGCAAGTCTGGATCACCCAAACATTGCCCGTCTGTTAAATGCCGGAACGACCGAAGACAAAATTCCATATATTGCAATGGAATATGTCGAAGGTTTACCGATCGATGATTATTGCAATATAAATAATTTAACTTTAAATCAAAGACTGGATTTGTTCCGCGAAGTTTGTTCGGTAGTGGATTTTGCACATCGCAATTTGATCGTACATCGCGACTTGAAGCCGTCAAATATTCTTGTCACCAACGACGGAGTTCCAAAATTGCTGGATTTCGGTATCTCGAAAATAATTTCAGAGGAAATAACAACAGAAGAATCAGCGACGATAACAAAACTCGGTGCGATGACGCCAAGTTACGCTTCGCCCGAGCAGCTCCAAAGCAAAAGCGTGACAACCGCAGCCGATATCTATGCGCTTGGCGTGATTCTCTATGAACTTTTGAGCGGACGTCGCCCGTTCGAAAAGAAAGAGCAGGATCTAAGCGAGTTTTACAAAGCTATCATTGAGACCGATCCGCCGCTGCCGTCCTCGAGGGTTAAAGAAGCGGCAAAACAATTCAGGGAAATCACCGATGAAAAAATTGAATCTCAGGCTAAATCTGTTATCGAAAAAGATACAGAAATACACTCAGGCAGCGATAAAACTAAAACGGAAGCAAACAAAAATCTTGTAACAAATCCGCCGAATTTTGATCTGAATTCGAACAGTTTGCGCGGTGATCTGGATAATATAATTCTGAAAGCGCTTAGCAAAGAACCCGAACAACGCTATTCATCCGCCGAAAATTTTGCCGATGATATCAAAAGGCATCTTCGCGGTTTACCTGTCCTGGCAAGACCGCACACGTTTTCGTATCAGGCGGAAAAATTTGTAAAACGTCATAAAGCGGTCGTTTTGGCCGGCGGTCTGATTTTATTGGCAATCGTCGGCGGGATCATCGCTACGCTCTGGCAGGCGCGAGTGGCGCGTGTAGAACGCGACCGGGCCAGAATGGAAGCTCAAAAAGCCGAAACCGAATCAAACAAAACTGAAAAAATAAACGCTTATATGCAGAAGATTTTGAATTTTTCAAATCCTCATTGGCTATCTTCAAATCCGGAGCGCAACCGGAACGCGAAAATTTCAGATGCATTAAGCGAGGCGGTAAAAAATATAGATACCGATTTAGCAAGCGAGCCTGAAATTCAAGCCGAAATACTGTTCACTATCGGCCAAACCTATGTCAGCCAGGGGCAATTTGATAAAGCGGACAAACTTTTGCGTCAGGCAAAAGAAAAGTTTGATCAGGTTTATGGCGTCGAAAACGCGAAATCAATGCAGACATTCGTGATTTTAGGGGACACCCAATTTTTGACCGGGAAATTAGATGAGGCCGAAAAGCTCTATCTTTCCGCCATAAACTATTTTCGCCCGCAAGTTTCCCAATATGAACGTCAGAGGAAATGGCTGGCGATTGCCCTGACCGATATGGGAAATATCTATTCTTTTAAGGGAAATTTTGCGGAAGCCGAAAAGATAAATCAGGAAAGTCTTGAGCTTTCTAAAAAACTTTCGGGTGATGAGCGTTTCATAATTCCGATCGTTTTAGGAAATTTGGGAGCCGTAAACAACCAAATCGGCAATTACCAGAAAGCGTTGGATTACTATGAACAGGCTCTGCAAGAACTCGAATCAATGGGAAACGAGCAGAAGTTTGAAAGCGGAAATATACATCTTTTTACCGGAATGACCAATGTCAAGCTGGGAAAATACGAGGAAGCCGAAATGAATTTCCAAAAGGCATATAATATTTTTTCAAATACGGCAGGCGAAGACAATCTCTATACTTTAGTGGCGAAATATCACACTGCTGCCAATTATTATAAGCAAGGAAAATATGTCGCAGCCGAAAACCTGCTGGCAGAAACGCTCAAAACACAGTATAAGGTCTTTCCCGACGGACATTTTACAATTGCTTTTTCACGTCGGCTTTTGGGCGATATTTATACTAAAACGAATAAATTAATTAAGGGTGAATCGGAAATACGCCAAGCCCTCGATATGATCTCAAAAACTGCCAAAGAACCCAACCCCGAAATTGCTCTGATCAAAGCGTCCCTCGGCGAAAATTTGATCGCTCAAAAAAGATATGGCGAAGCTGAAACCGTACTGAATTCCGCGCTCGAAAATTATACAAAAACAAAAGGTGAGGGACATCCGGACACCAAAAGAGCTCGTGAACTTTTCGGTAAGATCCCCGAATAGCCTCGGCGGTTACGGATTCGATATACGGGAAAGTGTAGATGCTGGCTGACAAAGATTTGTATCGCTAGGAAAGTGTGAAAGCGGTCTGGTGATTTAGGGACTTTGGCAAAATCGCTCATAAAAGGTCTGTGATTTGACAATGCCACTACCTTAATGAGAAGTAGGTCAAGAGCTAATGGTTGAGCGAACTGACATTCCGCTTTACATCCAATCCGTAACGGCTCTAACGGCGAATTTTATCAATTACAAAAAGGCCGTAGGCATTCGATTGAGCGTGGATTATCTGGAAAAAGGGGCTTTTCGTACTCAGAAAAAGCCTTAACGAATTAGAAATCACTTCCAGGATTGGCCAAGAGGGCCGAAAAATTGGGTAAAGAAAAGGCGGCCTTGACGGCCGCCTTTTTAAGTCGTTACCGCCTGTGCAAGCTGGCGGTTAAGCACTCCGTACTATTCGAGCCCGACAAAATCGACGTCGGTGAGGGAGTCGAACACTTGGATGGCTCGTTGGTTAAAGCGGTAGCGTTTTGATGAAACGCCGATTACAAATGTACCGCCGACCTCTATGTCCTCGAAGCGGTAGTAGCCGAATGAGCTTGTGGTCGCGGTTCGGGTAATACCGTTCGAGTCGATGATCGAGACGGTTGCGTTGCGGAGACCTCGGCCGTCGGGTGTTGTTACCCGGCCCGTAACTTCGGCACCGGCTGCGGTC
>JBGTEX010000028.1:0-14237 GCA_041747575.1 Pyrinomonadaceae bacterium
TGAGTGTGTACGTTTCTGTATCGGGTTGTCGGTTAAAGAGAGATGCTTGCCGAGAGGTGAGAATTGGGCTAATTTCAGGGCCTTCTGAAACTTTTATTGTGGAGCTTGTGCCTCCACTCCTGACCCCCGGCGACAGCGTGGCCAGGATAACGCCTATCGACAGACACAAAACCGAAAAAGCGAAATACCGAACTTTTTTGAATTCGGACTTATTAAATTTCCCTGCAAAAAACATAAACTTTGACATTTATACCTCCGCATCAATCAGGACAAAAAACAAATTTCTAAGACGATATTATTTAATCTGTCAGCGACGATAAAACCACATACATTACACGAATTGTTTAACTTTACAATCTCAGTAAAAACCTAACTCAGCAGTATGTCAAGTTAAATATTTGTTACAGAAAAAGCGGGGACGGGCATTTGCGCTCCTGCGGCGGGGGGATAAATTGTAGTCATCCAAACCTCCGAAAATACGTGCAGAAAAGGCTGTCCTCGTCTCTCGCATGGCTTAAACGAAAAGTGACGTAAAAAAACTCAAACGCAAACCGCCACAAAGAAATTTACAAAGGCACATCCTACTTATACACCCTTTTTTTCGTCTGTCAAGCGCGGTGGAAAAACCAACCAAAAATTTCTGATGCGCAACTTTGGTTTAATGAAAAATCCTGAATCATTGTTGACAATTATGTTTCATCTATGATATATTATATCGCAGACTGTACACTATTAGAACCTCTGCTGTCGCAAAAATGGAAAGATGTTTCACTAAAACAGCTATATCTCACCGAAATGGAACACGAATCTACAACCACAATGTTTACAATGCTTTACAAGGATTTTTCGTGTTCCAAAGTGAAACAGATCTGTTTTTATGTTCCAAAAAACCACACTCTATTCACCGAAATGAAACACGAAACCAGAACTATAATGTTTACAATGCTTTACAAGGCTTTTTCGTGTTCCAAAGTGGAACACCGAAATGAAACACGAAACCACAATCGCAATGTTTACAATGATTTATAAGACTTTTTCGTGTTCCATCATGGAACAGATATGTTTTTATGTTCCAAAAAAACACTCACAATGCTTTACAAGGCTTTTTCGTGTTCCAAAGTGAAACACCGAAATGAAATACGAAACCACAACCACAATGCTTTACCAGACTTTTTCGTGTTTTACAGTGACACAGATCTGCCGTTATCGCTCAGGAAAACACTTTACGAAGCAGTTTATTTATAAAGTCTTATTACTTTGCCAAAACCGTTTATTCGGCAAGCTTTGCGGCAAATGCCGCTCACTTTGGCCGATGTGTAATCGCGGTTAAAACCGGATTATGTAAATAGGAATTTCTGTTGAGAGCCGCAAACACTAGGCTTCGGCGGTCGTGCTAACCAAAAATATTTCGGACTTTATCGATAAATGATTCGTCCGAGAAATCGGCATCCTCGATCTCGGCAAGTTGTTCTAGTAATTTTCGTTGTTCTTTGCTGAGTGATTTTGGTGTGACGAGCGTGACAGCGACGAATAGATCGCCTTTGCCGCGGGCTCCGAGATTTGGCATTCCGTGGCCCTTAAGTCTAAAGACAGTACCGGTTTGGGTACCGGTCGGGACTTTGAGGTCTTCTTCGCCGTCGAGCGTTTTGACTTTTATATCGGCACCTAGGGCGGCCTGGGCAAATGTAATCGGTACGGCCGCGTAAAGGTCTGCCCCCTGCCGTTCAAAATTTTCGTGAGATGCAACGTGCAGAACGATAAAAAGATCGCCGGACGGCCCGCCGTTTACACCCGCTTCGCCCTCGCCGGTGACGCGCAGCCGTGAACCGGTCTCGACGCCTGCTGGTATCTTGATCTCTATCGTCTTTTCTTTTTCGATGCGGCCTTGCCCGTGGCATTTTTGGCAGGGTGACTTTATGATCTTCCCTTTGCCAAGACAATTTGAGCAGGTGCGCATGACGCTGAAAAAGCCTTGTTGATAGCGCGTTTGCCCGCTCCCGCCACAGGTGATGCAGGTTTCGGCGGTTGTGCCTTTTTCGGCGCCGTTGCCGCTGCATTCGTCACAGGTTTCTAGACGCGGAATGCGGAGCTTTTCATCCTTGCCGGTCGCGGAGTCCTCAAGGGAAATCTCGAGATCGTAACGCAGATCCGCTCCGCGCTGAACAGTCGTCCGCCGCCGACCGTGCTGGCCAAACATATCTCCAAATCCAAAAATATCAAAAATGTCTTCGATATTAGTAAACCCGGGATCAAACCCGGCGCCCGCACCGACACCCTGATGTCCAAAACGATCGTACGCAGCCCGCTTTTGCGGGTCGGATAAAACCGAATATGCCTCAGCCGCTTCCTTAAATTTTTCCTCCGCCTGCGGATCGTTCGGATTTTTATCAGGATGATGCTGAACCGCAAGTGTCCGGTAAGCACGTTTTATCTCAACCTCGGTCGAGGTTTTTGTAACACTCAATATTTCGTAATAGTCTCGTTTAGCCATAAACGCCAGAAGCGTCAGTCCACAGTGAACTGACGCTCCTATATTTTGCGATATTCTCGCTTACGATGTCAATTTTCTCCTAAGGCTGTTCAAGAACTAGAAGGGCGCGGCGTTTTAGCAAATGAGAAGCCTGGAGCAAATTGTTTTCGTTTTGTCTATGCGATATTCAGCATTGCGGCGGTAATACGGTTTGCGGCTCCCTCGACTTTGCCAAATTCCGCCTGGATTTCGCTGATGCTCGCAGAAGACAGCATTTCTTCGGCGGCATTCAGCACGCCGTTGATTGACTGTTGTTCGTGAAGTTCAAACGATTTGCCAATCTCGGCCATTGCCCGGCGGGAGTTTGTTATCAGAGTATCGAGACGGTTACGCTCGACGATCAACTCTTTTTCGCCACGATCCCGCTCGATCGAGGTTTCAGCTTCGATGATAAGGCGTTCTATCTCATCGGGTGCGAGACCCGACGAAGGCGTGATCTGCAAAGCCTGTTCGAGGCCCGTCATCTTATCCTTTGCCGATACGCTGACGATTCCGTTCGAGTCGATCTCAAACGAAACATCGACCTGCGGCACGCCGCGCGGCGCCGGAGGGATTCCGACGAGTTCAAACTTTGCAAGGCTGCGATTGGCGCTCGCTATCTCACGCTCGCCCTGTAAAATATGGATCTCGACCGACTGCTGATTATCAACAACGGTTGTAAAAGTCATCGTATTTTTTAGGGGAATGGTCGAGTTACGCGAGATAAGTTTTACAAACAAACCACCGCGTGTCTCAAGCCCGAGGCTCAGGGGTAGAACGTCGAGAAGCACAATATCCTTAACATCGCCGGTCAGGACGCCGCCCTGAATTGCGGCTCCCATAGCCACCACCTCATCCGGATTTATCTCCGACGACGGCTCTTTGCCAAAAACTTCGGTTACGGTGCGGGCAATGATTGGCGAACGGGTTTGTCCGCCGACCAGAATCACTTTATCGACATCCGAAGGCTGCAATTTGGCGTCCCAGAGAGCTTTTTGACACGGCTCGACCGAGGCTTCGACGAGATCCTGCACCAGCTCTTCAAATTTTTCGCGGGATAATGTCGCGTTGATATGCTTTGGCCCGGTCGGATCGGCGGCGATAAACGGCAGGCTTATATTCGTTTCTGCAACGCTCGATAGTTCGCACTTCGCTCGTTCGGCGGCTTCCTTAAGCCGCTGCAGCGCGAGACGGTCTTCCTTAAGATTAATGCCGTTTTCATTATTAAAAACCTCGGCCAGCCAGTCTATTATCCGATGGTCAAAATCCTCCCCGCCGAGAAATGTGTTGCCCGACGTTGAGAGCACTTCAAAAACACCGTCGTTTATCTCAAGTATCGAAATATCAAACGTTCCCCCGCCAAGATCATAGACAGCTACTTTCTCAGTCTTGCTCTTGCCAAAACCGTACGCAAGAGCGGCCGCCGTTGGCTCGTTAATTATGCGTTCAACCTCTAGGCCGGCAATCTTGCCGGCGTCTCGGGTGGCTTGCCGCTGCATATCGTCAAAATAGGCTGGCACTGTTATGATCGCCTCAGTGATCTTGTCACCGAGAAATTCTTCTGCCGCTTGTTTTAACCGTTGCAGAACTATGGCTGAAACTTCCGGAGGGCTGTAGATACGATCCAATACACGGATGTGTGCGTCGCCGTTCGGCGCCCGAACGATCTCAAAAGGCACCGTCTCGCGCATTTTTTCAACCTCGAGGGACTCAAACTTGCGGCCGATAAGACGCTTGACGGCGTAAAGTGTATTGGCTGCGTTCGTGACAGCTTGGCGTTTTGCGATCTGACCGACGAGACGTTCGTCTTTATCGGTAAATCCAACGACGGACGGAGTTGTTCGACCGCCTTCTTTGTTTGAAATGATCTGCACCGTGCCGCCTTCCAGAACGGAAACGCAGCAGTTTGTCGTGCCAAGATCAATGCCTATTACTTTGCTCATATAGTTGAGTTCCTTGTGGGTCTTTCGTGCGGGTATGTCGGGAAGTCTAAGCCTTTGGGTCGGGGGCAGCAGACTCGGAAATGTCAGGAGAGTTCATTAACTCCGAATCATCATTAGATACGGTTAATACATCAGGCGTCGTTATCGCAGTCGATCCGAGAATAACCTTGACCATCGAATGACGGATGACCCGGTTACCGATCCGGTAACCGCGAAGCATCTCTTCAGACACAGTATTTGCCGGTAAATCGCTCCGTTCTTCCGTAGCTACAGCTTCGTGAAAATTTGGGTCAAAAGTTTCGCCGACAGTTGCTATCGGCTGGACGCCCATTTCAGTAAAAACCTCATTAACCTGCTGATTTACAAGGGCAATGCCGTCATAAAACTGTCGAAATTCCGGATTTAATTCAGTTTTTGATGTTTCCATCGAATCGAGTGCGCGGTCTAAATTGTCCAAAACCGGAAGCATCTGCGACGCAAGATTACTGATCTGATCTATAAAACCTCCACGCCGTTCGCGATCCATGCGGTATTTATAGTTCTCAAAATCCTTAAGCCGCCGATCGCTCTTTTCCTGCACCTCATTGCGTTCGGCCCGAAGGCTCGTCATCCGTCTTTTCAATTCGTTTAGCTCGTTTTTAAGCTCATAGACCTGGGTCTTTAATCCTGAAGACTGGGCATTCTGAACCAAACCGTCTGAACTGTCCCTGCTACGCGACAGATCCTGCGCGACAAACTCAGGAATACCGCCGTCATCCGAATCTGAATCCGAGATTTCGAAAGTCATGTCCGAGGTTATATGCAGATCCTTTTCTTTGGCCTCAAGCTGCTTTATAAATTCGTCAACCGACGAGGTCGCATCCATGTCGATCTCGATCTCGTCGATTGTGTCGTCGGGAATTGGGATTTGTTCTAAGGGGTTCATTTTAGAAACAGTTGCCGGGTGGCTCAAAACTCTGTTGGATTTTAATTATTTGAAATGTCCGCGGACATCATTTTTTCGAGTGTGCCGGCTACATAGCTGACAATTGCTATCATTCGTGCATATTCTATTCGTGTGGGGCCTAGGACACTGAGTGTGCCGACCGCCGAACTGTTCCCAATCCGGTATGGGGCCGAAATCAAGGTGCAGTTTTGAAACGACGGAGTGCGGTTTTCGCGGCCGATGACAACCTGGACGTCGCCTTTAGCGGCCGCATCACGTTCTATGCATTCTGTGATGATCTGCATCAACCGTGACTTTTCGCCTATTGTTCGCAACAATTCCCGCAATCTTTCGAGATCGGCAAAATCGCGTTTTGTCAATATATTCGACGTGCCGTCAACGAAAACTTCGCCTTGTCTATCGCCCTCATCCTCGATACTCTGAGAGCAAAGGATCACGGCCGTTTGCAGCAATTTGTCAAACAAGGTCTTTTCCTCGTGCATCAAAACCATGATCTCCGCACGAATCTCAGACAGGCTCTTACCGGCAAATTCCTTGTTAAGATAATTTGCGGTACGTTCGAGTTCATCTTTTGCAAAAGTCACGTTTAGCCGGATAATCTTGTTGTGTACTATGTTCGGCGCAGAAACCAGAACGACGAGAATCCGATTGTCAGTAAGATTGACAAACTCAATATGCTGCAGGCGGTCACTAGCCAAACTTGGTGTTACCACGATGCCCACATTATTAGAAAGAGCAGAAAGCAAATGGGAAGTGCGTTCCATCAATCTGTCGGGCGTTTCACTTGTTTTCAAACCGTATTCTTCACCGATACGGAAAAGATCGTTATTCGAAATACTCAAAACTCCAAGCAGATTGTCAACGTAAAACCGGTAACCGGCATCAGTCGGCACACGTCCGGCGGAGGTATGAGGCTGCTCGAGCATCCCCATTTCTTCCAGTTCGCCCATCACGTGGCGAATCGTTGCCGAACCCATACCGGTGGCACCCGTAAATTTATCAGCAAGCACTTTCGAACCGACAGGTTCGCCCGTAACAAAGTGTTCGTTGATAATGGCTGTTAGGATGATCTGGCCGCGGGAATCGGGAAAACCGGTATTCTTCTCAATATCGCGAACAGATTTTGGGATGATTTGTTGCATATGGCCATTCGGCTGTATGCTTTTCCCATATAAAGAGATAACATCTTGAAGCCGGAGTGTCAATAAAAAAGATTAAATCAGTTAAACATCGTTAGTGGTAAATCAATTCGATCAAATTAGCAAACTATACATTGAGGCATTTCGGTGGTACGACCCAAAACGGCCGGTTCCGCCGATCCATGTATCATTTTACCCGTATATCGGCATAAATCATACAATAAGAATGCGGTCCGGCCGGATTTTTGTGCGGATCGGGCAGATTTGTAGTGAGATGCCAGTCATTGGCCATAAGGGTTTAGCATATATTCTGGTCGGAAAACTCTTGAGAAAAAAGATTCCGGACGGTGCCCGTGACGTTTACTCGGCGTACGTTAAATCTGAGGCGATTCGTGAAAAAGCAAGCGACAACAAACGAAAACGCGGGCGGAAGGTTGTAACCTCC
This sequence comes from Pyrinomonadaceae bacterium, assembly GCA_041747575.1. Lineage (GTDB taxonomy): Bacteria > Acidobacteriota > Blastocatellia > Pyrinomonadales > Pyrinomonadaceae > OLB17. The sequence goes on from JBGTEX010000028.1 coordinate 6,983, forward strand.
TCGAAAGGTGCGGTTTACGATCTCGATGAAATATTTTCCGCGGTAAATGATCGATATTTTAGAAAATCCATCCAGAAACCTGTTTTAACGTGGTCGGCAAAAAAGACATACCGCATCCTCGGCCATCACGATGCGACACATGAAACCGTCGCGATCAGCAAATCCCTTGACTCGAAGGACGTGCCTCAATACGTCGTCGAATACGTCGTTTTTCATGAAATGCTTCATATTGCCCATCCGACAAAACACATTAACGGCCGCCGCTACAACCACACACCTGCCTTTAAACAAGACGAGCGGAAATTTGCATATTTTGAAGAAGCCGAAAAGTGGATACTGCAAAATGTGAGCAGGCTTAAGAAGGCAGCAAAACGTGGCTGAATAGATTTTGAAAATACTGTTTAAACAAGTATTTTTATGGGTGTCCCGTTCGATGATCGTTGTTGCTTTATTCCGCGGTTAGCTGAGTTGCCAACCAGCCGACAAATCCAAATTCGGATACGGTACGGCGTTCGATCCCGGTGCGGCTGAAACGAGTTTCCGTTATGGCAAATGTTTGTATCATAGGCTCGTCGGTTCTCTTTTCGGAAAACAGATCTGCGATAAGAGCAGCCTGGCCGCTTGCAAAACTGAGCGACGAGGCGGAATTTCCCGGACGGAAAAGCTCGACGGTCGCCGAAGAAAGATTCGTCCTCGCGGATCTTGACAGAATGGCCGCAGTTACCGCTTCGCTGTCCCCGGTTATGACAAATTTTCCGGCGAAAACAGTCATCGTATCCCCATCCCGCAGCACCTCAAAACCTATTGAACTGCTGATGGAGTTGTCGGGTTTGAGATCCGGGGCCAATGAACGGCGGACGGCTTCGTCGTTTGTGATCAAGGCGATCAGAGCGGGCATGTCGCCCTCTGGGTCGGTTCGAAGGGTGACGATATTAGACCCGACACCCGAGAGGAAAAGTTCCGCGTCAATGACGCCATACGGCTCGGCAAAAGCATTTGAAAACTCGCCGATCATCATCGCTCCGAAACTGTCGACTTTAGTTTGAGATGTGAGCAGCAGGCTCCGCCAGGCGATATTCGGTTTGTCGAGGTTATAAAGCGTAACCGATACGGCCGTGTTCGGGACAAACTGAAACATCTCGGCGTCTATTCGTGCAGTTGAGGCAAACGTTTCGCTCAAAATCATGGAAGTCTCATTTGTTCCGCCAAACGTAAATCTGTCCTCATAACCTTGCGCATGCCGCGTCGCGGCCCACGAAATATCCTTTACTGTTCCGCGAATTAGCTGAGGCAGAATGACGGCGACGGCTTTCTGAACCTCCTCATTATCACTTGTAAGCGAAGCAATGCTCAAACCGGCTAAGGCAGCCATCTGAGCAACACCGTCGGTCGAGACATATCCCGACGCGAGTGTGGCAGGGTCGTAGGGCCGGACGGTTTTCGCGATACTTTCGGCTTCGCCGCGTTTTACCGCAAGGCATTTTTCGATCGCCTTCTCATCGTTGCCAAAAAAGATGAGGCTTCCGGAGACGAATGCGTGGGCTTTGCGTCCGTCTTCCGCCGTCCAGGTAAAATATTTGCCCCCGTTTTTGTCATATTTTTCGGCCGTCGGTTCGCTGTGGTAAATATTTGCGACAAATGAACCGAGTTTTTGTTCGGCAAAGGCGACGGCCTGCCAATTCCACGCATGTGTGTCTGCGATAGCGACAAAGTTGGGCTGAATACGCCCAACCGAATATTCATCCGTAAGTTTTTCTTCCGTGGTATTAAAACCTGTCACCGCGACCGCAAGCTGCACGCCGTTTAATGCCGAAAAATCAGGTTTGGATCGAGCGGCCTGCGCAAACGGCTTGCTATCGATAATCGGCTGCAAAGCGGCGGCAAGATCGTTAGTTTCAAGATAAACAATAGTGTCAGCTGGAACCAACAAGCGGAGATCCGTCGGCTGCGAACCGCACGAAAGGCATAGGGCGAAAGTAAAAACGTAAAGAGTAAAAGCAACTGATCGTAACTCAAACCTTTTGAATTTAATTCTGCATCCGGCACCTGCGACCCTGCCATTAAAATCTTGTGATAAAATCCCAATCATTATGAACAAAATATTTGCTGATAACATTTTACAGGGTAAGGTCGCGTTTGTAACGGGCGGCGGGACGGGGATAACGGGCGGCGTCGCCCGGGCGTTTGCAGAGCATGGTGCAAAACTGGCGATCACGAGCCGTAAAGAAGAAAATCTCACAGCAATGAAAAAAACGATCGAGGACTGGGGTGGCGAATGTTTAGTGGTCGCCTCCGACGTTCGCGATTACGAAGCAGTCGAAAACGCCATAGCCCGAACCGTTGCGCATTATGGCAAAATCGACATCGTTGTAAACGGTGCGGCCGGTAATTTTCTCTGTGCTGCCGATCGGCTATCGGCCAATGGGTTTGGCACGGTCGTTGATATCGACACAAAAGGCACGTTTAATGTATGCCGCGCGGCATTCGAAGAATTAAAAAGATCGCGGGGACAAATCTTAAACATTTCCGCAACACTCCACTATTTGGCTACGCCGATGCAAATTCACGTTTCTGCCGCAAAGGCCGGCGTCGATGCGATCACGCGAAATCTGTCAGCCGAATGGGGACGCCACGGCATCCGCGTAAATGGTATCGCACCCGGGCCGATCGAGGATACGGAAGGAATGAAACGCCTCTTACCGGCGGAATTAAAAGAAAAGATCACTCGAAAGATCCCGCTTGGCCGTTTCGGAAGAATTGCGGATATCGAAAATGCCGCATTATTTTTGACCTCGGACGCCGCGGGCTATATAAACGGCGTCACTTTGGTGGTCGACGGAGGGCATTGGATGTTGGGTACCAGCCTTATGTAAACACTTTCGCTATTGCAGTTCAGACTTGGATCCAGGCGTATCTTTTGCGTTTTCTTTCTCGGATAGTATCGTTCGAAGAACCATCATTTTTGCGATGACACGTGCCTCAGGCCGGTCAAAGTTGTTGGTAACGGCCTTGGTTTTAGCAAAATCGGCTTTAGCGAGACTTCTGAGTGTGGGTTCGGCGATCTTGAGGTCTCTAATTAGATTTCGAAGCATCGAACCTCCGAATTGCCCGACCTGTACCTCTCCGTCACCGATGATCTCGCCCTGAACATCAATAAATTCCGCCGACTTTACAAATGCCGCGATCGTGCCGTTTAGCCTTAAAATCGTGTCCGTGAGCATCGGAAAGGCTTTGGCGGTATCGACCTCGGCATAACCGGCAATGAGCATCCATGTAAGCAAATAATCCTGATAATTTTTCGGCTGCGAATTTACAAAACTTTCGGCCTCTTTCATGATTTCGTCCGCAAGTTCTTTGTCGCCAGCCTTTGCAACCTGTGCAGCTAAAAGGCTTAAGCCCGTGACCTTCCTATCTTTTCCGGGCGTTTGACGGATTATCTTACGTGATTCGGTTACGACCTTACTTCGGGCTTCATCCGAGAGGGATGTTGAGTCGAGATTTTTTACATCTTCGAGAACTTTTTTTTCTGCTTCGAGACGCTCGTTGATCGTTTTTTCACGTCTTTCGGCTTCGGAATTCAGGCTTTCGGCGGTTGGCGATGCAATTGCGTCGATATCTCCCGATCCGCCTATCGCTCGATTTTTCTTTAGGTTTTTAGCTCGGATTTGAGCGGCCCGCGAGGGTGAATACTTTTCGATAAGTTCGACATAGCTGGTCCCGTTTCCGATTTCATTTTCGCTGCCAGTCGAGAGGACGTTTTGTGCAAGTATCTCGACCAGATCGCGAATCTCCTGATTTGTCAACACCGGCTTTCTGTCATCTCCCTTTCCAATTTTACCAGCGGTTTCCTCGCCAAAAAGGATCAGTGAACTCAATACCCAGGCTTCCGCTCCATCCGATTTTGCGGTTTTGAGCCGACCTACTACCGCAGAAGCAAATTCGACGCCTTGTTCGGCGTCTTTTGCGTATATCTTTTTCAGCAGTTCTATATGCTGATAGGTGACGCCTTTGCTGAGCGATTTTGAGGCCAATTGAGCTGCCTTTGCGGCATTTGACTCAGCGATCTGATTCATCAGTTGAAGCAGGAAAAAGGAATCCTCTTCCTCGCCGCGACTGAGAAATTCGGCGCTCGTCAGCGCCGCTACGCTGTCATAATAAAACGCGAGAGCCATGTCAGGCTCGTGTTCGGCAAGGCTCAACGTTATCTGCTGACGCATCTGAAGAGCTTTTTGAAATTTGCGTTTTAACTGCGCCTGACTTGAAACTTCTACAAAAAGCCCCACCGGCGGATAATCTTCGTCCTCACCAATAGACGGAGCCGCCAGGTTATTTAACTCAAAGTCATATTTAATAAGAAGCTGACGCAGGTCGCCGGTCAGACCCTGATACATAGCTCGACCCTCTTTTGCATCGGAAAACCACATTAGAGAAGCCATTTCTGCGGCAAAGCTTATGCGGTTTTCGAGTGACCGCATATTGTTTATTTCTCCGACCGTTTCGCGCAAAAATTCAACCGCATCAGTTCGCAGATCTTTCGGCTCAGCCGGTTTTTTCGGATCGGTCGGGTTTTGAGAAGCGGCGAGGCTCGCCGTTAGCAGGATAATCAATAAAAAGGATATTTTTTTCGACATTTAGGTTCGGCCTCCGGTGTATCCGCCTTTATGATAAAGTTATTGAGCAAATTAGTAAACAGAAAAACGTCCCGCGGACGATAATGTTAAAATATTGGCAACGATGCTTCTTGTAATCGACAATTACGATTCCTTTACATATAACCTCGTCCAATATCTGGGCGAGCTTGGATCGGAGATGCGTATTTTTCGCAATGACGCGATAACGGTTGACGATATCGAGAAAGAGATAAAACCTGAGCGCATTCTGATCTCGCCGGGGCCGGGAACTCCGGACACGGCGGGCGTTTCGCTGGCGGTCATAGAGCGTTTTGCGGGATCGGTGCCGATCCTCGGCGTCTGTCTCGGGCACCAGGCGATCGGCCAGCATTTTGGCGGTCGGGTCGTCAGGGCGCCCGAACCGGTTCACGGCAAACCTGTCGAGATCAATCACGACGGCAATACGATCTTTCATGATGTCCCCCACGGGTTTATAGCCGGACGTTATCATTCACTGATTGTTGACCGCAAAGGCTTACCGGACTGCCTCGAAATCTCAGCCGAATCGCCCGACGGCCTCATTATGGCTCTCCGCCATCGAACAAAAAAAGTCGAAGGCGTACAATTTCATCCCGAATCTATCCTGACCGAACACGGCAAAAGATTACTGCAAAACTTTGTGCGTCTGTGACGCTTGCGCCGGCCGGATCCGGCTTTAGAATTTATGGCCGAAAATAAAACAGACTGGTTTCTTTCAACACCGGTTTCCGCAACAAATGCGAAAGCCGCGACACCGCTCTTTACTTTTTTAGTGCGTCTTATTCGTCATGAAAATCTTAATCCGTCTGACGCGGCCGATTTCTTTCGGGCTTTGACCGATGCAAAAGCCGATCCGTCACAGATCGCCGGGGCATTGACCGCACTCACCGCCAAAGGCGAAACTTTCGAAGAGTTAGCGGGCATGGCAAGCGTGATGCGTGCCGGCACTCTAAAGATCAAATCTTTACAAAAAGCGTCCGTCGATATTGCCGGAACCGGATCGTCATCTGCAAAAACCTTTAACATTTCAACGGCGTCCGCCCTCGTTGCAGCCGGGGCAGGCCTGCCGGTTGCAAAACAATGCAATCGCGGAGTGACAAGCCGCTCAGGGAGTGTGGACGTCCTCGAAGCTTTAGGTGTCAAAGTCGCAGATGAGCCAAATGTCGCCCGGATGAGCCTGAGCGGAACCGGTCTCTGTTTTCTCTACGCACCAAAGTTTCACCCTAATCTCCGCCGTCTCGCTGATATTCGAAGCAGTCTCGGCATACGCACCTGTCTAAACGTTCTCGGCCTGCTTGCGAATCCGGCTTCAATTTCCCGACACCTCATCGGCGTTTGGCATCGTTCGCTCGTCGAACCGGTCGCGTTGGCCCTCGCTGCTCTAAAAGCTGACAAAGCGTGGGTCGTACACGGCTCCGACGGGCTCGATGAGATCACGCTTTCGGGTCGAACATTTGTTGCGGCGGTCGAGGGCGGCCAGGTTAGTTCGAATGTCATCTCGCCTGAAGATTTTGGCCTCAAGCCAGGCCCGATCGATCATTTGCAGACAAGATCTGCAAAGGAAAGTGCAAAAATAATCCTCGACGTGCTTGCAAGCAAGCGTCGCGACGGAGCCCGATCGCTCATCGTCCTTAATGCCGCCGCCGCTCTCGTCGTCGGCGGCATTGCAAAAGATCCGATGCAGGCCGCACGCCTCGCCGAGCAAAGTCTCGACAGCGGCCAGGCCCAGAACAAACTCGACAGACTAATCCAGATTACAAATAAAAAGTAGCTCGCAATTCCCTCCCTAATCTGGCGACAGAAGCTGCGTGCAGAAAATACGGTCTTTGACGGCGACCTGTCGCCCCCTGGGCGGGTCTTTACGCGATAACCTAAGCGGCCTTTGCCGCAAAGTCGGCCGAAGAAACGGTTTTGGCAAAGCGATAGGCCTCTAACATCAACTGTTTCCAAAAGTGTTTGCTTGAAAGAAAACAGCAAATCTGTTTCATTATGGAACACGAAAAAGTCTTGTAAAGCATTATAAACATTGCGGTTCTGGTTTCGTGTTTCATTTCGTTGTTTCACTTTGGAACACGAAAAAGCCTCGTAAAGTGTTGTAAACATTGTGGTTGTGGTTTCGTGTTCCATTTCGGTGAATATAGAGTGTTTTTTTGGAACATAAAAACAGATTTGTTCCATGATGGAACACAAAAAATCCCTGTAAAGCATTGTAAACATTGTGGTTATGGTTTCGTGTTCCATTTCGGTGAATATAGAGTGTTTTTTTGGAACATAAAAACAGATCTGCTCCATGATGGAACACGAAAAGTCCTTGTAAAGCATTATAAACATTGTGGTTGTGGTTTCTTGTTCCATTTCGGTGAAATATAGGTGTTTCAGTGAAACATCTTTTAATTTTTGCGACGGCAACCGCCTCTTGCGTGTACAGTCTGCGATATAATATATCATAGATAAAACACAATTGTCAACAAAAATTCAGGATTTTGCATTAAAGAAAAACAAACAATATGACAATATTAACGTTGACGGCAGTAGATTTATTTTTATCTTGAGGCGGCTTTAGCCGTCTTTTCCGAGCGTGGCCACAGCCCTTTAGGGTGTGGTTT
>JBGTEX010000029.1:0-32812 GCA_041747575.1 Pyrinomonadaceae bacterium
ATAGCGTAAACACAAATAAAATCAAAATAATAATTTTCATAATTTCCTCTTTTCAACCGGGGATTTTGATCTTCCCTTAATAAAATGATTGCTGTTTCATCTGCCCCAAAAGTTTTATCTTTTTTCCGCAACAATAAATAATCTCCAAGATCCTTTTCATACTTGCTGATGATCGAGGTTATTTTTCCTGTTTCAATATCTTTTTACAGCCTAGTCAAACCATCTTTAACCTCCAAAGAATTGGCTAAATCTGTAAATGATGAAATCTTATTTCTGAATTCTTTTTGCAGGAAAAGTTTTGGGTTATATTTTCCCGAGTACAAAAACAATTCTGTCCGTTGGTTTTAGAACACGATTGGTGCATTAGTTTTAAGCAAGTTTTCCACTTTACTAAAGTTAACATCTAAATTTGGTTCATTTCCAACATTCATATAGTAAGAATTTCCCAACTTCGGATTTGCGTCCAAAAACTTCGTTATACGCTCTACCAATGGATCGCCAGTCGTTTTATCTAAGAACGGACTTTGGGTAATATAGGCTTGAAACATATTCGGTTTTTCGATCATTGCGTGCATTACAAAAACGCAAGCCGCCTTCCTGAAATGTTATTCTCTATCTTCTTCTTTCATTTTTTCCTGATAGGCTTTCTCTAAATGATTCAAATACTCAAAATATTTGTTTTTATCGCTAAAAATAAATGGGTTGTATGAATCATTTGGTTGCCGGAGTTTGTGCAAATCAAACTGTCCGGCGTGCGATGCTGCCCACAGATCAAAATCTAAATTTTTCATCGCCTTGATAGTGTAGGCATAATCTTTTTGAATATTCGGATACGATTTAACCTCAGAGAATTTCCCGTCAATTACCATTGTTGGCAAATTGGCAATTAGAACCTTGTAAGTTTTATTTCCATCTTTTACCTTGACCAGATAACTGCTAGAGCCTTTGGTATGACCGGGATGACTAAGCAGGGTCAATTTTGTGCCACCCAATTTTATAGTTGATTGATCGTTCAAAAGTTTATCGGGAACTACAGGTTCAAAAGTTTCGCCGTATTTTCCCATCTCATAATCGGTTTTTCCGCCGGTTTTTAAGGCATCTTCTTCGGGCCTATTGACAAATAATTTCGCTCCGGTTTCTTTTTTTATCTGAGCTAAAACCCCCGTATGGTCGTGATGTGCTTGAGTGATCAAGAGGATCTTAGTGTCATTTAAAGAAAAACCCAAACTTTCGATATTATTTTTAATCAAAGGATAAGAATCATCTAGCCCGGTATTGATAAGAATATTTCCCTTTGGTGTCACCAATAGATAGCAGGCTAAATCGTAGGTGCCGACGTAATAGAGGTTTCCCGCAATCTTAAAAGCCGGATACGGTTTGCTCCAATCAGGATTAACGTAAGGTTTGTTAGTTTGAGAGTCGGCTTGGAGTACGAATAAATTGAAAAATAGAATTAACAGGAATAATGTCGTTTTCATAAAATTGTAAATATCAATAGTTATCAGCTTTGTCCTGATAGATCAAAGTCGCTTTTGCATCAAGTTCGGTAACAATTTTGTCAACAGATTTTTGTTCAATTTCTTTTGGAGTTGAATCAGTTTTCCCTGGTGCATTACAAGACGAGAATGTTATCAAAATGCAAAAAATTACCGATAGCCGAAGATAGGTTTTTCTAAATTACATCAAGGTTTGGAGGTTGGCATTCTGCCTGTCGTTCACCACAACCTTCCACGTCACGGAGCCAGAGCCGAAGTCACGCCGTCGATCCCCGCATTCGCCGCCGCCAACTTCGCCTGCAAAGCCGCCACCGCAATCGCCCCATTCGCCGGAGCATAATCCGCCCCATACCCCTGCACAAACGAAATTACCTGCGCAAACCTCTCAACATTCCGTGCATGTCCTGTTTCTGCCATAACTATAAAAGCTCCTTCTATTGTCCATTTCGGACAACAAAAAAAGCTAAAAAGCAGCTGTCCCAAGTTAGGTTTAGTTGATCTTCGTGGAAAGTAAAATTTTGCTCGATTACGTTGAAAAAGTCAAACCGATTGACGATGCGGCTTCGACTTTAAACTGTTATTATTTACAAAAGATATGAGCAAATTTAACGATATTGAAGATGTAAAGTCAGCTAGGCGGCTTTAGCCGTCTTTCCGCGTTTCGCGGCAAATAGCCACGTCCCCCTTTAGGGCGTGGGCAGGTCGTCCAAACGGTCTAAAAGGGCGTTTCAACGTCCTTATCGGTGCGGCTTTAGCCATCATCATCAGAATATTTCTCCAGCCTGTCGAAATTGTTCCTTTTCTGTGATGCTCTTTCTGATTGTTGATGTAATCGACAACCCATTGCAAATCTTTCGTGCCAAATGTAACAATACCGTAACCGCGTTGCAATTCGAGAGCTTTCGGCTGAACTTCGTGGTTGATGTAGTATGAACTCGAACCTTTCAATTTCCCGATCCAATCCGAAACTAGAATATTTGGCTGCAAACTAACGCCGATATGAATATGGGTTTCGATCCCGCCGATCGCGTGAAGACGCGCTCCCGGTGTTTCGAGAATTTTATGCGTCAGATAGTGATAAAGGCGGCTCTCGATCCGCTCAGTTATCATCGGCAAACTCGTTTTGGTGTGCCAAGTTATGTGGAAATTTATCTCTGAATAAACACTATTCGACATCTTTGCTAAAGCGGCGAAAAGGACGTTAAAAACGCCCTCTTGACTCATTCGTTCCAACCACCCTCGTGCTAAAGCAACGTGGCTATTAGCCCTTCGGGAAAGGACGTTAAAACGCCCTTATAAATCATTCATACAAATTTACCAGGTGCTAAAGCAACGTGGCTATTTGCCCTGCGGGAAAGCCGCGTGAACGCGGCTGAAAAGACCGACTGTTTGCGTGAAAGAAACGAGGCTTTTCCCGTCATAATTGTAAACACCTTTATCTTTACTGCCAAACCAATAGTTATAGCTTTGTTGATAGATCAAAGTCGCTTTCGCATCAAGTTCGGTAACAATTTTGCCAACAGATTTTTGTTCAATTTCTTTCGGAGTCGAATCAATTTTCCCTTGTGCGTTACAAGACGAGAATGTTATCAAAATGCAAAAAATAACCGATAGCGTAAAATATTTCTTTCTTAGTTTCATTATTTTCTGACCCTTCACCCGACGTCAGCTACAGATTCACGAATATCGGAGATCTTCAAAAACAAATGAAACTCATTGTGCGGCGAAGGCTCGAAGCCGAATTTTTTGTAAAATGATCTTGCCGATTCGTCCTTGGCGGGCACTAGAAACGCCCGCGGACCGGCGATTTCCGAAGCTTGAACTGCACGAAGCACGGCGTCCTTCATCATTACTTTGCCCAACCCTTTGCCCTTTTGAGTTTTATCCACCGCCAGACGTGCCAACAAAATCACCGGAATTGGATATTTGCCCAACCCTGCAGAAATGTTCGGCGTGGTTTCTTCGATCGAAACCAAGCCAAAAACCAATGTGTAATAGCCGATTATTTGATTTTCTTTATTGGCAAGAATGTATGTCCGGGCCGCATCTTTTTCTGATTTTGCAGCGCATATTTTTTCAAATAATCGTTTAACGGCTCTACTCCGCAATCAAATGAATTACGGCCTTGTAGTTTGTCTAAAGGCTTTGGTTCCATCAGATAACTTCCGCAAAAAGCTGGCGGAGGGCGGGAACTGATCTGGGCGATTCGTCCAAAACGGCCAGGAATTTTTCGTATTTTTCACGGCTAACGGCAAAGTGTGCGTTGTCTATTTCGAAGGCTTCAGCCGCTTCGACCGCATTTTCGAGGACAAATTCGCTTATGGTCTTATTTTATTGTTTTGGTCTAAGTTTTTCTATAACCTCTGTGCTCACCCAATAAATATTTGCCAACCCAGGCTCTTTATCTCTTTCATCCCTACCAAAAAACAAATACTTACCATCAGGACTGATACTTGGCGTTTTTTCAGAGAACTTGGTATTTACTATAGTTCCAAGATTTATGGGTTTTGACCACGTTCCATCTTGATTCTTAAAATAGACATAAATATCATTGTCCTTTCTTTTTTCTTCTTCATTGTTCCGAGCCGTCACCAATAAATAATCATCATTTGGTGAGATAAAAGCATGATGCCCAAAATCAATATCAACTGCTTGTGGTTCTATAAATTTACCCTTTTTGTCAGGAGCGTAATAGGTTTTACCTTTTGACAAATTAAAATAATAGAGCCCGCCATTCTTTGCATGATTTGGAAAAAATATTTTGTCATCATTTACTGGAGAATCTAGTTTAATAGCATCACTCCATGAATTCTCTAGACGGTTTACATACCATATCCGTTCGTCTGAAAAAATAGAGTCAAATGCGGTAAAAAAAATCCGTTTACCATTAGGGCTCACAAAAGGGTGCATTTCTTGCTTTTTATTTCCTTTGGTAAAATTTGCTTTCTTAATGGGAGTCCAAGCATCATTGACAAGTTTAGAGAAATAGATTTGAGATGGCTCGTCTTCACGCTTAGCGTCAAAGTATAACTCTTTTAAATCTGGAGAAAACGAAACGGTACCTTCAAACCTTCCGTTGATTGATACTTTATCAGGAGCGAAAACTTTTGGTATTAAACCAGGCGGTTTTTGACCAAAATAGCGATGTTCTAAGGGTGGAAAATCAGGATCGTTTACACTATTCTCTTGAGCAAAGACAGTGCTTAACAATATAGCAAACGTCATAGCAAACGTCAATATTGATAAAATAGTAATTTTCATGTTTTCTCCTTTTTTGATATTGTGCTGGGTAATAATCTGATTTACTGATAATTAAATTACCAACACTTAAAGCGATTTGTTGATTACTTTACAATTTATTCCACCTTCTCCAACCTTTCTTTTTCGCTCCAAAAAAAATACTTTCAATCAGGTGTCACGTGCGTGCTATTTTCCTCCATTGGTGTGTTTCATTTCTCAGTTTTGCAAGCACTTAAAAATATTACAGATACCAGTACTAAGAATTTAATTATGTGGTTTTTCATTGCTTAAGTCAGTTTAAAAGATGAAAATCAAGATGCCTTTTATTCCCAATGCACAATATAAGTCATTCATAATTCAATTTTTTGTATTCTACGTTTATTTTTTATTTACTTTAGGTTTTCTTTTTCAATCTGCTCTATTTGCAGCCGTAAAACATCTTTGCTTTGAGCAAGGGTTTGGCAATTAACAGATAAAAACAAAATTGCGGCTAAGTAAAATAATTTAGTTATAGATTAATGACGCTCGTGCGAACCTTCGGGCAAATTACCGTGATAAATTTCCGCTCCCTTTTCGGTAAATTCCTTCGCCTTCTCAGCCATCCCGACTGCTAAGGCTTTTTCTTCTTCAACACCTTCTTTCGCGGCAAATTCTCTAACTTCTTGGGTGATCTTCATTGAGCAGAAATGCGGGCCGCACATTGAGCAGAAGTGGGCTAGTTTGGCGCCTTCGGCGGGGAGCGTTTCGTCGTGGTATTCGCGGGCGATTATTGGGTCGAGGGCGAGGTTGAACTGGTCTTCCCAGCGGAACTCGAAGCGGGCTTTTGAGACGGCGTTGTCGCGAATTTGGGCGCCCGGATGGCCTTTGGCGAGATCGGCAGCGTGGGCGGCGAGTTTGTATGTAATAACGCCTTCTTTAACGTCTTTTTTGTTTGGCAAACCGAGGTGTTCTTTCGGCGTAACGTAGCAGAGCATCGCACAGCCGAACCAGCCGATCATTGCCGCACCGATGCCGCTTGTAATGTGGTCATAACCCGGTGCGATGTCGGTTGTCAGTGGCCCGAGCGTGTAAAAAGGTGCTTCGTCGCAGACCTCTAATTGCTTGTCCATATTCTCTTTTATCAAGTGCATCGGAACGTGTCCGGGACCTTCGATCATCGTCTGGCAATCCATTTCCCAGGCGATCTTCGTGAGTTCGCCAAGTGTGTCGAGTTCCGCAAACTGTGCCTCATCATTCGCATCCGCGATAGAACCCGGACGCAGACCGTCGCCTAAGCTGAACGAAACGTCATACGTCTGCATGATCTCGCAAATCTCTCTAAAGCGTGTGTAAAGAAAACTCTCTTCGTGATGAGCCAGACACCATTTCGCCATAATCGAACCGCCGCGGGAAACAATCCCCGTCGTTCGTTTCGCCGTCATCGGAATATATGGCAGACGAACGCCCGCGTGAATCGTAAAATAGTCAACGCCCTGTTCGGCTTGTTCGATGAGCGTGTCGCGGTAAATTTCCCACGTCAAATCTTCTGCTTTTCCATTAACTTTTTCGAGTGCCTGATAAATCGGCACAGTTCCAATCGGCACCGGCGAATTCCGCAAGATCCATTCCCGCGTCGCGTGGATATTTTTGCCCGTGGACAGATCCATCACCGTATCCGCACCCCACAGCGTCGCCCAACGCATCTTTTCGACCTCTTCTTCGATGCTTGAGGCGATGGCGGAATTGCCGATGTTTGCGTTGATCTTTACCAGGAAATTGCGGCCGATGATCATCGGTTCGCTCTCCGGATGATTTATATTGTTTGGGATGATCGCACGGCCTCTCGCGACTTCGTCGCGGACGAATTCTGGCGTGACGAACCGCGGAATACTCGCCCCGAACGAATCGCCTTTATGTTGATGATAGAGCGAGTCTCGATTTTGGATTTTGGATTTCGGATTTTGGGTACCATCCGTTGTGTCACGAAACTGCTCAATCGAAATACGCCTTCCGAGGTTTTCACGAATTGCCACAAACTCCATCTCCGGCGTGATTATGCCTTTCCTGGCGTAGTGCATCTGCGAAACGTTTTGGCCGGGTTTTGCTCTCAGCGGAGCGCGGCGAAGGCCCGGGGACTCGTCCAGTGTCCTATTTAGCGAACTTGAGCCCTTACTTGCGTGCGGGCGAATGACACGCCGACCATCCTGCGGCAAAATCTCGCGGCCTTCGTATTCCTCGACGTCGCCGCGTGCTTCGATCCACTCGCGCCGCAGTGTAGGCAAACCTTCGCGCACATCGCCCTTAAAATTCGGATCGGTCCAAACACCGCTTGTGTCATAAACCCGAACCGGCGGATTCTCCTCGATCTCGTCGCTCATGTTGCGTGACGGACTCAAAGCGATCTCGCGAAAAGGAATACGTAAATTATGGTTGTTTTGACTAATTGTGCTGCCGTTGGCCTCAACATAAATTTTTCGCGACGCCGGTAATTTCACCTCGTCGCTCATGATTTCTGATTGACCCTTTGGCTTGTTCTTATTCGCGTTGCCCTTGCTTATGTGCGGGCTACTGACAAGCTGCTCACTGCCGACTGCCGACTGCTTTTCCATCGTTTTTTCTCCCTTCGTCAGAATTATCTGTATCAGGTTCAACGGGTCGCGCCCCTTTTTAGAAACGCCTCTCAGCCTTTAGCTCCCCGAAAAATTTGATTGGTATTGATTATATCAATTCAACAACTGACAAGCGACTTTCTCAGTTGTGAATTGATTTTTGAGAAATGCTTCACTTTTTTAGAGCAAGCAAAGTAAGTATTATCCCCGGTATTAGCAATAAGATAGGAATAGCAATCGGAAAATTAGAGTTTTCGCGTCCGATCGTAATGCCTAAAATTATTATTACTGCAACTATGTCAAGAATTCCCGCAGCAAGAAATATCTTCTTCTGCGTATCTGTAAACTGGCCCATAAATCGATATGCTCCTCAATAAAATAAATAAATATGCTTTTTTATGCGTGTTTTTTGCATTTGACGGGGTTCCCTGAAGATTCTTCAAAGGGTCAAAATAAAGCCGGCCGGAACTCAGGTCAGAATCGCTAAACGGGTTGTGACGAACTTTCTATAACTCAAAACAAATCCTCAACACTTATTTCGACTTCGGGAAACGCGGCGAGATTAAATTTGTCTCCGATTTTGTAACTCTGCCTGGATCGATAACTTTCGTTGGTGGGTTTGCGGTAATCTTCGATTGTTTTCTCTTGCAGGTTGAGAACAATATATTGCTCAATTTCCGATTTCGCATAGGCATGGCCTTTTACAAAACGATCTCGCGCCAGCGTCGAATCGGCGATTTCAACGATAAGATAAATATCGTCCGGCCCAAGGTGTCTTTCAAAATAAATTTCATGCGGCGGTTTGGCTAACACCAGGTCTGGTTCAGGTTCGGAATAATCATTCAAGACAATGGGGTTTTGGTTGCGGAGAATCGCCCGATCTCCCAACTTTCCTCTGAAAACCTCCGCAACTAAATCATTTAAGGCCGCGTGTTTTACTCCTTTCGGCATTTTTTCAACTATTACTCCATTGATGAGCTCAACTTTGTCTTCGGTCGTCAGAATTCCGTGAGCGATCATATCGTCATATTCTTTAACGGTTATAAGTCTTGCATTGAGGATTTGGCCGTTTTGATATACTTCGGGCTTCGGTGTTGTCTTTTCTAAAACTGCTGACATAGATATTACCCCCGCAACCATTTTACACCAGCTTGCTGAATCTTTTTACTATGACTTTAAAAAACTCCAAGGCCCTATCGAATACTGGAACGGCATCGAAGCCAAACAGACTTTTTTCTGCCGCGCTCGCTTGCCTAAATGGAGGGGGTCGATGGCGCAAACCAAGTCCGGGGCAAGGAAAGAATCGGCGTCACGAAATATATTATTGAACGAAATGATATAATTGTAAAAGCAAAGAAATTTGGCGGCTTTTGTGACGTCGGTTTGTCTTAACCCTCACAAACTCTTTGTCACAAAGAGTAAAAAGAATTCACAAAGCCGCGAAACCTTAAATCCGAAATTTAGTTAATTTGTAGGAGAAAGAACTATGTCAGATACAGGAACGAAAAAAAGAAGCGTCCCGACGGCGGACGGGATAACGCTCGAAGAAGCAAATGTGGTAATATCGGCGGCTCGCAAAAAAGCCGAGGAAATTGGCGTTATGCAAAACATTGCGGTGGTTGACGCCGGCGGCAATCTTGCCGCTTTTGCCCGTATGGACGGAGCGTGGATCGGAAGCATCGACATCGCAAAAAACAAGGCATTTACTGCGCGAGCCTTTGATATGCCGACCTCAGAGCTCGGCAAGATTTCACAGCCGGGCGAGATGTGTTTTGGCATACACGCGAGCAACGATTTGAAAATAATTATTTTTGGCGGAGGCATACCGCTTGAGCGCGGCGGTAAGATCGTAGGAGCTGTCGGCGTGTCAGGCGGAACGGTCGATCAGGACGTGGAGGTTGCCGAGGCCGGTGTTGAGGCTTTTGGCCAGTAAATCCGAATTATCCTTGAACATAAGCTGAGGACGGGATCGGCGGCCAACCGCGCTGAAAAACAGAAAAATTTTTGGGTGACAACCTTTTTCAAAATAAAATATACTAATATATGATGTTTATCACTGGTAAACGTCTGAAAAGCGGGGATAATTGTTATGAAAAGGCTGGTTCTCGGTATAAGTTTAATCTTTTGTTTGCAGCTGGGTTTTATTGCATACACGGCAGTTGAGCGTCAAATGGAGGCTTTGGTCGCCGTTAATGAGGTCAAGGTTCGGGCAAACCTGACCGACGGCAAAACCGGCGACCTTTTTAACGAAGAGTGGCCGGCCGTTGCCGAGGAGACTATCGACACAGTAAAAATCAACAGCGTGGCTGGGGCTGTAGCTGTCACCGCTCCCAAACGCAATAGTAGAACCAGATATGTTCCCGTCCCGCGAAGAAAAAATACCAAAACCTCGAATGCAAAACCCTTAAATTTTCCTACTCACATAATCGCTTACAGAAAAACACCCCAGGTAACTTTTCGAACCGAATATCCGCTCACAGACGTCGCGCTCCCGGAAACCAAAACGGAACCCGTCACACAGACTTACGCGCAACCGGAAAAGAAGTCCCTTGTTTCAAAATCTGTTTCCATCATAAAAAAACCCTACGACTGGCTCAAGGCGCTCGGATCGAAATTTAAGTGAGCCCGACGGTTTTGGCGAAATTCGCTTTGCACGACGCGTCAGCTATTTAACGACGGGCATACCCAAAGCCCGTGTTAAAATGCGCGCTTCCGGTGCGGCATGCCGGGATTTTACTTCAGTCTTTTTCGTCTGGGGCCGGTCAAAATAATCGCCAATCTTTGTTTCCACCTCGGTGGACGCTTGAGTTACTGCTTTTTTTCGAGTTATTATCCTGCGAAATTCGATCTATGTAAGCTGTCGTACTGAAACCAACGGCAATTTATGAAAACATAGTGGTTAGTGTGTACGCCTTTTGATTTTGGCTCAATCTCCAAACACTGCCGATCAACGGCGTATGTACGGGAGATTAAATTATGTTAAACAAATTATTTTTACTTATTGCAATTAGTGTTGGTATCGGGGGTTTGGCAGATACCGCTTTCGCTCAACTCGAGATGAACAGCTTTAACTCCAAAACTGAGCGAAAAGTTCGTAGCGAAATACTAACTTTGCCATATTATGGAGTTTTTGATGCGATCGGCTACAAATTGGACGGTAACACCCTTACATTGTCCGGGTTTGTAGTTCGCCCGACGACCAAGGAGTCGGCGGGAAACGTGGTGGAGGATGTTGAGGGTGTTGAAAGGGTGATCAACAACATAGAGGTTTTGCCGCTCTCGCCGGCCGACGACCGCATTCGGCTTCGAACACTTAACCGGTTGGCCAATCGCGGCGGTAGCTTGTTCTATTACTTTTTGGGAACGAACCCGTCGATCAGAATTATTGTCAATAACGGTCGAATCAGGCTCGAAGGCTTTGTAAATAACAAGGCCGATTCAGATTTGGCAAACATTTTGACACGCGGCGTAACCGGAACATTCGGCGTCACTAATAACCTACAGATTCTCGGTGAAAGACGTTAGGTTTGTAAACACGAGTTTTACGTTTACAGATCATTTTTTGAAAATGCGAAGTTAGAATTAAAGGAGACAAAAAATGCAGGATACAACAGGTAACGAAAATATTATGACAGTCCTTTTCCGCGACCGCGATAAGGCGGAAAAGGCGTTTCAGGAACTTTTGGATCGCGGTTTCACTCACGATCAGATCAGCGTGCTTATGTCCGACGAGTCGCGAGAGAAGTTTTATGGTAAAACAACCGCGATGGGCAACAAGGCAGCCGAAGGGACGGGCGTAGGGGCGGCAATCGGTGGAACAGCCGGAGCGATCCTTGCCGGGATTCTCACTATCGGTACGAGTTTTGTTATACCGGGACTGAATTTGGTTATCATCGGGCCGATTGCGGCGGCCTTAGCCGGGTTAGGTGCGGGCGGCGCGGCCGGAGGGATAATCGGGGCGCTCGTGGGCTTGGGAATTTCTGAAGAAACCGTTAAGCATTACGAAAGCGGCTTAAAAGAAGGTGGAATCGTTATCGGCATCGAACCGCGTTCGACGGTCGAAGCCAACGAAGTGGAAAAGGTCTGGAAAGATTACAACGGCGAAAGAATTTATCGTTGAATCCACCCGGATGCTCAGCTAAAGGCAGACGGCCGGCGTTAGTTCATTTGCCTTAAATACAACTGGAGGTTACCAAAATGGCGAGATGCGAAGTATGCGGTAATGATTATTATTTATCGTTCGAAGTCATCACGGCGGGCAGAAAACACGTATTCGATTCGTTTGAATGCGCGATTCATAAGCTCGCTCCGATCTGCTCGCATTGCGGATGCCGGATCATAGGGCATGGGATCGAAGCAAAACAGACATTCTTCTGCTGTGCGCATTGTGCCGAACAGGAGGGTGTAAACGGCGTTGTAGATCACATACCGAGCGGAGAGCGTGTCGGCCTATCCGCATGATATCCGCAAACCCACACTCACTACATTTGCATTATACAAATAGAAAAGACAAGGAGGCAGTTATGAAAAATAAATATTCAGAACAACGAGACAAAAATAAACGCGGAGACCGAGGGCGGTCTCATCAAGGAATGGGAGCCGATTTCACAAGCTACGGCCGAGACCGGCAAGACAGCTATTTTGGCGGGGGAGGCCAGGGTTATGGCCAGGGAATGTCATCCAGCGACCGGCAGCAAGAGAATTACCAGTCGTCCTGGAGGGACAGCGACAGCAATTATCCCGAGAGCGGCGACCGAAACAGATCGGAAATGCGTCAGCCGGAATCAGGCAATTATGATCGCGACAACAATCGTTCGGGCCGCAACCGCAACTATGGGTCGGATAACCGGACGGGGCCTGAGTATTCCGGCCACGGATCATCGGGCCAGTACAATTACGGCGTGGGCGGTTCGTACGGCGAAGCCTATCCTGATTCAGAGCGCGGCTATATGAATGACCGCGAACGTCGCGATGAGCGCGGTTGGTGGGATCGAACTTCGGACGAAGTGTCATCCTGGTTTGGCGACGAAGAAGCCGAGCGGCGCAGGGAAATGGACAGCCGTCGCGACGGCGAACACCGCGGACGCGGCCCCAAAGGCTATAAACGGAGCGATGACCGTATAAAAGAGGACGTCAACGATCGTCTCACCGACAACGGCTTTCTAAACGCCTCAAATATTGAGGTAGAATTGGACAATGGCGACGTTATTCTGACGGGTACCGTCGACAGCCGCTATGAAAAACGTCTCGCCGAGGATATCGCGGAGGATGTTTCGGGTGTTTCAAATGTGGAAAATCGTTTACGCGTAAAGGCTGGCGGTCATTCGTCGAGCCATGGGACAGAGCGCAGCAACTCGCAGTCTGGGGACCTTGAAGGACAATCGCCAATGAGCGACGCCGCTTCTTCAGGAATGTAAAGACGCATTCGCAAAGCCCGAAAGAGCAAACTATTTAGAGATGAGATCTGGCGTCTGCCTTCATATTTGGCGGAAATGGCGGCTCTCATCTCTTTTTGGATTTCAGGAGACTTCCGAAATTTTCGAATTTTATCAGCGAACTAAGAACGGGGCGTTTATCGTCTAACATTTTATGAAAATCCGGTTCCTGATAATTTTGTCCGCATTGTTTTTACCGTTTGGTGCGGCGTGTACGCCGCCAGGCCTTGCGGAAAATGCCGTTGTTTCCACTTCTGAGCAGGAAGTAAAGTTTAAGGTTGAAACCGTTGCCAGCGGACTCGAAGTGCCGTGGGGAATTGCCTGGCTGCCGAATAACGACCTAATCTTTACTGAACGGAAAGGCCGTATACGCTTAGTTGAGGGCGGCAAGCTAAGGCCTGAGCCAGTCTATATCGTTCCGGATGTCGAGCCGTCGAGCGAGAGCGGGCTGATGGACATCTCGGTGCATCCTGATTTTGCCAAAAATAATTTTATTTATCTGGCATATTCCTACAAAAACGACGGACGACAAGTCAAGGTCGTCCGCTACACTTTTGCAAATAAAACACTTACGGAACCAAAAATAATCATAGATAAAATACCAGGAGCTCCGAACCATGCCGGCATGCGTGTGCGGTTTGGGCCGGACGGCAAGCTTTATATTACGACCGGCGATTCGACGGATTGGAAACTTGCGCAGGAGTTGGGTTCGCTTGCAGGTAAGACTTTGCGGTTAAATGACGACGGGACGATCCCGGCCGACAACCCGTTTATCGGTCAAAAAAATGCCCGTCCCGAAATTTGGTCCTATGGCCACCGCAACGCTCAGGGCCTCGCGTGGCAGCCCGGTTCTGGATTGATGTTTCAGACGGCACACGGGCCGAGTAGTTTTGAGGGCAAGGGTTCGGGCGGCGACGAAGTCAATATTGTCGAACGCGGGCTAAATTACGGCTGGCCCGAAATACACCACACACAGAAACGCGATGGCATGGTCTCGCCGTTGCTCGAATATTCACCGGCCTGCGCGCCCGCAAGCGCGATGTTTTACAGCGGGGATAAATTTCCGGCGTTCAAAGGTAATTTCTTTTTCGGCTGTCTCCGCAGCAAGCGAATTATCAGGGTTACGCTGGACGGAAGAAATGTCGTACGTCAGGAAAATCTGCTCGACGGCACCTATGGCCGCATCCGCGAAATGGCCGAAGGCCCGGACGGCTACATCTATTTCTCAACCTCCAACCGCGACGGCCGCGGCTCACCCGCCAAGGACGACGACCGCATAATGCGTATCGTTCCCGAAATGCAGAAGTCCGCACCTTAGCAGGGCGTGTCGGTTACAACGTTATTAACTATTCCGAAGATTGTTTTCGCTTTCAAGCAGCTTCTTCGCTTCCAAAAGCTCAACCTTGTGCTCGTCCGATACGATCGGATAACGCAGTTTCATCGAATCGAGTTTTTTGACTATCACCTCAGAAACTGCGAATCGCGTAAACCATTTTTTGTCGGCCGGGATTATGTGCCACGGAGCGTTTTCGGTCGATGTTGCGGTAATCGCTTCGGTATAGGCTTTCATATATTCGTCCCAATAGCGACGCTCTTTTACGTCACCCATCGAGAATTTCCAGTTCTTGTCCGGCGTGTCGATGCGCTCAAGAAAGCGTTTTTTTTGTTCATCGCGCGAGACATGGAGAAAAAATTTCAGTATCTGGGTGCCGTTTTCGGTTAAATGATTTTCCCAGTTGCGGATTTGCTCGTACCGCTTTTCCCAAATATTCTTGTCGTTTTTAACCGTATCGGGCAGCGACTGCCCCTGTAAGATCTGAGGATGTACGCGGACGACCAAAACTTCTTCATAGTGTGAGCGGTTAAAAACACCGATCCGGCCGCGTTCCGGCAACGCCGTTTGACAACGCCACAAAAAATCGTGTTCGAGTTCTTCAAACGACGGCTGTTTGAATGAAACGACCTGACAACCCTGCGGATTTATGCCGCTCATGACATGCTTGATCGTTCCGTCCTTGCCGGCGGCGTCCATCGCCTGAAAAACGATCAATAGCGAGTGAATATTTTCGGCATAAAGCGTGTTTTGCAATTCACCCAGCCGCGCAATGTTTTTTTCGAGTGCAGTGACGGCTTCTTTTTTATCCTTAAAATCGCCGGTATAATCAGTAAGGTGATTTTTGAGATTTACACTTGCCCCTTCAGCAATGCGGAATTTTTCGATTTTCATATTTGTATGCATTTTGGAGCTAAAACATCTCGGCTACTTTAAACAAAACCAATTGTATGCGAACGTTGTTTATTTTAGCTATTGTGCTAAATCCGATTTTTGCATTTTCGCCGCCAAAGACCTCTAATCTTGTTAATGACAGAAGATATACAACAAACGCGTTTAGAAAATGGCCTTACGATTCTTACAGATCGGATGTCAGGCGTTCGCTCGGCCACGATTGGTTTCTTTTTTCGCAAGGGTTCGCGTCAAGAGCCCCGCGAACTGCACGGCATCTCGCATTTTATCGAACACACGGTCTTTAAAGGAACGGCGAAACGTTCGTCGCTCGACATTGCTATCGAACAGGACCGTCTTGGCGGAAATCTCGACGCATTTACGACGCACGAGGAAACGGGATTTGCCGTCAAGGTGATTGACGATCAGGTGCCAATGGCCTTTGACCTCATCGCCGATATGCTCGTAAATCCGCGATTCGATGAAGCTGATCTAAAAAGCGAACAGCGAGTAATCATCGAAGAAATGAAGATGATCGAGGATTCGCCCGAGGAATATCTCGGCGAAATATTTAGCGAGGCTTTTTTCCCGGGGCATCCGCTCGGAATGTCGATAGCCGGAACACCCGAATCGGTCCGGAGTTTTGACCGGGATAAAACGCGTCGATATCACGAACAGGTTTTTAATCCATCAAACCTTATTATTACGGCCGCTGGAAATATTGATCATTCGCAAATCGTTGATCTGACAAAAAGAGCTTGGAATGCAGATCTTAAATTGCCCGCCGGCGGAGGCCCTCGAGGTGCGACACGCGAAACGCCTCCTTCGATTGCCGCGCCGATTTTGATTCGGCAAAATGAAAATCTTGAACAGGCGCACTTTATAATCGCAACGCCATTCGTTTCGGCGGTCGATGACCGGCGGTACGCCGCCGATCTGCTAGCAAATATCATCGGCGGCGGCACCTCGAGCAGTCTTTGGCAAAAGGTTCGCGAAGAACGCGGGCTCGCTTACAGCGTCGGGGCTTCGGCGGTGATGTATCAGGATTGCGGGTTGTTTTCGATTTTTGCCGGCACGTCGCCGGAACAGGTTAAAGAGGTCGTCGAGCTTTCCGTAACCGAAATGAGCACCGTCGCCAAAAACGGCGTGACCGGTGACCAACTCGATCTGGCCAAACAGCAAACTGTCGCATCGATCCTCTTAAGTCTCGAAGATTCCGCCGCCCGTGCGGCCACGCTTGCCCAAGCCGAAATGACCCATGGCCGTCAAATCCCACTCGAAGAATCGCTAAAAAATCTTGCCGCCGTTACCGCTGACGACATTAAAAACCTGGCCGGCGAACATTTTCAAACGGAGAAAATGGCTTTTACGGCCTTAGGTGATCTTAAGGGAGTCGAAATTGTCAGAAATGATCTTAAAATTGACTAAAACCTCTCAGTATCCCGCACGTCAGCAAGGGCTCCATCTCCAGGTTTTTGGCTTACATGCGGCGTTGAGCCCTTACTGACGTGCGGGCTACTGACACACCAATTGTTTATTTCTTCTCAAGCAAAAAAATCGTTTTTGACCAGCTGATCGGCTCGGTGATCGGGAATTCATAATTACCGATCACGTCAAAATATTGTTCCGCAGCGGTGCGGACTTCCGATATTTTATGGGTCTTAAAATTGTAAAATAGTTCGAGGACCGATCCGACAATCGACGGTTTCACCGGCAAAAGCACGAGCGGAGCGCCTTTTTTCATGACTCTGGCCGTTTCGAGCAATCCATCGTTCAGGGGCGTGTATTCGAGAACGCCGCACATGACAACGAGATCAAAAGTCTGATCAGAGAACGGCATTTGCAGCACATTGCTCTGCATAACATCGGTGCGGCCGCTGAGTCGCTGCCGGTGTGAGAATTCATCGCGGGCCACCTGTAAAGATTTGAACGAAAGGTCGAGAGCTTCGATTCGCCGGGGACGGTAACCGGCTTCGTGAAAGGCGAGTGTGACAAGACCGGTTCCGCATCCGGCGTCCAGGACGAGCGAATCAGAACCGATTTTCAGGTTGAGCGATTTTAGATACTTAGCAACTGACGCCCGGTAGCCGTTGATTTTCATCGCCAGATTCTGGACTTCAGCGACGCGGTCATAAAGGCCTCGAGATTTGTTTGCTTCCGTCGCGCCGTTCCTCGCCATTTCCGTTTATTTTTCAGCCAAAAGTTTGACAAGCATAAGACGCATTTGTTCTATACGCGTCGGGCTCGAACCGGATTCGATATAGCGAATTACACCTTTTCTATCGATTAAAACGGCGGTCGGGAGTACGGTCGCACCGTAAAGCAGCTGCGTGTCCTGGCCCTTTGCGACCACAAAATCGTAGGGAAGCTGCTGCTGCTCTCTGAAATTTTTCAGGTATATAATTTCATTTGGCTGGTCAAGCGGCCGGCGATTCACCTCACCGTAAAAGCGTGTCACGCCGAGTATAACAAGGCCGTCACGGGTAAAATCCTGATGCCATTCGATCAGCGATGGATAAGCCTCAAAACACGGCCCGCACCACGTCGCCCAAAAATCCAGGAGTACGACCTTTCCTCTTTGTTGTGCGAGTGTCTTTGGCGTGCCTGGAAACCACTGATTTACCGACAACAGTTCGGGAGCCGTTTCGCCGAGCAATTTATAATGCTTCTCACGCTTCTTAAGCCGGTCGATGACGTTCGATGAAGATGATTTTGTCCTAAAATCCTTGCCTGCATTGATCAGAGAAGTTAAATGGTAATCCATCGCCAGAGGCTTGCGGCCGGTCTCGATCAGGTATTTGATCTTTTGATCGACGGCGTAATAGTAAAAGCTTGGCGATTCAAATTCGGCGGCCGTTTCCCGCATATCTTCGAGCGCTTCGTCGGCCTTTTTTTGATTTCCTGTATCGCGCGAAGCCTCATAAACCAGCATTCCCGAGTCCAAAATCTCGTCAAGGCCGCGGGACCTTGATGAAGCATCCCTGAGAAGGGATTTTGAAGATTCATAAGCCAATTCGGCATGCGGCATCATCTTGACAAATTCTTTCTGCGCCTGATAAGCCTTTGCAAGTTCACCACCCATCCGCGAACGCTCGGTCAGTTTTGTCGGCTCTGTCCTGAGATATTCGGCGAGGAGTATTTCGGCTTCACCGAGCTTTTTCTGCTTTGCTAAAACAACCACAACGATCGATCTGGCAGTCTGACGGCGAGAGGTTTCGGCCGATTCGACCGCAATAAATTTACGGAGCGCCGCGGCCGTGCCGTCCAGATTTTCAGCTATCCAGTGCAGCATGCCGAGATAGTAAAATTCGTCGCCTTCGAGATTTTTGCGGCTAGCGGCCATCGTCGCGTACTTTGCGGCAAGCTGGCGTTGCTCGAGTTTTGTTTTTGCAAAAAGCCGTTCGCTAAATGCAACCTTTTTCGCGTCAAACTCAGCACCCTTTGACCGGATATATCCGTTGGCCTCATCAAACATCTGCTTAACCGAAAGATCCGTCAGGATCACAGGGGCCTCGGTTTGATTCGACGTTCCAACGGGAGAGACGCGACGCGATTGGCCATGCGAGCTGGCAATAAAAAGTATTATAAATAGGAATAATGATAAAAAACGCATACTTTCGCTTATAGCTCCAATAACCGGCTGCGGGTCGGTGTGTTTATCGAGAAATAATTAAATCGGAACCGACGGACGCAATTTCGCCGGCCTTTTTTTAGATGAGATCGATTTAGCTCGGGTTGTTCCTTCAGAGCTTTTTGTCTCTATTGGGAGCGAAGTTCGCGTTTAAGACGCGTAATTTTGGAGCCAAACCCGTACGGCGCCTGTAATCGCTGATTTGCAAAAAACATCGAACTTTCATTTACCAGCAAATCATTGTAAATTAAATATTACAATTTTCTAAGTGCCAGGAAGTGTAATACAACCAAATGAAACACAAAATAACACTCATTCCGGGAGACGGCATCGGGCCTGAGATCGTGGCGGCGACCGTTCGCGTTATAGAGGCGACGGGGGTCGATATCGAGTGGGAAACGCAAATTCTCGGTGCTCAGGCGCTCGAAAAATACGGCAGCACCCTGCCCGAGGCCTCAATTGAGGCGATGCGGCGAAACAAGGTTTCGCTCAAGGGACCGATTATGACGCCTGTGGGAAAAGGTTTTACATCGGTAAATGTCGGCCTCAGAAAGGAATTAGATCTTTACGCAAATGTTCGCCCCGTCAAGGCTTTGCCAAACGTAAAATGCCGTTACCCGGAACTCGATCTCGTCATCGTCCGCGAAAATACCGAAGATCTATACGCCGGCCTTGAACATATCGTCGTTCCCGGCGTAGTCGAGAGCCTCAAGATCATTACCGAAAAGGCTTCGACCCGGATTGCCAAATACGCCTTTGAGTACGCCCGCGACAACGGCCGTCAAAAGGTAACTGCGGTTCACAAAGCCAATATAATGAAACTCTCGGACGGGCTTTTTCTCGAGTGTTTTTACAATGTGGCCAAGGATTTCCCGGACGTCGAGGCCGACGACAAGATCATCGACAACTGCTGCATGCAGCTCGTAATGAGGCCTGAACAATTTGACATATTGGTGATGGAAAATCTCTATGGCGATATAGTTTCCGATCTCTGTGCGGGTTTGATCGGCGGTCTCGGCCTCGCTCCCGGGGCCAACATCGGCGAACGCGGAGCCGTTTTCGAAGCGGTTCACGGCTCGGCACCCGACATTGCCGGTCAGGGCGTAGCCAACCCGACTGCACTTATGCTTTCGGCTATCCAAATGCTTCGCTATATCGGTGAAAGAGACGCCGCCCTTCGTTTTGAAACAGCTTTATTTGCCGTCTTTAACGAAGGGAAAACTATCACGAAAGACCTCGGCGGCAATGCCAAAACCAACGAATTTGCACGCGCTATCGAAGAAAAGATCAAAACCGGAGCATCCGCAGCGGCTTAAAGCAATGTCGAAGATTTGCCGCCGATTTTGCGTTGAATAAAAAATAAGAATGCGGTCTTAAATAGTTTCGGTTACCGGAATTGCAGAATCCGCGTTTATTTTTTCCTGCAACTCCCGCCTACTAAAATCGTTCCAATATTATGGATAAATTTATATCCCCGGCGGCATTTATGAAAATTTTTATTCTTACCCTTATCACGATTTTTAGCGTTGCGGTTGTCGTTTCGGCAAAAACACCCGAAACGCTCACGCTGTGTGTTAGCCAAAGCAAAACGGCGTCTAAAAGCAAGGTGACGGTCAAATTTCTCTCCGTCGTCGAAGATTCTCGTTGCCCTGTCGGCACCAACTGTATCTGGGCCGGCAACGCCAAAGTAAAACTCATCGTTTCAAAGGGCAAAGCGGCCGCACAAACCATCGAGCTAAATAGCGGCCTCGACCCGCAAACCCTCAACGTCTATGGTTATGAAATAAAATTCGTCAGCCTGACGCCCTACCCAGGCGAAAATGCTGAAGCCGAAGCCAAACCGGCGACGGTAACGCTCTTCCTCACAATAGCCAAACTTGGTGCGGAAGTCCCGCTCATGAGCAGGCCGTAGCTCGGTTTAAATCTTCGCATACGGATTTGTGAGGATCAGCAAAATCAGAAGCAGCAGGAAATATGGGATCAAAACCGCGGCTCCCGGATAATCCTTGGCGACTCGCTGGCCAAAAAAGAGGGCAATGATCGACAGAGCGCCGACGGCAGCGGCCCAGAATATTAACAGTAATGATTGTGCGGTCAGAAAATAGATGATTCCGCCGACGCTCAAAAACCCTGCCGTGAGCTCCGCAACCGTGATTGCTGCGAGCATAAACGGAACCATTCCGCTCAGAAATGTCTTGGAAAAATGGCCGGTCAGCCACTCCACATTCCCTTTCCAATCAAAAACCTTATCCAGCCCCGATTGAATAAAAAGAATACTCACCAACAGGGCACCAAAAAGAGCGGGAAGGTTGTAAGCAGCGTGTTCAAAGGACATAAATGTAATGTGCCAGTCAATTCAGCCCCCAAAACAACTTTTGCGTTTATTTGTTTTGACGCTCCGTGCTGACAGTGGTCGATGCCGAGGGCCGCATTATTATTTACCACTACGCATTAAATCTTCGATCTCCTCAGCACCCTTTGGCACGTTTGCCGTAAGATTTAAATTCCCGTCTTCGGTTACAAGCACATCATCCTCGATGCGGATACCGATGCCGCGATATTTGGCCGGAGCCGATTTGTCATCGGGCGGAATATAGAGGCCGGGTTCGACCGTGAGAACCATTCCCGGTGCAAAGCCGCGCGAGTCTTTGGCTTTTTGGTCGGCAAAGTATCGGCCTGCGTCGTGTACGTCGAGGCCGAGATAGTGGCCTACGCCGTGCATATAATATTTCATATACGACTTTTTTTTAATCAAATCCCTGGTCTTTCCCTTAAGCAGGCCGAGCATTTTCATGCCTTCGGTTAAAAGCTCGATCGAAAACTCCTGGCGTTTTTTGACTGTGTTCCCGGTTTTTGTGTATTCGATGCATTGGTGCTGGACATCGAGAACGACATCGTAAACTTCACGTTGAGCCTGAGAGTATTTGCCATTAACAGGGAAAGTGCGCGTTATATCCGATGCATAGCCCTCGTACTCGGCACCCGCGTCGATGAGAATAAGGTCGCCGTCCTTTAGCGGCATATTGTTTTCGACGTAATGCAGAATCGTGGCATTATCACCGCCGCCGATGATCGAATTATAGGCGACGCCGCTGGCGCCGCGATCACGCATATAGGCCTCCATCAGAGATTCGACCTGAAACTCGTTTATGCCGGGTTCGACCTTTTTCATCGCCAATATGTGAGCTTCGCCGGCGATGTCGGCGGCCTTTTGCATTAACGCGATCTCTTTGGCAGATTTGTGCAGCCGCATTTCGCCGATAATAAGCGTCGGATCGACGATCGTATGCGGCGGGTATGCTGTTTTTAAACGACGCACGCGCTGGCCGGACAAATAACCCAAAATTTGCAGATCCAGCTTTTCGTCAACACCAAAACGGTAATAAAGCGTTTCGTGGCCATCGAGCATCTTGCTAAGACCGTCCTCAAATTTATCAATCGAAAACGCCCTGTCGGCCCCGAATTTTTTTACCGCACCGTCAACGCCGTGACGCCGGCCAAACCACGTTTCCATTTCAACATTGCGCGGCCGGACGTACAGAGTGTAAGGTTTTTTTGCACGCGGGTTGATTACCGCTATTGCGTCCGGCTCCGGAAAACCGGTCAAATACCAGAAATCAGAATCCTGCCTGAACCTGAACTCTGTGTCATAGCTGCGCCGCACCTCGTGCGCCGCCGGTATGATCGCAATCGAATTCTCGTCCATCGCCTCGATAAACTTTTTTAGTTGTTCTCGCATATTAGAAAGAGTTTAACGCAAAGTCGTAATACTTTCGAGTTTTAAATTTTAGGTTAGATGCTGCAGAAGGCGCAAACCTGAGCAAAAAGCGTTGGAGGCGACATTACGGATAACAGCAGACCGCGAACATTTCTTCCGTTTTCTCAAATCCTTGGCCATTTCCCGGAACGCGATTATTTCGTTGCCGCTTTTGGGCGATGTAAAATCTGTACATCTTGCTCCGTTTACTCGTCCGTCTTTGTGTTAATCTGTGATTTTGCACCAATGGATTTGCGCATTACCGAGATATTTCTTTCCATTCAGGGCGAATCGTCCCACGCTGGACGGCCGTGCTCTTTTGTGCGTTTGACGGGTTGCCCGATGCGTTGCGTGTGGTGTGACAGCGAGTACACGTTTACGGGCGGCCAGCGTTTTACTTTCGATGAAATATTAAAAACCCTCGACGGATTCGGTTGTAATCTGGTCGAGGTCACGGGCGGCGAACCGCTGGCGCAAAAAAACGTATTTTCTTTTGTGGCCAGCCTTTGTGATCTGGGTTACGAAGTTTTGATAGAGACCGGCGGATTTATCTCAACCGCTGACGTCGATCCGCGAGCGGCGATTATTTTAGATATAAAATGTCCCGCCTCCGGCGAAGTTGAGCGCAATCATTGGCCAAATCTTGAGAGCCTGCGGCCTGCGACCGACGAAGTAAAATTTGTCATTGCCGACATGGTCGATTGGCAGTTTGCACGAGAAACGATCGCGAAATACGATCTTTTTTATCGCGCAAAAGAGATTTTGATTTCGCCCGTTCACGGCATTGCGAACCTTCCGCAGATCGCCGAAGCGGTGTCAAAAAGCGGTTTACCGGTCCGGTTGAATCTGCAGATGCACAAATATATTTGGGGGGCGGATGCAAGAGGGGTCTAAAAGCATTGCAATAGTTTTAGTTTCGGGCGGTATGGATTCGTGCGTCACGGCGGCGATCGCTCTTGCCGAAACGGATGAGACCGCGTTTCTGCATATCTCATACGGCCAAAAAACCGAGCGTCGCGAACGAAGAGCTTTTAATGACGTCGCAGATTTTTACGCGGTTGAGAAACGGCTCGACGTCTCTATTGAATATCTCGCAAAAATCGGCGGCTCGTCATTGACCGACGAAAATATCGACGTCACGGATGCTGATCTTGATTCAAGCGACATTCCATCCAGCTACGTCCCTTTTCGCAACGCAAATATGCTTTCGATCGCCGTAAGTTGGGCTGAGGTAATCGAGGCGAACGCGGTCTATATAGGCGCCGTTGCCGAAGATTCGAGCGGCTATCCCGACTGCCGTCCAGATTTTTTTGCGGCATTTCAAAGCGCAGTCAACAATGGGACAAAACCGGAGACAAACATCCAGATCCGCACTCCCGTAATTAATTTATCAAAAGCAGAGATTGTAAAAAAAGGAATCAAACTTAACGCTCCGCTGCATCTGACCTGGTCATGCTACCGCAGCGAATACCTGGCCTGCGGCAGATGCCCTTCGTGTGAGCTAAGGCTCCGAGGGTTTGAACAGGCCGGTGTTATCGACCCGGTAAAAACACAACCGCGATAAAATTTGAGAGAAAATTAACCGCTTCCATACTTCCGTTACAATGACACAATCACTGATACCGCGTGCCGCATCTCATTGTTGAGCCTGTCTTTTAAAAAAAATCGCTTACCAAATAGAAAAACTGTAGGTGTCAGATTCATTTTAGGTTATAGTATCTGCATCGAATTCACTTCGCTGTTTTATTCCCGCCGTTTTTAGTCGAGCCGAGTGGATTTCTTATATATTAGTCGGAGGTTAAAAGGAATGAACCAAAAAGAATGGACGGTTATGATCTATATGGCGGGTGATAACAACCTGGCCGTTGATATGGCGTATGCTATGGAGCAGATTAAGGGCGTAGCCAGCCAAAGTGAAGGCAGCCCCAACCTATTTGTTTACTATGACGGTAATTCGCCTTCGATACCGACACTCTATTGTGATTTTTCAGAACCGAACAAACCCAGGTACGTCCGCTCATTCACCGTTGCGGACAAGCTATATGAGACGCCCCCCAAAGAGAACGAAAACGCCGCACACCGCAGGTCGATAATTAACTTTGTCGATTGGTGCGTTAATAAGGTTGAGGTTGAGTCGGACGGTGAGGTTACATACGGGCGGCGTGCGCAAAAGTACGCGATGATCTTTTCGGGGCATTCGCTCGGATTTCAGGACGTCGGTTTATTTAGAGACGAGGGCGCGGGCAAATCGATGAAAATGGCGGACCTTCACCTGGTTTTAAGGCGTCTCATAAGTACAAAGCAAGAGCTGGCCGGCGGCATAAAGGGGTTAGAATTCGCCGATGACGAAACGCGCGAATCGAGGGTAATTCTGGGCCAGCAGCTCGACATTCTTGGTTTTGACAGTTGTGTGATGGGTATGCTCGAGGTGGGGTATCAGTTCGGTAATATATCCAGGACAATGATCGCGTCAGAAGGAAGCGTACCAAACGCCGGCTGGACCTATGCCAAGATACTCGGATGTTTGGCGCATGAAAACTCTGGCAACGGCGGTCCATCGGCGGTTGCGGAACGTTTCGTCAGAGACTTTATAAAAAGCCAGGACTCGTACACCATAGGCGGCGTTTCGGTCGATATGGCCGCCTGGGATTTGAGCCGTTTATCCGATCTGGCTACGGCATTTGACGCTCTGGCCGAGACGCTTATCGAGTGTTTTGATGATCCCGACAGCCGCATTTATCGGCAAATGGAACGCGTAATTCTAAAGGTTCACTGGAAATGCCAATCGTATATGTACGATCAGAACGTCGATCTCGGAGATTTTTGCGAACTGCTCGATCGCGAATGCGGCATGGTTGCGGATGAGTTGGGGGGTGATGATATTGAGATTTTGCGGCATGTGCAGGACAAATGCCGCAAGGTCGTGGAAGAGCTGAAACAGGCCGTGATCTTGAGCGGCTTTAGCGGAGGGGCATATCAGTACTCTAACGGTATGTCTGTATTTTTCCCGTGGTCTCACGAGGCATACGCGGTGTCACGGAAAAACTATGAAAGCCTCTTGTTTGCAAAAAATACGGACAGCAGAAAACTCTCGTGGAACGGTTTTCTCAAGAAGTATCTGGGCGAGGTCGCCCGCCGCAAATTTGATCCTCCCACAGAAAGCATGGGGCAGAAATCAAAGTACAGGTATTATTCAGGAATTAGATTCGAGGGCCAGGTTGACTCACAGCAAAATGGAGATATTGAAAACCATTCGATGTCAAAACTTGCCGGTCAAGAAGGCTCAAAACTCGCCGGCCAGGAAGGCTCAAAACTTGCCGGCCAGCAAGGCTCAAAACTTGCCGGTCAAGAAGGCTCAAAACTCGCCGGCCAGCACGGCTCAAAACTTGCCGGTCAAGAAGGCTCAAAACTCGCCGGTCAGCAAGGCTCAAAACTTGCCGGACAGGAAGGCTCAAAACTAGCCGGACAGGAAGGCTCAAAACTCGCCGGACAGCACGGCTCAAAACTTGCCGGTCAAGAAGGCTCAAAACTCGCCGGTCAGGAAGGGTCGAAACTTGCCGGTCAGGAAGGCTCGAAATTGTCAGGCTCCGGCGGCGGATCAGAAACATTCTTTGATAGCCTACGGCTCTTTAAGAATATTGAGAGCCGATGGAATATTTCGGGCTTTACGAAAAAGGCCGCCGATGGCAAATCGCAGAATGGTGGCGGTTAACTGTGATCGCCGCCGACAAATCGCAGGTCGAGCATGTAAAACGGACTCGGGTGCCGTCTCCGAAACAGGCGTTTTCCGGTGCCGAGCGTTAGCGGGATTATCATGAGCTCCATCGCATCAACGAGATCGTTTTTGAAAAGCGTTTGAAGCAGATCGGCGCTGCCCCTTACGCTCGCCTGCTGTTTGAGCATTTGCTGCGGCTGCGGCACCGAGTTTATTATCTTTCACGTCCTTCGCGAACGAATTCGACGATTTCTTTGGTTGAAATGCCTAGATCGATACTTACCACATCAAGGGCAGAACGCTTAGCTCTCTCGGGTTTTAGAATAAATATTTGTCCGTTTGTTCGTTTGATCCGAACGGCGCCTTCGTCCGATGCGCGCTCCAGTAGGGCAGATAAATTCTCTTGTGTTTCAGTATATGTTTGCATTTGTTAGTTTGCCTCCCAAACTTCGACGCCCGCAGCTTTTGCTGCATTGGCCAATCCGCTGTCCAACGTCAATAGGGGACACCCGTGATCTAAAGCGCAGACGATCATATAAGCGTCGTAGGCATAAACCTTGTGCTTATAAACTATTTCCAATGCCTGTTCCAAGTCAACATCGACCAGTTCAATCGGTATCTGACTGAAAATCTCTATCGCCGCAGTTGCTTGGCCAAGAGTAATGCGTACGCGTTTTATCATCGCCGCAAAGGCGTTGCCAATTTCCCAATACAACGAAAGTGGAGCAACCAATTCGCAACCTTGCGTTTCGGCAACCAGGAAACGTTTTTCAGGCTCGTTTGCGATTACGGCTATAATAGCTGATGTATCTACGACTAAATCCATATCGCCAACCTACCAAACAATTTTAACAAAAAACCGCTCAAAGCACATCAGGAAACCCGCGATGAACTTGGTAATTGGTTTGTTCTCTTCTATCGGAGGGCCGCCGATGGCAAATCGCAGAATGCTGGCGGGTAAGTTTTGCAGAACGGGTCAGAACCGGAAGCGACAGCGATTAGGTTCTTCGCTTAAGTCAGAACCGGAAGCGATAGTGACCGGGTTCTTAGCAGGGTCAGAACTGGAAGGGACAGCGATTGGGTTCTTCGCTTAAGTCAGAACCGGAAGCGAAAGCAACCGTGTTCTTCGCTCATCATCTTGATCCAACCGTAGAGGATGCCCAGTGCCTTGGCGTCTCAGTTTCTTTTAACACGTATATTGATCATCGTACAAGAACCCAGTCGCTATCGCTTCCGGTTCTGACCCAATCCTCTTGGTGTAAGAACCCGGTCGCTATAGCTCGGGGTTCTGACGCGGCCCACGGCGCAAGAACCCGGTCGCTATCGCTCCTGGTTCTGACCCGCTCCGCAAGAACCCGGTCGCTATCGCTTCCGGTTCTGACTCGGCGCGCGGCGGTCATTGCGGGAGGCCGACGCGGCGGAGGAGGTCGACGAAGCGCGGGTCGGGGCGGAGTGTGTCGAAATGCGGGTCAACTTTTAGATACTGCATCTGGAGATCGCGGGCGGCGAAGGCTTTTTCGAGCGAGGCAAATGCCTGTTCCGTATCGCCAAGACCGGCGTAGAGAACAGCCAATTCGGCGGGCGAGACATATTCCTTTGTTGTCTTTAATTTTAGGAGCCGCGATCTCGCGAGAAGTATTGAATGTGGTCACTAATCGTCCTCTTTTATCTGAGGCGCACCGGTTTTAACATCGCCGTCGCGTTCGTAGGTGACGCAGATGATGCCTTTTGGGGAGATCTGGCCGCTGGTTACCTTGAATGCGGCGGGGATGGTGCCGTCTTGGAAGAGGCGTTTTCCGGTGCCGAGGGTGATCGGAATTATCATGAGCTCCAACTCATCGACCAGATCATTTTTGAAAAGCGTTTGGAGCATATCGGCGCTGCCCATGACGTAGATATCGGGGCCGTCCTGCTGTTTGAGGTCGCGGACCTTTTCCGCGATGTCGCCGCTGAGGAATCGGCTGGGTTTCCAGTCGCTGGAGTCACGTGTGTTCGAGGCGACATACTTCGTCGCGGTCATTACGTTCGGCCAGAAGTTCGAATGCGTCGGCCAGTACCTCTCCCAACCGTCAAACGTCTTCCGCCCCAACAGCAGGTCCATCGATTTGGCCAGCCGCTTCCGCACCACGCCGCCCGTCACCTCGTCCGCGTAGGGAAAAAACCACCCGCCATACGTAAACCCGTCGCCGTCCGCTTCCTCGTTCTGTATGACACCATCGATCGTCATGAATTCTGCTGCAATTATTTTTCTCATTGTCTCTCTTTTAGGGGTGTGCTTAACTTGCTTTCAAGAAATTTTTCGAGCCCGTCATCTAGGCCTTTTGTCTGACGAATAATCCTGCCGTCTCGGCCTATGACGTAAAGCGTTGGAAGTGACGGAACCCTATAGGCATTGGCGACAGCTTCCCCGTTCAGCAAGAGACCATAGGTGTAGCCGCTCCGCTTCATAAACTCAATCGCGTTGCTCTCTTCCCAAACATTTACGCCATAAACCTCCACGCCCTGAGCCTTAAACCTGTCGTGAATTTTTTGTAGCTCAGGCATAGCCCTGATACACGGACCACACCATGTTGCCCAAAAGTCGATGACCACGATGTTGCCTCGTTTGGCGGAAAGCACTTGTTCGGTGCCGTTCGCGTCCTTCATTCGCCATTCGGGAGCGTCCTCTCCAACCTGAAGTATCGGCAACGGCGGCGGTACTTCGAGTTCGCGTAACGCATAGGCTTTTGGCACGCTAAACGAGAAAGCAGAAGGAGGCAGAGTGACATCCGATTGTAGGTTAGAAAGTGTGATAACGTATGCCCCAAACCGTCCATCATTGTCGGATAACAGCGTCTCGTAACCTCTCGGCAAATTGTATTCTACGCCTATCAACCATCGTTCCCGGGGGATTCGCCCGTGTGAGTCGGACGGCTTTTCTATGTAGATCACGTGGCAAAGAACGCCGGCGACAGTAGTACGGCCTTCGTAGTCGATCACCGGTGCTGATAACTGGTCGGCGAAGGGAGTATCGCTCAATAATTCAATCACCAGGAGTTGATAGGGACCGCCGCCAAACATCGAAGTCACATAGCCAAAAGAGCGTTCCCGAGGGTCTTCGGCAGATAGTTTCTTTACAGTGACTGCTTTATCCTTGGAGCGCAGTCGTCGTATCGTCTGGCCGTCAAACGTCGTATGAAAAAGGGTAGAATCAACGGATCCGGCGGGCCAATAGGTGCCTTTTGCGGCCAACTTAGCTTTTAAGGGATTTTTCCCAGCAAGACGTGAGATTTCAACCGTTCCTTCTGCGACTGGTGATCGGGTTGTCATTGCTCCCACCGAACGATAAGACGCTTTATATTGGAATGTCTTATGTCTGGAGACTGACCTAGCAGCTTCGGCCAAAATTTTCTTCGGGTCCTCTGTATATGCCCCGATTCCCGGGCCGACTAGTGGCACTGTCGGCGTGGTAGATGGAGTCGGCTTTTGGGACGTTGCTTCATTTGCAAAGACCAGCACAATGGTTAGAAAACACAGGATTAGAATCTTCATAATGCGACATTACACGCTGGCTCAACACTATTGTTGCAACGTGTATCTTCCATTTATTTCATCAACTAACCTTTTCCCTCCTATTCTCAAACCCAAACGCAACCGCCGCTTCGAGAACATCGATATTTATATCTTTTAGAGTTTTGAACCTGATGCAATACTCGGTCACGGCCCCGAGGCTGGTGGCATATGTGTCGGTCAGATATTTTTTGTCGTCGATACCGAGGATATAGATGGAGATTCCGGTATTGTTTGGGATCGAGCTTTTAAAGCTCCAATTCTTTAAGAAAGTCTGCCGCAGTTACGATGGTTACACCTCGATATTCCTTTAGAACCAGCAAGTCGTTGTCGCCTGTTATTATGAATTCACAGTCGGCAGCGCGAGCACAGGCGATTACTTCATCGTCCTGAGAGGGTCGCGAGAAATACGATCTCCTAACTTCATAGTCCTAACAATTGTGGAGATCGCGGCGTAATCGCTCACCATCCGTCGACGGCTGATACCGGTTTCTTCAAACTTGCGGTCAAAGTGTGGCCGCTCGATTACGTCGGCAAATTCATTGAGCAAGGCCTGACTTGTACACATTTCGATAATCTCCGACCGTCCGGCATCGAGAACCCTTAGTGGAAGTCCACCAAACAGAAATCCTGAAACAACAACGTTTGTATCGACAACAATGCGCATCTGCCGCGGCGCCGACGCTCGTCGCGAACGGCTTTGACTTCCGCCATCACCTCGGCTTCGGACATCGTCTCGCCCGCGTCGGCCAATCGATCCGCCGCCTCGAATAGGCGATTCGCCTTCCGACGGCGAATCTTCGCTTTGAACAACGATGTCGCAAGCAAAGGCTTGAAAAATCCCATTTCTTTCGCTTCTGTCGCTATGTCGTCCGGTAATGTTAAGACAATTTCTGACATAATATTTCTCCGTTCCAATTATAACTTACGATGCAAGCGACCGGGGATCATTCACCGTCGCTTCGGAGCCTCTATCCAAGTATCGGATTGCCGCTTCGAGAACATTGATATTTATATCGTTTAGAGTTTTGAATCGTATGCAATACCCGGTCACGCTCGCTTTGCCGACGTCTTTTGCGTAGGCCTCGGCTAGGTATTTCTTGTCTTCGATACCGAGAATATAGACAGATATCCCTGTTTTGTTTGCGCTCAAACCAATTTGATAAAACACTCTGGCGGTTCCATCAGCATATTTCATGATGTCGGATCCGTATCCTATATTCGGATTAGAAATGGTTTTACCTATTACCGAGCGTAAAATCTGGTTAGATTTTTCTACCTTATCCATTCAATAATTTGCTTCGCTACTGGATAGGTGCACATACGATCAAATTC
Source organism: Pyrinomonadaceae bacterium (assembly GCA_041747575.1). GTDB lineage: Bacteria > Acidobacteriota > Blastocatellia > Pyrinomonadales > Pyrinomonadaceae > OLB17. The sequence goes on from JBGTEX010000029.1 coordinate 30,971, forward strand.
TACGGGAGTCACAGCAGAATTATGCCGCCTAAAAAATTCCATACTGCCAAGCCGATACCTAAACTGAAAATCACGTATATTATCTCAAGAAAACCACCCGCTTTCCATGCTTTCGCCGTAAACAGAACGAGGGTCAAGGTGACAATGAGAAGTGTGATGACCGACAGCAAAAGCGGTTCGATGTTGAGCGCCCGGCTGAAATTAAATTCATCAAAATTGGGACTTGGCGTGTAGCCCAGCATTCGAAAATAGATATACACGGCATTCACAATTCTACCGAGCGGAGCCGCGAAACCCAAAATAATCCAAAACGGAATGTACTTATTTCTGGTAAAAAGTATTGCTAAGCCAATCGTCAGATAACTAATGACCGGGCCGAAAATATTTGCCGCAGCAATCTGAAAACTACTTTGTGCATCTTTGTCAGCAGAGACCGAGAATGCATGCAATTGGATATTTGCCGCACCGAATAGCTGATACAAAACAAAGTGCCCGAGTTCGTGCGTAACTATAGAAAGCGGCACAGCAATAGTGCCGATCGCAGCGTACATTAAGATCTTGATGGCAGATTTTTTCACAGTTCTCAAAACCAACACTATGCTAAACCTTCACGCACTCGCCGCGTTTCAGGAATTGCCCGTCGCCCTGTGTTCCAGTGTGTTCGCCGTTCTGGATTACGACTTTTCCGCGGGACAAAACCGTCTCGACCTTGCCTTTTACTTTCCAGCCTTCGTAGGAGCTATAATCGACGTTCATGTGTTCATTTTCGACGCCGAAGGTGTGTTCTGTGTCGGGGTTGAAGATGACAATGTCGGCGTCGGAGCCGACGGCGATCGTGCCTTTTTTTGGAAACAGGCCAAACATCTTGGCGGCGGCGGTCGAGGTGAGTTCGACAAAGCGATTCAAAGAAATTCTGTTTTCGACCACGCCGCCGTTGTAGATCAGCGACATGCGGTTTTCGACGCCGGGCGCTCCATTTGGAATTTTTGAGAAATCATCTTTTCCGAGTTCCTTTTGCTCTTTCATGCAGAACGGACAATGGTCGGTCGAGATCACCTGCAGGTCGTCCATTTTCAAACCTTTCCAAAGCTCGGCTTGGTTATGTTTTTCACGTAGCGGGGGCGTCATGACGTATTTTGCCCCGTCCCAACCGTCGCCGTAATCATCTATCGAGTGGAAAAGATATTGCGGGCAAGTCTCGGCAAAAGCCGGAATGCCGCGATCTCTCGCCTGACGGACCTGGTTGAGAGCATCGGTACACGAAAGGTGAACTATATACACCGGCGATTCGGCCATCTCGGCGATGGCGATGGCACGATGAACGCCCTCGGCCTCGGCGATGGTCGGCCGCGTAAGAGCATGGTATTTCGGAGCGGTGCGCCCATCGGCAAGGAAGCGTTTGATGATCTCGTTTATGACGATGCCGTTCTCGGCGTGCATGCAGATGAGACCGCCGCGTTTGCCCGCGGCCGACATCGCCCGAAAGATCGTCGCGTCATCCGCCAAAAACACGCCGGGATACGCCATAAACAGCTTGAACGACGTGATCCCCTCGTCCATCAGCGAATACATTTCTTTCTCATCGCCGTCCTCAAACTCGGTCGTGATCAGATGAAACCCGTAGTCGATCGCCGTCTTGCCCTCGGCCTTTTTGTGCCACGCATCGACGCCCGAGGTCATCGATTCGCCCTTCGTCTGCACCGCAAAATCAATGATCGTCGTCGTCCCCCCAAACGCCGCCGCCCGCGTCCCGGTAAAAAAATCGTCCGACGCTTGCGTCCCGCCAAACGGCAGCTCCATATGCGTATGCGGATCGATCCCGCCGGGAATCACCAGCCTCCC
>JBGTEX010000030.1:0-63838 GCA_041747575.1 Pyrinomonadaceae bacterium
TCTATACGGGCGTCGGCGGTGATCGTTAAGTTGCCGCTTTGTATAGATTTAGGCAGATGTTCGCTAAGTGATTCCGGCGTTGTCCACAGCATTCGGTGGCCAAAGCCCGCGGAACCGTCGTGCCAGATACCCGTGTTGTCGCTTCCGCGATGGGACAGGGTTTTAGACATTTCCTCTAAAAGTTGAGGTTGCACCGGTCTTCCGTCCAGGTAGTGAATTCCAAAAATTGCACTCATACAAGCTGCTCCGTGTTGTGTGACATTATCGAATATCTGCGGATATCCGGCGTTCTTCCGATAATGATCTTGTCTTCCACCTCAATCCAAGCGTGAGCAATGAATTTTTGGTTAGCATCCTTATCGACGCCTATTTTTAGTGACGAGTTCAGCCTCATGCTGTGCAAAAGGCTGCGCGTCGCAAGCGCCTGAGTCAAACATGTCGCCCGTGGCACGAATTGGCTACACAAACGCACGCAGGCAGCAGCCTCGCGAATCGCGTCCCAATCGGACGGCCGACCCTTGCTTTCCGGAAGATCGGCACCGGCAAGCCATGAACTCACGCGTTCAAATGGCATCACCCAAAGCGCCACGCGGACGGAAACCACCAAAAAAAGGCTTTTTACAAGCAACTTTTTCCTGCGGTACGGCAAAAGCAAAAATTTAAACGGACTTTTCATCAATCAACTCTATTAACTTTTCATCAGCCATTTTTGTCAGGAACGACAGTATTTCCCGTCGACAAGTTTCCTGGTCAACATCATATTCCTGCATCACCGCGTCTTCGACTTCCCCGAGCGTGGCCGGTTTTTGAATTGCTTTCCAAATGACAACTCCGACCGCATTGAGGCCGTAATATTTACCGGTCGCTATGCTGAGAATCGCCGCCTCGTCCTTTAAATCAGAATATAAGTGATCAGGTAAGGCCTTAAACCGACGTGTCGCAACCGCTCCGTCACTCGAAAATGTTCGATCCATCTTATTTATCAAAAAATTATCCGCAGTAAGTGTTGTATCCATTAGATTATCTCAAATTTCGCCTTCGCACAATAAAAAAACAATCATTTTGCGTGCAAATGACGAACTATACTTGTGTATAGACTAGCTTTGACTATAACTTTAGCCAAAAACCAACCAGTTCACACCCGTCTTAACAACTAATCAGAGTTAGCGCTTCATACAGCCAAATATTGTACTTTTCTACTACCCGCCATTCACACAAATTTTTACAGATGCCAATCCTTTGGTTTAAGATCAAAATTCCAATTTTACTTCCGCCGCCGTTTCGTTTTCGGTTTTTTGCCATCTTTTCCGAAACGCAAACAAACCGGCGATAAACCCTACGCCGTAGGAGAGGTGTAAGACTGCGAAACCAAGAGATATGCGAGGCAGATTGGTTATTCTGGTTTTTTTACCCGCTTTAACGGTCGCCGTTAGATTAGCCACAATATACAGACTTAAAACAAAGAATAACCCCGATTTCCCAAAACTTGAAAAAATACTAAGAATCCCTAAAACTGTAAGCGACAAAACAAAACAAAACGGGACAAATTGTCTGAGGCTCATCTGTTTTGGATGAAGCTGCAGAACTCTAATCTTCCAATATCCGTATTGGAAATATTGCCGCCACAATGATTTGAAAGTGCTGCGGCTGTAATAACGCGAGCGAATATCGGGTGAGAGCAAAATTCGCCCTCCCAATTTGCGAAGCCGATAATTGTATTCGTCGTCCTGATTGCGTACCAATTCTTTGTTAAAAGCGCCGACTTTTTCAAGCGTCTCTTTTTTATAACCGGGAAAGGCAACCGTATCGACATACATTTCACGGTCATCAGTCGTGCGAAAAGCGCTGCCGCCGACTCCGAATTTAGAACTCATCGCTATGGCGAGAGCCTGCGCCGCCGAAGTTTCACCGACGGTTTCGATCGGGCCGCCGACACACTCGGCCTTCCCCGATTGCAGGTGCTTAACGCAGTTTTCAATATAAACGTTTTCTATCTCGCAATGTCCGTCAACTCTGACGATGATTTCCCCGCGGGCAATCTTTAGGGCCGCGTTCAAACCTGTGGGGGCTATACATTCGGGATTGCTTACAATCGTTACCGGAATCTGAGTTTCATTTGCAAGACTTTTTATTATTTCCCGAGTTTTATCGGTTGATTGTCCGTCGGCAATCACGATTTCCATCAAACCAGGCGGATAAGTTTGAGCGAAGATCGCCCGCAATCCCCGTTCAATAAAATCCGCCTCATTCCGAACCGGCATTATCACGGAAACCAAAGGTAAACGTTGTATTTTATCTCTTTGCTTCATCCAACTTACAAATCCAAAGTTCAAATTCTACAGATATTTTAGACGGACATTTCAGATTTTTGCTCTTCTGACAGATTGCAAATAACCGCACGAAACTTCCCTCTTTCGGTGCGAGGAATTTGTGTAACTTCGCTAAGTATTACCTCTACATCGCCCATCCTTTCCTGAATCCGACTTGTCAAATCTTTTGCGGAGCTCTGATCGAACCCTTGTGCCGGGACATATTTGACAATGATTTCTTTTAGAGATGCTTGTATAATTTGAGCCTCAATCACGGGCAGGTCATTTTTGAAAACCGGGTCTAGCCTTCCGATACGCCGCCCGTCAGATGTGTATAAAACATCGTCGCTCCGGCCATCGATCTTGCCCATTAAAGGCAGAGTCTTTCCACAATTGCAAATTTTATCGCTGAAAGTTCCGCAATCGCCTATTCGATAGCGAATTAGGGGCATATCTGCGTTGACCAATCCTGTGCAGATAAAATCCGCCGACCCTTTATCACTCGAAGAATTTTCACCTTCTATAATTCCAGCGTCGGGCCATTGATGCAAATTGCCTATTTCACATTCGCTCGCTGCCGCAACCATTTCCGCCATACCGTAAGTTTCCCGCACAGGGCAATCAAAAGCCTCAGAAATCAATTCCTTTTGATAATCAAATAAAGGTTCGCCGTTCGCAATAACAACATCTATTTCGAGATCGTTTTTTTTACTACGGACGACTTTTTGTGCCAAACTGTAAAGAGCAGAAGAATAACCCAAAAGATAACGAACCCTATATTTTTTTAAAGCGTCAAGATAAAACCCGATCAGATCAGGCGCCAGATGATAGCTCGACATATAGAGCTGGTTTAATCCTGCATTCCAAACCCAAAAAGGCGGCTTTCTCTGGCGGATCGGCGTAATTAATTGTCCGCCCAAAATAGCCCATCTCGTATTTTTAGAAACTCCGTACCACCGTCGGCTTCTTGCTTCGAAAAGGGCATACCAGAATTTTACTGTCTCCGCTTTGAGCCAAAGATTTAAAGACGTCCCGGTCGTGCCGCTCGTATGATCAAGAAACATTTTCGCCGGATTACAGTCGTCGGCAACAAAATCGATTCCTCGGTTGCGCAGAGTCGTTTTCTCTAAAATTTCCCAATTTTCCAGATATTCCCACGAAGACTTGTCGCCTAGTCGGCGCCGTTTTTCCCAGGTTTCACGGTAAAAAGGAACGGTTGTCGCAGCCCGGTTCAATATAAAAGAAAGACGATCTTCGCGCCACTGATCCCATTGTTTCTGGGTCCAATAATCACGTTCCAGTGCCTGCTCGACAAGCTTTTCAGTATTTGCATCGTAGCGCCAACGGCTCAAATAATAGCCCCGCATACTAGCGACAACACTGCGAGCCCATGGCGGCAAATGATGGTAAATTTGCAGAGTGGCGCTCATAATTGATCCTTTATTCTTTCCCGTCCGTATTTATTACCGAGGCCGGGTGAATCAATCTTTACGGAAGACCTGCTTTCCAACACTTCTCCAATCAACCTCTCCCAAGCGGGACGCACCGCCGTCCAAGCCGATCGCTCGGCTGAAATGCGTCCGTTTTGTGAAATTTTTTGTGTTAAATCAGGTCTGTCAAGCAATTTCTTGATATTTTTTACCATTGCACTAATATCTTCACTCGGACTCAAAAATCCGTTCTCGCCGTTGTCGATCAAATAAGGCAGCCCGCCAACATTCGTAGCAACAACCGGCAATCCGAGCGCTCGTGCTTCGACAACTGAAACCGGCATATTGTCAATACGGTTAGTGTTTATATAAATATCGGCGGCAGAAAACTCTTTCAATTTTTTTTCCAGGTCGAGAAATCCGGCAAATCGAACTGCACCCGATAAACCTACTTTTTCAACCAAGGCTTTAACTTCACGTTCCAATCCTTTATCATTTCCCGCCATCGTTAGCGTTGCATCAGGTTCAGTTTGACGAAGTTCGGCAAGAACTTTGACCGCCATTTCCGGATTATAAACCGAATGAAAACTTCGCATCCAAATTAGATTCGGCACGATTTTGCTTCGCTCACGGAACGCATACAGGCTAAGATCAATTACGTTCGTTATAACCGTAATTTCATATCCAAAATCTCCGATCTCTTTTGCCAAAAAATCGGAAGGAGCAACCAAAACGTCAGCCCGATTTAAAACTCTTTTGGTCCAGCGTGGATATCTCCGCATAAATTCCGGCAAATTCCCGCCGTGAAGAATCATGATTGACGGAAGCCTAAACATTCTACACAGAAATCCAGTAACGTCAGCGGTAATAAAACTCATCCCACTATATGTTTCCACTAAAACAGAATCAAATTTTCGGAAACCAAGTGCCAAAGTTTTAATTATTTCCGCCAGACGCAGCACCCGATTGATTTTTGAGGAAACACAAGTAACTTTATACCCTTCGGCGGTGAACAGATCGGCAATAATCTGCCCTTGGGTCGTGTTAGATTCCACGTTTCGCCCTAACATATTTCCCACGAAGCATAAATGTTTTTGCTTTATATTCATTGATATTCTTTGAGCCACGACGTAATATTATCAATTTCAAATTGCGTGAAATTTTTTTTATGCTTTCCGATAACGTTTGTCCTGACGTTTGCCGCAATTTGCTCAGTGAGTTCCGGCGGTGCGACGATCTCAAAAAATTCCATAAGTTTCGCAAACTCACACCTAAAGTCTGAAGCCAAATTGTCAAACTTCAACTCATGTTTTCGATTTGGCGGAATATCTTTCAGGGCTGCCTTGATTTCTTTGTTATATTGGGCATAGTACCACGTTAAAAACTCGAGCATCGGTAATTTACCTTTAACTAAAAAACCGAATGGCCTCGTTCCCAAATACCCCCCAGCCTTAAATGAAATCCATCTCCAACTATGAAAATAATGGGCTAACCCACTCCTTAAAGCGCGCAAATTTCCATGATGTTTATAATTATTAAAGCTAGTTCGAAAAGATTTCGCCTGTGAAGCGCTAATGAAACTCTTTAATGACAATATTTGATCATGCGGGCTGCGCCAAAGATGTACAAATTTGCCATTTGGAAAGGCTTCAATTAATGCCGGTAAGAACGCGGCGGTTGTGGGAGTTGAGATAGTTAAAATTTTCGACCGATCCCTTGTTTTGTAAACACTTCTGACATATCGGGACTTAATATTCGAGAGAAATTTGTTAAATACACTGTTTAAATTAATATAATCATCGCCGAGCGGATTTAGTGATTGAATGGGTGAAATGCCATAAAGCAAATGGTTGTCATCAGTATTGTGAGTATAGACCTCCATTTCGGGATGCTCCCTCAGAATACGGGCCACCCACGAGCTTCCTGATCGCGGAGCACTCACAACTATAACAACTTTGTCATTTTTGTTAGTTATATTTTGGGAAGGGATTGAATTTTTAGGCATATAGAAACTGTGAACACAGTCAAAGTCGAGTTTCGGATAGCTCAGGATTTATTTCGTTTATAAAATTAAAAAGAGTAAAATAGTCATTTTAAAAATCAAAATGTCCGAATTTAGTCCCGTCTTAAATATTTTATTGTATTTTCTTACTTTCAATTTTCAAATATTTTTTTTGTTGAGTCAAAATAGTTACAAAACTCAAACCCCAAATAATTGAAGGCGCTGCCAACCTCATTCCGGAATTTAACATATACAAGCTGCTCCAGGCTACGACTCCAACAACAAAGGCTTTGCCAATTGCCGATTTTTGTTGTCCGAAATTGTATATGGTTGCAAAACCTAATGCCATGAGCGAAAAAATTCCCAAAATTCCGTGTTCCGAAACTAATCTAGAAAACTCCGTATGACTACTTACTGCTTTATATTCCAGCTCTTCTCGGGCAGCCTTGCCATTACCCGGTCCTATTCCTAAAACCGGATTTTCTGAAAAGAGATAAAAATCCGATTCGATAATTGTCGTTCTGTTCGCTGTACCGGTGTCATCAAAACGTTCTTGAAGGGCTCCGTCCGTAAAATTATTTAGGATAGGAAATATAAGCAACAAAAATAATAATCCCAAACCTACGATAGGGAGCAGTCTTCTGATGCCCTGACCACCACTTCGCATCTGCAAAATAACTACAATTAAGGTTGCCCCAACCGCATTGTAAACGCCGCTTCTGGAAAATGTCATTACGCTTTGTGCTGTAAAGAAAATAGAAAATACACCTAAAAATAATGTATCTTTCAGACTGTTTTTGAATAGTAGATAACAGCTCAAGCCGACAAAAACTCCCAAGCCTAGCATGGTCGAAACTTGATTAGGGCCGAAACCGCCGCTGGTCGCGGCATTTGACTCGGTGTTAAATTGAATATCTTCAATAGTTACGGTGAAAAAGAGCGTTACGGTTGCCACACTGACTAAAGGAACAATAATGGTAAGCAATAGCTTTTTTAGTTGAAATTCGCTAATCTTTAAGTTCGAGAAAAACCAGCAACTGACACACAATAAAAAAGGTCCGGACATATTGGAACTGAGTTTTCCCCTGGCTATCGACAGACTATTATCCATCAATGTTAGAAAACAGGATGGGATAAGAAAAACAAAATAAAGTAAAGGTAGTTGGGGTATTTTTAAATATCCCCTTTGGTAGAGAGCAATTATCATTATCGTAGCTGCCGCGTATTTTCCGCCATAATAGAAGATTGCTGAATACCCCATTCGCCATAAAACTTCAGCCCCGACAATATAAGCGATAACATACGCCACTTTCTCAAGTTTTTCATGCCGACGACTCGCATAATAAAGCCCGAGAAGTAGAACCGCGATTTGATGAAGATATGACAACGAACTTGAACCATGGACTAAAAGGCCGAGCGGAATGTGTATTATGATCAATAATAGCGGAAATTTATATTTTTGAATTGTCTGGACGGGTATTAATTTTCCGCGTGTTCGTTGTCTTATTTGAGATTGTGCGTAAGTCGGAGCGTTCATGATAATTTTAAGCGATCAGCTTTTGATATATGTTTTCAAGCTGAGTCTGAAGCCTCTCGACGGAATGATTTTGCTTCACATATCGCTGCCCTTCAGAACCCATACGATGACGTAGATCCTTATCTAAAATCAGCATTTCGGCGGCTGTAAACAGTTGTTTTTCACCGGCGGGTTCTACCAAAATCCCGCACTTTTCATTTAAAATGTCCGGTGTTCCGCCGACATTTGTGGCGATGACAGGCAGGCCGTAAGCCATCGCTTCAAGGATTACATTAGATGTTCCTTCCCGTTCGGACGTGGAAACTAATATATCCGCCTTTCTGTAAATATCACTCATATCGGAACAAACACCTAAAAACTCAAGTTTTTCAGAAGATAGGTTTAGTTTTTGAGCTAACAATTCAAGTTCGCCTCTCAGTACGCCATCTCCGGCAATTTGAAATTGCAGGGCAATTTGCGGAAATTGCCCGATGAGCTTTTCGGCTAATCTAATAAACCTTTCGGGACGTTTGTTCTTATCCAGACGACCAACAAAAAGCAGTCTAATGACTGAATTGGTTTTTGAATAATTTATTGTATTATTTGCCTTTGCTTCAACTACATTGCGAACAAATTCGACGTTATTTGACGAAAGTCCCGTTTCGATCGCACGACGAAAAGCCAGCATCGAATTTACAATCAAAAAATTCGGAAGTGAAATCTGCCACCCGCCCAAAAATTTATGAAGTTTTACTTCGCTAAACAGATCACTACGAATCGCACCAATACTTGGAATTTTCAAAAATTTTCCGACCGCACCGACATAAATATTTGTGTAAAAGTGAGAACTTTGCAAAACATCCGCCGGATTTCTTCTCAAGTTAGTTAAAATTTGCAGAAGCCGAACTATCCGATTTTCCGATTTTCCGATCCACTCGATCGGTACGCCCAGTGCATTGATCTCATCTTCGTAAGATTCGCCTTTTGTTAAACACAAAACTCTCGTGTTAATCTCGCATTTTTTCAACGCCCGCAACATATAAACCAATTGCCGTTCGGCTCCGCCACGCCCGAGTGTTCCGACCAAAAAACAAACTTTCATTGTAAAAGCTATTCTACTTTCAGACGGCGGACAAAGACGAAACATTCCACGCCTCTCGCAGGTTTTCTCCAATAAAATCGCGCCAATTTTCCAAAGTGAATTGCTTTGCGGTATTGATGGCTTGTTCGGACATTTTTTTATATTTCACGGGATTCGAGCAGATATTTATAACAGTTTCGACTAATTTATCGCACGATGCCTCATCAAGCACAACGCCGCAACCGTTGCCGATCAATTTCGGCAAAACGGAGACTTTGGTCGTAATCACCGGCAAACCGCTGGCAAGAGCCTCGACGACAACTTTCGGAAAACCTTCGGAAGCCGAGGTCGGAAAACAAAAAAGATGTGCCATCTTCATCAAATCAATAACTTTTGAATGTTTGACTTTGCCGTGAAATATTATTTTGTCTTGTATTTCGAGATTTTCAGCTTGCTCTTTTAATTTGTTAATCAGCGAACCGTCGCCGACAACATCAAGCGTCGCATTCGGAAATTTTTCTAAAATAGAAGGGAAACTTGCAATAACAATGTCAACTCCCTTTCTGTCTTCAAGTCGGCAGGCGGTTATCAATTTTATTTTCCCGTCGGACGGCAATTCACGCACGACAGCTTTTCCTATCTCGTCTTTTCGTAAAGATGTCGAAAAAATCCATTTGATGTTTGAATTCCGCTTTGACGGCGATTCATTCGTTCCGCCCGTCGCAAACATCACATTGCGTCCTCCGGCAAAACGCTCCATGCTCCATTTCCAGAAATGCTCGGCTGCCGTTCTCTGCACCAGCCAGTTTCCGCAATGTCTGACAAAAAGAGGTTTTCTCTGTAGCAGTGCAAAAAGCATTCCGATTGTTCCAACATCGCCGGGAATCGGTGCGTGAACTGCATCCGCCTGCCGCATTTCGTTCCAGATTATTTTTCCGTTTCGGAGAAGCCAAACCGGGAAATTCAGTTTGCTTTTTAAGCCGATTGAACGTGAAACCGACAGCGGGCAAACGTGCAAATTGCGTCCGACAAGCGGCGAGAGTCCATTAATATTTGGTTCATTATCACACGGAACGATAACCTTGGTTTCACTAAATAGTTCTGAAATAGCTTTCATCTGAAGCGGAAAACCGCCGTCGGTTTGATAACCGCTCTGAGATTCCGATGACCTCCAACAGACTTTGTGTGAAACTATGGCTAAGCGCACTTGATAAACTATTTCTTAATCAACAAGCCCAAATAATGTGTTCTTAAAAAAGGAAATATATTTAAAATTGATGCCAGAGCTAAACTTTTCGGAGCAATAAAGCGTGTGATTGGCGGAGCTAATGTTACAGATTTGATTTTACAATCGAACTTTGGAAAAAGTTGTTCAATCTGACTAATTTTAAGTCCTTTCACATTAGGGTTTTTCGGGTTATCAACGGCAAGATCGTACCAAATTACCACTCCGTTCAGAGCTAATACTCGATAAACTTCATCGGCAATCAACTTTCGCACGTTATTGTCCAATATCGAAGAGAAAACCGTTGACAAAATTACTATCTGGAATTTTTCTTTTTCCCAGGGCAGATTTGTCGCATCTCCCATTCGTAGATCAGCATTCGGCAAAATTTCCCGGGCAATCGCCGCTCGTGCGGCATCCAACTCGATTCCATACAAATCGGTTTCTCTCAAACTCCAAGAAACCATATCTCCAAGCCAGCCCAATTTTCCGTAGCCGATCTCCAAACAACAATCTCCCGGGCGCGGAAATTTCTCTGCTTTATGAAGCAGGCTTGCCGCTGTAAATTTTCTTTCAGAACTTATAAAATGTTGGGATGGTTGCCAAGACGCATATAAATCTTTGTCAATTTCATTTTCCCGCCGTCGGTATTCCTGCTCTATCCGGGCGTTTTCTTTAGCAATAAATTCAGGATTGTATTCGATTACTTCTTCGGCGTTATTCAATTTTTCCATTTTTCACAGAATTAAATGCTGTTGTTGATAATTTTCGCAATATACGTGCCGATTTAATAATTTCCACGTACGACTGCAAAAACACCTTCGATCCTGCCGACAAATTCCTGAACATTGTTCCAATTTCCGCGACGCAAGGCGGATGTTCCAATGCGAAAAAACTCAAACGCCTGGTAGCGCCAAAATCGAAACTGTTGTTGCAAAGAAAGCGGACGAGCAATATCCTTAAATACAAAATAATAGTTGACCACGCTTTTGTAACCAATTTTACGACGGTTCACACGCCCGTTTGGAGAACTCATTTCTTCGCAAAGTGCGTCGCCGCATTGCAGCAACTCCCAGTCCCGTTTGGCGCGCAGTGAAAGATGAGCATCTTCCAAAACTCCGTAATCTATAAAAAACGGATGAAACCTCAAACCCGAATCAAAAACTTCACGCCGCCAAACCGCACAAGCCGTTGTCATAAAATCAACTTCACGAGTTCCCTCAAATGGCGGCTGCATATTGTTGTTTATCGGATAGCCGCAATTAAAATCATAACGTCCGGGTTCAAAAGTCGTCAGAAGTTTCAATCGTTTATACCAACGCCAACGCTGTCTTTCATCCGTGCGAAAAGGTTTGTTTTTTCGATAACCGACAATTCCACCAATTTTCTTTGAATTATCGTGGTCGAAAACCTTCACTATTTTATCCAAAAAATCTGGATTTAATCTAACATCATCATCAATTAGCGCAATATAATTACCTTTTGCCAGATCAAGTCCGACATTTCTTTGGATCGCGGTCCCGCCGCCGTGTCGGATGTAATTGATCTTGAACGGGAATGACGTAATCACTTCTTTTACAGCTTTCTCGGTTCGAGTCTCTTCAGGTGGTGCTCCGTCAACTAAAATTACTTCGTCGGGCAAAAGTTGTTGTGTGGATAAGTTTTCAAGCAAACCGATCGTTTCGGTCGGGCGATAAAACGTCGGCGTTACAATTGATACTTTTAACCTCTGTGCAGACATAATTAATTCTTTTTACTCGAGGCCGCTATTTCCAGAAGAACCTTAGCTACCCGTTTCGCTGAATTTCCATCAAGCGAATCGCCGAACATCTCTGCAATTAAAGCGTGTCTTTCGGATGTCAGCCTCTGCGGTTCGTCCAACGCTTTTTGAATCAATTCACGCATCTGATTAACATTGTAAGCGACCTCCACCGCACCGCTTTCGACAACCGGACGATAATGGTCAAACTGATAATATTCAGCATAATTGAGAGTTTTCGGATCGACGCTTTTCGGATTGTAGCCGACGCATATCGCTGGTTTGTCAAACATACAAAGTTCGAGTGCAATTGTTGAAGCGACGTTTATACCTAGCGCACAATGCCTTAAAGTATTGACCAGCGCGTAAGAATCTTCTTCCTTCGGTGTCAGCCACGCTTCTTCCCAAGCGATTTTCGGAAATAAAATGTCAGTGCGCCGTTTTTTCAGTTCATCAAACCGTCTGGTTAAATCTTTCGGATAAACTCTGACAAGAAGTTGCGGCGATTTTTCGCCGCCTATTTCCTTGAGTATATCAGCGATCTCTTCGACAATTTCCGGTTCGCCCGGCATATGATTAGGCATTCCTGTCGAATATAAAACAATCGGTCTGTTCGGATCAGCACCGATTTCCGCGCAAAATTCTTCGCGCGATTTGTAAAATTTCGGCTGAAAGTGAAAATCAAACTGCGGAGTTCCGGTTATGAACACCTGTTCGGGGCGAATCCATTCATACATTTCCAAAAGTTGCTGTTTAAGTTGTTCGTTCCAGACGAGAAAATAATCATATGGCAAAGTGATGCGTCCCTGCGAAGTTAGATTGTCCCAACTAAAAATAAAAGTCGCCGTCGGAATGCCGAGCCACTGCGCCGCTTGTACAGCCTGTGTCGCATTACGGCTGTGGATGTGCGAACCGTTAAAAACGAGAGACGGTTCGAGTTTTTTCATCAAATTGATATATTCATCGGTAGTTCTCAAAACGCGGCTCGATGTGCGTTCGATTTTTGACAGAAACCGTAATCCGCCACGATTCGAAAGCGGATAACATAAAACTTTTTTTGTTGAGCGTAAAGCCTTTTGTTTTAATGTAACCGCCTCCGAATCACGAAGGCGCCAGCGTTCCTGTGCTGCCTTCGACCAAAGCCAGCGTCCGTGCGCCATATCTAAAATTTCACGTTGAAAACGGACAAGCCTATTTTCCCTGTAATCTTCGAGCGGATGAACATCGCCGTAAGCTTGTGCAAGCATCAAATTCATCCTCTCGTTGGGCGAAACCGAAACCAGCGAAAGATTTGCCTTTTCCGCCAGGTAATCAAAAGCCTTGCTGTGGATAAAATTACGAATAACCTCGCCGCGCGGTATAAGTGCCACAATATTTTGAACGGTAGTGTTGTTTCGTTCGGTTTTATATATGTCACGTTCGCTTGCCATCCAATCGTTCGTCTTGAAATATGAATTAAAATTTTTATCTGACATTTCGAGCCGTAAAACAAAGTGAATAAAGTGTTTATCAGCGAAATTTTTAAATCAATTCTGCGCCGCAGGTTTAGTTTTTTGACTTGTCGCAACCGTCCGCATTTTATCCCGTCGTCTTAATTCTAAGAAGTCATTTATCGCCGTAGCTATTCGCTCACCGCATTTACCGTCCAGATAACCACAAACATATTCTGCGATCCATCTTCTTTTTTCCCGATGCAGACTCGGATTTTTTAAATAATTCCTAACGGCATTTTCCATTTCGTCAAAATCATTTACCAGCCAAACGCCGCCGGATTCGGCGATAGGTTTGAAATGTGTCCAAAGATGGTTGATGTCTTTAACTAATTCCTGATTCGGCTGATTCGGTTCGGGATCATAATCGAGATTGACGATCGGACAATCGAATATTGCCGCGTCAATGGCGACTGTCGAAGAAAGATTGACAACCACATCAGCGTGTCGAAATGTGTTGACCCATTCAGTTATTTGATTTTCGTCCTGAAACCGGTCTGCCAGGGGAACTCCCGCGTTTCCGGTTTTCTGTACGACGACACGCTCTCCGAAGCCGCGTAAGGTTTCTGCTTCAGTGCCGTTGTCAAATTGCGGATGCGGGCGGACGAGTAATTGAACATCGCCGAGTTCGCCTTTGACAACTTTTTCCGCCATATAATATGCTCCGTGATGTTCCTTGAGAAAATTCGGCGAACCGAGAGCATAAAGGATGATAGGCTTTTTAGAATCTAATCCCTGCAGAGCACAAAATTCTTCGCGTGTCTGCTCAAAGCGTTTTTGAAAAAAGACATCGAATTGTGCCGCACCGACAACATAAACCGGCAGTTTTCGGGTTTCGGGATAAAACTGATGCAGTTCCTTTTTCATTTGCTCAGACCAAACCAGGTAACCGTCGTATTTGAAAACCATACGATTTTTTGTGGAAATATTATCCCACGAATGAATCATCGCCAGCGTCGGAATTTTTAGAGTCTGTGCCGTAGCCACAAGTGCCGGTTCTTCAAACCGATTCGGGCCCGTCGCAATCAAAACCGACGGCGGATTGTCCCTTAGACGCCGAACTGCTTCGCCACTACGCTCGTAAGTCAAAAGCCAATCACCAAGCCAATTTTCCAACTGTCTTTCTGCCCCGATCAAGGCGAAGGCTCGAGCTGGAATTTTTAAGATACGGATGCGTACCTTTAGATTTTTATTTCTGACGTGTTTCGTCATACTAAGGCGGCTCGGCGGGCGTAACTTGTAATCCCATGAAAATTCATTTAACCGGCGTAAAATATTGTATGGAAATTCCTTAAAAGGTTTAACTTTCGGAAATTCTTCGACGGTTGCCGGAGCAGCATTCCAAAAAGCGCGATGCTTTTCCGTTCGGGCCGAAGTTGCCCAGACTTTAAGATCAAAGGTCCTGCTTAACAGATTCAAACATTCTGTGTACAACAATTTTCTATCGTCAAGCAGTGAGGAAGATAAGAACAAAATTGTATCTGAAACGTTCCCATTGCTTTCAGAAGCCGTTGTACTTTTTGTTTTATTAGCCTTTTGCTGCGAATTTTTTAGTAGCGTCATTTTCGTTTTTAATCGAACTGCTTCCGTTTGCTGCCGCATTGCCCATTACCGCCTGGTGAATATTTGAGGCACCGGAAACTACCAACTGGTGTCCCCTATATGTTTCAAAAAGGTCTTTAAAGTAAAACTTTTCCACTAAACTCAAAAACTCCTTGAGCGGAAGTGTAAAAAATAGCTCTACGTATTTTGGTTCTGTAAAGTTAAAAAAGCGGGTGTTCCACGCCGCCATCCCCATCGCCAGATGGTCGTAGCGTTTGCTGAGCGCATTTTGGGAAGCATAATATTCGAGCAATTTTCTTTTTTCGTCCGCCACCGAAGTAATGTCAATATAGCCGTTCGGAAAAAGCGTATTGTGTACCTGAAAACCCCAAATTTCAAAATCGGGGAGAGATTTTCGTTCATTTATAAGCCACAGTAGGTGATTGATCAGACGATGCTTAGGCGGAGAATCGAGAATCCACGGCATCATCACAACTTGCGGATTGACGCTGTGAATAATGTCGGAAATCTGATCAAGGTCTTTTAATGAAGGGTTAGGTTCGGCATTGTAGATAGAAAGTTGATGCACGGTCGCTCCATATTCCGAACAAACTTTCAATGCCTCTGATTGCCGAATCTCTACAATATCATCCGGAAGCGGATTATCTTTTGTTTGTTTTGATGTTCCATCCGTAGCAAAAATTATGTCTATTTTTATTCCCATCTTCGCTGCCAATAAAAGTGTTCCGCCCGCACCGATAGTTTCATCGTCCTGATGCGGAGCTAGGACTAAAATTGACTTTACTTTATTCAGGGGCAACGGTGTGGGCTGCAGTTCCGACGTGAAAAATTCTGTTTCCAAGACACGCTGAGCCAAACTAACATCTGAAATCGAATCCCACTTTCGCACCAGAAAACGATAAGGGCCGCGTTCAGATCGAAGAGTGTTGATCTCGCGAAGCAAAAATCGCAATTTTCGATAGAAAGTGTTCATTATTTTTTCCACTCGGGGATTTCGAATCCTAAAAATGTTTCTAAAGATTCAATTTGCGGTGCGTATAAATTGTACAAATGGTTTTTAATATCGGCCGGCATTTTAATGCTACTAGCGGGTTTCCGAAAGACAGTCTGTATATAGCTACGTAGTTTGCGTCGGTTTTCCGATTCTTTTGCAACCCTGATAATTACACCTTCCGACACTTTTTCATAAAATTTTGCAATCGGTCTGACGGCGCTTGTCTGTGACCATTCGCGCGGCAGCATGGTCCAATTTTTATTGCTCGAAGTTCCGGCAAGTTCAAGCCCGATATTTTCATCAACACCGATGAATTTATAAATTTCGCTCAATGTTTTTACTGGGTTTGACCAACTCTGTTCTAAAATAGTAACCAAAACTCTGGACGGATCAAAATGCTTAAAAAACGCTTCGAGGCTGTCTTTATAAAAACCCCGTGCTGTGTATGAAAGATGCAGCCTGGCATAAGCACTTTTTTGAGAACGCTCTGCTTCCGCCGCAATCGCCTTTTTAAAACTCAATTTTTCACGCCCTTTGCCAATCTCATTCCAATAATGCGACCACGCTCTTGTCACGGGATTGCGAAGTATAAATACAAACCGTGCATCGGGAAGGTACGCCGCCATGCGTGCGTGAGCGGGTTTCCAAAAAAGCAAGTCCGCTCCCTTGTGTCCGACTGCCGAATAATCGCCGTCGTGTTCAAACAATCCCGCATATTCCTTGAGGCTGTGCGTTTGCTCCCATTCTTTCGGATCAATTTCGCCGTCCCGCCATTTCCTTGCTCCGGTTAATGCGTCAGATATAAAATAATTCATATCTACAACCGGGTGCAGATAAATTTCAGGATGATTTTGCATCCAGCGATAAAGTGATGTAGTCCCGCATTTTTTTTCTCCTGCAATTAGAAAAGTCGGTAACTTTTCGTCAAATGACATAAGTATTAAGGATGGTTATTTTGCTCATCTTCTATAAATATAAAGCCGAAATTTGTCTCTTTTTTAATTTGGCAGTGTCGAGATTTTTCGGAAAACTCAAAAGCCGTTTTGACTGCGAAGCGGGCGAAGTGAACATACAGGTGAACATCAATCTGTCGCCCGTTCTGGCTTCCCCGCCTTTGTGATAGCCGCGTGTGTCGGCAAAAATGATTGTTCCTTTTTTTCCGATAGCTCTAAACCAATTTTCTTTCGGAAGTGCGGCATTCATCTGCTCATCTGTCGTCCGCCGCACCCCGCCTTCGACAAAATATTCCGGTTGAATATTTTTATGCAAGCCTTTGCGATGCGTTCCCGGGGCATAAGTAAAAGGCCCCGCACCTTCATCAACGTCATTCAAATATAGAAACAATTTCAAAATATACTGATCTTCACGGTCAAAATGCCAAAGCTGCGATTCTCTTGCTTCCGATTGAGTCGCAAAAGTCTGCCAAACATTGTAATAACGCAGTTTAACGAGCATTCCGAAATAAGCATTGGCAATATTCAAAAAAGTATCTTGAAGAGCAAACCGTGCATAAATGCTTTCGGGATCAAACATCAATTCGCTGCCCAGCAATTCAACATTAAATGTTTTTTCTCCGATAGCTTCGGTATCATTCGCATTCATTTTCATTTGCCGAAGTTCATCCCGCCGAATTTCCAACATTTTTTCCACCGAAGACTCCAATTCGGGAAAATACTCTATTTCGTCAGCGAATTCATCTACCGACGAAACCGCAATGCCGTCGCGCAATAAATTTTCAACTAATTTTCTGGCGGTTTTGTCGGATTCAGTCGAAGAACTCAACTTATAGTTAAGCAAAGGAAGAAAGTTAAAACCGTATCTCCATACAAACTCCGTATGTCGTCCCTTATTTGCA
The DNA here is from genome assembly GCA_041747575.1 of Pyrinomonadaceae bacterium. GTDB lineage: Bacteria > Acidobacteriota > Blastocatellia > Pyrinomonadales > Pyrinomonadaceae > OLB17. The sequence continues at coordinate 17,225 of JBGTEX010000030.1, forward strand.
ATATCTCTGATAAGTTGTTTCATATATTCAATACCTCAAAGCAAGATTTCGATTGATATTAAAAGAATTCCCAAAACATTTATCGTCTTAGATTCATATTATTTGCTGGTGCAGTTTCTCAAAACATTTGATAAAACTGCGACCGTCCAAATATGTTTCCTTCAAGTTCTTCAGATAAAATAAATCTATCAACTTAAAAAATTCCTTTTGCGGCATCGTAGAAAATATTTCGGCATAACATTTTTCGCTGTTTTGACCGAGATATTTGGAATTCCACGCCGCCAAGCCCATCACCTGATGATCATAACGATAATAATTTTCGTTTTGAGATTTATAATATTCGATTAAACTTCTTTTCTCGTCGGCAACTTCAGTAATATCAACAATGCCGTTTGGAATTAAACTGTTGTGAACCTGATAACCCCAAATTTCAAAGTTTCCCTGCGGTTTATATTTATCTGCCAAATATAAAAGATGGTTTGCCATCCGGTGTTTTGGAGGACTGTCCAAAATCCACGGCGTGAGAATAACTTCCGGCTTAACTTCGGCAATTATTTCGCTTAGTTTTACAACATCGTCATAATTCGGCTGAGGCTTTGTGTTAGAGATATTCAATTCGTAATATGCCGCATCTAATTTATCGCAGACATTCATTGCTTCTTGTTTGCGAACAATTACAGTTTCGGCGAAACTTTTCGCATATCTCTTTGAGCTTTGCATTCCGTCGGTTACAAAAACAATGCTGATCTTCGCATTTGCTTTTTTTGCCAGCAGTAAAGTCCCGCCCGCCCCGATCGTTTCATCATCCTGATGCGGAGCAATGACCAAATATGATTTGATTTTTTCAACCGGCAATTCTACCGGCGTAAGTTGTGAGCGAAAAACATCAACATTTAAAACGTCCGCCGCCAAATTCAAATCCGAGATAGCCGTCCATTTTTTAATCAAATGCCTGTAAGGACCATCTTTTGCACGGGTTGCAAGTAACTGGTTCAAGTCCGCACGAATCCGTTTCATATATCTCATTTATTAGAATCCAATATTCGAGTTTTTGACTGACAAAATCCTCGTATTTTTAATTAAGGCACATTCAAAAAACTAAAATTTTTATTAAGACCTTTTCGGTTATCAATATTTCTGCTGACTTTTGAATAAATTTTCTTTTCGGCTAAAAGCAGTTCCATTTCAATTTTTATTTTATTCGCAATGCCGATTGGTTTTTTGTTTGAATCGAAACCTAAATTCTCCAAATCACTTGCAACATATTTTTCTACGATATAAGAAGCCCAGTCAGGCAGCTCTTTATCAGCCATTGCACGCTTTGGATTGATTGTTTGAGTCAAATTTTGATGTGCATACGTTCCGTAAACGCCGCCGGGTAACATTACCGGATCATTTTTGCGGTGTGATGCAGCAAGCATTTCCGGCTCAAAATTTACTCCGACGGCAGAACAAATTCGCCTCATTTCCTTCTCCGGCTCTGTTACAAGATCACGATAACGAGTTTGTATGATGACGGTTTCATCAAGGTTTTGACGTGCCTCATTAACCGCTTCAAGCCATTTTTTCCAACGAATCGCACCGTGAGCAAAAAACCGTATGCCCTTTCGGTCCAACGTCGGCAAACAATCAGCTGAAGCGGCAAATTTCTTTCTGTAATGTGAAAGAAGTGCCGCTCGCGGATCACGCACGATATGCACAAAAATCGCCTTCGGATATAGTTTATAAATTTCAGGTATGTAAAAAACATTGCCTAAACTTTTTTCACCCCAAATTTCTACATCGTCGGGTTTAGGTAGTAAAAACTCATAAATCTCTCTGAACGATAAATCTTCAGGATAATTTATCAACTCAGAGATTTTTTCGGAAGATAAAGTCGAAAGATGCCGACGGCAGACACTAACCTTCTGCAATCGTTCTAATACGTGCGGATAACTTTCACGCTCTATCACTTCGGAAATAGATATTCCTGCAAACCGCATTCCGCGAATCAATTCCGGTTCGTGCATTAGAGAAATTTTCGTGTGTGAGCCGAGTAATGCACGCAGTAAAGTTGTCCCCGAACGCGGATAACCTAAGATGAATAATGGATTTTTAAATGAATGTTTCATTTTTTTAGGTTTTAAAGATTAAACTAAAACCGTTTCATTTGTTTCAACCGATGAAACAGACCATTCCACAGGAGGAAGAATTGTAGCTTGAAATTTTCCCGAAAACATTCCGGTTTTATCACTGACATCCACCAATAACCTTTCAGAGAAATGTTTAATTTGTAAAGAATTTTCTGTTTCGGCAAAAAGTTTAAGATATAAAGTATAAACTCCCGGTGATAAGTAAAGAGGCGGAAATTGAGCCTTCAGCCGATGAATACCTTTGTCGAGTTTCTCAAAATCAACTTGTTTATTACAAACAACTTGAGTTCCCTCAGTATCTTCCATAAAACAACCGATTCTGACTCGATTGAGGTTAAACAAAAGAGACAAATCAGCCGTAACTTCAAACGGGTCGGTGTTGAAGATACGGCAATGCTCCGTATTATCATTTATGAATAATCTAACCCATCCTTTGTTGCCGTTTGTGGAGATTTCTTCGGTTTCGATATTCATAACACTTTGACTATAATGCTGTATCGCTTGAGCAACACCACCCTGATAGTTAATTTCCCCATTTTCAATAACCATCGCCGTTTTGCAAAGTTCTTTGATCGAACCCATATTATGACTGACAAATAAAACCGTCCGCCCGCCGCCTTTCGAGATGTCCTGCATTTTTCCAATCGCCTTTCTTTGAAATTCGGCATCACCAACCGCCAAGACTTCATCCACAACTAAAATTTCCGGTTCTAAATGTGCCGCAACTGCAAATGCCAGACGGACTTTCATTCCCGACGAATAACGCTTGACCGGTGTATCTACATAGCGTTCGCACCCTGAAAAATCCACGATTTCATCGAGTTTCCCGCTGATTTCAGCTTTGGTCATACCCAAAATCGCACCGTTTAGATAAATATTTTCTCTTCCCGTCAATTCAGGATGAAAACCCGTGCCGACTTCCAACAAAGATGCTATCCGACCTTTGGATTTAATAACTCCTGTCGTTGGACTTGTTACTTTGGAGAGTATTTTCAGCAATGTGGACTTTCCCGCCCCGTTTTTGCCGATGATTCCTAACACATCTCCGTGTTTTACTTCAAAGTTTATGTCTTTTAACGCCCAAACATATTGCGAATCACCCTTAGTCGTGCGGTCATTAGCCTGACCGATCTTTAAATAAGGGTCTTCCTTACCTCGAATCCGATACCACCAACGGTTCAGGTCGTGGCTTATCGTGCCTGTGCCCACCAAGCCAAGACGGTATTGCTTTGAAATATCTTCAAATTTAAGAATTGTATTGCTCATTAAACTGTGTCTATAAAACTTTTTTCGGTCTTATTAAAAATAATTAATCCTAATAAAAAAACACTGACCGCCACTATGAAACCTATGGCAATAGTAAAGGAATTAAACAGACCTTCACCAAGAGTCATGTATCTGAATCCTTCAATTACCTGCGTCAGCGGATTATACTTTACTACATAGATAACCCATGGATATTGCTGCACCCTGCTGCTGTTGGTTAATTCGGATAATGGATATGGAACAGCGGATAAATACATCAATAGTTGAACGCCAAAATGGACCAAAAATTTTAAATCTCTGTATTTTGTGGTCATTGACGAAATAATCGTCCCAATACCCAACCCCAGTAATGCCATCGTGATTAAGAGCAGCGGGAAATAGAAAAGGCTTATGTTTGGCCGAACCTCGACGCCCTGAGCGATATATATGAGATAAAAGACGATAAAAATAAGCAGCTGAATGCCAAATTTCAGTAAACTTGAAATCACGACACTAAGGGGCATGACTATTCTGGGAAAATAGACTTTGCCAAAAAGGTCTTGATTTTTAACAAATGTATCGGACGTATTTGTAATACAGTCTGAAAAATAATTCCACAAAGTAATACCTGCTAAATTGAACAAAAACATCGGCACGCCGGGCACATCAATCCCCGCGACCCCGTTAAATACCAGCGTAAATATAACGGACGTCAACAAAGGCTGAATTAAAAACCAAAGCGGTCCGAGTATTGTCTGCTTATAGACCGTGACAATATCCCGCTTGACAAAAAGCATCAATAAGTCCCGGTATCGCCATATCTCCTTAAAGTTAAGTTCAATTAACTTTCGATTTGGAGAGATCTCGTAAAGCCATTCTTCCCGCTGAATTTCTTGCATTAATTATCCTGAAATCTATAAATTGAAAAAATCTAAACTCTTTTAAGAATGAAAAAGCATTAGTTTTGCTTTTTTCCAATAATTGGTAAATATACTTTGTAGATAAAGCGATCCGCCAAACCGCCAGCGTCTGTATGAGCGCTGGAAAAATTCAAAAAGACTTTTTATAAGAAGAAAAGGTGTCTGAACTTTATTTTTAAACGGAATTTCGGCACGCTGATATTTAAGAAGTTTCATTTCCATACCAACCTGCCATTGACACACAGCCGTTTCCGCTGGAGTTAGAATTTTTTTCCATCTTCCGACCGATGTAGTTACAATTCCTCTGTCATTATTATCGTTACTCAAACTTTCAGCCGAATTCAGAGTTGTGATATTCAGCATTTCCGGTTCAAATTCTAAATTCAGAAATGAACAAACCTTTCTAATTTGATTTTCAGGATCGGTAACTAAGTTTTCATAAGCAACCGAATAGATCCGGTCTGTATATTTTTCACGCGCCGATTGTCCCGCACGAATTGCCGATTTCCAGGAAAGGGAGTCCCAAAAAGGATCAAAGGCTTTTTCCAGGTTTTTCCTTTCCCGGTCTTCTGCGGCATATTTTTCGGATGTCCAAACATCGAGTCTGCGGGTTTTCTTGGAAGCTAAAATATCACGCGGGTCACGGACAACCTCGACAAAAATAGCATCAGGTACAGCTTTTGCAATCTCGTCAATATGAAAAATATGCGTCGGTGTCTTTTCAACCCATCTTTTCTTACCCATGGCCTGCGCCATATGATTGGAAACAAGCGTGAACATCGTTTCGTGATTTCTATTTGACTTTGCATCTTCTAGCAAAACTTCCAAACGTTTTTCATCATCACCCAGCCATTTCAAATCAAATCTCGCATTATTTTTTGGATCGAGTTTATTTTTAGCAAAGCCGGTTTTAACTAAGGCGATAACATAAAAAACGAAATTCCTTAACACATCATCATTTTTCAGATCAGGAAAAGTCTTTTTGATCATCCCTAGATGCATAAAATATTTAGTTTCTCTGTTGCCGGAAAATATCAGGGAATGATTTTTCAATATGTTAATAAACAAGGACGTCCCTGAATGCATATATCCGACCACAAATATCGGTGGTTGCGAAAGTTCGGCAGAATAATTCGGAATCCTTTTGATTTGCTGATTCATTATATTTTTTTAAGGTTTTTCAGAATAGAGATCACGACGTTATAGGCGTTTAGATAAATCCTTTTTCAACCAAGTGGTCAATAATTGCCTGGGCATTATCTTCGGGATCAGTTGAATTAGTATCCAACGTTAAATCAGGATTTACAGGGATTTCGTATGGATCATCAATTCCGGTAAAACCTTTGATCTCATTACGCCGTGCTTTAGCGTAAAGTCCTTTCGTATCGCGTTCTTCACAGACTTCGAGAGATGTGTTGATATAGACCAGGATAAATTTGTCATCGCCAATCATATTCAGGATTTCATCCCTCGTGGATTGATAAGGACTTATCGCGGCACACATTACTGCCCCGTTGTGTTTAACAATTTCTGACGCGACAAATCCGATTCTTCTGATATTTGTATCGCGGTCTTCCTTGCTGAAACCCAAACCTTTCGTTAAGTGCGTTCGGACTACATCGCCGTCCAGGGTCGTCAATTGCCGCCCGCGTTCAGCCAGCAATTCTATTAAAACTTCCGCAATTGTTGATTTGCCCGCACCGGAAAGCCCCGTAAACCAGATACAAAAACCCTGTTTATTTTTCGGCGGATACATATTCGCTAAAATTTCAGCAACTTCCTTTCGCGAATACCATTCGGGGAGCAGTTTTCCTTTGTTGAGATATTCATCCCTGACCTGTGTGCCGGAAATGAATAGAGTTTTTTGATTGCCGTTCAGCTTATCAACCTCTTCAAAGCGATCGTCATCCGGCAAATAAACAACCTCGCTGGAAAGCTGCAGCCCGACGCCGATCTCTTCGCTGTGTTTTTCGACAAGTTCCTGAGCATCATAAGCTCCGTAAAAAGGCGTGCCGTCGGACGCTTTTCCAGGACTTGCGTGATCGCGTCCGATGATAAAATGATTTGCACCGAAATTTCGCCTGATTATCGCGTGCCACAATGCTTCGCGCGGACCGGCCATCCGCATCGCCAGCGGCAGCAGGGAAAGAACGGTTGATTGTTTGTCGTAGTAATTCTCAAAAAGAGCTTTGTAACAGCGAACCCGTGTGTAATGGTCAACGTCGCCCGGCTTTGTTTTTCCGACAACCGGCTGCAATAAAAGCGTTCCGCCGATTTTTTCGGCCGCTCTTTTTGTCAATTCCTCATGTGCGCGGTGCATTGGGTTTCTGGTTTGAAACGCCACCACATTTTCATTGCCGAGCAATGTCAACTGCTGTCTGACTTCGGCGGGTGTCAGCCTCAATTCCTTAAAATCAGGATTTTTCGGCAAAGTTATAACTTTTAAAGAGCCGCTGATGTAACGCTTTCCCCAAGAGTGCATTTCTGCAACTAACGGATGGCTCGTATCGGTTGTGCCGGCAACGGCTTCGGCTTCCTTTTCCAAATCCCAATTGTAGATTTCTTCGACTTTCATCACCGCCAAAAGTTCAAATTTTGCACTTCTGAGGGCGACCTCATCTCCAATGCGTACTTCTACCTCATCATTGATCGGCAGAGTGATCGGAATCGGAAATAATGTTCCGCTTTCCAATCTCATATTTTCCAGAACCGCCAAATAATCGGCTTCGCTCATAAAAGATGCAAGCGGTGAAAAAGCACCCGTCGCCAACAATTCCAAATCACACTGTGATCTTAAAGAAAGCTGTATCGAAGGCAGTGTCCCTGCTTTGTTGACAAGTTCATCCTGCTTATCCTTATCTGCCAATAAATTAACGAGGTCTCCGCCGTAAGGCGAAATTAAGAGTTCTTTGCTCATAGCGGTCTTATACATTTGTGTCATATTTAATTTTATTTTTGTTCTATTTTTTTATCGTAAACCAATATCTATCCATTGCCAGATGTAAAAGCTGTTGTCGCTTTCGCCGCGGCAATATTTTTTCCAGGAATCTAAAACCGAATCCTTTTCAAACCATCCGGCGAAATTATTAGACACGGCATTTTTTATTTCATTATCCGCCCAATCTTTCAATTCTCCCCGCAGCCATTCGCGTTGCGGCGTCTGCAAAGGTCTTTTTGGCGATTCGGATAACTTTTCCGGAATAAGTTTTTGTGAAATTTCTCTGAGCATTTTCTTGCGTGTGCCGTTTGAGATTTTTCTTTCCGTCGGCTGCCGCAAGGCAAGTTCAAATAATCTGTGATCTAAAAAAGGCTCTCTCAGTTCGGTTGAGACGCGCATCGAAATTCGATCATTAAACCGCATCGCCCGCGGTATTTTTGTAAATCTCGTGTCGCGGTATTGCAGATTTCTGACCTTATCCGTGAAAACATTTGGAAATTCCAATGGCTCGGCAAGGTTGCGAAATTCGGGAGTTAAACATTCCGGTCTGACGGGTTTTTCCTCTGTTCCCTGAATTACGCCCGGCGAACCGCCGTTGAGTGCGGAATTATAATAATCATAACCAGCCCATTGCTCGTCCATTCCGTTTCCATCCAAAAGAACGATCACACCGTTTTCCCGTGCTTTTTCAAATAATTTTGCGTAAGCCAGAGTCGGCATTCCGCCAAACGGTTCGTCTTGAGAATACTGAATCTCCGCCGCAAGTTTCGGCACGTCGTCGGGCGAAAGCTGGCTGACAATCAACGGATGATTCGTCTTTGCCAGCATTTCCTTAACCCAAGGAAGTTCATCATAATTTTCGTCGCCGGTAGTAAAAGTAAAGGCTTTAACATCGCTGTCCGCACCTTGAACGGCGTGAACCAAGCCGAGCAAACTTGAAGAATCAAGCCCGCCGCTTAAATTGATCCCAACCGGAACATCCGCCCGAAAACGGAGTGTAATGCTGTCCTTCATCAACTCGAAATATTCATCCCGAACCTCAATTTCAGAGCGTCGGTCATATTCATCACCGACTCTTTCGGCAATGTCATACCAACACGAAATCTCTGTTTTATTATTCTTCCAAAGCAAGGTGTGTCCCGGCGGAACCGAATTTACACCTTCCCAAAAAGTCTTTTCGGTATGGTCATAAAGTCCGTAGGTCAAATATGTCGCCCACATCTTCTCATCCGGTTGACGCTGAATACCGGCGGCGTGCAAAGCCTTTATTTCGCTGGCGATAAAAAGAGTTCCGTCGGTTTTCTGGTGATAATAGAGCGGTTTTACACCAAAACGGTCGCGGGCCGCAAAAGCCGTTTTTTCGGATTCGTCCCAAATAATAAAAGCAAACATTCCGATCAATTTGTCCAAACAACCTGCACCCCACTTCTGATAAGCGGCTAACAAAACTTCCGTATCGGTTTGCGTTCGGAATTCAAATTCTGCTTCGAGCTCGCGTTTTAGTTCGAGATAATTGTAAATTTCGCCGTTAAAAATTATTTGATGATTGCCGAAATGACTTTTCATCGGCTGTCGTCCGGCATCGGAAAGATCAATTATGCTGAGGCGATTGTGTCCCAAACCCGCAACTTTTGTAGAATTTATGTAAATTCCTTCCGCATCGGGACCGCGATGTTTTTGAATTGCGGCCATTGCCTCTAACTGCTCCGGCTTCCATCCATTTCCAAAAATTCCGGCTATTCCGCACATAAAGTAATTATGAAACCGACATCTCGGTTGCTAGAAATTCCACTGCCAGGTCGTGCGAAACACCATTGCTTGCCAGAATGCCGCCGAGATTGCGAACATCGGGCGTGTTATAGATCATTTTCGCACCGCTCAGATCGGTCATTTTGCCGCCCGCCTCGCGTAAAATAATTTCCGGGGCACAAACGTCCCAGTGTTTTGTATGGATCGACGGATGAATGTAGATGTCGCAAATTTGTTTGGCGATCAACCCGACTTTCACACCGACCGAATCGCGTTTGACTTCCTTTTTCAAACCAAATTTTTCCACTATCCGCGATGTTTGCGGGCTATGATGATTGCGGCTCGCAGCCATTGTCATTTCGTTAAAATCTGACTTATCAGAAACATGCAGCCGTCGCGGCTTTGCTTCGTTCTCAACCAACCACGCACCGCCGTCCTGGACGGCGTAGTACAAAACATCTTCCGCTGGTAAAAATACGACGCCTAAAACCGCTGAACCGCGTTCGGCTAAACCGATCTGTACGGCAAAATCATCATTTTTATTGATAAACCCTTTTGTGCCGTCAAGCGGATCAATTATCCAGACTCTTGGTTTTTTCAGTCTTTTTTGATCATCAGCTTCTTCTTCCGACAAAATACCATCATCGGGAAAGGCATCTGCGAGACCCCTGACAATTATTTTGCTTGAAGTTTTATCAGCAATAGTTACCGGTTCGGACGTCTTTTGTTCCGGATTTTTTTCTACGACCTCAAAATCGTCGTGATAAAAATCTAAAATCGCGGCTCCGGCTTTCCGTGCCAGAATGACAGCTGTTTCAAGTTCTTTTTCTAACATTTTTTGAAGTTATCTTGCTTTAATCATTAAAACTATATCCGTTCAGAAAAGAGATTTTATCGATTTCCGCCTGAACTTTTTCCTTGTTTTCATCGCTCCAGGGAAGTTTATATCTGCTCCTATTCGCTGAACCGTATATTATCGAAGCGCAATCGGCCAGATAATCATCCAATGCCGGCACTTCCAAAAAATCACATATTTGCCGCAAGGCCGTTTGAGTATTTTTGATTACTTCCTCATGCTTTATTGTTAAACAAAACTTTTTATCAACAGCATTAATAAGTGTTTCAGAGGCATGCGCCATATTAAAATATCGGTCGATATTTGCCTGAGGAACTTCCGTTTTCTTCTGTCTGAGAGATATTGTGGTTATGTTATCAAAAGGATTTCGAACCACCATGATTATCTTTATGTTTTTGTTTTTATTTAGAACCGGTCTTATGATATTCGGAAATCGTGTCAGCAGCGACGTATCACGCCGCCCGTCCTTATCTCCAATAACCAATAATTCTTTAAATTTACCCTGATATTGATTGGGAACTATGTAATTATATCCGCTTTCCCCGCGTCCTCTGGCCGCATACGACGACGAATTTTCCAGTAAAAGACTAAAAATCTGGTTTCGACTAAATCGCATTGTCCAATATTTTAATGCGTTAACCTCATGCGAAATAATAATATTGGGGTGGGCGTCGATCAAAGAGGCGATCAGCGAATGTCCGCTTCTTTCATTTCCAAGAAACATACAATACGATTTAACCTGTTTGAATATCCTGCGGTTTTCCTGCGCTTTAAGCAATGACTGGAAATATAATGGAATGACAGGTGTAAATTTATGCTTCGACAAAAAATTTTCCACCGGATATTTTACTTTTATTCCTTCTCTGATCGTTTGGTTCCAGTAATAAAAAAAAGGTATTTTCTTTATTTTGTCTTTCATTTCAAATTTTAAGAATTACCGGCTTCGATTACCGATCGAACGGTTTCCCAATCGGCTTCTGTATCGATGTTTGCGCTGTATTTCGCATCAATTTTATATCCCTGTATTTTTTGGCCGTATAAACTTCCCTGATCTATGATCTCTTTTTTCGTAACATATACCGTTCCGTCACGATGATAGGCCGTCGGCAAATCCTGCCGCCGTGAGATAGGTTCGGTTTCTCCGTTTGAAAGAATTATCGAACCGTCATCGTTTTGCCAATATACCCATTTCGGGTTGTATTCAGCCGGAACGGGCAGAACGCTGACGACCGAATCGGCGTTGGTTCTTTCTAAAAGGTCAATGCAATTATCTATATCAATAGCGCGCCGTAAGGGATTGGTCGGCTGCAGCAAACAAACCGCATCGAATATTTCGCCATTTTCTTCCAGTTTCTGCAAGGTGTACTGAACAACCGGCAATGTCGGTGTGGTATCTTCTGCTAATTCAGAGGGACGCATAAACGGAACTTCCAGGCCGTATTTTTTTCCGGTTTCGGCGATTTCCAAATCTTCGGTGCTTAAAATAACCCGCGTTAATTTATCAGACTCAAGAGCGGTTTCCGCAGTATAAGCCAGTAAAGGTTTGCCGCACAACAATCGAATATTTTTTCGAGGTACACCTTTCGAGCCGCCTCGGGCTGTAATTAAGCCTAAAACTCTCATTTTAATAAGCCAGCCTTTTTTGAATATCGAGCGGCACCGTCGCCAAAAGTCGAGAGATCTTTTCCCCGGCATTGCCTTCGCCATAGAGTTTGTCGCAATCATACCTGCCGTTCTTTATCTGTTGATTTACGGCTTTTTGAATTTGATTTTTATCGTATTCGACGTCAATTACATTTTGCCCGCGCTCGCGTCCCGTTTGACGCGTTCCGATATTTACGACCGGTACACCCAAAAATGAACATTCGCGGATCCCAACGCTCGAATTGCCGACTAAACATTTACTGTTATACAGCAGACGCAGAAAATCCGTCGGCGACATATTTTTGAAAAAGTGCATATTTACCGGTTTCATATTTTCACGAAAAGTTCTGATCCCGTTCGACGTACCGTCCGCACCCGCGTCAACGTTTGACCAAAAAAGAAGCGTGGGCAAACCGATAGAATGTATCGCTTCGAGAGTTTGAACAATTTGGTCGCGGGCCAGCTTATACTCGGTTGTTACCGGATGCTGCATTACAACCAGATAACCATTCTCCAATTCCTGTAAACCACCGACGCCGCCGTATTTTTCAAACGGATTGAAATTAAGCGACGGGTCCGGCAAAATTTCCGCCGCCAAATCGATCGAAGGACAACCGGTGACAAATATCTTATCGTCCCACTCACCCATTTTTTTAACCCTGTTTCCGGCACATTGGGTTGAAACTAGATGCATATCCGATAGTTTCGTAACCGCGTGGCGAACCTTTTCATCAATCGAGCCGGTAACTTCACCGCCTTGAATGTGTGCCACAGGAATATTCATATATGAAGCGGCTATTGCGGTTGCTAATGTTTCATAGCGGTCGGCGATCGTGACGACCAAATCAGGTTTGAGATTATCAAAAACGGTCGCTAATTCGAGCAAGCCGATCCCGGTGGTTTTTGCCATGGAAGTCGGATTTTCACCCTCCAGCACCATATAAACACGTGCCGCCACAGAAAAACCGTCTTGTTCTATAAAGTCGATCGCGGTTCCATAACGGTCAAGCAGCGCGGAGGCAGCAATAACCAGCTGCAATTCCAGATCAGGATTTTTATTAATTGCACTAAGCGCACTTTTGATGCGGCTGTAGCTCGGTCTGGCTGTAATCACAACACAAACTTTTCTACGCATATTATTTTTTTAACTTTGAATTTTGAGCGTTCTGCTAAAGTTTTTCAGGCACCCAATGTTTTTGAATTTAACGGGTCACTATGCGTAAATCCAATATCAGCAGGTAGTATTAGATCATCCGTTTCCAGATCACGGAGAGTTTTCATTCCGACCAGGTCAGATAATTTTGACGCCGGTATTCCGTTTCCGGGTTTTTTGAGTTTCAAATGCGCGGCCGAAAGAACCGTTCCCGCCGGAATATATTCACCTGCATAAATACTTTTTGTAAAGATTTCGCGTAGAGGTGCAAGCTCAGCGGCAATATCTTCTTTGCTGACCGGATTTGCATGCATTTTTTCAATCGCCCGGACGCCTTCGACGAGTTGTTTTAATTCCTGAGTCGTGATTGACGCCGGAACATCCGGGCCAAACATTTCACGGCTCAAAGTGACATGAATCTCTAAAACCTCCGCCCCCAAAGCCGCAGCGGCGAAACCGGCGAAAACGTTACCGGAATGATCGGAAAGCCCGACCGGGCAATTGTAATTTGTCCGTAAAACCTCGAGCATGTTAAGCCCGACTTTTTCCGGCGGACACGGGTATGCGGAAGTGCACTGAAGAACAGCTAATGGATTCCCCGCTTGTTTTATATTCCCGACCGCCTTTTCCAACTCGTCCCAACCACTCATTCCGCTTGATAAAATGATCGGAGAGCCGCTTTGGATCATTCGATCCAGAAGCGGAGTATTATTCACTTCGCCGGAAGCGACTTTCCATAAAGTCATTCCAATTTCGCTCAAAAGCTCAAACGCTTCGGTTGAAAAAGGTGTGCTTATAAACAGCAAGCCGCGCTCTTCAGCATGATCTTTTAAACCTTTCCACTGCTCTTTGGTAAATTCCATCCGCTCCCAATACTGGTAGCGCGAAGCGTCCTGCCGGCTGAATTTTACACGCCACGGTTCATTTCGGGTGCTCTCCGCCGCCGCAATATGCGTCTGAAATTTAACGGCGTCGGCTCCGGCATTTGCGATGGCGTCAACAAAAGCATGGGCCTGCCCTAAACTTCCGTCGTGGGTTTGCGAAACTTCACCGATTATCAGGCATCTCCCGTCAGAGACGGTGTCTTGGATACCTTTTAAGCAAATACGGCGGAAATCGCTGTTATTACTAAAATCTGACATAAGGGGTTTTCGGCCAAAGGCCTAAGATAAAATTCCGCCCTACACTTTGGCCATTGCCGCACAGTAAAAATTCCGTCCGCATATCCACTTTTGGTTTTCGATTAGCCAGTGATGTCTTTACTTTAAATGCAGAACGTTTTCAGAATTTTCTTCCATCTCCGCGTTTTCTAACTGCTGGTAATAAAAGCTGTTGTAATATTTGTATCCGACAAGCGGAATATCATTTAACACAATACCGATGATATTTACCCGAACGTCCTGGAGAGCTTTTTTCGCCCGCGACAAAACGTCTCTGGAACTAACGTTTGCCCTTGCTATCAGCACAACCGCATCCACACAGGTTGAAAGGATAACGCTGTCGGCAAAGTAGAGAATCGGCGGAGAATCTATAACAATATGGGTGTAAACAGAGCCGAGCTTCTCGAGCAGCGAACGCATTTCAACCGAAGAGAACAAATTTGTCGGGTTTGGTGCCGTCGGTCCCGAGCTGAGCAAATCCAGGTTAACGGCAATATCCTTCTGAATAGTATCCTGAATAACTTTCGAATCCAGATCTTTGGCCGTTAAAAGCGTACTTAGGCCTTTTTGATTATATAAATCATTTAAGAGGTGCATTTTCGGACACCGCAAATCGCCATCTATCAGTAGGACCTTGTTGCCTAACTGAGCCAGGCTCTTGGCCAGGTTCAGCGATGTGATGGTTTTGCCCTCGAACGGCTGTGCGGATGTGACCAATACAGTTTGCGGAGCTCCGCCGGCGGTTGAAAGCAATAGAGATGTCCGAAGTTGGTTAAATGCTTCGGCTATAACGGGTTTTTGAAAACTATCGATCTGATAGGAATTCCTACCGATTCGCTTCGACCCATTTTTGCCGTTTTTAAAGGGAAAGGGGAGAAACCGGGACGAACCGCCATTACTCGTCGTAGGAATCATTCCTATGACAGGGGTCCCCAACTGAGTCTCCAGATCATCAGCCGCCCGTACCGTATCGTCCAACCAATTCAATAAGAACGCTAAACCAAACCCCAGCATCAGCGATGCAAGAAACGCTATGACGACATTTTTTGTCCTTTGCGGCCCTGCCGGGCCGCGGGGGGTCAGCGCCCGATCAACGATATGAACATTATTTGGTGTTCCATTCAGGATCACTTCGGTTTCGCGGGACCGTTGAAGGAGCCCGTTTAACAGCTCCTTATTCGTATCTATCTCCTGCTGAATGATGCGATAATTAACAGCCGCTTCGTTTTGCGTGAGAACCGCATTCCGCTGGGAGTCAAAATAGCTCCGCAACTCTTTCTCGCGAGCGGCAGCCTGACGGTACGTTTGTTCGAGGGCCGCGACTTCGGTGTCGGCCGATCTCTTTCGGTTCGAACTTAAGTCTTTCTCGATGGCTGCGATTTCCCCGCGAACCTGCTGCACCTCCGGCCACTCATCCTGATACACGGTTTTAAGCTGCGCCAGGCGTTGGCGCAGACTGGCAAGCTGAGTTTCGAGCCCAGTCGTTCTGCCATCTTTGTTTTGCGCGATTGATTCCCGCAGAGGATTCTCTAAAGCCGTCCGATAAGTGGTCTCGGCGTTTATCCTTGCGCCTTCGGCCTCGCTAAGTTTTGAGTTGAGATCGGAAAGACGCTGAACAACGGTATTTTGAGTGGAATCCAGCGAAAGTATCTGATTGCTCTTTGCATAATTGATCAGACGTTCTTCGTCAAAACGAATTTGGGATTGAAGTTCCGCGACCCGCTTTTGCAGGAAATCGCCTGCCGAGGCGTTAGACTCTACTTTGCGCTCAAGATTTTGCAGAACATAAACATCAGCGATCGAATTCACGACCTTTGCCGCCGTCTGAGCATCCTGATGCGTAAATTCCACTTCTATCAGGCGGGTCTCCTTGTTTGTGGTTCTGCTGTCTTTTACAGGCGACACATCAAGTCCCGCTCTTAAAAAACCTACGTACGGTGCCAGAGTTTCCGCCTGTTTATCAAGATCGGCTGTCGTATCTACCTTTAAATCCAGTTTTCTGTCATCGTTTTCGACAATAGACTCGACGGCCGGCGGTTCATATAAACCGAACATACGCTTAACATTCTGCCAAACGGTAAGTTCCCTGCCTCTTCGCGGATTAAAAAAAGCTGCGTTATTTTCGAGATCGAGGGTTTTTACAACCCTTCGGAGCATTCCGGATCCCTCAAGGATCTGTAATTGCGTGGTGAAATAGGCAGGGTCATTACCGGGACTCAAAATAACGGAATTAGGTGAATTGCCACCGGTTGCGGGATTTATTTCGTTGTTGACCTGTATCCGGACGTCCGCCTGGTAATAGTCCGGTTTTTGAGCCTCGTAAATGATCACAAGCACGGTAACGAGCAATGTCGTGCCGGCGATCAGCATCCAGTGTTTACGAAAGCCGGCTAAAATTCGCATCAGCCTTTGCTTTTCCGACTCACCCGATACCGCAGCCCCCTGGTAATTGTCACCGTAGTAAACGTCTGAGTCAGAATACTGCAGTTGATCGCTGCCGTTTACGCTTTCAAATTTTTTTAATGAATTGTTGTTCTGCATTCTTAAATTACTTCTCCTCACTTCGTATTACCGAGGAGTAAAACAATGATCCTTTTATTAGTAGATAACTCTCAACGGAAGCTGGGTTACGGTTGGAATTAATCTATCCATTATCCCCTTGAGAATTTTTCTCCCACCGCTGGGGCCTGGTACATCGATGATGTCATTGGGCTGTAATAAAACGTCGTCCCGCTTGCCCTGATTTATGGCTTTGAGGCTGACGATCATTTCACTCCGATTTATCGAATCGGGTACCTGTCTCCGTATTTTTATTTTTTCTGCATCAGCCCCCTCAGTCAGTCCGCCCGCAATCGCCACGGCCTGGGTGAGGGTGACCGGATCCTTGAGCGGGATGGCCATCGCGCTTCTTATATTCCCCTGAATATAGGCATTCAACTGATCCGCCTCGACGACCCTTATGATGTCCCCGGCTCTTATAAACGGGTTGGCGGTCTCAACGCCCTTCAACGTATTTTCCAATTCCAGAGAAATAAGGTCTTCACCGTCATTAACCGGCTGCACAACCAGATTTCCTTCATTGCAGAATGGCCGGTTGAGGTTTCGTATTATTTCAATATTGCGTCCCGCGGTCGGTGTGGGGCCGTTTACAAAAGTAAGCAGTTCTAAAACCCGCATCGGCCGCTGCACCTGAAAACGGCCCGGACTATGAACCGCTCCGATCAGGGCAACCGGATTTGCATTAAATTCGCGCACAGCCACCGTAACAAATGGATTCACAAGGTATCTCTTGTATTTTTCCTTGATCAGATCGGCAAACTGCCGTTCTGTCATACAGGCTGCCGGAACATCCTCTTCGAGCATCGGAAGCTGGATCGTACCCCGATCGCTGACACGCGCACCTGTGCGCGTCAGGGTATCGTTTTTGCTTACGATCACATCAATTACGTCGCCGGGTCCGATCTTGTAGTTCTCGCTCGCAATGAGATCTGGAACTTTACTACCATCCACGGTCTGAGCCGAAGCTTCAAAAGCAAGGAATACGCCCATCAAACCGGCGCTAAAAAATAAACTGGAAAAAACACGGATGCAAAATAACTTTGTTTTCATAACTACCTTCATAAGTATTCGGTGCGGTTTTTATAATAAAGCCCGACGCCGCGAATCTATAGCTTCGCGTAGGTGATTGGGACACTTCAGGTTAAGCACGGTGTTGCTTATTACTACATTATATTCTTCATTCTGACGGATAAAATTACCCCTAAGCGGCCCGTCACTTACTTTCAAAACGACACTTTCCCTAACCCATTGCCAGAACTGTGTCTGAGTCGTCCAATACTCTTTGCCGTCATGACACATGATGAGAGCATTTTTCTTCTTTTTTTTCCGGACGAGTTTCTTTAATTCTTTTTCTTTCTTTTTTTCGCTAGTCATTTTATCTTTTTACGCGCCTCGACACACTACGTACCGTTCAAGACGATCGCAAAAACCCCGGAAGAGGAAACCTGAATACAGGCATTCAATGTTAACGGCAAAAAGTCCACCGCTGAGTTTCGATCAGATCATCTTAAATATTTCATTAATCCGTTTCGTTACCGAATCGGATGTTTTTATTAACCTGGACACCATATGATATCCGCCGTTATCCCTTGCCATTTCTCGTCTCATTCCGCTGCTGAGATGCAGATGCTCTCAAACCGGATGCCGAGTAGCCGTTTCCGTTGTGAGAACCATCTACCTTAGGTAAACTTACGAGGCCGTTTTTAAAAGCATAGACGACCAATTCAAGTCGGCTGGTGATTTCCAGTTTATTGAAAACGGAGGTCAAATGATGTCTGACCGTCGTTTCAGTAATAAAAAGTTCCTCAGCAATTGTCTTATTTTTTAGGCCTTTACAAATTAGTTCGACCACTTCCTGCTCTCGTTCGGTGAGCGCATTTATCATGTGCGCCTTTGGATTGTCCTGTAAACTCTGTTTTTCTTTCTGCAACTGCAGAATGGTTTCGCCCATAATGGTTCTGTCAAACCACATCTCTCCCTCATATACTTTTTCCATCGCCTTAAAGAGGGTTTCGGCGCTCTCCTCTTTTTGGACCAAGCCGCTGATTCCAATTTTCAAGCACTTGTGATAGATATCATGATCATGCTTTCCTATGAGGATCAGGACCGGCAGCTTTGCCGTCTCAAGAAACGGCATAAGGTCCTCGCCGCCGTAATCCGGCAGATCTACCAAAATCAAATCGGGTTTTTCGATCGCTATTATTTCCGTCGCTTTTTCAACTTCGGCCGCTTCGCCGACCACTCGAAATTGTGATTCCTTTTCAAGAAACAAGCACAGAGCGCTGCGGAATATTGAATAGTTGCCAACCAACAGTATTTTAATGTGTGAGTTCGTCATTTTTTTGTTTGTAAACATCTACACTCAGAGTTTATTGTTAGCTTCCCGTCCACTCTGTTATAGGCATAAACGTATAGTTCAACATTCACCATGTTTCAATAGTGAATTACCGTGTTTTAAGCCAAAACATCTAATCTCCTTCTTTTTCCAGCAAATTAAAAAAAAATAAGAGAATTGCTGGAACTCGACTCTCTTTCCCTCTTTTGTAAAAACTATAAAGTATTCATAGTAGAGATTTTACCTCTCTGCTACATATCATAGGGAACTATTATATGCCTTATAAAGACAAAACCGATATGCATTTATCTAAAAATTATATCGTTACGGCCATTTATAGTAATCAAATAATTATCTAGTAATCGGCTGTACTTTTATGCTATTGTTTTGGATAAATGATTGCCATGCAAGTTACGGGATATTCACGAGGTCGTTTTTTCGTATTTTAAATTTAAGAATTTTAGTATCATAATTTCGTTAATAAAGGTATAATCGTATATGGGACAAACCGACGTCCATTCTTCCGCCTTCCAACTGAGTAGCCCGTCCGCTGGCTCACCGATAAGATTCAAGAATCAACACCCCTCACCCGATCTGTTTATGAACGATAGAAAATCTCCAAATCCAACATCTCTCATCCGCGTTTTTTTGTTCGCGCAGTATCGAATGGAGATGGATAGTATTAGACATTATATTGATTCAAACCGGGATATGGCTGTTTCGTCCGGTGTATGTCACTTGGATGAAGCTGACATTTCCACCGATGCGGCCAAAGCTCACGTCGGCGTCGTGCATCTTTCGCACGGGGATCATGTCGAGATAGTTTCACAATTGCTGCATCACAATCCGGATATTCGTATCGTCGTCGTGGTCAAGGAATCTGATCTGGAAACTCAGGCGGCGGCGTTGGATCGCGGAGCCGTGGGCATTGTTCACGAAAACCAAAATCCCAAATTTTTGATGGAAGCGATACGACGGACTTATGAGGGCGATACCTGGCTGAATCGGGTACTGCATCATAAGATACGTAATAACGACAAATCGAAGGGGAAGAACTCGTCTAAGGCCTGGTCAGAAGATTACGTCGAAGAGCTGACCCCGCGCGAACTCGAGGTCATTCAGATGATCGGCGACGGGCCGAAGAATAAAACTCTTGCAAGGCGATTAAACATTCGGGAAGCGACCGTCCGCCACCATCTCAGTTCAATATATGGAAAGACCGGCGTCGAGGATCGGGTAAATCTGGTTATTTTTGCTTACCAAAAAGGCTTGATTAGAAAATCCGATAATCCGCCGGAAGTTTGATCTTGACATTTCCTCCACAAAATCCTTTTGTAATGAGTGCGTCGTGGCATCTCTTGCATCACGGGGCTTGTTCACACAAATCTCTGAAGTTTATAGAAGGGCTTTTCTGTAAGATTCAACGGCCGCGGCCATCGAATACTTTTTAACGGCGGCGGATCTCGCCCGTTCGCCCATTTCCGATAATGACGTTCGCATATCATAGATCTCTACGATAGTTTTTAACAGTGACTCGGCGTCACCTGGTTCGACTTGCCAGCCGATTTCCTCCTCTTCAATAACCTCAGCGAGCTCCGATCTGTGATCGGCCAGGGCAAGAATCGGTTTGCCGGCGGCCATGATATTGTATGTCCGGCTTGGCATAGCCGTTCCCCACATACCTTTTATCAACGCCACAAGCCCGACGTCACAGGCGTTTAGAAAAATAATTTGCTTCGATCGCGGCCGGTAATCAAGGATTGTGATATTTTTCAAAGAGAGTTCGTTCACACGATTTACAAGCCAAAGTTTTTTTGCCCCGGCTCCAATAAAAATAAAGTGAAATTCGTTTCTGTCGCGAAGTTTTTCCGCACATTCGACGATAGTTTCGACATCCGTCGGATGACCGATATTTCCTGCGTACATAAAAACAAATTTATCGATAATGCCGAGTTCATTTAACAGAGCATTATTTGCCCGCGGGGTCGGGAGTATCGCTTCCAGATCTGCCCAATTTGGGATAGTTACAATCGGAATGTCCAAACCGGCCGTCTTTTGCACAAACATCTCATTCATATCGCGGCCCATTACGATTATTTTCGACGCGTATTTGTAAACCCAGCGATTTATATAATTTACAGATTTCACAAAAACCGAACCATGCTTTGCCGCTCCGACCGCGATAAGTATTTCCGGATAGCTGTCCTGAACCAGAATTGTAAAACCCGCACCGCGAAGCAGGCATGCCAAAGCCGTAGTGACCGGTAAACTGGGCGGGGCCGTAACAACCATTACCTGATCGCCCTTGCTGAAAAGCCGAAGTGATTTAATGAATATCGAAAGGCCGATCGTCAGCATATTGATGAGACGAAAGGCAAAAATATTTTTATCGAGCGTCGTTCCCCAGGCTCTGATGATATCGACGCCGTTTCTGGTTTCGCGTTTTGCCGCCCGCTGCCCGCGAGACATATGTTTGGGCTGGCCGGTCAGAACTTTGACTGAGCGATGTTTGGCAAGCCCTTCGGCTATAGAAGTGAGATAGTATCCGGTCGAGATTTCCTCGGGATAATAAACTTCACTTAAAATCCAGAGGGTATTTTCAGGTACCTCGGACGGGCGATTTGTAGGAGCGTTTTCGCTCATTTTATTAGGAAGTGTGCCGTCGGAGATTCGTGTAGCCGAGGACGATCTTGCTGACGGTTTGCGAAACATTGTCGAACAGATACTCTTTTGGAGCCGTCCAGGCGGCCGGCTGGGCAATTGCCAGGCCAACGGCGTCGACGATTGCCGTTGTTTCCGCCCCGCTCAGAATGTTGCTGCCGCACTCAATTGTTTCCGGCCTCTCGGTCACATCACGGAGTGTAATATTCGGAATGCCAAAGATCGCACATTCTTCCTGCACGGTGCCGCTGTCCGTCAGAACGGCCAGCGAATTTTTCTCAAGCTTTATAAAGTCGAAAAATCCCAAAGCCTTTAAAAGCCTTATATTTGACGAATTCGGCTTTATATTGTGTTGGTTAAGCTTTTCGGCCGTGCGCGGATGAACCGAAACCAAAACAGTCTTGCCAAATTTCACCGCAACCTCGTCCAGTGCCGCAAATATCGTCGATATCCGCTGCCGGGCATCGACATTTTCGGATCGGTGAAGCGTCACCAGGAAATACTCAAAAGGCAATACATTTAAACCTTTCAAGACCTGGCTCGCCTCTATATCATCGCTAAAATGATCCAAAACTTCTTTGATCGGGTTGCCGGTAACAAAAATGCGTTCGCGCTCGATGCCTTCCCGGACGAGGTTATCTTTGCTTCGTTCTGTGTAGGGCATCAGAATTGAGCTCGAATGGTCGATTATCCGGCGGTTAATTTCCTCAGGAACGCGGTCGTCGTAACAGCGGTTTCCGGCCTCCATATGAAAGACCGGTATCTGTCGACGGGCGGCCGGAATTGCCGAAAGGGCGCTGTTTGTATCGCCGAGTATCAGGACGCGGTCCGGTTTGAGAGTTTCGAGAAGTTCGTCGGTTTTTGACAAAATTTGCCCTATCTGGCCGCCAAAAGTCTTTGATCTGATACCGAGATGAACATCCGGAGTGCGAATTTCCAGATCGCGAATGAATATATCGCTGAGACTTTCGTCGTAATTCTGTCCGGTGTGAACAGTCACGTGCTCACAATGCTGATCGAGCAGCTTGAGTACCAAACTAAGCCTGATTATTTCCGGGCGCGTGCCGAAAATGGTCATTATTTTCATAAGGTATTTTGCAAAGTTTATTTATCGCGGACTTTGCGGCTAAGATGCAACGGGTCAGTTAGCGGTAAGAAACTGCTCAATTTCTTTGCTCGAACTTTGCAACAATTCGGACAGTTTTTCACCGGAAATGTTGTTGTCTTTAGATGAATATTCGCTCAACATCGCCGGTTCAAACGTATTTTGCCCTCGGAGTTCCGGCAGAACCGGCAAGATCACATAATAATCGCCGCGTTCGACTGTCCGGAAGCATTCTTCTTCAGAAACCATAATTTCATGAACTTTTTCGCCGGGCCGAATGCCTGTAAATTCTATCGGAAGCTTTTTTTCGCCCATCAGAACCGCCGCAACATCGGTTATTTTGGCCGACGCGACCTTTGGCACAAATGTTTCGCCGCGACCGTCGCTTTTTACGGCCTCAAAAACTGTATCAACCGCCCGATCAAGACTCAGCAAAAACCGCGTCATTTCGGGAAGTGTGATCGTGATCGACTGATTTTTCCGGATCTGATCGACAAAAAGCGGGATGATAGAGCCGCGCGACGCGATCACATTGCCGTACCGTACACAGTTAAATTGAACGGCGGGGCAATCGCGGTTTGCTTCGATCAGAATGCGTTCCTGCAACGCCTTGGTCATTCCCATGACGTTGATCGGTTTGCAGGCCTTGTCGGTCGAAATACCGATAATTTTTTTGACCGGCAGTTGGTTTTCACGAACGGCACGCACCATATTTGCCGCGCCGTGGATATTGGTCAGCACGGCCTCGAACGGCTGATACTCACACGATGGAACCTGCTTAAGCGCAGCGGCATTAAAGACAATATCGGCACTTCGCATCGCAGCCACCAAGGCCGAGTAATCACGCACGTCACCGATTCTGAAGTTCAGCCGGTTTTTCCGGTTTTCGTAAATAACATCGTCGGTCGCGGTCTCGCGGTTTAGAAATTCGAGCCGCATATAATGCTGTTTAGCCTCGTCACGCGAAAAAACAGTTATTTGAGCCGGCAAACCCATTTCACCGTTTAAAATGCGTCTTACAAGCGTTTGGCCGAGCGATCCGGTTCCGCCTGTTACAAGTATCTGTTTTCCTTCGAGTTCCAACATTTTTTGTCTCACGAAAATACTAGCATTCGCCACGCTGATTGATAAATCATAGAAATGTTGATTTACCCAAAGCGTGCTTAAATACACGAATATTTGATTCGTCAAGCGACGAATCTCGCAGCCATCCAACCGCGAACCGCCGGGCACGCATTGAAATCTCATCGTATTCGCTTTGCGGCATTTTGATACATTTTTCTAATATCTCGAGCCACGCCTGAGGCGATTCGAGCGGTAGATCCCAGCCAATTCCCTTTTTCCGAAGATCAAGCCACGGCGTGCGGTTGCTGATGATCAAAGGACATCCGGCGGCAAGAGCTTCGATAAACACGTGGCCAAAATTTTCGCCCAGCGTTGGTAAAACAAAGAAATGATATTTAGCCATCGTCTTTGCCGCCTCGTGATTTGGAACGGGGCCAAATGCAGAAATTTTAATATTTTTTGGCAATGACGCTATTATTTTACGGCCCTCTTCCCAATAGTCGGCGTCCTCAAGCGGGCCATAGATATCGATCTCTATATCACCATTTAAGGAACCAAGATGACCAAGAAGCCAGTTGAAATTCTTGGTGCGCATATACCGGGACAGAAATACGAAACGCGCCGCTCCAGCCGCTTTTTCAGATTTAACCGCGAGATCAAAATCATCCAGGATCATTTTTGGCGGCATATTTGGAGCAAGAAAAATATCTTTGCGAACCCCGGTAAGCATTTCGACCTCACGCCGTTCCGATTCCGAGGCAACTTTCCAGATGATATTATGCTGTAAACGCATTAACTTAGCGGTCTTAAGATAATGTCGTTTCTTAAGCGGTTTCAGTCCCAACGAACCGACCGAAAACTCCCCTTCCGGTGCGAGAATTATCGGTATTTCGGGTATTCTTCGAAATTTACGAAGTAGCAATGTGAATATCGTCAAAGGACTAAAAAAACTGTTCAAATACACCGCATCCGGTTTAACGTCTTTGATAATGCCGCTAAGAACGCGTGGGCGGATATTATTTTTTGAGAGATAAAAAACCTCCGACTCGCCGATTTGATTCCAATTGTCGATTTTGACCGATGTATAGGGCGTGCGGTTGAGTTTGCCGTCGTGATCGCGCGTAATTATACGAAAATCAAATTTGTCTCCAAACCGCTCGACCATGTTGACGATCGTTCGCATCGACCCGCCGCTTTCATATCCGGGCAGATAATAGTCGCAAATGATCAGAATTATCGGCTTGTGGGTTTTTCGATTCATTAACAGGCGAATTTTGTCACTATATCATTGCCAAAGGTCGTATGGTTTGTGCGAATTGGCCATTTGGGCAATCATATCTTCCCATCCGGCCGGCTCAAAACCGGTAGCAGCACGAAATTTTGACGAGTCGAGGCTGCGGTCGATGGCGACCTCATCGCTGGGCTCAATGTTTACATCCGCCTCAAAATATTGATTGAGCAATTCCAACAGGTGAAATTTTGTGATCGGCCCGCTCGAAATATGATAGAGGCCCGCTAAATCGGGATGGTGCGTGATCAAACCCGCTAAAATCTCAGCCAGCACTTCGGACGGAAAGCCCGTGTAAATTGCATTTGTATAACCCTTGACCCTGCCGCCGCGATTCGACAGAAACCACTCGACGATGCTGTTTTTGGTCAAAAGCTCGCGACCGATTATCGAAGTTCTGATCGTCAGCGGGTCGGCGTTTGTAATCTCGCCGAGAATCTTGCTCATACCGTAAATATCTCGTGCATCGGCAATGTCGCCCTCGGTATAAGTCCCCTTTTTTCCGTCAAAAACACAATCCGTGCTTATCAAAATCAATCGAAATCCGTATTCGCGTGAAAATTCGGCTAACCGGTGCGGAAATATCGAATTGACCGTGAGAGACCTGATTACATCATTTGACGCCGGCAGCTGCTTAATGGCTCCAACCGCGTTTATAACGACGTCCGGCCTGGCAATCTCGATAGCCCTCTTTAAAGAGTTCATATCGTTGGCATCTACGGATTCTATTATTCGATTGCGGTCAAAGATCCCAAACCGCTCGATTTCAAAAAATTTACCTCTTATAGTTGCCTGAACGTCAAACGTTTCGCCGAGAATCTGGACAAGTTTGTGTCCCAACATTCCATTGCCGCCGATAATCAATACTCGCATCCGATTTTGTTTCCACCAAACCCGAAAAAAATCTATAGCCAAATTTGCCAATCCTATTTTATGAGTTGAAACGGTTATAAACAAGCCGGTTGCTGATCGCGTCTTAAAACCCTTATTGGAACTGCGTTAGGATTTGTTTGCGGAAATCCGTTGTGCGAGAAAAGCGAAAATTCTATACTTAACATCGAGCGAACTGGTGCAATATGAAAAAAGCCCTAATTACCGGAATAAACGGACAGGACGGAAGTTATCTGGCCGAGCTGTTATTGGCGAAGGGTTATGAGATTTTTGGGATAGTTAAGAGTAATTCAATAACGGAATCGCAATTTACCAGGATCGACCACGTACGCGATAAATTAACGCTTTTTTACGCGGATATTACTGATCTATCCTCACTTTCGCATGTAATCATAAAGACTAAAGCCGACGAAATATATAATCTCGCCTCGCAATCACAGGTGAGGGTTTCGTTCGACCAGCCGATTTTGACCGTTCAGACGGCGGGGATCGGGGCCTTGAATCTTTTAGAAGCGGTCCGATTAAACCGGCCGGAAGCGAAAGTTTACCAGGCGTCTTCGTCTGAGATGTTTGGCAGCAGCATCGAGGCCGACGGGTTTCAACGCGAGACGACGGCGATGAATCCGGCTTCGCCCTATGCGTGTGCCAAACTGTTTGCCTATCATATCGCCAGGAATTATCGTGAGGCATACAAGCTGTTTGTCAGCAACGGAATATTATTTAACCACGAAAGCCCGCGGCGCGGCACAAGCTTTGTTACCAGCAAGATTTGCAAAGAGGCTGTAAGAATCAAATACGGAATGTCGTCCAAACTGGAACTTGGCAATGTGGACGCCCGCCGCGATTGGGGCCATGCCAAAGATTATGTACGGGCAATGTGGATGATCCTGCAGCATGACAAACCGGACGATTTTATCTGTGCTACCGGTCTTACCCATAGCGTGCGTGATCTGGTGAAGTACGTTTTTGAGCGTCTCGATCTTGATTGGACGAACGTTTTAGAGATCAACCCCAGATTGCTGCGTCCGGAGGATGAGCATACGCCAAAAGGCGACAGTACCAAGATCAAACAGGTTTTGGGCTGGGAACCGGAATTTACTTTTGAAGCAATGCTTGACGAAATGATCGATCACTGGCTCGTAAGACTAAGACAAAACTAATTAATTTCGTTCCCGTTTCCGCTCAACATTTTTCTATAAATTTCCTCATATTTTTTTACCACTAACGCCGGATCGAATCTTCGGATGTTTATTAAACCAGCTTCGACGAGTTTCTCACGGTAAATTTGATCGCCAATCATTTTCAGAACGCCCTCTCTGATGCTTTGCGGAATGTTGGGATCGGCGAGATATGCAGCATCGCCTGCGACCTCATTCATCGGGCTTACATTGCTTGTTATAACCGGTTTCCGCATCGCCTGGGCCTCAATAATCGGTAAACCAAAACCCTCATATATCGAACAGAATGCAACCATATCCGCCGCTTCATATTCACTTACCAATTGTTCGCCCGTCAGATCGAAAGCATAGTCAAAATCAATCTCGTTCTCATTTAATATTGCTATCTGCGCGGGCGTAAGTTTGCCAATGATCCGTAATTTACAGTTAATTCCGCTCAGAGCTTTTGCCAAATTCGGAATATTTTTATTCTCCATCGTGCCAACCTGTAAAATGACCGGTTTTAATTGATCAAACCCTTTAACGCTGCGGGTTGCGGGATATATTACAAGTGGAAGGTCGAGAACCGTCACCTTTGCAGTATCGCAACCGTTGTATTTAACTATCTCGTCCCGTGTTTTTCTTGAAATAGCCGTAACAAATTTGAGTTTTTTCAACGGCCAGTCAAGATAGAGTTTTTTTAGTAACCAGCGTCTTAAGCCGTGTTTTATGTAGAGAAACCGAACATCCATTATCGAAAGAACAGTATTTTTTGGGGAAAACAGAAGGGCTATGTAATGGATATGGCCTGTGATGTGATAAATATCAGCTTTATTTTTTCTAAAAAAAAACAAATTCCGGAGCGTGTCCCAAAAACGATTTCCATACGGAAGCTGTTGAAATTCAGCCTCGAAATCGTCGGATAAATTGGCGGCGATCTGTCTGAACGCCCGTTCGATGCTGACAGATTCGAAAGATTTTCTTTCGACAAAAAGTATCTTGTGTCTCATCAGATATTTTAGATGTTTTTGATCGCGCCTTCCAATATTTGACGTGTAATTGCGGTCGTGCCGACCTGTTGAACGACCAGTCCGGCAGCCAGATTTGCGATTCTCGCAGCGCGGGGGAATTCGATTTTGGCTCCGAGAGCGACGCCAAGACAGGCAATTACCGTATCGCCGGCTCCGGTCACGT
Organism: Pyrinomonadaceae bacterium; assembly: GCA_041747575.1. Lineage (GTDB taxonomy): Bacteria > Acidobacteriota > Blastocatellia > Pyrinomonadales > Pyrinomonadaceae > OLB17. The sequence goes on from JBGTEX010000030.1 coordinate 45,277, forward strand.
CATAAATCTCTTTCACGGCCGCACTTAGATGGAGCGGCTCAGTATTTCTTTGGAAAAGCGTCATTCCGTCTTCGCTTTGAGTGATCAGAACCATCGCAAGATCAAGCTCGTTTAGCAGGCGAGTTCCCGCAACGTTGACCATATCCGGAATTTCCTCGCTCAAATTACAAGCTTCGGCAGCTTCGCGACGATTAGGCGTGAGCAAAGTAGCACCGGTATATCTTTCATAACTATTACCTTTCGGATCGACGAGAACCGCCTTATCAACTGACCGCGCCGCCCTGATAATTTTAGAGAGTAGCCTCTCGGATAATAAGCCCTTTGCATAATCGGAAATAATTACGGTGTCGGCGTCCGGTAATATTTGCTCGATCCGATCCCAAATAATCTTCTGATCCTCGGGGCTAAATTCGGATTTTATTTCCTGATCAACGCGGACAACCTGTTGGTTGTGAGCGATTATCCTCGTTTTAACGCTCGTTGGGCGGTCTGGAATGCGAACAAGATAATCAGCCCGCACGTTTAGATCGGACAATATGCCCGTGAGCGTATCGGCTTCGACGTCGGTGCCAACGCATCCGGCCAAATATACGGTGGCACCAAGACCCGCAATGTTCGCAGCGACATTGGCGGCCCCGCCGGCTGCAAACGTGCTTTTTTGAAGATCGACCACGGGCACCGGAGCCTCCGGCGAAATACGTTTCACACTTCCCCACCAATAGCGGTCCAGCATTATATCGCCGACAACCAAAACCTTTACATTTGCAAAAATGTCCAGAATGCTCATTTATGAAACCCCTGAATCAGCCAGCCGTTTTGGTAAAGCTTTCGTCGATCATCTCGCACCAGATATGCGCGATTGTTATATGTGCTTCCTGAATCCTGGCCGTGCGTTCCGCCGGGACGAGTATGCATGCGTCACACAGCGAAGCGAGTTTTTTTCCTTTCGAGCCGGTCATCCCGATCACTTTGCAGCCACGGCTGCGGGCCGTCATCACAGCTGATATGACGTTTGGCGAATTACCGCTCGTGCTAATCGCGATCAGCAGGTCGCCTTCCGCGGCCAGCGCCTCGACCTGTCGCGCAAAAATTTTTTCAAAATCGTAATCATTTGCAATTGCGGTCAGAGCCGATGTATCAGTTGATAAAGAAACCGCCGGCAAAGCCCGCCTCTCTGTTTCATACCTGCCCACAAATTCGGCCGCTATATGCTGAGCGTCAGCGGCGCTACCGCCGTTTCCACATAAAAGTACTTTATTTCCGGCCGCAAATGTTTTTAGAATAAGACCGGCGCATTCCTCAATCTGTTTTAAATTCTCGTGGAGAAGCTCATTGAAAACGTGTATGTGCTGATTAAGCGAAGCCTCGATCAGTGAGTTTCCGGCTAAAGTTTCAGGCCGGCTTCTATTTGTTATCTTTTCGATTATCCCGCTGGACGAATATCCGTCCAGCAAAGGCAGCGAAATCACTTTTCCGCCATTTTGCTTTACAAAATCTGCTCCGATAATCTCGTCGAGACGCCAATCTCCGCCCTTTACGAGCACCTCCGGCTTAATATGTTTGATTAAGTTTTCCGGCGTAAGCTCTTCAAATATAGCAACTTCGTCAACCGACTCTAAACCCAGTAAAACTGCTTTTCGGGCATCCTGATTCTGGATCGGCCTGCCCGGGCCCTTTATAGATCGGATCGATGCGTCGCTGTTTATCCCGACGATCAACTTTGTCCCCAAGGCCTTTGCGCGACTCAGAAGGTCGATATGTCCGGCATGGATTATGTCGAAACATCCGTTGGTAAAAACTATCATTTATACACGTAACTGAGCCGCCATTCTTGACGTATTTATGCGTTTGGCGGTCAGGGTAACGAACAATATTCCAATTATGGCTGTTATGCCGGCCTTGAAAAGAGTCGGGAAGATCGTGCCGTAAAATCCTTCGTAAGAAATCGACGTAAGCAGCATAAAATAGAGCGTGAGCCGCCAAAGCACAGGCGTCTGTTTCTCTACTAAGGCCCGGTATATAAATCTCAAACACAGCCCGATCATAAACATCCCGATCGGCACACCGATGATCCCGTAATTTCTGAGAAGATCGCCGACAGGAGTTATTGCATAGGACGATCCGCTAAAACTAAAATAAAGATCACTATATTTTCGTGCGTCCGATGCGACGGGTTTATCTTCCCATAGAACCCTCGGAATCATAAAGGTCGTCATATCGACCCAAATATTGTCGTCAAGGCCGTAGGCTTCCTCATACGGCTTTAGCTGCTCATAACTCGATACAACAACGCCAAGCGTACTGAGAATATCGATCCTTTCCGTAAGCCCGCTCACCCCGAACGAAGCCGACTCATAGACGTCAGTATTGCCGACCTCACCCATTGTAAGAAAAATATTCTGGGTATATTCGCCGGCACTTTGCCTTTCTTCGGATCCCTTAATGTTACGAAATGTGGTTCCGTAAACCATTCCGATGAGCAATCCGACGGTCAAAAAAACAGCGGACATTACTCCGTGCTTAAACTTAAATTTGCGTCCTGACAAAATGAATGCGAAGGTTATGATCAAAAAGATAGAAATAACAGTCGCACGGCTGCCTGAAAATAGAAATTTGCTTATTCCGGTTGCAGCCAAAAGCGCAATTACGGGAACATAGACAAATTGCCACCTCTTTTGCCGGAAAATAATAAGCCAGAGCAAAAAACTACCCTGCACCCAGAACATTGTCGTTAGAAATACAATGCCGTCGTAAGAGCTGATTTCCTCGGCCCTCTGATACCCGAATCGGCCAAGGACAAGGGCAATAAAGCTATTCATTACACCTGAAAGCAGCAATAAGACGCCAGGCAGAAGAAACGAGTTTGAAGGATAATCCGCAGTCGGCAGGCGCTTTGCGACCAGTGTTCCAAGCTTTGACCCGAAAGGAAGCATAAATCCGGCTGAAAGGCCAGCAAAACCAAGTGCGATCAGAGCTACGGTGAGCGGGAGTGTATAATGTGCATCCTGAATCAGCGATATAAATGACGGCTCGGACAAACCAAATGCAAAAAAGAGCCCGCCGACAACAAATGCCGGGAAAAAATATGAGAAAGTCGCAAATACGATCGGATTTGTAAACGAGAATTTACCCAGATAATAGAGGATAGCCGATGGTATCAGCATCACAACCGCTAATCCTGTTAGCCACGGAACGAGAAATAGGAACGGATAAGACTCAAACGAACCGCCGGTAATTAATAGAGCAAACAATGCGATGATGACAGCCAGGCTCATCAATGCTATGCCGGGAAGAACCGACGTAATTCCCCGCACCCTTGTTAAATTAGAAACGTAACCAGCAGCCTGCATCTATAAAATCCTATTTAGGTAAACGGCAAAATACCATAATTCCATCGGCCCATTGCGGGGCGATCTTTACACAAACGTCATTTATTGCATTAAGGAACCACCTGTTGTGCGGCCTATGCTCTCTCCCGATATCATAAAACAAAAAGTTATCGACCTCCATCCCGTGCCTTTCAATTAACAGCTTTACCGTCGAATACGAGTAATAGGCGACATGGTCCGGATGGACAAGCTCATTTCGTCCCCGATTTCCCCTCAGGCCGTACCATAAAAAACGCATTCCGCCATAAGCATTTATCGTCGTTAACAACAACCGCGAACTGTCGTTCATAAAACGTTTTACGCCGTCTAAAAAAAGCCCAGGATTGTTTAGATGCTCGATCATCTCGCCGGCTACTATCACATCGAAGGTTTGGTCTAAATCGACCTGATGCAGATTCTCCAGGTCGCCCAAAATTATCTGCTTTGAGCCATTCGTCCTCAGAATATCAATGCCGGCCTGATCCGCATCCATTCCCCACAGGTCACCCGCGACAGCCTCCAACTCAAAGTGAAGCAGCATCTTATTTTTGATCGCTGCTTCGGTGTATGGATAATTGGTGCATCCTAAATGGAGAACGCTTTTGCCGGAACATACCTCTTTTATAAGATCCAACCGCTGCACCAGGCTAAAGTCTTCGACCATCGTTAAATATTATCAAATACTGTGCTGTTAGACACTTCGGGCAGCTAAAACTTAATTATGAGATCCTTGACAAGCTGTTTTTCGTCGGCTTCAAAAAAGCCTGAAATATAGAGGATAGAGCCATAGATCACAAAACCCGTTAAAACGCTTAGCAGGAAAGTAAACCATGACGGACGAAACGCAGCTACGATAAAGTATTCTGCCAAAAATGCCGGAATAGCGGCAATTGTGATCCGCTTTACCGAAAAACCCCAAAACTGCCAAAATATACGGCCTAAATACCGCTTTTCCACGTAAAATATCATTGGGACAAAAACTAATACCCCCGCAAACCTTGCAAATGCTACGCCTTTAGACTGAAGCGTCTCCGACAGAATAATCATCAACGGAATCGACATCACCATCCACGCAAACGCTGCGAAAGCGTTAACGCCGGCAGCCTTAAAACTCTCGGCTACTTGCCAGGCAATGGTGTTTGTTGCAAGCAAGGCGAATGTGAAAACGTGAATTATAAGCAGTAGGTATGATGCATCTGCAAAATCAGGGCTCATCCATTGGCTGAGAAAAAGCCTTCCGCCTGCGATCACCGAGATAACGGCAAAAACAATAAGCATCAGTATAAACTTCGTTGATTTTTGGTAAAGAGTTATTAGTTTTTCGCGTTCGGCAAGCAGTTCGTTTAATGCGGGAAACAGCGACAGGACAAGGCTTCCCGTAAACAGATGAATATACATCGCCAGGGTCATCGGCACGGCATAAAAAGTCAGTGGCCCCGTTCCGAATTTTCGTACTATCCACGCCCGTTCGAACAAGAGAAGCAGACCGCCGCAAAGCTGATATAAGATTATGCTCGTACCGTAACTCCGGACATTTTTCCACGCTTCAGTTTTAATTCGTATCCTGAACTCAAATTCCGGCAGGAGTTTCGTGGCAAACATATACGATAGTATTGCGATCGAGACCGTAACGGCGAGCGTCCAGACAAGTATTGCCAAAATCCCCCAGCCGAAAAATACGATGGCAATACTGCCCAAACTTAATAACAAACTTCCCAAATTTGTGACGAGCAAAAATCTGTCGAACCTCTGCAAACCCTGTAACAGCATTTGAAATATAAGGCTCATTGTCCCGGCCATTATGACTGCGCAGGCAAGGTATAATGCGGTCACGGCGGTATCCTGCAAGTCCGGAGGGATGACGAGGATATCGGAAACCAGAATCCGCGCGAAAATTGCAATCGCGGCGGTCCCGGCCAGGCTGAGTGAGACGCTTAAAATGATCGTTGCGGAAATAATGTCGGAAATTTTTTCGGTTTCGCCTGTGGCACGATATTCGGCAACATATTTTGCGCCTACTTTTCCAAGCCCCGCCGTAAAAAAATAGCTGACAAAACCTAAAATTATTATATAAAGGCCATAAATTTCGCTGCCAAGGCTCTTAATCAGAATCGGCGTAACTATCAACGTTGGGAAAATGGGAAACAGCCATGAAAACAGGCCATAGAGACTGTTTTTGAATAAGCGTCGGCGTCTGTTTGGAATTTCAGTCTCCAAAACACTCCTTATATTTTGCGATTGCCGTCTGTGCGGCAACTTTTTCGTCAAAATGTTTGAATACGTAATTTTGTCCGTTTTGAGCGATCCTGTTACGCAGTGACGGATCAGCTTTAAGTTTTAGTATTTCGCGAACGAGAGCATTCGGGTTTCCCGCTTCGATCAGCATCCCGGTTTCGCCATCGTTTATCGCCTCGGGAATAGCAAAGACACTTGTCGAAATGCATGGTAAACCGAGTGCCATCGCTTCGAGCAACGCTATGGGAAGCCCCTCGATGAAGCTTGGGAGGATGAAAATATCGGCGATGCGGAAGTATTCGAGTATTTCCTCACGCGTCGAGCCGATATTGGCCGAGATTACCAACTTAAAGTTGTCCGCTAAAGCGTATCGGGCAACAAGGCCAAGGTCAGCTTTGCTTGGCCTCATCGGCGCCATCCAAACAAATGTTATATCAGGATTATCGATTTGCAGGGTTTTGGCGGCGTCCAAAAATACCCAACGGCCTTTCCTGTCTATGAATTGGCCGACACATAATACAATAAATTCACTTTGCTCAAAACCATGCTGCCGTCTTATCGATGAGATATTTTTTGTTTTCGAGAGAACATCGCTTATTTGTGACGGGGAAACACAAGTGTATGTCACGGCGATATCATCCCAAAAAGCCTGACCAACCAGAGGTCTGATCTTATTTTTCGTGTCGTGGTTCGATGTGAAAATATGAAATCTTTTAAGTCTGGACAAAAACTGCATTCTGGCTTTCCATATTAACCGGCGCCAACGGGCGCCCGTGAACGGAGCGTTGTGCAAGGTCACGAAAATATTTGCCCGTTTCATTGAGAGTAAAAATAAAAATACCCACGACTGCCACGGCGAAGTTTCGATATGCAGAATGCAATCCTCCAGATTATATCGCCGCAGCCAATCCAGGCTTAAGATTTCGCATCTGATCCGTCTCCACTGTCTTTGGATTTTCCGAATTACGGTCGGTGCCGGATCCAAATCGAGGTGAAAATCGAGAAACTCGCATCTTACGCCGATCTGATCAAAAAACCGGACAATTTCAGGCGAAGACAATCTTGGCAGAGCAACGATCACCTCCCATTCGTGCATTGCATGTTTGATGATCGACATGAAATATATCTGTGCTCCGCCCCACTCCAGGTAGGCCCAGAAAAATATCAATTTTCGTTTTTTTTCAATCATCTACGACGGCCGAGGCGTATGTTTGAGAGAGTGGCGGCTCTTTACGGGTCAACGACCAGCTGCTTTCCTGGCTTCTGCCTATTAAAATACGTCCGATAAAAACGGGCAGTGCGAACATTCCCTGAAGTAGGTTAGGCGCTCCGCCCAAACTGCCGTAGATTCGTCTCCTGATCGAATACGGGCTGGTTCTATTAAGAAAAAGATGGTCGATTTGTTTCGTCAGAGACAGCTTTCGAAAGCCCGCAACGATCTCATTTGGTTTACAAAAAACCCTCGCCCGCGGTTCGACAAGCAGGCGCCAACCGCGTTTCCGCATTCTGGGTGTGTACTCGGCGTCGCCAAATTGAGGCAGGCGTTTTTCGTCCATAAATCCAACCTCTTTTATGGCATTTACCGGATATAGAACGCAGTTTCCCACGATCAATTCTACCTCCCACGGCTTATTCGGAATCGTCCAGACAGTCTGCCGGTTCCAGTGCCGAAAGCCTCCCTTCAAAAGCTCCCAACGCGGCGAAACCTGAAAGATCCGGTGCGGCGCTTCCCAATTCAGAAGCAATCCGCCAACCACGGAACGCGGGTATTTCTTGGCACAATTTACCAGATTTATCAGACATTTTTCATCAAATATCGAGTCGTTATTAATTGCGAGTATGTAGTCCGGATCGCGCCGCAAAGCGGCCGTAAATCCGCGGTTTGTACCGGCCGTGTACCAAAGGGTTCCGTCTCCGCGGACGATCTCAACATTTGGAAATGCCGCCGTGACAGCCTCGGACATGCCGTCTGTTGAACCGTCATCGACCACGATAATATGGACGTCCAAACCGGTTTTGTCGGCACGCGCAATGCTCCGCAGGCACTGCAGTGTTTCGTCCCGACGATTATACACAGGTGTAATTATTTCGATTTTGGACAGGGCCATCGGGTTATTGAATGTCACTCTTCAGGCGTATTCCCGACTCAATATCGGCTTTGATCATTATCCCGGTCAACTCTGTAAAGTGCGTCTCGGCCTTCCATCCCAGGACTTTCTCTGCCTTTGAGGCGTCTCCAATAAGCAGATCAACCTCGGTCGGCCGGTAGTATGCCGGGTCGATCTCAACGACCACATCGCCTTCGCAAATTCTAAGGTCGTTGATCCCGAATTCTTCTTTCATGATCGATTTATCCAGCTTTTTAATCGCCGCCTTCTCGTTTTCGCCGGAACCTGACCATTCGATGCTGATTCCGATATTCGAAAATGTTTCCTCAACAAACTCGCGAACCGTGTGCGTCTCACCGGTTGCAAGTACAAAATCCTCGGCCGTGTCATGCTGCAGAATTCGCCACATACCTTCACAAAACTCCGGCGCGTAACCCCAATCGCGTTTTGCATCCAGATTGCCAAGGGTCAATTTTTCCGGCGTCCCCAAAACCATCTGAGCGACGCTTCGCGTAATTTTTTTTGTTACAAATGTGTTTCCGCGCCGCGGAGATTCGTGATTAAAAAGTATCCCGTTGCAGGCGAACATACCATATGCCTCACGGTAATTGACGACCGTCCAGTAAGCAAAAAGCTTTGAAACCCCGTAAGGTGACCGGGGGTAGAACGGCGTCCGTTCGTTTTGCGGTGTTTCCTGCACCTTGCCGAACAGTTCGGATGTCGAAGCCTGATAAAACTTGACTTTCCTTAAACCGGTTTCGCGGATCGCATCGAGAAAACGGAGAGTTCCGAGCGCGTCAACCTGTGCCGTATAATCTGGTATCTCAAATGAAACTTTTACGTGGCTTTGAGCCGCGAGATTGTAAATCTCATCCGGCTCGATTTTCTCAAGCAATCGGTTTAGGCTGCTCGTGTCTATCAAGTCGCCGTAGTGAAGAAAAAGTGTGCGGTCCAAAATCTCAGGATTACGGTAGAGATGATCGATCCGCCCCGTGTTAAAGGAGCTGGATTTGCGAATTATGCCGTGAACTTCGTAACCTTTTTTCAGCAGAATTTCGGTCAGATAGCTGCCGTCCTGGCCTGTGATGCCTGTAATTAGTGCTTTTTTCATTTTTGTTCAGGCGGTTCTAAATTGCTTTTGATCCAGAAACCAATCATAGGTTGTTTTCAGTCCTTCTTCCAATGGCGTCTTGTATGTCCAACCCATTTTTGATAAACGCGATGTGTCGAGCAGCTTTCTCGGAGTTCCGTCGGGCATCGCTGTGTCGAATCGAAGCGTGCCATTAAAACCAACGATCCGTCCCATCAATTTTGCCAGGTGTCCGATCTCAATATCCTTTCCGCAGCCAATATTAACGTGCGAAACTCCGTCGCCGTATATCACTTCGGCATCTACATTCTCCAGCAAAAATAAAACCGCGTCGGCCAGATCATCCACAAACATAAATTCGCGAAGCGGACGACCAGTACCCCAAATAACTACTTCGTCTCTGTTTTCAGTTTGCGCCAAGTGAAATTTTTGCATTAAAGCCGGAATTACATGCGACGAATCAAGATCAAAATTATCGTTCGGCCCGTAAAGATTAGTTGGCATTACAGAGAAGAAATTAGAGCCGTGTTGACGATAATAATTTTCGCAAAGCTTGATTCCGGCAATTTTGGCTATCGCATAGGGCTCGTTTGTCGATTCGAGCATTCCGGTGAGCAGTGCCTCTTCTTTTATAGGCTGTTCGGCAAGACGCGGATAAATACAGGAGCTGCCGAGAAATATGAGTTTCTCGACGTCCGAACGAAATGCGGCGTCGATCACGTTCGCCTCGATCATCAGGTTTTCGTACAAAAATTCTGCCCGATTTGTATTATTCGCCAAAATACCGCCGACTTTGCCGGCTGCGTGAATCACGATATCAGGGTTTTCATCCGCAAAGAACCGTTTAACGCTCGCTTGATCGATCAGATCAAGCTCGTCCGAACGGCGTGAGATCAGATGTTTATAATTTTTTTGTACGAGTTTGCGGACGATCGAGCTTCCGGCCATGCCGTTCGAACCCGCGATATAAACTTTTTTGTTTTGGTGGCTCATCAAGTAGATTCTATCAATTGTGCAGGCTAATGTTTTAGTTCCCAGACCTCGGTATTACCATGAATTGTTTGGATGGGGCCGTCATACGCCTCAAAAACATATTTGAGTTTATAATTGTCCTGCACGAACTGCCAAAGCGGACCCAGATTGTCGCCCGCGATGCGTGATCCTGCCGGTTTTGACCAGATCTCAGGCCATATAATGAGACGAGGACGATTGTTATCCAGTGATCTGATAACTGCGTCAACCTGAAATTTAGGTGTGTATTCCGAATCGCGAACGTTAAACAAGGGTGTCGGGTTTTTCAGATGAAACGGAAAGTAGAAGTCGGGTTGTTGAGGTTCGAACAAGAATTCGCCCGGCATTGTATTGGCTCCGATCCACGCATATCGTTCAAAGGTTGGTTTGTATAAAAAGGCTGCATATCCGGCCGGCATTTCAAGGTAAAATTTTGTCACAAGCTGGCGCTGAACGACATATGTAACCCCGACCAAACTTAAAAGAATCAGAGCGGCGCTCGGAAAACGGTTAAATATTCGCCCTCTCTGACAAAGCCAAACCAGTAATATCAAACCAGGTATTGCGACCTGATAAAGCCTGATCGCAGTGGGGGCGGAAACCCCGGCTGCGAGAAATATCCCGATCAGACAGATCAGCAATAATTTCGGACCGACGATGGGCGTATGAACATCCCTTTTCCGCCATCGATAAAGGAGAAAAACAAAATAAATGCCGGGGATCAGTAAATAATAAAAATATAAAGCGAAAGTATTTTTTATGTATGTTAGAACCGCAAAAACCGGTGCTGAATTCCCCCAATAATACCCCAAATCCGGTATATCTGAAAAATAAGAGCTGAAATTGTTTAGCGGGTCGGCACGGTAATTTTGCTGCAAAAACGTGACCATTGAGAAATAGTAGTTCTCAAATCCCGCGTGCCATAGAAAATATGACTGCGTGACTATTGCCGTTCCCGCAAATGCTGCAGAGATCACCATTACGGATTTGAAGAGCCGACGGAAATAAAGGCCGTTCTTACAATGCTCCCAAATTAAAAAAACGAAAATCGCCGCAATCGCCAGAAGTCCGCGTGGCTGGACAAAAAAAGTTGCAATTCCGCACAGAAAGCCCGCTGTCGCAAGATTCAGCATCGACCGTTTATCGATCAAGACCACGACCGCTAACAGCACAAACACAATGCTAAATAAACGGTGGCTGCCGTCAATACCAAACTGCCTGAAACCGATGACAAGAAAAATGATCGTGGGCAGATAAACATTGATCAGTATTTTTCTCGCAATGAACCAAATCAGGACGATCTGAGCGAGGCTCAGAAGCAGCACGGTAACATTCGGAAGCCAGACTCTGACGCCAAAGATCCTGAATAGCGTTTCATAATACAGGTCCGCTCCCGGAGTTATAAAATGATAAAAATCTCGATAGATAACCTCGCCGTCGAGCATTCTCAGCCCGTTCGAAACCGGAATCATTACATCTCCTTCAAAATAGATTGGTGTGAACGGAAGCTGAAACAGTTGCGTATAGACAAACACAAATGCCGCTAAAAAGAAAAAAACGTCCCGTAGTCCGAATTTTGCGGTATCAGTCGGATGTTCCATTAATGGTCGGCGGGAGTCAAAGACGTTTTTACTTAATCCGCGTCCGAATCCTGATTATAGTTATTCCGGTGGTAATAGCTCTGGTAATAATAGTAATTGTCTTTATTGTTAAGGTTCACATTATTCAGAACGACACCGAAAATCTTGGCTCCGATCTCGTGCAGCATCTGCCGCGAACGGCGGACTACCTGACGCGAACTGCGACCGGCGTGGACGACGAGAATTACGCCGTCAACCATAGACGCGATCAATACGCCGTCGGTAAATGATGCTATTGGCGGCGAATCAATGACGACGTGTGTAAATCGAGTTTGCAAGATTCGCAGAAGCGAAACCATCTGTTCAGAACCTATCAGCTCAGCCGGATTCGGCGGTATCGGGCCTGACGTCATCACCGAGAGTTTTGTTTTTTCGTCCTGCTTGATCGCATTTGAGACGTCGTGGTCGGTCAAGGAACTAGCGAGGAGCGAACTTAGGCCAACACCGTTTTCTACATTGAAAATCGAATGAAGCCGCGGCCGCCGCATATCGGCGTCGATGATCAGCACACGTGAACCTGTTTGGGCGAGGCTGATAGCCGTATTTGTAGCGATCGTCGATTTGCCCTCAGACGGCAGGCTTGACGATACCAGGAGGGTTTTTGGGGCATGGCCGGCGGTCGAAAGTAAAATTGAAGTTCTCAAATGCCGGTAGGCCTCAGCGAGCGACGAGCGCGTATCGGCTGAAATGAGCAACGGCGACATAGGCGTTTCCTCATCATTTTCGTTAGCACCGACAAGCAAAAGCTTACGTTTCGGAACCGAATCGATCGACGGAATTGCCGCCAATGCGGGCAACTGAAGATAATTTTCGATCTCCTCGGTTGTCCGTATCGTGTCGTCCAGATATTCAAGGAAAAGGGCCAGGCCCATTCCGAAAAGCGTCGAAAGAAATAGAGCAGCGATTACCGTGATCATTCGCCGCGGCGAAACGGGAACCTTTGGCGGTATTGCAATTTCGGTGACGCTGATATTATTGTCCGACCCCTGCGAAGCGACGTCGTTACCGCTGACCTGTTTTCTGAGATTTTCAAGAAACCCTCTGTTTGTATCAATATTTTGCTCGAGCAGCCTGATATTGACCGCACTCAGGTTTTGTCCCTGAGCTTGTTCGATCTGTCTATCAAAATCCACGCGAATTTTGTTTTCCTTTTCTTTCGTTTGCAGGTATTTGGTGCTAAGATTTTCGAGCACCTGGTCGGTAGATTTTTGACGGAACGACTCTAGATCTTTCTGGAATTTTTTTACGGCATTATCGAAGGTATTTTGAAGATTTGCGATCTGTTCGTCTATTTGTTTAATTTCAGGAGCACCTTCTTCAAAAAGCACCAGTTTATCGATCCTCCCATTGCGGAGATCTGTGATCTTTTTTAGTGTATCGGTCTGAAGCGCACGAATCGTGCTTTCCTGTTCGGTCGTAAAACGCCCCATCTCGGCCTCGGCCAGAGCTTTTACTTTTTCGGGAGCATTTCTGACTGTAAAGTAATTAGCCTCAGCATCTTTGCGTTCGTTTTCGGCGACCAAAAGATCACGGCCGAGCCCGCTCAGCCGGTCAATAACAATTGTCTGCTCACCCTGAGTTTTAAGTATTCCGGCGTCCTGGGTCGAATTTACCAATTGCTCCTCACCACTGCGAATATCAGTCTGGAGGCTGGCGATCCTGTCCTGCAAAAAATCGTTGGTTTTGCGGCTTGTCCCTGTCCGTTTCTCCTGGTTTACTATCGTAAAAGTTTCGGCGATGGCATTTACCACAAAAGCGGCTAAATCACGATCAGTATGTCGAAAAATAATAGCGATAAGCCGCGTGTCCTTAACGGTTGTCCGCGATTCGCGGATCGGCTCGGTGTCAAGGTTTCGTTTTATCTGCTCTACGTACGGGGCAAGCCTTACCGCTTCGGCGATCTCCTCGGAAGTTGCGAGAGATGACTGCGAGTTGATTGGCTCGCTTGAAGAGTTTTTTCCGTCCGAATCGTCGGTCGCAAGGCCGACAGATCTTAAAACCGCCCTGAAAGGCGATACCGAAGCTTCGGCTTTTGCCTGCTGAAATTCCTTATTCGCGTCGAGGTTATGTTCTTTTATAACACGCCGCAAAAGCGTGTCGCTGCCGAGCAGCTGAAGTTGGGTGTTGATATAGGCCGGATCTGCGTTAATTACAGGCCGTTGTCGGTCGCTGGTGACGAGATCAGGATTGATTTGCTCGAGATCGACCTGGACTTCCGCTTTTGCCTGGAAAATATCCGGTTTGCGGGCCATATAGATCGCCGTCAGGGTGGTCACCAAAACCGCAACGCCGATAACAAGCCACAGACGTTTGCGGATCGCACGCCAATAATCGATCAGCTGAAAACCCTCGCCCGCCTGATTGTCGCGGTACGACGGATATCGGCCGGTTGTCGGCACCTGAGGATCGAACCCGTGTTCCAACTCCCTGTCGTGCAACGGATTTCTAATTATTTCGCGCGAATCTTTCATACTCCAGGTTTACGGCACTCTGTAAATCACATTCGGAATTGTGGTCTTTATCGAATTTGCGAGTCCGAGCAAGATTGACTTCATTCTGTCTTCAGAGATCGCTACTATGTCATTTGGCTCAAGATACGGATCCTTTATATCGCCTTTGTCGATCTTGTTTAAATCGAAGACCAGCTCTTCGCGTTCTGAACTCCCGGCTCTCTGCCGCAAAACCCGCACCTTATCCTTTTTAGCGGCAGGCTTGAGTCCCTCGGCGGTCACAATTGCCTGCGTCAATGTTATTGGTTCACGAACTTTATAGGAGCCTTGACGATTTACGTTCCCGTAAACGTAAATAATGTCCGAGTCAAGAACCGAAACGACATCGCCCGGCTGCATCCAGAATGTTTGTTTTCCTTCCAGCACATCACGAACTTTCAGATCGACAACAGCCACCTGGCCGTCATCTGCGTCATCGGTAGATTCCTTACAGCTTGCCGTGCTTCCGGTTCTGGCGACTATCAGCCGCGTCCCTGCGTCTTTATTCGGGCCTCCGGCCAAGGCAAGCATTTCAAGCAAATGGACACGGCGGTTGATAAAATAGTTGCCAGGCGTTCCGACCGCGCCGACGACTCCGACGGATTGTGAACGCTGCTCCGCTACTGAAACGGTCACCTGCGGGTCGCGTATAAATTTTTCTTTATACGCCGCAGCGATTTCGGTCCTGAGCTCACTCTCAGTTTTACAAACTGCCATTATCGGCTTGTCTAAACGGAAAAGTACTATTGTTCCGTTTGGCCCGACGGGTGCTCTTTGATTTAAATCCGCATGACGAAAAACCTGAATATCCAGAATGTCCCGAAACCCAATACGATAGCGGTCGTTCTGAACTGCCGCGGCACCAACCAGACTATCCCCCGGCGTGGTCACGGCCGGTTTGGCCGTCGTCTGGGCCGCAACAAATACAACTGCTGAGAGACCGATAAAACCAATTGCGAATAATATTTTTAAATTCCTCATAATAAAATCGTATGAGTTTGCCGAGCGCCTCAAACCCCTTTTTCATCTTAATTTAACCAACGCGGCAAAATGCGCAAGCCGAATCTTTTGCAAACCCTTATACTAACAAAATCCGAGCGTTTTTGACAATATATGTTTTGAAAGTCGAGCCAGTTTAGCTAAACTCTGTATCACGTCATAAAAGGGCAAAAAATGGAAACCGCAACGCCGATGCTTCGGCAATATCTCGACATTAAAAAACTGTATCCGGGAACAATACTGTTTTTCCGGCTCGGTGATTTTTATGAGATGTTCAATGAGGACGCAATAGTTGGCTCGCGCGAGCTGGAGATAACATTAACCGCTCGCCAAAAAGATTCAGCAAATCCGATACCGATGTGCGGCGTCCCGCATCACGCGGCTTCAAATTATATAGCCCGATTGGTCCGCAAAGGCTACCGCGTCGCCATCTGCGATCAAACCGAAACTCCAACAAAAGGCGTCAATCTCGTAAAACGCGAGGTCGTCCGCGTCATCACACCCGGAACCGCTATCGACCCGCAGCTCATGGACGCAAAGGAATCGGTTTATCTCGCGTCTGTCTGTGCCGGCGGCGATACGTTTGCAGCGGCGTTTCTTGAAACATCGTCAGGCCGGTTTTCGGCGACCGAAATTGCCGGCTCTGAAGCCTGGCAAAAGATCCGCGATGAGATCGAGACTTATGCGCCGCGTGAACTATTATATCCTACATCGTTGGAAGGGTTGATCTTACAGGCTTTTCAGTCTCCAAATAATCCGGTTTTATTCGGCGAAAGTGGATCGAACGTTTCGTCGATCACGCTGACGCCGGTCGATGATGTAAATTTTGATCAGAAAGATTCAGAGCGGCTCCTTAAAACTCAAATGGCGATCAGCGAACTTGCCGGTTTCGGATTTGACGGCAAAGATCATGCTGTCAGGGCGGCGGGTGCATGTCTAAAATACGCTCAGGAAACGCAGCGTGCCGCGGCCGGCCACATTTCGGAGATAAATTTTTTTGAATCGGCTGATTTTATGATTCTTGACGCGGTAACGCTCCGAAATCTCGAGATTTTTGAGTCCCGCGGTGAAAAGAGCAAAAACACTCTCTTTGGCGTTATAGACGAGTGTGTGACCGGTATGGGTTCGCGATTGTTAAAGCAGTGGATTGCACGTCCATCGCTCAAACGAAGTGAGATTCAAACACGCCTTGCAGCCGTGACGGAGCTTTCCGATTCGATCCTGCGTGAAAAACTTCGTTTTCTTCTGAAGAAAGTAGCTGACCTCGAGCGACTGATCGGCCGCTTAAATCTCGGAACTGCGACGCCGCTTGATTTGCTTGCCCTTAGGCGTTCAATTGGCCAATCGCCGCAAGTAAATCAGGGATTGTCAGATGCCCAATCGTTGCTGCTGCAGGTTTTGGCTGAGAATATTTTTGAGCTCCCCGAGATTTGCGATCTGATCGACAATGCAATAAACGACGGGCCGCCCGTCAATGCAGGCGATGGCGGGGTTATCCGTTCAGGGTTTAACGCGGAGCTCGACGAACTTCGCGGTATTTCGACGTCCGCCAAACAGACTATTGCCGCATTTGAGGAAGAAGAACGGAAACGAACCGGCATTTCTAATCTAAAAATACGTTTCAATAACGTTTTCGGGTATTACATCGAAATCTCTAAAGGCAATATTTCCAAGGTTCCGAACGATTACGAGCGCCGCCAAACGCTTGCCAACGCAGAGCGTTACACAACGTCGCAGCTAAAGGAATGGGAGCGGAAGATACTCGGCGCCGAAGAGCGCATCATTAAAATTGAGACGGAGCTGTTTCAGCAGGTCAGGGCAAGCGTCTGTGCGGAAACGCGTAAATTACAGTCAACCGCGAGGGCGTTTGCGACCCTCGACGCGCTTTGTTCATTTGCCGAATCGGCCGCACAGCGAAATTACACTTGTCCCTTACTGCACGACGGTGATGAGATCGAAATAAAAAACGGGCGCCATCCGGTTGTTGAGGCTTCGTTCGGTTCTTCGTTTATCCCAAATGATATGCGGATGAATAATTCGACAGATCGTTTGCTGGTAATAACCGGTGCAAATATGGGCGGAAAATCAACTGTTCTCCGGCAGACTGCGATCATACAGATATTAGGGCAGATCGGCTCTTTCGTGCCTGCGACTTCGGCTAGATTGCCGATCATCGACCGAATTTGGACACGTGTCGGAGCGTCGGATGATCTTGCGTCGGGCCGCTCGACGTTTATGGTCGAGATGACTGAGACGGCCGCAATTCTGCATAACGCGACGCCGCGAAGCCTGATATTGCTTGATGAAATAGGCCGCGGAACATCGACATTCGACGGCCTCTCGATCGCATGGGCGGTTGCTGAACATCTTCATAATTCGCCCAGACATTCTGCCAAGACGCTATTCGCCACGCATTATCATGAACTTACCGAATTAGCCGAAAATCTGCCGGGTGCAAAAAACTACCAGATAACCGCCGCCGAAAAAGATGGCGAAATTGTATTTTTACACAAGCTTCAACCCGGAAAAGCGTCAAAATCGTACGGTATCGCGGTCGCAAAACTCGCCGGTTTGCCGTCCGTGGTGATCGAAAGGGCGAAAAGTGTGCTTAAAAAATTAGAGAAATATGAACTTGCAGTTTTTGCGGACGAAAAAAAGGGACTCGAAAAGGCCGCGGGCGCCCGCTTAACGGCCCAGGTATCACTATTTGCTATAAGCAACGAAAATGCAATCGACGGACTCCGAGATGTTGACGTTGCCAGCCTTTCCCCCGAAGAGGCAAAAAGCCTCTTGGAAAAAATTAAGGCGGATATAGTTTGAGGACCGGAAGATTAGCCGGTCCTGCATCGTCACCTTAAAGACGTGGTTTCCGTTTGGGCTGACGCTTTGGGCTGAGGTGATGACGGAGCCGTTTGGGGTGTCGTATTCCAGTTCGATACCGCCGTATTGGACAGAGGCTGGCACGTTGGCGGCGGCGATGATGTTGTCTAATTCAAAGGCTTTTGTCTGGCCTGCTCCGATGGTCTTCGGCGGAAGATTTATTGTCGCCACATCGCCGTTTGGTTTGGTGTAGATGATCTTCCCGGTGAATTGCGCGGTCTGGCTACCTGTGTTGCGTGCGGCGATGACGGGTGTAAGCTTTTGGCCGTTGAGGTTTCTCAGTCTCAGCCCGTTGCCGTGCCAACGCTGCGAAGCCGTAGTTTCAGGGTCAATAAAGCTGTTAGCGGCGGAATATCCCTTGTTTGGTTTAGCAATAAACATTCTGGCGAGAACCGTTCCCGGCGTACCCGTGTGACTGATCGAAATACCGCCCGTATCGTGAATATGTCCGTTTTGGCGACCGGCGATGTCGCTCAAGATATCAAGCACACGCGTTTCCCCACAGGGGAGCGGAGGCGTTGTGGAGCCGTTGTTATTCGGGTGGTTTGAGTCGCTCGGTCGCTAACCGCACCTTTTCCTCGAATTCGTTGAATTTTCGCAAACTCAACCGCATTTGAGTAACAATCGAGCTGTCAGGAAACTCATTGATAATGGCCACTATGTCGTCGCGCAATTGATCCCTCTTATTTTTTTTGTAAGATGCGATCGGCAAATCCCCTTCTTGAATAAAGTAGGCAAAATC
>JBGTEX010000031.1:0-23627 GCA_041747575.1 Pyrinomonadaceae bacterium
CTGAAGCTAGTGGCAATTCTCGGAATTTGGTGTAGTAATTATCGGAAAAGCAATCTTCACGCGTCCGCGGCCTGTAAGCCCGCGACGGCATAGCCGCAAACAATGCACCTGTCAAAAGAACCCAGTCGCTATCGCTTCCGGTTCTGACCCGGAGCTTAGAACCCAGTCGCTATCGCTTCCGGCCGTAAAGCTCAGAAGGTCCGCAAAAGCTCGGCGACGCTCCAGGCCTGTGCAGCACAGCCACGCGGATGGTGCGGCGGTTCGGCGTCAAATATTTCTGAGATCTGACCGGCCGACGCTTGCGATATGTGGGACCTAAAACCCGATATTATCTCTTTCACGCACTCATTGGCCCTTGCGTCTTTCGAATGCACCTTGCGGTAAGCATCGATAAAATGGCCTGTCAGCCAACCCCAGACCGTTCCCTGGTGATACGCCGCATCCCGTTCATGCGGTGAACCGGTGTAAACCGGCACATAGCGAGCGTCCTTCGGTGAGAGCGACCGGAGCCCGAACGGTGTGAGAAGTTCGGATTCCACTTTTTCGACGACTTTGCGGGCCGTTGCAGATGTTAGCATAGTGTGAGGCAAACTGACTGCAAAGATCTGATTTGGCCTTACTGAGGCGTCCGAGTCGTCGCCGTTAACGACGTCAAACAGGCACTGATCCGTCTCGTTCCAAAACTGTTCGTTGAAGCTTTTTTTCGCCGCCGCGGCCATATTTTCATAATCTGTCTGTCTCGTTTTATCGCCAAACTTCGCTGCAAGATCGGTTAAAATGCGCAGGGCGTTGTACCAGAGAGCCTGTATTTCGACCGGTTTGCCGGTTCGCGGTGTGACCACCCAGTCACCGATCTTTGCGTCCATCCAGGTCAGTTGGACGCCCGTCTCACCGGCATAAAGCAAGCCGTCGGTATCGACGCGAATTTTATAACGCGTTCCGCGCACGTGCCAGTCGATGATCTCGATCAGTTTGTCATAGAACTGAGTACGGACCAGTTCATAATCGGCCGTTTTTTCCGCATACGCCCGGATCGCCTCAAAAAACCAAAGCGTAGCGTCAACCGTATTGTATTCGGGAGTGTCGCCGGCGTCGGGGAAGCGGTTTGGCAGCATTCCTTCGGAGATATGTTTTGAAAATTCGAGCAAAATACTTTTTGCTACGTCGGGGCGGTTGGTCGCAAGCGTCAGGCCGTTCAGGGCGATCATTGTGTCACGTCCCCAATCGGAAAACCACGGGTAACCGGCAATCACGGTCTTTCCGCCGCCGCGTGAGACAATAAATTGATCGGCCGCCAGAACCAGCTGGGCTTTAAAATCATCATCCGCACCAGAGCGTCCGATTATAAAACCACGACGCTCCAGTTCGGCGATCTTATACTTATTTGCATCTGCGATCTGTTTTGGTTCGGTCGAGGCAATTACAACCGCCTCGTCGGACAGATCAAATCGAATGCTGAACGGCTGGAACAGGTCTTCGTGAAAATCAAATCCGCGTTCCCGCTCGATCGCGTATTCAAAATCACGATACCAATATCCCTGCTCCTCGATTTTGCCCGCATTGTGAGCAAGATAGAGTGTCGGCATGGTGCGAAACGGTGACGTCGAGACAATATTTTCCGCGATTTCGTAATTGCGTCCAAATTCTGTGTCAATATGCCGCAAATGATGATGATCTCGAAAGGCAAGCAGAGGTTTTAGCTCGATCTCAACATTTCGGTTTTCTGGATTGTTTATGACATTCCATTGACAGACGGTAGTATTCTCACCGTGAACCATAAAAATGGATCTCTCGATCTGAATACCGCCTGCCGCAAATGTCCAAACAGGGAAAGGGTCAAGCCGGAACCGGGTGATAAACTCAAAACCCGCCGGATGCACATTGCCCGGATATTGATTGGACGAGATCTCATAGCTTTTACCGTCTATGATGAGCGTTTCTTCAAATTTGGAAAGCAAAACCATCCGTCCAAGCGGCGGATCGGTTGCGGCAACCAGCAAACCGTGATAACGCCGCGTATTTGCCCCCGCAACGCTCGATGATGCGTAACCGCCCACGCCGTTGGCCTCAAGCCATTCGCTCTGGGATGCCGTTTTAAATTCGCTTAAAATGTTGTTTCCAAGTTCAACCATCAAAACCTCATAGCTTGCATCTCCTGGTTATTATCAATAGCCTTTCAGTTCTGTTTTTATCCGTCTGAAATAGCGGCGCGTCATATTTTCGGCTCTTAATTTATTCTCCGCTTTGCTGAAGGAGTTTTGCAACAAGGCCCGTCCATCCCGTCTGATGGCTGGCACCGACGCCCGAACCGTTGTCGCCGTGAAAATACTCATAGAATAGAATATGGTCGCGAAAATGCGGATCGGTCTGAAACTTTTCAGAACCGCCAAAAACCGGCCGTTTGCCATCCGCATCCTTCAAAAATATATGCGATAAACGCTTCGATAATTCTTCTGAGACCTCCCAGAGATTCATCATATTGCCGGAACCTGTCGGGCATTCGACCTTGAGACTGTCGCCGTAATAATGATGAAATTTTTGCAGCGATTCGATCAAAAGGTAATTGACGGGAAACCAAACGGGACCGCGCCAGTTCGAATTGCCGCCAAAAAGCCCGCTCGATGATTCGCCCGGTTCGTAATCTACACGATGCTCCCGCCCTCCAACTTCCAGCGTGTAGGGACAGTCCTTATGAAATCTGGAAACGGCCCGAATACCGTGGGGTGAAAAGAATTCGTTCTCGTCAAGCATAATTTTCAAAACGCGCTCGAGACGGCTCCGATACGCGATTGAGAGCAATCGACGCTCACCAAGACCAGGTTTGCGTGCGCAATTGATGTTTTCGGTGAGGTCGGGACGGTTGTCGATAAACCATTGCATTCGCTTTTTAAAATCAGGAAGTTTATCGAGCAGGTCCGATTCGATCGTCGCCACCGCAAAAAGCGGTACAAGCCCGACCATTGAGCGCACCTTGATCGGCATATTATAGCTGCTGTCATGCAGGTGAAGCACATCGTAGTAAAAACCGTCCTGCTCGTCCCACAGCGAAAAATTGTCCTCGCCGAGATTGTTCATAGCGTCGGCGATGTAAACGAAATGCTCCCAAAATTTACTGGCCACGTCCTCATACGTCTGTTCTTCGGTTGACAGCTCGAGGGCAATGGCGAGCAGGTTCAGACAGTACATTGCCATCCAGCTCGTCCCGTCGGACTGAGAAAGAGTGCCACCGGTCGGCAGCGGCTGCGAGCGGTCAAAAACGCCGATGTTGTCAAGACCGAGAAAACCGCCCTCAAAAACATTATTTCCCTCGGCGTCCTTACGGTTGACCCACCACGTAAAATTTAGCAGCAGCTTTTGAAAAATGCGGGCAAGAAATTCGCGGTCGCCCCGCCCCGTCCGTTTTTTATCAATTTGATATACACGGAGCGCAGCCCAGGCGTGTACCGGCGGATTTACATCCCCAAACGACCACTCGTAAGCGGGTATCTGCCCATTTGGGTGCATATACCATTCGCGGAGGATGAGGATAAGCTGCTCTTTTGCAAATTCGGCGTCGATGACGGCAAGCGGAATACAGTGAAACGCCAGATCCCACGCCGCATACCACGGATATTCCCATTTATCAGGCATAGAGATTACATCCGAGTTAAAGAGATGTCCCCATTCGCTGTTACGGCCGTTTAGACGGGAATCCGGCGGCTTTGGCATGTCGCCATCGCCCTTGAGCCAATCACGGATGACGTAATGGTAAAACTGCTTTGACCACATCATGCCGGCAAACGCCTGACGCTGCACATTTTTCGCATCATCGGAGAGATCGACGGGAGCAAGCTCGGCGTAAAACTCATTTGCCTCGTTGATCCGCGTTGTAAAAATTTCGTCAAAATCATCAAATGCTTCGAACTTGCCGGTTGCCGAGCCTGTCCCTGACGGGTGCGAATCTGTGGCCGCAAATTCCTGATCGCTAAATCTCAACCGCAGCACTATTTCCGATTTTGCCGGCACGGTCAGTTTGTAATTCGCCGCCGCCTTTGTCCCGCTCTTCGCCGGATTTACTGCCTCCGATTTACCATTTACAACATATTCATTTATTCCGTCCTTTACAAAAGGCGTCTGGTTTTCGGCGTTGTAGAGTCTTTCATTATTTGTCTCATTCTCTGTAAAAAGCATCTCCGGTGCACCGTCACAATACAGCCAACGCTGCCCTATCGACGGTTCGTTAAGCCCGATCGCCTGTATCCCGGAATCTGATTCCGTAACCAACTTTGCATCCGGCATCTGTAAACCGGAACTTTCCCACGCCCATGTATTTCGAAACCAAACCGTCGGCAGCACATTGATCAAAGCATCCGTATCGGCTCGGTTTGCGACCGTAATTTTGATAAGAATGTCCTCAACATCGCCTTTTGCATATTCAATAAAAACATCGAAATACTCATTCTCATCAAAAATACCCGTATCAAGCAGCTCAAACTCGGCTTCGCTCCTGCTTCGATTGCTATTTTCCTCGACTAGACGGACGTACGGAAACGCGGCCTGCGGATACTTGTACAGGTACTTCATATACGAATGTGTCGGCGTCGAATCGAGATAATAATAGATCTCTTTTACATCCTCGCCGTGGTTGCCCTCATTTCCGGTCAGGCCAAATAGACGTTCTTTGATGATCGGGTCGCGGCCGTTCCAAAGCGCGATGGCAAAGCAGACCCTCTGATGATTGTCAGAGATACCGGCAATTCCGTCCTCGTTCCAACGATATGCCCTCGAACGTGCGTGGTCATGCGGGAAATATTCCCAAGCCGAGCCGTCCGATGAATAATCTTCGCGGACAGTTCCCCAGGCCCTTTCACTAAGGTAGGGTCCCCAGCGTTTCCAGTGTTTAGTTCTTGCATCTGATTCGGCAAGACGTTTTTGTTCGGCATTCATAAGAAAATGTCAGAACCGGAAGCGATAGCGACCGTGTTCCTACGAATAAACCATGTCAGAACCGGAAGCGATAGCGACCGGGTTCCTATCCCGCAGCCGGGTCTGACAGCGACCGAGTTTCGAGACACCGTCTCCGAGACACTGCCGCAGGAAAAAAGCCCAGTCGCTATCGCTCCCGGTTCTGACCCGGAAAAAACCGCAGCGATTCAACCGGCACGAAAATTTTTACACGCTTGCCTGCAGACGTCGACGGCTCACCTTTCAATTCAGCCTGAATTATCGACCCGTCGGGCAATTTCAACAAACAGTTCAAACGCATCCCGATATTTGTTATTTTCAGCACCTCGGCGTCAACTGCGAATGATGGCAAATTCGAATCACCAAACTGAATACTATCCGGATGAAAACCCAAGTGCGAGCGATCAGTACCGAATTCCCCGGCGGCAACTTCGGAAAGGCCGAGACGGCCAATATCCGTTTGTATAAAATTCCCCTCAGTTTTGGCAGCGTATATCTTCCATCCAAAAAACCTGGCCGCGTCCGGAGTTTTCGGATTTGTAAAAAATTCACTCGGCTCGGCATATTGTTCGGCCTGGCCCGCATTCATAAATGCTATTCGATCTGCTAATGCGACGGCCTCAGCCTGGTCGTGCGTAACAAAAATAGTGGTTATACCCAAGCTTTGCTGAAGTTCGCGCAGAAAATAGCGCATCTCGCTTCGCAAATTTGCGTCGAGGGCCGATAGCGGCTCATCGAGAAGCAAAACGCGCGGCTGCGTGACGAGCGCGCGGGCGAGCGCCACGCGTTGTTCCTGACCGCCCGAGAGCTGATTTGGCATTCGCCGTTCCAAACCCCGAAGCTGCACGAGATGCAATGCCTCGTTTACCTTTTCGTTTATCAGAGCTTTTTGCATTTTACGCATTTTTAGGCCGAAAGCGACGTTGTCCGCCACATTCAAATACGGGAACAAAAGCGGTTTTTGAAACATCATCACCGCCTCGCGTTTTTCGGCCGCGATGTGAGTATAATCCTGTTCGCCAAAAAGAATTTTGCCTTTATCCGGCCTGAGCATCCCGGCTATCACTTTCAGGACAGTCGATTTACCGCATCCCGACGGGCCCAAAAGTGCCGCCATCTCACCCGCCTCGACACGAAGCGAAAAATCCGTCAAAACCGAATTTACGCCGTAGGAAAATGACAGTTTTTTTATCTCAAGGCACGTTGTCACAATACGATAACTAAAATCAGGCAGCTAAATCTGTAATCTGGCTGAATTGCGGCATTTTAATTTACATTCCTATTTCAGCAAAACCTGCGTTCGCCAATCTTTTTCAAGCCGTTCGAGGTATCCTGAATCGGCCTCGGGAATGGCGTGAGCGGCCAGCTCATCCGCTCGCAAAGTTGCTTCACCACGCGGGAGAGCTTCGGCCGCCGCACGTTCGTCGTCGGTCAGTTTGCTCAAATCGTGTGGATAGATAGAGCCGAGCATCTTTGCCTGCTGCATCTGAAATTCGTGCGACATCAGATAATTTATCGTGAGCAGGGCGCCCGGGGCGTTTGATGAATTAAACGGAATGGTCAAAAAGTTATAATTTCTGATCGTTCCCTGATCCAGCAAAAATGTCCGTACTGTGTCAGGAAATTCACTTCGTTTAATTGCCTCGGACGCAAACGTCGCCCCGTACGCCATTGCTATTTCGACTTCGCCGTTGGCAAACAAACGGTTTAGCTCGGACGGAGAATTTGGATACGTCGCACCGCTTCGCCATAGAAATGGTTTGATATCGTTTAAAAAGGCAAACGTTTTAGCCGACGCCTCGGCATAATGCCGCTCATCAAATTTTTCGAAATTTTGTACTCCTCCGCCGAAATGAAACAGAACATGGCGTAAAAATGCAGAACCCGTAAAATCGGGCGGAGCGGGATATGTAAACTTTCCGGGATTTGCCCTTATCCACTTTCCGAATTCTTCTACCGATCGCGGGGGTTCTTTTATCCGCGCCGTGTCATAGGCAAATACAAACTGCGACCGCTGCCAGGGAGCCTCGAGGCCCTCGACCGGCGTACCAAAATCTGTTTCTCCGGCACTCGGCTCATAGAGCGATATACTTGGCAGTCGACGCGCAAAATCGCCCCATAATAAACCGCCTTGCTTAGCCGTGCGAAAGTTTTCGCCATTTATCCATACAATATCAACCGAACCTCCCGTTGTCCTGCCGGCCTGTTTTTCATTCAACAATTTATTAACGATCTCCGCCGTATCGGCGAGCGGAACTATATTCAGGGTTACGCCAAATTTCTCCTGCAAATCATTTACAACTTCGGATTTAAAAAATCTGTTGCGGTTTTCGTCGCCGGCCCACATGGCAAAGCTGACGGACGTTCCGCGAGCCTTTTGCACAACGTCGGGCCAGGTTGTTTTTTCAAGATCGCTCGCCGTAAAGGAGCTTTGCGGATTCCCGCCGCTGAGGCAGGCCGTCATAAAAATTGCCATTAAAAGCCAGTAAAAACAGGTATTAATTCTCATTTTTTAAAAACTTTGCGACGACTATAAAAACCGCGATCGCAGGAGCAATAAAAATCAGGGTCAGCGCGGCGGTTACTGCATCGTCGCTGCTGCGCTGGAACGAAACCAGAACGAGCGGTATGGTTTGAATCTTACCACCGCCGATAAAAAGCGTGGTCAGATACTGCGACCACGAAATCAAGAAAGCAAACGCAACCGCGACGGCAACACCGGGTGCGATCGCCGGAAAGGTTACATACCGAAAAATCTTTAGCGGCGACGCTCCGAGCGAGCGGGCCTGAGATTCAAAATCGGTGTCAAGCCTCAAAAAACTCCCGGTCAAAAGCAAAATGCAATACGGTATAGTCGGAACAAGATGAGACCCGATGACGCCGGCAAACGAATCTGTCAAGCCGTAACGCAGGAACAGAGAGTGGCTGCCGGTTGCGACCGCAAACGACGGCGACAAAATAGGCAAAATCAGCAGAAACATCAAAGCCCGTTTACCGCGAAACTCGTGCAGGGCTATAATCCGCGCCGCCGGGAGCGAGATCAACACCGATAACAGCACAACGATCGCGGCTATACCCAAACCGGTTCCAATGGCCGCCGGTACGCCGGAAGAGGGTTCGAGCAAATAGCTCCACGCACGGAGGCTTAATTCCGGCGGCAAAACGAGCGGAAAGCGCCAATTTGCGGCAATCGACGCGGCGGCCAAAAGAAGAAACGGAAATAAGGCCGCCACGCCCAGAATGAGCGTCAAAATGTAAAATTGATACTTTCTGGATACGTAAGTCAAATTGATCTTAAATTCCGCCTTAAAAAATCGCTCAATGATTCCGAAGGGGGCCCTATAATAGCCCGGTGATTTATAGCCGGGGACGCAAGGCATTTTGTTCGAGTCTCGTCGAGGGCCGGCTGAATGTCTTGTGATTGAGCTATTTTGGCAGAACGCTTGCCGCTTCGGCGATCATAACCAGTTTTTTTTGTCGCTTACCGCGAGTTCGGTTTTTGACGCTTCGAGCTTTTCCTCATTCCCGTCAATCGGTACAAGATGTTTAAGAGTTTCGGGATCGACGGCTTTTATCGTCGGTTCGTCCGGTATGGTCGTCGTTTCGGGCGACTGGCCGGAATCGCCACGAGCAACCGAAACATCATCTAAGCTACTGAGACTTAATGATTTAGCCTCTTCGTCGAAATTTACCTCACGTTCCCACGTTTCCTTAAATTCATTTGCGGTACCGCGAAATTCAGCCATTATCTTACCGGCCTTTTTTGCCATCTCGGGCAATTTACGCGGGCCGAGAAAGATCAGCGCCGCAATTCCGACAAGGATCAATTCCGAAGTTCCGATAGATTCGAGTATGAATAAAAACACTTAACTTACCTCGATAAAATAATTACCGCCCGCCGAAACGCTGCCGATCACCGCCGAGTCGGCAACTTCTCGCAGAAAAGTGTCCGCACCGGGCCGAGGCAAACTGATCAGCAAACCACCCGCCGTCTGCGGATCGTATAAAGCACTCTGCAGCTCGCTTGAAACGCTTCTATTTATTCTAACCGTTTCACCGACATATACGCGATTATTCTTATCTCCCCGCGTCAACATTCCCTGTGTGATCAGCCGCAGCACGTCCGGCAAAAGTGGAACCGCCTTAGAATCAATATTTAGCGTCACGCCGCTGGCCTTTGCCAATTCATAAGCGTGACCGATCAGGCCAAAACCTGTGATGTCGGTACATGCATTTGCCCCGGTCGACTGCATCACTTTAGATGCCTTAGCGGCTGATATCGTCATTGTCGCAATTGCGACCGCTTCGGTGCTTTTTTCCGCCTTTCCAAACTTTATCGCGGTATTTATAACGCCTGTTCCGATGGGCTTTGTCAGAATCAGAACGTCACCCGCTTTTGCGCCCGCATTTGTCACAACCTTGTTCGGATGAATAATTCCGGTGACGGCGTAACCGAATTTCATCTCTCTGTCGTCAACCGAATGTCCACCGATCACAACAACGCCCGCGTCATTCATCGCCCTCTGTCCGCCCGCCAATATCCGTCCCAGGACGTCCCAATCGCCCGTTTGCGGATAGCAGACAATCGACAGAGCGGAAATCGGTCTGCCGCCCATAGCATAAACGTCATTAAGCGAATTTATCGCCGCTATCCGGCCATACGTTTCGGGGTCGTCGGCAACCGGTGTAAAAAAATCAAGTGTTTGCACAAGCGCAGTATCGTCAGTAAGACGAAAAACACCCGCGTCGTCAGAATTTTCAAATCCGACGATAACATTTTCGCTACTCTGTTTTGGAAGTTTGCTCAAAACTTGAGCAAGGTCGCCAGGGGCTAATTTAGCCGCTCAACCCGCACAATCCACCATCTCCGTTAAACGCTTTTGCACTTAGTAACTCCTTTACTTATCTATAATTACCTGAAAAATACGATCAAGATCATCTAAGTTATAATATTCGATCTCGATCTTACCACTCGTTCCCGTTTTGTTCAGCACGATCCTGACATTTGTGTTAAGAGTCCGCATCAGTCTGGTTTCGGCTGCTTTTACATTTGGATCAATACTTCGCCCGGATTTGCTTTTTTCGGATTGCTCGGACGAACCCGACTTTGACCGCTTTACAGCATTTTCCGTTTCACGGACTGACCAGCCGTTGTCGATAACCGAATTCGCGACGATTCGCTGGGTTTGAGCGTCGTCTGTCATAAGGAGGGCACGACCGTGTCCGGCGGACAGCCGCCCTTCTTCAATCACCCGCTGTATCTCGCCCGGCAAGCGCAGCAAACGCAGCGAAGTCGTCACGACAGACCTCTCTTTCCCTACCTGTTCGGCAACCATTTCTTGCGTAAGTCCAATGTTGTCAATGAGTTTGCGATACGCCTTAGCTTCTTCAATGGGATTTAGCTGCTGTCTTTGAATATTCTCGATAAGCGCCAGCTCGAGCAGTTTTTCGTCCGAAACATCACGAATAACGGCCGGAATGCGCCGCAAACCGGCTCTTTGCGAAGCCCTCCAACGCCTCTCACCGGCAACTATTTGATAACGTCTACCAAGCCGTCTGACCACAATCGGCTGAACGACGCCATTTGCGCGTATCGATTGAGCCAACTCCTCAAGATTGCTCTCGGAAAATCGTGTCCGCGGTTGTTCCGGATTTGGTTCTATGAGATCGAGGTCGATCTCATGCTCGCCGATCTCATCCGATCTTGGAGCCGTTGCATCGCCCAATAAGGCACTCAATCCTCTTCCCAGCGGCTGTCTAGCCATTATTTAATATCTCCTTCGCAAGTCTCATATAGCTTTCGGCCCCCTTAGATTTAGGGTCATATAGCAAAATTGGCTTTCCAAAACTTGGAGCCTCAGCTAACCTGACGTTTCTTGGAATCACCGTCTTCAATACCTGCGAACCATAAAAATCTCTCAAATCATTTGCAACCGCCGATGACAGATTTGTCCGCTCATCGTACATCGTAAGCAGAAGGCCTTCGATCGCTAACGCCGGATTTAATTCCCGGTGAAGCCGTGCGAGCGTATCAAAAAGCTCAGTAACGCCCTCTAAAGCATAATATTCGCACTGAATCGGGATCAGCAGCGAATCGGCCGCCGTCAACCCGTTAACCGTCAAAATACCAAGCGAAGGCGGACAATCGATAATGAGAAAGTGAAAATAATCGCGTACGTTATTCAAAACCTCTTTTAACGCATGGCTTCGATTGGCCGCATCGACCAGTTCGACCTCAGCACCGGCAAGGTTTTTGTCCGAAGGAAGCACCCAAAGCGTCGGTATCTGGGTCGGTAGCACCATTTCGCGGGGTGAATCGCCATCGACCAGAGCGTTATACAAAGTTTTCCGTGAACCGTTTCGGACGATACCTGCACCGGATGTTGCATTCGCCTGCGGATCAGCATCGACGAGGAGCACTTTCTTGCCCTCGGCCGCTAACGCAGCCGACAGATTGACTGCGGTTGTCGTCTTTCCAACGCCGCCTTTTTGATTTGCTACCGTAATGATCTTGCCCATTTTTATTGCAAAGATTCTAAATAGCTCTTTTCCGTCATTTTATCCCTATATTTCCCCTGCGACCCAATGTCGAAGGTAGGCTTTTGGATTCATTCAGGAATCAAAGGCCACATCATTAACATGCGGTGGCCTGAGAGCCCCATTTACAAGTTCTGAAGCCGTCAATTTAAAACCGCGAACTCTAAGATACCACCGCCGCATTCCACACTCTAACAGAAAGAAGTGGCACGTACCACATCAATAAATGATACGTGGCACGTGCCACATAGGCCAAATTTCGATTTACGCAAGTAAAATTGGTGCACGTTTTTTGTATCAGCTCCACAGGTGGAGCCGCTGCAGCGGAACCTGGGGTTAGGCGAATCATTTCTCCAAGCCCACTTAGCGGGCGGCAGAGATTCGCATAAATCTAATGGCCAGAATAATTAAAAAATCTGTCGCCCGTTACGCGGGCTTCGATCATCCTTGCAATTCTGACCCTAGGTTCCGCCGCAACCGGCTCCACTTGGGGCTACATGCTTTCGCTACTCCGCAGCTTCTGAAGCGCTTTAGACAAAGCCCCCAAAATACCAGACCGCTTCTGAGTGCTTTTGACAAAGTCCCCAAATCACCAGACCGCTTCTGAGCACTTTAAAAAGCCCGCAAATTACCAAACCGCTTCTGAGTGCTTTTGACAAAGTCCCCCTAAGTCACCCGACCGCTTTTCACACTTTCCCTTGCGGCACAAAACTTTCTCACCCAGCATCTACAGTTTCCAGTCTATCGAATCCGTAACCGCTCTAAGAGACGTGGTTTCTGAAAACATCAAAATGCGATGCATTGGCTCTGCTGGCTATGAGGGTTGGGTATTTTCCGGTCCAGCAGGCCGAGCATGTTTTGTTTGGGTCTAGGCCGATGCTCTCGAGCATGCCTTCGAGCGAGAGGTAGCCGAGGGTGTCGGCTCCGATAAATCGGCGGATGGCTTCGACGTCGGTTGTTCCCTCATCAGAAGTCGGCCTGCCTACAGGCGGCGGGCTGAGACGGGCGGCTATGAGGTCAGCCCGGTCCGGCGTATCGACGCCGTAATAGCAGGAATGGGTGGTCGGCGGGCACGATATGCGCATGTGTACCTCGGCCGCACCGGCTTCGCGGACCATTTCGACGATCTTTTTTGACGTAGTGCCGCGCACTATCGAATCATCGACGAGGACAATGCGGCGGCCGTTTATGAGGTCTTTTATCGGATTTAATTTGAGGCGGACGCCGAATGAGCGGATCGATTGGGAAGGCTCGATAAAGGTGCGGCCGACGTAATGGTTACGGATAATTGCGTGGCGGAAATTTATGTCGGACTCGGCTGCAAAACCGATCGCGGCGGCGACGCCCGAATCTGGAACGGGTACGACAAGGTCGGCTTCGCACGGATGCTCGGCGGCCAGGCGTTTGCCCATCTTGTGGCGTGATTCATTTACAGACCTGCCATAGATCGTCGAATCGGGGCGAGAGAAATAGACGTGTTCGAAGGTGCAGACCGAGACGGGCTTTTTCTCAAAAGGCATAGATGAATGCAACCCGTTCTCGTCGATCACAAGCATCTCGCCCGGCTCGATCTCGCGGACGTATTCGGCGTCGATAAGGTCGAAAGCGCATGTCTCTGAGGCGACACACCATGTGTCTTCAAGCGCAGATGCCTGCTGGCCGGCATTTCGCGAAGCTTCTTTTAGCTTGCCCAAAACCAACGGACGAAACCCGCGGGGGTCGCGAACCGCGACCATCGATCCAGGCGTCAAAAACAGCAGCGAAAACGCACCTTCGGTATTTTTCAGAACTTCGCGGATCGCATCGACCGCCGTTCTGGCCGGTGTTTTGGCGATACCGTGCAGGATAGTTTCGGTGTCTGATGTGGACGAAAAAATCGCCCCGTCACGTTCTAGTTCGCGGCGGCGGGCTTCGGCAAACGGCAGATTGCCGTTATGGCAGACGGCGATTTTGCCGTGCTGGCAAGCAACCGAAAACGGTTGAACCTCTTTTATCGTGTTTTTACCCGTGGTCGAATACCGCGTATGCCCTATGGCGCTCAACCCGGTCAATTTCTTGAGTACATCCTTATCCAGCACGTCCGCCACCAAGCCGACAGAACGAAACTGTAGCAGATCACCGCCGTCAGCCGACACGATCCCGCACGCTTCCTGTCCGCGATGCTGCAACGCAAACAACCCAAGCTGCGTCAGCGTCGATGCCTCCGCATGGCCAAAAATGCCAAACACGCCGCATTCGTCTTTGAATTTGTCGAGTAATGCTTCCACCTTTAAATGTAATAAATCTGGTTGCAGATTTCCTCGGTGGAAAATCGCGTCAGAATAAAAACCGGTTCCCCGCCTTGAACACCCGGCTTTCTCCCGGTGTAGCGATATTGAACGACCGTATCCATATATCCAGTATAAACGAAGATACAACGCAATCAAAAAAATAAGCCGGGTTTACGCATTAACCTTGTGAGCGGCATATGCCGCAAAAGCGTGTCGAAGAAACACGATTTTTGACAAACTGATAAGCCCTTATAAATCAACTACCTTCTTGCTAAGAAGGTGAATCTGTTTCATGATGGAACACGAAAAAGCCTTGTAAAGCATTGTGAACATTGTAGTTGCGGTTTCGTGTTCCATTTCGGTGAATATAGTGTCTCAGTGAAACATAAAAGCAGATCTGTTCCACTTTGGAACACGAAAAAGGCTTGTAAAGTATTGTAAATATTGTGGTTGTTGTTCGTGTTCCATTTCGGTGAATATAGTGTCTCAGTGAAACATAAAAAGCAGATCTGTTCCACTTTGGAACATGAAAAAGCCTTGTAAAGCATTGTAAATATTGTGGTTCGGGTTTCGTGTTCCATTTCGGTAAAATATAGGTGTTCAGTGAAACATCTTTCAATTTTTGCGACATCAAACGCCCACGGCGTGTACGGTCTGCGAGATAATATATCATAGATGGCACAAGATTGTCAATAGAGATTCGGAAATTTTATTGATCTGGCATTCAAAGGCATTCACGGTCAAGATCGCTAACCGCGATTCCGCATTTTTTTAATCCGCAATCTCAGTTAGATGCAGAGACCGCCGTGGTCGCTGCGATGCAGTTTAATCCCACCGGTTTCATATCTCTGCCCGACTGTCGCGGTCTCTCCGTTAATTAAGCCTCAGTCTGCCGGAACGATGCGGCCGCGGCATGTCCCGAAGCCGATGCGGCGGAAGCCTTCGCGTTCACAGTAGCCTTTCATTATTATTTCGTCACCGTCTTCGAGGAAGCGGCGCTGTTCGCCGTTTGACAGCTCGATGGGTTCGGTGCCGCGCCATGAGAGTTCGAGCATCGAGCCGCGCTCGCTCTTTTCCTTGCCGGAGATCGTGCCGGTCGCCATCAGGTCGCCGGTTTGGAGGTTGCAGCCGTTTGAGGCGTGGTGGGTGAGCATTTGGCCGATTGTCCAATACAGATCTTTCATATTGGAGCGGCTCAAAAGGTGCGGCTCGATGTTTTCATCACGCATTTTTTGCGATTGGATATAGACCTCGAGTTTGATGTCGATGCCGCCGAATTTTTTGTTTTGATCGCTCGCAAGATAATCGAGCGGCTGCGGATCGCCGTCTTCCCGTTCAAACGCCGGAACGCGAAATGGTGCGAGGGCTTCCATCGTGACGACAAACGGCGAGATCGTCGTAGCGAAACTTTTCGCCAGAAACGGGCCCAATGGTTGATATTCCCAAGCCTGGATATCTCTCGCCGACCAGTCATTTACAAGACATAAACCAAAAATATGTTTCTCAGCGTCGGCAATCGGTATCGAAGTGCCAAGCTCGTTCCCCTGCCCGACAAAAAATCCGACCTCCATCTCGTAATCGAGATTTTTGCACGGCATAAACACCGGCGGCTTTTCCGCATCGCTCCGGTTTTGACCCTTTGGCCGCTTGATGTCCGTCCCCGACACCACAATGCTCGAAGCCCGCCCGTGATATCCGATCGGCACGTACTTGTAATTCGGCAGCAGAGGATTGTCCGGCCGAAACATCGACCCCACATTCGTCGCGTGATAGATCGAGCAGTAGAAGTCGGTGTAGTTGCGGATTTTTTCGACCGGCGACAAGATGTCTGCTTCGCTGAGAGATATCAGCGTGTCGCCCACCCTCGGATGATCCCGAAGGGCTGGATTGTCGTGCCGCAAGAGTTGGGAAATTCGTGATCGAATCTCTGACGCGATCCCCGAATGCATGACAAACCAGTCCAAACCGGCATCGTCGCTCCATACGTCGAAAGAATCACCTATGTTGTCAAGAAGGCTGATTCCAGTTCCCTCCGATCCACAAGAGTCTATAGCCATCAAATCGAGAATTTTATCGCCGATTATGATGCCCAAACAAGAAAATTGCGAAACGCGCGAACTTTTGTGCACGCAAAACGGCAAATTTTGTATCGGAAAATCCGTATTCGGGTCGTTGGCGGATTCGACCCAGCTTGTTAAAGAAGGGTCGTGAGTTTCGTTTATTTCGTAAGTCATAAGGCGGAAGCACGACCGGTAGGGAGTGTACTCTGCTGTCGTCGGTATCAGTCACGTAGATTATAGCAGAAGTAGGAACACGACCGGTAAGGCGCTGTTTTCCTGGAGCGGTTACGGATTCGATATACGGGAAATTGTAGATGCTGGCTGAGAAAGATTTGTGCCGCAAGGGTAAGTGTGAAAGCTGTCTGGTGATTTGGGGGCTTTTGTCAAAAGCGCTCAGAAGCGGTCTGGTGATTTGTGGACTTTGTCAAAAGTGCTCAGAACCTTGCGGAGCAGCGAAAGCATGTAGCCCCAGGTTCCGCCGAAACGGCTACACCTGGGGCTACATTCTCTCGCTGATCCGCAACTTAGGAGCGATTTTACAAAGCCGCTAACTTCCGTACCCGCTCTAAGGCGGAAACACGACTCTTTTAATGCCCCCAACCTCAATCCAATAAATATTTTCACACCTGCGGTTTTCGCAAAAATCATCTATCAGGCAGCATCTTGGTGCAAATTATGCCGATCATTACGCTGCCGCTGATCCCCGATAAAACTATCTAAAAAGATCTTAACAAAGTTTCAACCTCTTCAATCAACTGCTTATCAAATCCGCCGATGGAATTGGCTGCTTTGAGATTGGCCAAAATCTGTTTAGCTTTTTCGAGGGTTTTGATTGCTTCTGCCTTTTGTTTCAGGGCGATCTGCATCGCTCCGACACTCTTTAGCGACTGTGCGAGGTCACGCAGGGCCAGTGTGTTCAACCCGTCGCCGTCTGCGATCTTTTCAAAAATCAATGCTGAATTTTGATATTTTAGCAATGCGTCGGCCGGGTTTTGCTGTTTTTCGCTTGTATCACCCATCCGAACATAGAGTTTCCCTAGATCGCGTTGATAGATCACGTTTTTTGGTTCTTTGACTATTAGTTCGTTAAATATCTTTTCGGATTCCTGAAGATTGGTTTCGGCCTGTGAGAGCTTTTGCGATTTAGAAAACATTATACCGAGTCTCGAAAAAGCCCTGCCAACATTGTATCTGGCCTGCGAATCGGCTTTGTCGGCCCCGGCGGCCCTTTCTGCGATAGTCAGCGCGCGTTTTGCAAGATCCAGGGAAAATGACGGCTGAGTATCTTCGTAAACGCTGCTTGCAAGCGTAAATGTTTGCCAGACGGTCGCCTGGATTTCCGAATCGTCAGGATAGTCAGCCGCCAAACTTTCAGAAATTATTATTGCCTTTTTGATCTCCGTTTCTGCGTCCGGCTGATTGCCGTCCCAGGAAAGGGCGTTGCCCAAAAATGCGTAACCTTTAGCCGTCAGCTGGCGCGTCTTGATCTGGTTATTATCAATTCTTGCCAAGGCCGCTAAAGCCCCGCGAAACCTCGGCACCGCCTCAGCGAAACGGTTATTCATGGAATAGATCTGGCCATATTCGATCTCGGCCTCGATCGCCGAGGTTTTATATTCGATGGAATCCGGGATCGTCGAAGTAAGATCTATAAAGATGGCATTTGCAAGACCCGCGTCTGTTAATGAGCCTTTTACGTCATTTTGCCGATTTCGAATCGAGCTGGTAAGGCTTACATTTAAGGCAAGCCGGTACTGATTTTCCGAATCCAACGGCAGCGACTCACGTATAGCCCGGGCTTTTTCAAAGCTCGTGACCGCACCGGCAAAATCACTCAGGTTTGGCCGGTCAATATTCCCCTGAAGATTGCCGACCTTTTCATATGCGGATGCAAGTTCGGCCCTCAGCGATTGATCGTATTGCGATTCTTCGGAAAGGCTGTCCAAATATTCCAATGCCCGTTTTACCAATATTTCGCGAGCTTCGACCGAGCCTGGGAGGCGTTCGATTTTTGGAGAAATTTCAAAAAGCAGCGAATTGGATAATTGACGTACATCCTGAAACCGTTTCTCCGCCCGGTCGCGCTCCTTTCGGACTCGATCCGCCTGCCAGAGCGAAAAAATAAGACCGACAACGAGCGATAAAAGGACAAACGCCGCCGCCGCAACCGCGATCTTGTTTCGGCGAATAAATTTACCGGCAAGATAACCGGCCGTATTGGGTCTTGCGGTTATGGGACGGCCGTTCAGATGCCGTTCTATATCGTCAGCAAAATCATCAACTGTCTTAAACCGGCGTTCCGGTTCTTTACGCAAAGCTGTAAGAGCGATATTGTCCAGATCGCCGCGGAGTATCTGCGCGGTGTGTGCTGGTTTTAGTTCGGTTTCTACCGCGCTCGGCTTCAACGGCTCGGTGCCGCCAATCGTCTGAACTATCTCGTCAAAACTCTTATTATCAAAATTTAAGGGCTTCGTACCGGTAAGCAATTCGTAAAAAACGACACCGAGCGAATATATGTCGCTGGATGTGGTTATGTTCCCGCCTTTGATCTGCTCGGGTGATGCATAGGCCGGTGTAAAGGCACGCAAAGCGGTCTGGGTTTTAGACGAATCTGATTCGAAGGCTTTTGCCAGGCCAAAATCGAGAAGCTTCGGTTCACGATCCTCAGTAACTAAAATATTTGACGGTTTGATATCCCGATGCACGACTAAGTGCCGGTGAGCATAAGACACGGCAGCACAGATTTTAAGAAAAAGCCGCAGTTTTTTGTCGATTGACAAGTTATGTTCTACGGAATAGTCGATAAGCGTTTGTCCATCGACATATTCCATCGCCAGATACGGTTCGCCTTTTTCGCTGACGCCACCGTCGTGCAGGGCAGCGATATTGGGATGGCTGAGACCGGCGAGTATCTGCCGCTCGCGTCTGAACCGCGAGATGATCTCACGGTCGGCGATGGATTGGCGGACGATCTTGAGCGCGACCTGCATTGTAAATTCGCCATCGTCGCGTTCGGCCAAAAAGACTGAACCCATGCCGCCGCTGCCGATCTCACGAATAATACGGTATTTCCCGAAGTGGCGTTCGCGATAATCCTCGACTCTGCATCCGACTACCGATGACAGATCAAACGCATTTTTTTCAATGAGGTTTTCGAAATCACCCGACGCCGCCAGCAGAGAACTTACCTCGTCGAATAAAAGGTTGTCGCCGTCACATTTAGCTCTTAAAAATTCTGCACGCAGGTCGGCCGGCTGCTCGATCGCATCCGCAAAAATGTCTTTTATTTTTTGCCAATTTTCCACGGCTGTCCGGGCACTAACGCCCGTCTGTCTGGCTTAACTCTCGCTGAAACCAGGCCTTAGCAAACGTCCATTCGCGGCGAACGGCGGATTCGCTCAATTTCAAAATATAGGCAGTTTCCTCGATCGTCAAACCGCCAAAAAATCTCAATTCAACTATTTTTGCCTGACGCGGATCGATCTTTTCGAGATTTTGCAATGCGTCGTCAAGTGCGATCATGTCGATCTGGCGATGATCGGGCAAGCTGATCGCTTCGTCAAGAACGAGACGGTGGCCGTCGCGTTTCTGTGCCTTTCGTGCCCGTGCGTGATCGATCAAAACCTTGCGCATCACCTCGGCCGCGACCGAGAAAAACTGCGCACGGCTTTGCCACGAAACATTTTTCCAATCCACCAGCCTTAAGTATGCTTCATGAACAAGCGCCGTCGCCTGCAGCGTGTGATCGCTCCGCTCATTCTGCATATACGCCCCGGCGAGCCGCCGCAGGTCGTCGTAAACAAGTTCTAATAATTTGCCCGGGGCCGTATCGCTGCCGTCGCTGATCCTGCCCAGTAAAAGGGTTATTTCATCTTTCTTTCCCGCACTCATTTTATTTGACCTGAGCCGCATTATAGCAAACAAGCAAATTTATCTTTAAAAAAAATTGGCGCTTTTTTCAAAATTTTACGCCCTATTGAGCAAGGAAACATTTTGTGAGGTGCTAATTGCCATGAAACTAAATCGAAACTGTAAATTATTTATTATCTTCGCCGCTGTCCTATTACTCGGCGTAGGCCTGCATTCGCTGTCCTTCCGTATAAAGGCGCAGACGTCGCCGGGAAAGATCGCGTTTGTAAGTCGAACTGACGCAGACAACGAGATTTTTGTCATCAACCCGGACGGGACAGGCCGAACGCAGCTGAGTTTCAACACGATATCGGAGAACCTCGGTGCCGATATTTCGCGCGATGGTCGACGCGTCGTTTTCACCTTTTTCAGCAATATTTACACAATGGATTCAAACGGTGCGAATTCCAGACAAATTACCTTTTCGAATAACGACGGCGGCGGGGTGTTGTCGGCTGACGGCCAGGTGGTGGCGTTTACCCGCGGCGGCAGCAATACAGATGTCTGGGTGATCAACTACGATGGCACAAATCTCCGCCGCGTAACTACGAATCAATTTATCGATTCGCGCCCCTCATTCTCGCCCGACGGTAACCGCATCCTGTTCGACTCAAATCGCAATAGCCAATTCGGATTGCCAAATCTGTACGTCATCAACGTCGACGGCACGAACGAGACGCGCCTGACGACCTTCTTTGAGTTTGGCGGCCAGTTTTCGCCCGACGGAACCAGGATCGTGTATCAGGGCCGAACCGTCGAGGGGCAGAATAATTTCAACCAGGTATTCATCATGAATTCGGACGGAACAAACCAAATGCAGTTGACCAATAGCTCATTTTCGAGCGAAAGTCCTTCATTCTCACTTGACGGATCGCTGATCGCATTTGAAAGGTCAACGCTGGCCGCTGGCCTGGATCGCGATCAAATCTACACTATGACACCCAGCGGCAACGACATCAGACAGGTGACGCAGTTTGATCCGATCGCGCAGAGCAGCGAGATTCCGAGATGGGTCCCGGACAACATACTCGATCCGCCAGCAACGCCAACTCCGACGCCTACACCGACCCCGACCCCGAACACAACAACGGGCACAAACGTAACGGTTCAGTCCCCAACCGGTAACGCCACCGTCACGTTCCCACAGGTGACCGCCGCCGGCAATACAGCTTTTGCGGCGATAAATCCGCCATCGTCGGCGGGTACACCGCCTTCGGGATTTACGATTCTCGCCGCCGGGCCCGCATTCGACATTACGACAACGGCAGCTTTTACACCTCCGGTCACGGTTTGTTTCACGGTTTCGTCGATAAACGACCCCGCGGAGTTTGCGAGGGTTAGAATTCTGCACGGC
Organism: Pyrinomonadaceae bacterium; assembly: GCA_041747575.1. Lineage (GTDB taxonomy): Bacteria > Acidobacteriota > Blastocatellia > Pyrinomonadales > Pyrinomonadaceae > OLB17. The sequence continues at coordinate 21,075 of JBGTEX010000031.1, forward strand.
GAGAACGGATCATTGATCGACCGCACAATTTTGGCCCCTGACAGCCCCGCGCCAGACTTTGCGACCCGCATCGTTTGTGCACGCGTTAGTTCGCTCTCACCATTCGTAACTGCGTTAGCTCCGGTCACAACGCCAACTCCTCCATCAGGAAGCGGAAGGATCGCGTTCTCGAGCGACCGCGACGGTGGTGGAGGCAATTTTGCTAATAGTCAGATCTACACAATGAACCCTGACGGCTCGAATCAAACCCGGATCACGAATAACGCGGCATCGGACTTCTTTCCAAGTTTCTCCCCGGACGGCGCGCGTATCGCGTTTACTACTAATCGCGACGGTAATAATGAGATCTATGTAATGAACGCCGATGGCACGAGTCAAACGCGGCTTACAAACAACACGTTCAGCGACGGCGGTCCCAGGTTTTCGCCCGATGGCAGCCGTATCGTCTTTACGAGATTTGTCTCCCCAAATTCGCTGATCTATGTCATGAATGCCGACGGATCGAACCAGGTGCAGCTGACTGCCCCGTTCCAGGGATTCCAGGATGGGTCTGCGAGTTTTTCGCCCGACGGCACTCGTATCGTATTTGCTTCGAGCCTTCCCGCTCTATCTTCTTCGATCAGTATCATGAACGCCGACGGGACCAATCGAATGGGGCTTGCCAGCCTCGGAAACAGCCCATCTTTCTCACCCGACGGCAGCCGCATCGTGTTTATCCGCAACCTCCTTTCCGGTCCTATTTGGGTCATGAATGCGGATGGTTCAAACCAGATGCCTCTAAACGCTTCACTCTCCGATTCAGGACCGCGATATTCCCCTGAAGGAACACGAATAGTATTCGCCGGATTTCGTAACAACAACTTCGACGTCTATGTCATGAACGCAGACGGAACGAGCGAACTTAGACTGACGAACCATGCCGCCCGGGATTTGGGACCTGATTGGGGAGTATCGGCCGGCACACCAGGGCCTACCCCTACTCCTACTCCTACACCGACACCTACGCCGACGCCAACACCAATATCGACGCCGATGCCAACTCCGACGCCTACGCCAACGGTGACTCCGACACCAACACCGACTCCGACGGCGACTCCTACGCCTAGTCCTACGCCGGTGGTTACACCGACTCCTACTCCTACTCCAACACCGACGCCTAGTCCAACTCCGATGGTTACACCGACGGTAACGCCGTCGCCGACTCCGTTTGCTACTCCTACTCCGTTGGGGCAGAGGGTGGTGCGGATCGATAGTGTTACGCATAATGAGGGGGATGCGGGGACGGTTTTGTATACGTTTAATGTGACGATATCGTCGGCACCGCCGGTTTTGACGCCGGTTGTTGTTGACTTTGCGACGGCGGACGGGACGGCTACGGTTGCTGATGGCGATTATCAGCCGGTTTCCGGGACGATCACGTTTGCATCGGATTCGCCGACATTGCAGCAGATAGATGTGCTGGTTAACGGCGATACCGTGTTTGAGCCAAACGAGGTGTTTCTGGTTCGTTTGTCAAACCTGACCGGCAACGCGATTCTGGTTGTCGCAGACGGCGTCGGCACGATCTTTAATGACGATGTGGCGGGCGGAACTCCGACGCCGACGCCGACACCAACGCCCACACCTTCTCCGAGTCCGACGCCTTCTGTTGGGATCGAGGGAGATGTGGTAAATGCGGCCGGCGGGTCGTCGGGTGACGGAGCGGTTCTGGCGAATGATGTAAATATCACACGGCAGTTTGCACTCGGAAATCTGACGGCGGTGACAAGCCCGAATCAGTTCCAACGCGGTGACACTTCACCGAGGGCGGCATTTGGCGACGGCCGCATCGACGCATCAGACGTCACGCAAACCCGCCGATACAACCTAGGTCTCGACCCTGTGACGCCCGCCGCCGGCCCAACCGGCCCGGTCGCGACTTTGACATCGTCAGCCAACGCTTTACGCGATGGCGGACGGACGATACGTGCGGTGAGCGGCGGCATTCTGGACGGGCGTCTGACCGTTTCGTTTGAGATCGATTCGCAGGGAGATGAGGCCGCGGCCGGATTTACGGTAAACTTTGATCCGTCAAAACTGAGCAATCCGGTGACCGCACTCGGTACGGGTGTGCCGCTCGATTCGCATCTCGGGACAAATCTAAACGAGATATATGCCGGACGGATCGGCATTCTGGTCGATTCGCAAAACCGGTTTGAAAGCGGAACGCGTCAGATCGTGACAGTCACGTTCAATGTGGCCGCAAACGCTGAAACCGGTTCGCTTCCGATCACCTTCGGAAGCAAACTAGCCCGTCAGAGCGTCTCGGATGCAAACGGCACGCTGCTGCCGACGATCTACGCCGGTATCGGCACAGGCATGCAGGTCAACGGCCGCATCCTCACGCCCGACGGCCGCGGCCTGCGAAACGCGACCGTCACCATCACCGATTCAAACGGCATAACCCAAACCGCCAGCACAAGCTCGTTCGGCATATACCGTTTCGAAAACATAACCCCCGGCGAAGCCCACCTCCTCACGGTAACCTCCCGCCGCTACCGCTTCGCCACCCGA
>JBGTEX010000032.1:0-9932 GCA_041747575.1 Pyrinomonadaceae bacterium
GACCTTTGAATTAGGCGTGTTCGGCGAAATAAACTCGCCCGGGTCGGCAACGCGCTCGGCGATGTGGCCGCTGATCGGGGCGTAAATTACAGTGTCCGTCAGCGATTTTCTGGCCTGATCTATCTGCGTTTCGGCGGTTGCAACGGCCGAACGTGCCGAGGCGACAGCGGCCTCTGCCGACGATATCGCCCTGACAGCAACTGCGGCATTAGACCTCGCCTCGTCGAGTTGTCCGAGCAGGGCATCACGCTGGGCACGACGCTGATCGAGGATCGCCCTCGAGACATCACCAGTGTCGAATAAACGCTGGGCGCGGCCGAGCTCTTTTTCGGCCAGCGCCAGATTGGCATTAACCGATTTTACCTGTGAAAAAGTCTCGATATTAAAAGTCTCGCCATCCTTAACGTTCAGGCGGATCTGTGCCTGCCGCAGAGCTGCGATGGCCTGGCCGACAGCCTTCCGCTGCTGCTCGGCCTGTGCCTGTGCCTGTTCTATCCTCAAACGAGCGTCACGGTCATCCAGCCTTACCAGCACGCTGCCCTTGGTCACATAGCTGCCGACGTCAAAATTTACCTCGACGATCTTGCCGCCCACCGCCGCCGCCACATCCGTCTGGGCATCGCTCGCAAGATTGCCCGTAGCCTCAAAATACGTTGGTATTTGTCTCACAACGGCCTGCGCCGTCGTGACGTCGACCGTGACCGGTTCGTTGCCGACATTGACCGAAACCGCGCTCGACCCGCCGCAGCCGGCCGCCATCATTACAAGCAACATCAGGACGGTGCCAAATAAAACTTTTTGACTTCTCATCTTCTTATTTTTTCGCCGCTGGGGAATTGATCCCGTTCAGCAGTATCTCGGCAAAGTTCTTCGCCGCTTCCTCATTCGAGATATCGAGCAGCAGCCGTTTCTTGTCCCAAAGGATGTTGTTCAGCGAGTGGTGAATGAGCATTCCCATAAACGCCCGGACCGCGACACGCGGCTCGAGTGCTCGCATCGCCCCTTCGTCCTGCCGCGCTTTGATATATCCGCCGATAAACTCATATACCCGTTCAATAAATTCCTTAAAGAACCGCTCGGCCAGATCGTGTTCCTCAAGCGCCGAGTAAAACAAAAGCCGCATAAACCCGACGTCCGAATGATGCTTGTCGAGCGCCGCGAGAGCGATATTGTAAAATACGGCAAAATCGTCCCTTTGTTCGATCGCCGCCGCGAGCACCTCATTGCCTTCCCATGGAAATCGGTTCACCCCGTCCTGACAACCCTTGCTGTGAAGGATCGCGGCATAGAGTTCGTCTTTGGAAGCAAAATGCCTGAACACCATAGCCTCAGACACGCCCGATGCGTTGGCGATTTCCTTTGTCGTGGTCCCCTTGAACCCCTTTCGCGAAAACAGCTCAACCGCGGCCCGCAATATCTGCTCACGCCGCTCATCGCCCGTCATCCTTACTCCGTGGTCGCAATTAAAAAACTCGTTGGTCAATTACATCTCCCCTGTGGTAAGTAAGCACTTACTTCGCGAAAGAAAAATATTGCCATTTGGAAATGATCTTGTCAATCAGAAAATTGTGACCTAAGTCACAAAATCTGCACTAGTCGAGATGCTATTCCTCGGACCAGTGCCCGCTCCCTGTCAAAGAACTAGATCTTTCTAGTCAACATTGACTCTAGACCGACCACAGTGAGCCGTCTTTACTACATCGAGTAGACTACCTGGTTGCCTACTGACTGCTGAATTCTGCCTCTTGCTTTCTCTAAACGCGCCGGTGACACAAAAACGTGGGAACTCCTATTCGGTCAGCTATCCGCCGCGGTCGTGAGTGGTGAAGGAGACTAAGCTTAGGCACAGCCGAAGTAAACATCGGGTGGGGGCGTTGGTTTCGATTAGCTTAATATCGCCAGTCATCTTTTAAAGGGTTTCTGCTATAGAAACAATGTCCGGCTGATTCCGTAAAACATAACAAATATCGATTTTTTGTTGCGTCGAATCGAAGATATGTGCTAATGATATAAAAGACGTGGGCATCCATACCCATGCTACATCTCTGGATGCTTCCATCTAGACCCTAAAGACAAGCCAACTAATAATCTGTTGATTTCATCTTTGTTGACGAAGTACTTGCACCCACGCAAGTTGACCGTCAGGAAAGTTCTTGATATAGCGGAACCAAGAGTTCCGCAAGAGGCACGAAAATGAAAAACGAACCGGGAACCAAACGAGAAAAAACCGAAACAGGCATTTTGCTTGATCCTGATCGAAAAAGCCCTCGGGCTGCTGAGTTTGAAGACAAGCTGTCTTCGCTCATAGTCGGCCAGGAGCGGGCTGTCCGCAGGATGAGCGGGCTGTTTCAGATCTATCTGGCGGGGATGAACAATCCGTCACGCCCGATCGGCACCATGCTGTTTCTCGGCCCGACCGGTTCCGGCAAGACCCGCGTCGTCGAGGCTGCGTCCGAAGTTCTTTTCGCCGAGCCGCACGCTGTCGTTAAGATCGACTGTGCTGAGTTTCAGCATTCGCATGAGATCGCCAAACTGATCGGATCGCCTCCGGGATATCTGGGCCATCGCGAGACTTCACCGATGCTGACGCAGGAAAATCTCGACAAATCGCATACCGAGGATACAAAGCTTAGCTTCGTGCTTTTTGACGAGATCGAAAAGGCGTCGGACTCGCTGTGGCAGCTGCTGCTCGGAATTCTGGATAAGGCCACGCTGACGCTCGGTGATAACCGGCGTGTAGATTTTTCGCGGACCGTCGTGATTATGACGTCCAACCTCGGTGCACGGGAAATGTCCGATATGATCTCGGGCGGGATCGGATTTACACCGACCAAGACCGACCAGGCCAAGGAAGATAACGAGATCGATTCTAAGATCTATCGCACGGCCCTCGAGGCGGCAAAACGCAAATTCTCGCCGGAATTCATGAACCGTATCGACAAGGTGGTCGTCTTCCGCAGCCTAAAGGAACATCACCTCCGACGCATTCTCGAGATCGAACTCGCGGCAGTGCAGGATCGTATTACCGAATCCGCCGGTACGAAATTTGTCTTTGAATGTACGTATGCGGCAAAGGAATTCCTGCTCAGCGAGGGCATCGACCTTAAATACGGCGCACGTCACCTGAAGCGGTCGGTCGAGCGGTTTCTTGTCTATCCCTTATCGAATCTCGTCGCTACGCAGCAGGTTGAGACGGGCGATTTCGTAATGGTCGATTTTGACAAGGAAAAAGAGCTACTGAGCTTTACCAAGCAATCCGGGAAGATGATAATCGCCGACCCGTCGCCGGAGTCGGTAGATGAAGAGCCTTTGATAAGCGCTGACGCAATAGGCATGCCCCTGCCTCAAGCACAAGCCGCTGCCGAACGAAGCAAATCGAAAGGCGAGAATAACGAAAGTTGATAGATAAAGGGCTGGATCGAACCGGCCCTTTCACTTTGGGGATGTCCCATTTATTGTTAAAACTCTAATGGTCTCCGGTTATCAAACATTGGCGAAATAATATTTGGTTCGCAACATTTCCGCTCTGGTTCTCTGCCTGAGCCGCAGGCGAAGGCTGAGAACCAGAGCGGGCGACGGCTTTGTTCAGGTGGCCGATGCTCCGGCTGCTTCTCAAGGGCTGTGACGAGCGAGCCCAGATGAGCGTAAGCGGTTATTCGGCGAAAACCTTTTCGGCTTCGAGAAGCGAGAATGCCAGCAAGCGTGACGCCTGATCGGTCTCGGCTCGAAATAGCGTCACCTTGCTGCCAATCCGCCTTTACCATTTCAGATAAATAGTGTATTTTAGCCACAAATATCTCTTAAAAAGTTAAAAGGAAACATAAAGATGAAAATCAGAACCCTGAGCATCGTGTTCAATTTTGTATTGTTGTTGACTTTTTGCAGTTTGGTGAGCGGACAGGCTCTGCGTGGACGGGTTGAAGGAACTGTCAAAGACCCGCAAGATCAGGTCGTTCGAAATGTAACCGTAACGCTTACGAATACCGAGACAGGAGAAGCTGCTCAAACCTCCTCAAATGAAGAGGGTGGATTCGTATTTACGGAGGTAAAACCCGGAAATTATCGGGTAACTGCCGAACTGGTAGGATTCAAAAAAATTCGAATCGAAGACGTGATCGTTCAGGTGGCGACCGTGTCGAGCGTCAATGTTATTTTGGAAGTCGGCGGAGTTAATGAAGAAGTTACGGTCAGTGCGAGCGAGGCTCAGGAGGTCGTCAACACGACCAACGCGGAGGTCGGAGATGTGGTTGACCGTCAGAGAATTCTCGAACTTCCTTTGGACGGACGGAATCCTTTTGAACTGACGGCACTTAGCGCCGGAGTGCAGACAAAATCGAACTCCGACGGAGAGGTCAGAAATTTTTCGATCAACGGCAACCGGACGGTCGCCAATAATCTGACTGTAGACGGTGTAAATGCTTCGGACAATTTTCTGAAAACTCCTGCCAATGTTACGCTCCCGGTCATTCCGGTCAGTGTTGAAAGCATTGGCGAATTTAGAGTAACGACATCTCTGCCGTCGGCGGAATTCGGCCGTGGTTCGGCTCAAATCAATGCCATTACCGCTTCCGGTACGAATAGATTTCGCGGGTCGATTTTTCAGTTTCACCGCAATACGGCTTTTAATGCCAATAACTTTTTTAACAATTCCACCATTCTCGAAAACGGAGAAAGTGTCGAACGGGAGCCTTTGATTCGTAATCAATTCGGCGGTAGAGTCGGCGGACCGATTATAAAAGACAAAGCATTTTTCTTTGCTTCATACGAGGGCAAAAGGGAATCTCGCGGTCTTTCACGCAACCGTCTGGTTTATACCCAGGAAGCCATGAACGGGATATTCCGTTATATCAAAGGTCTCCCGACAACCCCGGCAAATGTAGCGGCGGCAACAATTACCGCTCCGGCTGGAACCGCCTCTACGCAAAGCGGAACTTGTCGCGCAACGTCGGGGAGCGGGAGAGTAGTTATCCCGAACGGCGCGATCTGCGTCCAGGATCTGCTCGGAATTTCCGGCACAAATCGTTTTAACCAACCGTTTGATCCGACGATTATGGCTTATCTATCAGTTGTCCCTTTGCCGAATAATTTTCAGATCGGGGACGGTCTGAATACCGGGGGCTATCGATTCAACTCAAAAGTTATTTTGCCGACCGATCAATTTTCTACCCGTATCGATTATCGCTTTACCGACAAGCATTCGTTTGAATTAACCTATAACTACGGTGATATTCTTTTTAACGGGGATTATATCAACTCGGGTGAACCCGCATACCCGAATTCGACTTTCAGAACAAGGAATACGGTCGGTCGCGGTATATCGGCAACATTACGCTCGGTGATTAGTCCGACGATTATCAATGAAGCCCGGTTCGGTGCTCAACTTTCGACCCTGACCTTCGGAAATACTTCGGATTATGGAAGAGGCTATACGATTGACGTTCCCGATATATTTAATCCTGAAAATGATAACACTGGGTCGGGCAGAAATCTGCGTGTTTTACAGTTTACCGATAATGTAACGTTTCTGCGTGGCAATCACACTTTTAAGACCGGTATCGAGATTCGAAATCCCTGGGTTCGTCGTTATTCATTTGCCGGAACTTTGCCGCAAATCGATTTCAGCATCAACAACTCTCCGGGCTATTCACAAAGCAATCATTTTTCGGGCAGTAGTTCAACTGAATATACGGACGCCCGTGAACTGGTAAATCTTCTGACCGGAGCATTAGGAAGCATTACGCAGGTCTTTAATGTTGCTGATCCGGGAGCTCGTACGGTTGTGCCGGGAGCACCGGAAGTCCGCCGTTATGACAACTGGGAAACCAATTTGTATTTTCAGGATACGTGGCGTATTAAACCGAATCTGACTTTGAACCTCGGATTAAGATACGAATACAACACTGCTCCGAAAGAATCGGATAATCTGGGATTGCTGCCTGTCGGAGGCTCCGCGGCACTCTACGGCATATCGGGAGACGGAAATTTATTTAAGCCGGGTGTTTTGGAAGGCTCGAATACGGTTTTGGATTTTCCTACTGATGGAAAATTGTTCAATTCCGATAAAAATAATTTTGCCCCGGTAGTAGGTTTCGCCTGGGATCCGTTTAAAAACGGCAAAATGTCCATTAGAGGCGGCTATCGCATCAGTTATTTTCAAGGCTCGTTCAATACGATTGACGGAACATTGGATGACAACGAAGGATTGATCCTTACCGTTACAAATGCTGTCAATACGGGATATATCCGCGACGGAATTCCGGCTGTTCCGACCCCGACGGTAACTATTCCCGCATTACAGAGCATTCAAACGAATTCTATAGTCGATATCCGGGCATTTAACGAGAATCTCAAGAGTCCATATCTGCACGATTTTAATTTCGGTATTCAATATGAAGTGTTTAAAGGAACGTCGCTTGAAGTTCGATATGTAGGTAATCGCGGCAGAAAGCTTTACCGCGGCTACGATATAAATGAAGTGAATATCTTCGCCGTTGATCCGAATACCAGACAATCCATTCTGGACGCATTTATTATTGCTCAAAACAATCTAGCAATTTCCAGAGCAAGCGGTGGCGGCGATAATTTTGGCTATAACCCGGCTTTGACGGGAAGTCGACCAAATCCGCTTTTTGACAGCGTTCTGTTTTTCGGACGAGCTTCGGAACTCTCCAATTCAAACTATATTTCACGGCTTGATGAAAACCGGGTCGGCGATTTTGCTGATTATGTTTCCCGTGTTCGCTCTATAGGCGGAGTCCGTGGAGCACCTTTCTTTGACGCGGTTGCCAGAGGCGATTTACCGATAAACTTCATTAGAGCTAACCCTCTCGTTCGCGGAGCCCAATTCTTCGATAACGGTTCGGAATCTTCTTATGATTCTCTGCAAATTGAGATGACCCGCAGACTTACCGGCGGTTTGAGATTCCAGGCAAGTTACACTTTTGCCAAAGCTCTGTCCGATTTTATCGGCTCGACGGGTGATACCAATTCATTTCTGACGCTTCGCGATACGCGTCGTGAGTATTCACAATTTAATAACACTCATCAGTTTCTGGCAAATTCGATCTATCAGCTGCCCTTTGGCAGAGGCAGGAAATTCCTCAGAACTAAAAGAGGATTCATCGGCGGGTTGATCAGCGGCTGGCAGATCAGCGGAATAGTCAAATATAGCTCGGGCGACCCGCTCAGCATTTTATCGGGACGCGGCACATTTAACCGTGATGCTCGTTCGGCATCAAACACGGTGGATGTTGCCGGAAACTTGAACCGAAGCCAGTTGGCCGGCTTAACGGGTGTGCAAAGAACTTCAAACGGCATATTTTTCATAGACCCGAGTCTTGCTCCGGGCAGTTCCGGTGATGCTTCGCAGATAATCTTCTTAAATCCGCAGCCGGGAACGGTCGGCTCTCTCGGTCTTTCTACAATTTATGGTCCGAACTTTTTTAACTTCGATTTCAGCACTATCAAGAAAACACGCATAAATGAAAGAATGAATGTTGAGTTTCGGGCGGAGATTTTTAATGCTTTCAACACTGTTAATTTCGACAATCCGAATACGGACATTAACAGTCCGAATTTCGGACGGATCACCGGAACCGTTGGCAGACCTCGTTTAATGCAGTTTGCTTTACGTCTTAATTTTTAGAAACTGAATGGAGATATGAAGCAATGTCTGATTCTTATAATTTTCTCGGTTTTATCCTTCAGCCATTTTCAGGCGGAGGGTAAAACCGATGTTTTTTCAGATATAAAAAAAGAACGCGGAAGTTTGGCGAAACGTATTGAAGATAGCGCGCGTAAACAGTTCCGCGTGAATTCGAACAAATTTGTTGTTCCAAGTGATGATCAGCAAAAGAACTGGAAACAAATTGTTCAAAGCATCTTAAATAAACGATTTAAGAAAGCTGAGACAATTATTAAGGAACAAAAATTTCCGTATAAAATCATCTCTTTCACCGATATTTCTACTGAAAGAGAATATATTCTGCTTGAGGAATCTCCGTATACAAAAGGCTGGGGACTCTATGCTTTTGATCTTGAAACTAAGAGTCCGTTAGTTATCGAAATTCCGCATCCGATTTCCGATGAAAATACGGAATTGCAGGGTATCGAGGCATTTCTGCAGACCGGTGCGAAAGCGTTTCTTTTGGCGGGAACACACCGGCGGGCAAATGAGAAATCGAGCATTTGCACACAGACGCCCGGCGACAGCAACTATGCGGAATCCGATGTCGCCCACAGCGTTGCGACAATGTTTCATCAAACTCACGAAACCCTGATTGAAATTCAAGAGAACACGACTGCCGTTCAGCTTCACGGAATGAAGAATCGTGATATTTGTCCGAATGCTTTTATAAGTTCGGGAACAAAGCAAATTACAAAAAATACGGCGAAGCTTTTTGAGTGTTTAAAGAATGGAAAAATTGAATCCGGAATTTATGACGGCAAAACAAGCACCTGTCCGTTGATTGCTTCGGCAAACGTTCAGGGGCGCTTTTCAAACGGCATAAAGAAAGATCCTTGCCGCAATTATGCCGAAGCTTCGCCCGAACCCGGCTTTTTTATACATTTAGAGCAGGAACCTGATTTACGCAAAAGTAAAGAATCCTGGCAGGCTGTAATTGAGGCTTTAAAGTGTGGTTTCCCAAATTAGAATTGTGATAATTAAAACTCAAAAAATACCTCTACTAATACTGTCAGGAGTTTTTCTCACGTTGGCCGTACATTCGCAAGTTTTGACTGATGCGAAATCTCTAATGACGAATTCAAAAGTTAAAAATGCTTTTGAATACATCAGAGAGATCGAACCGGAAACGGTCGAAGAACAGATAAAAATAGCTGAAATACCGGCACCTACTTTCGAAGAAGAAAAACGTGGCGCTTATTTCAAAAAGCGGTTTGCCGAGATCGGTTTGAAGAATGTCCGCGTTGATGCGGCCGGAAATGTTATCGGCGAACGACCGGGAACCGGCGGACAAAATGTTCCGACGCTTGTTTTGGCGGCTCATCTCGATACGGTTTTTGCGATAGATACACCGCTTAAAACCGTCCGCGAAGGAACGGTCATAAAACTTCCCGGTATAGGCGACGACGCTCGCGGGCTGACGCTTTTGCTGGCAATTGCCCGGACGCTCGACAGATACAAGATCGAAACGATCGGCAATATAATTTTTGCTGCAAATGTTGGGGAAGAAGGTTTGGGCGATCTGAAAGGCGTCCGGCATCTTTTTAACCAGGAATTAAAGGGAAAAATAACGCATTTTATTTCGATCGACGGAACCGGTTTGGGCGTAACGACCGGAGCGGTCGGAAGCAAACGATACCGCGTAACATTTTCAGGTCCCGGCGGACATTCTTACGGGGCTTTCGGAATGGCAAATCCGATCCACGCCGTCGGCAGACTGATCGCCAGGATCTCGGAATTTCAAACTCCGGCAGAGCCAAAAACCACCTTTAGTGTCGGCGTGATCCGCGGCGGAACAAGCGTAAATTCGATCGCCCGCGACGCTTCATTTGATCTCGATATGCGTTCGGTTGATCCGAATGAACTCGAAAAACTCGACAAATTATTCAAGCTCAATGCCGAAGCCGCACTCAATGAAGAGAATTTGCGCTGGAAAAATAAAGAAAAATTAAGCCTCGATATAAAACTCATCGGCGATCGTCCGACCGGAACGCAGCCGCAGGATTCGCCGATCATAAAAGTCGCCGCCGCCGCCAATAAATTTATGAATATCGAAAACGACTTCGGTTTTTCGAGCACGGATTCAAATCTGCCGATCAGCATCGGCATTCCGGCGATCACAATCGACGGCGGCGGAAACGGCAAAGGCGCACATTCGCTGGATGAGCAATGGGATTCAAAAGACAGTTATATAGGAAGTCAGAGAGCATTATTGATAGCTTTGGGTATTGTCGGAGTTAAATAGCTT
>JBGTEX010000033.1:0-300272 GCA_041747575.1 Pyrinomonadaceae bacterium
TTTAGCCGAACATTGGGCTAAAGCCCGGAATCTTTTTTGCAATCTTATCCCACTAGCTGAAGCTAGTGGCAATTCCAGGGTTCTGACCCCGTCGGAAGGCGAGCCGCGTCCGAGCGTTGAGGGTGAACGGACTCGCGTCGCTGGTTTTATTCCGCGACAGGAAAGTGCGTCGCACCGCGATGCGTCGTTTCTCCATGTGTAGCTCGACGGCGCGTAGCGCGACGGCGCTGCGTTTCTCCATGCGTTGCGCGACGGCGCGTCGCTGCCCCATGCGTCGCTGGTGCGTCGCTGCCGAAACAAACTTTCTCCGGCAAAGTTGTAATTTTGCACAAAGCTCTCGCTTGCAAATATGCCGCATTTCCAAAGTCTGTTGCGACAACCGCATTTGAACGTTAAGGTTTTGCCCGTCACGGATGGCCTGCACGCCAACCGCCCAACGCCATATGCCACCGGTCCGGGCTTGCGCCAACCCGGCCCGAAACGGCTCTCGTTGAGCACGCCGCAGACGCTTTCGACAAATGCCAGCTTTTTGTCGGGTTCGAACAGGCCAGGTTCAAATTGAAGTGTCAGCGGACGGTGTTTACAGACGGTGTATGCGTTCATACAACGAGAATACATAAAAGCCGCGTCGATTGAAACCCCAGATTGCACGAAATGTCACACATTGCACAAAATGATGCAAAATGCGTAAAGCTTCGTTTCTCCAAGTCCGCATAGCGGGCGGCGCCCGCTACGCCGGCTTCGATCATCCTTGCAATCCTGACCCCAGGTTCCGCCGCAACGGCTCCACCTGGGGCTACATTCTTTCGCTACTCCGCAGCTTAGGAGCGCTTCCGTCAGCTAAAGCAGACGGCAATTCATAAAAACCGCAAATTCGGTGTTTATCTTGTCAATCCTTCCGTCAGCTAAAGCCGACGGCAATTCATAAAAACCGCAAATTCGGTGTTTATCTTGTCAATCCTTCCGTCAGATAAAGCCGACGGCAATTCATAAAAACCAAAAAATTCTATGTTTCCATTAAATTTCCAGTAAAACTAATCCGTGTTCCGTTCAGATCGTATGGACCAAAAATTCGGGCGTGATAATTACGGGGGAAAAAAAACCGGCGGATGTGTTGAACAGCCGCAAACGGGCTTGTTTGCGCACGTTGGCCAGATAGCCGAAGTTCCACGTGACAATATAATCGATCTTATAGAATGACGCGAGAGCGACATGCAAGGCGTCGGCGATGTATTTGCGGTGAAATATGCCGCGATCGATATAGCCATCGGCAAGGATCGAAACCTCTTCGACAAGTTCAAGCTTTTTCAGCGGTTTTAGCAGGTTTAAATAGCCAGCCCGATGCGGTTCTTCCATACGTTCGATTTCACGTTCAACCAGGATCGAGCTGTATGCCTGATATTCGGAAAGTTCGTGTTCCCACCATCGTATCGTCAGATCACGCCGAAAAGGCTCGTCGTTGTCGAGATAGGCACCGACGACGGATGTTTCAAGATAAAGTGTTTGTTTCACAAATCAAAGTTTAAAATTAAAATTCAAAAGCTTGAGGGCCATGTAAGGACTATTATCTTAGCCTGACTATTCTTTGTCGGGTTTGACGGAGACGAAGGTTACCTTGGAATTTTTGAAATCAAAGGTCAGCCGATAGTTCTTAAGAAAATTACCGCCTAGTATTCCGGATTGTTCAAAGCCAGAGGCCTCGTTGATTATGTCCAAATCGAGAGCCACAGCCATTATATCCTTCCGCGAGTGATTGCCGAATGTCACCTTAGGCAGCATAAATGTTCGAACATCGTTGGTAATACCGGCCGAGCCTATCACACGCAGTCGTTGATCGCCCAAAAAAGGAATGATGCCATCCGCTTTGGCGACATCGTCAGAAATTACAGAAACGCTGGCACCGGTATCGACGATAAAATTCAGTGGTGTTTCGACGCCCTGCAACAGGACCTCGCCGCTTAGAAATCCGCTTGACGTGAGACGAAGCGGGAGTGAGAGGTCAACGCTCTGCGAAAATACTTTTGCATCATCGGCTTTGCGTGTAAGCGAAAAAGTGAGATTGCCGTAATCAATCGTTGTGAGAAATTTTGAGATCAATGCGAGGCCGATATAGCCGTCAACCTCGTGCGTATCGCTGTGAAACCTGCGGATATAGACCGGAACCTGCCGCATGCTGACGTCGCCGACTTCGACTTCACGAAGCAGGCCGTAAACTATCTCAAATTTGCCGTCACCGCCGATGCCGCGTGCAAAACCGCCTTTTGTGATCGGTTTTATTTTTAGCCGTTTTGCGGTCTTTTCGGAGACAACTGAGATTCCAGAGCCGGTATCGAGAACAAACCGGAGCGGTTCTTTATTGCCGTTGATTCGAATCGTGATGATTGGGCGGTTGCCGACGAGCTGGAAAGGAACTTTAGTTTGCTCATCACCGCCGGTTTTGTAGAGGCTTCCGGCTCGTCCCAGGTAATTGAGAAAGTTGATCAGCCCCTTTATCCGCGCCCGCCGGTCGGCGTCTGCGATATTGGAAACTTTTAGAAATTCACGATACGCATCCGCCGCCTCCGAATATCTCTCGGCCCGCGCCGTAACCTGTGCAAGAGCAAAGAGGTAATCCGGTTCGTCAGGTGCGTAATAGACGGCCTCACGCAGATTTTCGACGCTGTTGCCGATCTTATTCTCGTAAAAATCGAGCAATCCGTAACCCGCCCAGGCCAGATGCTCACGGCGATTGAGCTTGATCGCATTGAAAAAGAAAACACGGGCTTCATGAAACCTGCCGCCGGAGAGCATCGTGGCACCGATAACGGCAAACGCCCTGGCGTTTTTTGGATCATCCTTAAGGATCGGGAAAAGCATCTCGTAAGCCTCGCCGAGCCGGCGTTGTTTTGTGAGAACAAAAGCAAGTTCGACCTTCGAATCGGAACGTTTATCGTCGGCCGCTACAGCGAGACGCAATAGATTTTCGGCGTCTATCAGCAAACCGGCACGTGTCAGCTTGGCGGCCTGTTTGATGAGTTTTTTGGGTTCGGGCGTCCTGGAGGTTTGCGGAGTTGCCGCAAAAGATCCAAATGAAGCGGTCAAAATCAGAAATAGGGCGTAGAAACCTGAAAGTTTCAATCTTATATGCCGGCTAGGACAAATCGATAAAATCTGATACCTCATACCCCTTTAGCGTTGACCGTCAAAAACTACTTTAGTATAACACCGGTTTTCATCGACCAGAGAACTAAATCGAGCTCATCAAAGTCAATTTGGGTCATCTCAGTAAGTTTTTTTAGTTTTTCTTCAACATTTAGATACTTTGAACGCGTATTTGGTGGCTTTGGATCGTCGATTATTTTTAGTTCGACCAGACAGTTCAGAACGTGCTTGTCGAGAATAGCGTAACCTCTAAACCCGATATTACGGAGGTAATGGCTCGCTTCTTTGTAACCGAGGCCTTTTATACCCTTTTCCCGAACCAGCCAATCGCGCCGCTCAAACAAACATGTAAAGCTCTGAAATTTATCTCGGAGCTTTAGATCACAATGCTCGCGCAGAAAATCGCGCGAAGCGACAACGTACCGGGCACGGGCGTTTGGATAGCGATGCGAGCCGATCAATGCATCGGCGATCTCAGCCTGCCCGCCGGTCAAAAGTATAGGCCTCACCGCCTCGAGAGAATTTAAACCCATCCGGGCCGAGCACCCGCCCGTAAAAAAACAAAAAACCATCTCTTCCAGAAGGTTGACGTCGCTGCCATACATTCCAACAGCCGCAAATTCATCAAGCCGGCCGCGAATCTCATGCTGCCGCTCTTTGTGCGCCTTGATTATGCTTTCAATTGTTATTTGTATCTTATCTTTTTTCACGTGGCGGTATTTTAGAGTTTTACACAAACATTTTTCTCTTCAGTAAAAAACTTGATGGCGTCGAATCCGCCTTCGCGCCCGAGGCCGCTGTTTTTTGTGCCGCCAAATGGGGTGCGAAGATCGCGGAGCAGCCAGCAGTTGACCCACACGACGCCGCATTCCAGCAAAGCCGAGACACGGTGGGCACGTTTTAGGTTTTCCGTCCAAACCGTCGCCGACAGGCCGTACTGTACACTGTTGGCATATTTTAACACCTCATCCTCAGTATCAAACGGCATTATTGTCGCCACGGGGCCAAAGATCTCTTCCTGATTTGTCCGGCAATCGTGAGCAAGGCCCTCGATGACGGTCGGTTCTATGAACCAACCGGCCGATTTTGGATTTTGGATTTTAGATTTTGGATTATTTTGGAGGAGCAGGCTTTCATGCGGTCGAACTGGAATACCGGACACACTCCCGATCGGCCGTTTTTCCGTCTCTATATTGGCTTGCGGCTCAGCGCGAACAATATCAACGGAGTGTCCGCCGGTAAGAATTGTGCCGCCTTCTTCGCGGGCGAGATCGATGTAAGACATTATTTTGTCGAAGTGCTGCTTTGACACGATTGCTCCGACGTCGGTTTCGGGGTTGAGCGGATCGCCGACCTTCAGCATTGCGACACGAGCGACTAAATCCGTCTTAAATTTGTCGTAAAGCGGCCGCTCAACGAAAATTCGCGAGCCGCAGAGACATATCTCGCCCTGGTTTGAAAATGAAGAGCGGACGGTGGTCGCGAGCGTCTCTTCGTAATTGCAGTCTGCAAAGATGATGTTCGGATTTTTACCACCGAGTTCGAGCGAAAGTTTTTTGAACATCGGTGCCGCAATGAGTGCAATCTCTTCGCCGGTTTTTGTCCCGCCGGTAAATGAGATCGCTTTGACATCCTTGTGCGCAACAATTGCCGCCCCGACCTTTGGCCCGAGACCGTGGACGATATTCAAAACACCGGGCGGCAAGCCTGCTTCGATACATAGTTTCGACAGCAAATAGGCTGTCATCGGCGTCACTTCTGACGGTTTTGCGACGACCGTGCATCCGGCTGCGATCGCCGGTGCGATCTTCCAGCTAAAAAGGTAGAGCGGCAAATTCCAGGGCGAAATACAACCGGCAACGCCGAGCGGCTGTCGAAGCGTGTAATTTATTGCCTGGCCAACCGTATCAAAGGATTCATTTGAAGTATGCATCGCGGCGGTTGCGTAAAATTTGAAATTTGCAGCAGCTCGCGGAATATCGACCGCGCGGGCGAGCGATACTGGTTTGCCGTTGTCTATGCTCTCGGCGAGAGCAAGCGAATCGATATCACGCTCGATCAGAGCGGCGAGCCGCAATAAAATATCACACCGCGTTTCGGCGCCGGTATTCGACCAAAACTTAAACGCCGCCGCCGCGGACTCGACCGCCAGATGCACATCGCGGTCATCCGAATCTGCGGTCAGCGAATAAACCTGACCGGTCGAAGGGTCAAAATTGTCAATATAATTGCCCGACGCTGGTTGGACGTGTTCGCCTCCGATATAGTTATCAATTTTTATCATATCGAGCACGGGTTTTACGCCGGCCTATTTTATCCGGCCATACTTTCTCAGGATCGTTTTGATTTTGTCGATGGGAATTGCTTCGACGGTTTGTTTTTCGCGTCCAATTACGGTCGTCGCCTTGAAAAGGGAATTTAGGATAGCTTCTTCGGTGGCTTCGATAACCGCTTGAAAAAGAGGTGACATCGCGTCGTTGCCGAGTATTTTGACGTCACACACATCCCGCGGAGAGCTTATCCGATTTGCCGTTGAAAAGGCGATTGCGTAATCGCCGCTTCCGTTCGTCATGGACGAACCGGTTCGGGCCAAACCGGACATCGAACGAGATGCAAGCCGGCTCAATTGCCGGTGATCGAGCGGAGCGTCCGTCGCTATCACAATGATGATAGACCCGTCGGCCAGGTCAGAACCGCCCGTAATATCGGGCGACCGGACCTGAGTGCCCTTGGAGAGGGGGCCGAGCCCCTGCTTTCGAGCGTTTTCGGGTGCCGCTAATGCATCTTTCAGATAATATTTCCCGAGCTCTATTCCGGCCGGTACACCGTCGATGGAAAGTACACCGCCAAAGTTTGTTTGCACGAGAACGCCAATTGTGTGATCGCCGGTCGAAGCGGGAAGTTTGCGTGATGACGTTCCTATTCCGCCTTTCCATCCAAACGCGACGGTTCCCGTTCCGGCTCCGACCGAGCCTTCTTCGACGATACCGCCTTTCGCCGATTTGATGGTATTAAAAACGTCGTCGCGTGTGATGTGCCGGCCGCGGACGTCGTTTAGAAAGCCGTCATTGGTCTCGGCGACAACCGGGTTGATCGACCTCACGGCTTCGTTACCGGGCAGGGCCAGCATCCAATCAATCAGAAAATCTGCGGTTTTTGGCACCGCGAGGGTTGACGTAAGCAAGATCGGAGTCTCGATCTCACCGAGTTCGTTAACCTGTGTAGAACCCATCAATTTGCCAAAACCGTTACCGACAAAAATGGCCGCCGGCACCTTTTCGCGAAAAAGATTGCCGCTATGAGGGATAATCGACGTTACGCCGGTTCGGATATTCTCATTTTTGATGATTGTCATATGGCCAACCGCAACGCCCGCGACGTCGGTGATCGCATTTAGCGTGCCGGTTGCGAGAATACCCGGTTTGATCCCCAAATCACGGGCACGCGGGCGTGCTGTCTGGCTCTCAGGAGCTGTAACCTCTCGAGGTTGCAGCCGCGGGGTTTTGGCCAACGGCTTTGGCTGGCCCGCCGCCGTTGTAAAACTAAGCCACAATATCAAAAATAGAAGGCCCATAGCGTATAAATTTACGACCGTGTCCAGGACAGCACCGCCTACACTTTCGCAAAAGTCAGACCGGTTTGGCCCTGATACTTTCCGCCGCGGTCATCATAGCTGACGCCGCAATCTTCGTCTGACTCGAAGAAAAGTATCTGCCCGATACCTTCGTTGACATAGACGCGGAGCGGCAGATTCGCAAGATTTGCGATCTCGACGACAAGGCGGCCCGTCCAACCGGCTTCGAGCGGAGTAGTGTTGACAAGCAAACCGGCACGGGCGTAGGTAGATTTGCCGAGAGCGACGCCGGTGACGTTTCGCGGCATTTTAAATGTTTCGACCGTCACGCCGAGGCCGTAATGATGAGGCGGCAGCAGATAATATTTTGCGCCGTCATCAGATGTGCGGATGGGCGGCTCGATCAACGAAGCGGCTTCGTCAAAACGTTTCGGATCGATCTCATCACCATAAACCGAAGAAAATATCCGAAATCCGTCATCCGCAAGACGCATATCATACCCATAGCTCGAACAGCCAGCCGAGATAATGCGTTTGCCGTCGATTTCACGCACAAGATCCTTGAGAAATGGCACGATCATGCCCTCTTCTTCAGCCATTCTGCGCAACCAAATATCTGATTTTATTGTCATAGCTTGAGGCCTGTGGCATTGGCGTACCAACTTTGGCTGGCGTCTTCGCGAAGGCAGATGGCCGCGGTACTTAGAACCTGAAACGTTAAAGCATCTGCAAGAGCCGCTCGAGTTTTAATATTCCATCACCGACCGTAAACTTCAGCGGGGCGCCGCCGACACCGGCTTTGGCGATGATCGATTTGTCCGTAAAGGGAACCTTGCGTTCACGCGGCTTTAGATCGGGGATGGTGTTTTCGATCCTTCCCGTTTTGAGCACTGCGGCGTCGATCTCGGCGCTGATGCTTGAAGGCAAACTTATGTTCATATCACCGGTTCCGATCTGAATGTCAGCCGAGCGGCCGCGCCATCCGCGAATGCCGAATGCGATATCGAGAGAACCGCTGCCGACAGCCACATAGGTGTTGCCGCCGATGATCTCGATGTTGGCGTTGCTCTTAATAAAATTTATCCGCATCGAACCCTCGACGCCGTTTACCGAAAGGTCGCCCTCGCCGCCATCGATCTCCAGATCGGAATAACGCGGTACGGTGATTACATAATTTACCCGAAAAGGCAGAGCAAGTAAATTTTTTGGGAAGTTTTTTGGCAGCTTTTTTTGTCCAAATTTATTATGAGCGCCGACCGTGACGATGCTTGTACGGATCGTGCTCTCGTCAGTAACAAAACCCGTAACCTCAGCGAGCTTTGCCAGATCGGCTTCATTTGCGGCTTCGAGTTCGGTCTCGGCGATGATCTCGATCTCATTTTTAGACGAGCCGATCACGGTAATTGAGCCATTTGGAGCTCCGGTTATCGAAATCGACCCACCGGCTCCAAAATCGAACCGGTCGGTTTTTGACATCGTGCGCTTTACGGGTTGCGGGTTTTGAGCAATTGTTGCCAAAACCGCCGCAAAAGGTATAGAAATCGCAAACGCAAATGCGGCAAATTTGTTAATTTTCATTTAGCTTCCTATTCGCAAATGACCTTAGTGCCGTTTCGGTTACGCCCGACCCCATTCGCAGGACATTTCACATTAGATGCTAATACGGTGCGGCCCCAAAAATCAAGGATACGAATTGACTCACGAAAAATCTTGATGAAAGTGAATCGTTGCCTGATGTAATAAATCTTGATGAAAAGACAGATAACATGTCCGGTGCGTTTTCTGAGTATTCTTTCATTAAACCGGGATTATGCATTAGAAAAATCAGCCTCATTTATGAGGCTTTCCGCGAAACGGCACGTAGCCACGTCATTTATGGCGTGGGGTTAGGCTGGAAGACGTCCTCAGCCCGTTTTAACGGGCTTCCGATCTTCGCGGCTTTAGCCATCGAAGTGTAAAGGACGTTAAAACGCCCTGTCAGGACAAGCGAAAACTCGACCCACGCCCTGAAGGGGAAAAAGACGCCTAAAGACGCCTCGATGCAAAAATATATACAGCTGTCATCGTTAACGTTGTTCAGATTGTTCGTTTTTCTTTAATACGTAATCTCGGTTAAAACATTGCCACTAAAACCATAGATTTGGCATCGAAAATATATGAAATTATTTTGTTCGTTTTTTATTCTCTTTCTACTTTTTACAACCTCGGCGGCGCAGCAAAAACCACCAACGGAAACTGCCATGTCGCGTTTTTTGCGTTATGTAAAGATCGATACGCAATCGGCTGAGGACCAGCCTTCGCCGCCGAGCACCAGGAAACAGCTTGATCTGGCGAAATTGCTTGAAAAAGAGCTAACCGAACTTGGAGCGCGAGATGTGCGTCTGAGTGAATGGGGTATCGTTTATGCAATGATTACTGGTAATTTGGCGGATAACGCTGCTGTCCCGACCATCGGGTTTATTGCCCACATGGATACGTCTCCAGCGGTTTCCGGGGCAAATGTTAACGCGATCATTCACAAAAATTATCAGGGCGGCGATATAGTTTTGCCGGGCGACAAGACACAGGTCATTACCGTTGCCCAAAATCCCGATCTCAAGAATCTGATCGGCGACGATATAATAACCGCTGACGGCACGACTTTGCTTGGTTCGGACGACAAGTCGGGAATTGCTGAACTGATGACGATGATCGATATTCTCAAACAAAATCCGGATATAAAGCACGGCAATGTCGCCATAGCCTTCACACCGGACGAAGAGGTCGGCGGAGGGATCGAAAAATTTGACATAAAAGGCTGGGGAGCCAAGTTTGCATACACGGTTGACGGCGAACAGCTGGGCGATATTTCGAACGAGACCTGGTCGGCAAGGACGGCGACCGTTACATTTAGAGGCGTTTCAACGCATCCGGGTACGGCTAAGGATATTCTGGTAAATTCGTCGTACGCGGCTGGCCATTTTCTTGCACAGTTTCCTGAAGCCGTTAAAAACCGCCCCGAGACAACCGAGGGACGCATCGGATTTATTCATCCGTATGTCGGCACACTTGACGTCGAGACATCGACGGTAAAGATCCTTCTGCGCGATTTTGACATCAGCGGGTTGGCTGAACAGGAAGCGCTCGTAAAAAGCCTCATCGAAAATACGCGGAAGAAATTCCCCGGTGTAAAAATCGAATACGGCAGCGTGCTCGGTTATCTTAATATGAAGGAAGTGCTAAAGGATTATCCGCAGCTTACAGATAATGCGATCAAAGCCGCAAAACGGGCAGGGATCGACGCCAAAATCCGCCCGATACGCGGCGGAACTGACGGTTCGCGTCTTACCGCGTTGGGGCTGCCGACGCCAAATTTATTTACCGGCGGCCATAATTTTCACGGTAAACTTGAGTTTAATTCGCGCAAAGGACTGGAGAAATCGACCGAAACTCTGGTTAACCTCGTGCAGATATGGGCAGAATAGTAGGGAGTCTTCAGTTTGTTTGTCCCGACGGCACTAAAAAAGTGTCGTCGGGACAGGATCAACAAACTGAAGTTCCGGTGTAAATCTTAAGATTTTTTGCCAGCGTAGAGTTCAGGGAATTGCTTCTTTAACTCTTCGAGTTTTGGCAGGTCGTGGGTGACGATATAAGGCTGCGTCGGGTTACGAACAAGATAATTCTGATGATAGGCCTCGGCGGTGTAAAATTTTGTAAGCGGCACGATCTGTGTCACCACCGGTTTATCATATTTTTTGGATTTTTCGAGTTCCTCTATATAGCTCACGGCCTGCATTTTTTGATCTTCGTCCGTGAAAAAGATAGCCGAACGATACTGCGGCCCGGTGTCTGGACCCTGCCGGTTAAGTTCGGTCGGGTTATGTGCAACCGTAAAGAAAACGGTCAAAAGCTGTTTATAAGTGACCTTTGTCGGATCATAAGTGACCCTGACGACTTCGGCGTGTTCCGTCGTACCGGCGCTTACGGTGTCGTAATCCGCTGTTTTCGCCGTACCGCCTGCGTACCCGGATTTTACATCGGTTACGCCTTTCATGTTCTCAAAAACCGCTTCAACGCCCCAGAAACATCCGCCCGCGAATATGGCCGTCTGCAGACCTTTGGGCGTCGCCGGTTCAGTCGAAACTTCGGCTACAGGCACCAAATCTTTTACATCAGCAGTTTTTGTAGAGCTGCTGACAACTCCGCATCCGATAGCCGTTATGACAGATGCGACGCATAGAATTTTTATAAATATTGACATAATTTTTTTGCTCCTTCGGGGTAAAACGCAACATATAATTTTAAGTCACGCCCCAAACCCGTTTTAGATTTAAGATCGTCTTGCAACATATAAATGCGTATTTGCAGGTAATTTATTCCCTAAAAAATAATTCTCCAATTTTTGTGTTTCAGATGCAAAATACGGATCAGCCCTGTGTTTGCGGCTTAGGCGGATGTTATTATTTCTGCAAGGCTGCCGATAGAAATAAAGGCGCTCCGAAGGCGTTGCCGTTCAAATAGTATGGTATCAAAACACATTATCAGGTCTTCAAAGGCGCCGGAGCCGGTCGGGTTGTATCCGCACGCCCGCCGTGTTGGGAACTTGCTGTTTCTCTCAGGCGTCGGCCCCCGTGAGCGGGGAACTAAGAAAATACCGGGTGTCGAATTAGGCGAAAATGGTGAGATCGTTTCGTATGATATCGAAATGCAATGCCGGAGCGTGTTTCAAAATGTTCGTTTTATCCTCGAAGAGGCCGGTTCGTCGTGGGAAAAGATAGTCGATGTGACCGTATTTCTTACAAATATGAAGAATGATTTCGATGTATATAACAGGATTTACGCCGAATATTTTGCAGACAATCAACCGTGCCGGACGACGGTCGAGGTTAATAAACTGCCGACCCCGATTGCGATAGAACTTAAGGTCATCGCGACGATCGATTAAGAGATCCCGCTTCGAAAAATAAATCCGATCACAAAAATTTTAATAAGCATACGAACGGAAGCTTCGATCACGGGCCCGAATATCTTATAGTTGAAAAATGCCGATTAGCAGGAACGTTCGACAGCTTCTTGAAGACCGGGTTGCGGCGTCTCTGGAAAAGGTGTTTTTGTTTTCCGAGGCGGATGGCCGCAGTTGGAGTTACGCGGCGTTTGACCGCGTCGTAAACCGCACGGCGAATATGCTGCGTTCGCATTCTGTCGGCAAAGGTGATGTGGTTAGTCTGCTGATGCCCAATTCTGCCGAATACGTGATCGCATATTTCGCATGCTGGAAAATCGGGGCTGTCGCAGGGCCTGTAAATTCCATGCTAAAAGGCGATGAGATAGTTTGGGCCGTCCGCAATTCCGGTTCAAAACTAATGCTCGCGGGTTCCGAATGGAGCGAGAGCGTCTTGCCAAAGGCTCTGCATCAGTTTCCAACGGTCGCGATTGTGACATTCGACAATGTTGAAAGCGTGTCAAAAGATTTTGCTGAAACGGTGGAAAAAATTGACCTTTCGGAAGACGACGACGCGATCATAATCTACACGTCCGGCACGACCGGAAAGCCAAAAGGCTGCCTCCTAACTCACGGCAACCTCATCGCAAATGCCCGCCAGATCGCGCGTTGGATGGGATTTGGCAAAGGCGACCGTCTGCTAACCGTCATGCCG
This sequence comes from Pyrinomonadaceae bacterium, assembly GCA_041747575.1. Lineage (GTDB taxonomy): Bacteria > Acidobacteriota > Blastocatellia > Pyrinomonadales > Pyrinomonadaceae > OLB17. The sequence continues at coordinate 12,352 of JBGTEX010000033.1, forward strand.
CTGTTTCATATGAACGCCGTTTCGGTTACGACAATGACGGCTCTATACGCCGGCGGCTCAACCGTCGTCAGCCCAAAATTTTCGGCTTCGCGCTTTTGGGACGTCATCAAAAAATATCAGGTCACGTCGTTTGGATCGGTAGCGACGATGCTGTCGATGCTCCTGTCAGCGGCGGACGGTTTAACGCGAACGGGCGGAGCATCGCCTGTCGCGGATAGTAACCCCGGGCCGAACACTGCGGCGGGCGGTTCTGACAGCTTGAGATTTGCCATGTGCGGTTCGGCTCCGGTTCCCGCGGAGGTTTTAAGAAAATTTGAAGCTAAGTTTAAATGCCTCGTGATCGAAGGCTATGGGTTGAGCGAATCGACGTGCCGCTCGACATTTAATCCGCCAAACGCCAGTCGCCGCCCAGGCTCGTGCGGGTTGCCGATAGGAAATGAAATGAAGGTTTTCGATGAGAATGACAAGGAGGTTATGGACGGCGAACTTGGTGAGATAGTCCTTCGCGGAGCAAATATCTGCAAAAAATATTTCAAAGATCCTGACGCAACAGCCAAGGCATTTGCCGGCGGCTGGTTTCACACCGGCGACGTCGGGTACCGCGACGCCGACGGTTTTTTCTACATCGCCGATCGCAAATCCGATATGATAATCCGCGGCGGCGAGAATATCTATCCGCGCGAGATCGACGATTTACTATACACACATCAGGCGGTCGCCGAGGCGGCCGTTATCGGTGTACCGGACGAGATTTACGGCGAAGAAGTCGCGGCGTTTGTCGTGCTAAAAATCGGTGCGGAGGCTTCATCTGATGATTTAAAAGCATTCTGCCGTCAGTACCTGGCCGATTACAAATGCCCGAAAACCGTTCATTTTCTAAAGGAAATACCCAAAGGGCCGACCGGAAAAATATTAAAAAAAATGCTAATTTAGGATCTTAGTTAACTAAAAAGTACCGTGCTCGCGGCTTCGCCGCTATTTTTGGCAAGGCTTGCTCAAAAGGCGGTTTCGGATGAGAAGATTGAGATAAAGTTCGTCAAACAGAGACCACGGCTTGAAACCGGCTGATGCGGGGGCGAAGATGCGGCGGTTGTGCTTCCGCTTACAAAATTTTATTGATTATCGGGTAATAAAATGCTAACGTTTTATTTGCCGACAGCGCTCGTCGGTGGTTTTTTACGTAATTCCATATTTCCTGATTCCCGCCCCGTCACGTCTCGTGTTTAATAAAGACAGATGAAGCACCACATTTTTTCCGATAGCTCAACCGGGCTGAATTTTGTCGCCATCGGCGGTGGGAATGGTCTATCGATGCTACTGTCGGGATTAAAGCGGTTTGTGGACGCGGACGAGACGGAGCCGATATGGCTTGATAATTTGTCGGCGATCGTTGCGGTTACGGATGACGGCGGGAGCTCGGGTCGGCTGCGTGACGAACTTCAGATGCTGCCGCCGGGTGATATTCGCAATTGTATGGTTGCGTTATCAGAAGACTCACGTCTTTTGTCGAGGCTTTTTCAGCACCGCTTTCGCGGCGACGGCGATCTCGGGGGGCACAGTTTTGGCAATCTGTTTTTGGCTGCTTTGGCGGAGATCACGGGTGATTTTGCCGAAGCCGTGAAACTGTCGTCAGAAATTCTGGCAAGTAAGGGACATATTTACCCCGCGACGGTTGCCGACGCACGGCTCGCGGCGGAGCTTTTGGACGGCTCGATCATCCGCGGCGAGACAAATATAGCCAAAGTCGGTAAATTGATAAAACGTCTATACCTCGAACCCCGCGACTGCAAACCCATGCCCGAAACGCTGGCCGCCATCAGAGACGCAAACGTTATTAGCGTCGGCCCCGGTTCTTTATTTACAAGCCTTCTGCCGCCGATTCTGGTTGATGGCGTCGCCGATGCTATCGCAGATTCGCCGGCCGTAAAGGTATTTGTATGTAATCTTATGACGCAGCCCGGCGAGACCGACGGCCTCACGTCGCGACAGCACCTTGAGACGATTCGGCGGCATGCACCGCAGATCGGTTTTGATTATGTGGTTGTAAATAATCGCCCGATCACAGATTTTCAGCTTAAAAAATATACGGGCGAGGGGGCCGAGCAGATCGGCGTCCGCGGTTCGATCTCGCCGCAAACGATCGAGGGTGCTGAGATCATTTATGGTAACCTATTGGATGACGGTGATAAGGTTCGGCACCATCCCGGAAAATTGGCCCAAGTCCTGTTATTATGTGCCCTGCAGCCACCTGAGAGGTCGGCGATGTTAACTGTCGGGGCGGATACGAAATTTCAGACTGGTTGAGATTTGGGATTTGGGATCTGAGATTTGAGATTTGAAATCTGAGATTTGAGATCTGAGATTTGAAATCTGAAATCTGAAATCTGAGATCTGAAATCTGGAATCTGAAATCTGAAATCTGAAATTTGAAATCTGAGATTTGAAATCTGAAATTTGAAATCTGGAATCTGAAATTTGAAATCTGAAATCTGAAATCTGAAATGTGGAATCTGAAATTTGAAATCTGAAATTGCTTTTATTGTGAAAACTAACCTCGACATTATAATTATGGCGGCTGGGCTTGGTACGCGGATGAAATCTAATCTGGCTAAGGTATTGCACCGTTTGGATGGCAGGGCTTTGATAAATCACGTTTGCGAGGCGGCGTCGGCTCTCGATCCGGATAAAATATGTGTCATCGTCGGACATCAGCGCGATGAAGTAAAGACTGAGGTTTTGAGTGAATTTGACGGCGGCCTGTTTGATTTTGTGATTCAGGAAAAACAGCTCGGTACAGGAGATGCGGCCGGCGCAGCGAGGGATTTGCTTACCGGGCGTGAATCGACCACACTCGTGCTCTCGGGTGATGTGCCGATGATAAGTGCGGAAACACTCATCGCCTTGGAGAGATCGCACAGTGAGTATCGCGGACGCGGTGCCGCCTGTACCGTTTTGTCCGTAAGATTAAAAGAACCAGGCGGTTACGGACGCGTTGTACGCGACGAAAATGGTGCGTTCGAACGCATAGTAGAGCAAAAAGATGCAAACGACGAACAAAAGCAGATTGATGAAATAAACTCTGGAATATACTGTTTTAATACAAAAAAGCTATTTTCCGCTCTCGGCAGGGTTAAAAACGAAAACGCGCAGGGCGAATATTATTTGACAGATGTGCCGCAGATATTACGCGAACAGGGCGACGATGTGGCGATATTCCAATGCAGGAACGCAGGTGAGGTCGAGGGTGTAAATGACCGCCGACAACTTGCCGAAATGGAAAAGATAATTCGTGAGCGCACGGTCATAAAATTGATGCTCGAAAGCGGTGTGACATTTATCGAACCAACGTCCGTCTATATCAGCGCACAAACGGCGGTCGGACGTGATACTGTCATTCATCCGAATGTCACAATCGAAGGCAAAAGCAAAATCGGCGACCGCTGTATCATCCGCTCGGGCACACGCATACATAATTCAAGGATCGGCGACGGCGTCGAGATTAGAGACAATTGCCTAATACGTGATTCCGAGGTTGGCGATGAATGCACGCTTGGCCCGATGGCGCACCTTCGCGGAAACGCCGTTATGGCCGAAAGGTCGGCGGTTGGCAATTTTGTCGAACTCAAGAAAACAAATCTCGGCCCCGGTTCGAAAGCCAGCCACCTCACATACCTTGGCGACGCCACCATCGGCCGCAAAACCAACATCGGCGCGGGAACCATCACCTGCAACTATGACGGAAAAAACAAACACGCGACCCGCATCGGCGACAACGTAAAGATCGGCTCCGACACAATGCTGATTGCTCCTGTAAACGTCGGTGACGGCGCGGTCACCGGCGCGGGAAGTGTGGTGACGAAAGATATCGAAGCTAATACTCTGGTGGTTGGCGCGCCGGCGAGAGTCATAAAAGTCTCCAATACGGACGAAAGTATTTCGTCCGAAGTATGACGGGCGAATGCTGTCAGCGAGGTCGTTTCTCGTCCACACCTAATCAAAAAATATCCAATATTGACGTCGACACGAGTTAAAATCGTGCTTCGTTCCGCGGCCGCCCAAGCCATTTTTATTTCGGACGTTCCTAAAGTGTTTGAATTAAACCGTGATTTGGACGACGAAGTGTTTGTGAATTTGGCAGTTGCGGCGAAGGCGGATTACCTTGTCTCCCGCGACCAGGATTTGTTGGATTTGCGAGATAATTCGGAGTTTACTTCGCAGTTCCCGAACTTGAAAATCGTAAATCCGGTTGGATTTTTGAAGTTAATAAGGGCTACATAATTGTATGTGCGGAATTGCTGGATATGTTGGGAATAAACTTGCAGAAGTTGACGATTTTCTCCTGCGGCCTCGAATCCGGCGAAAAGCTTGTGTTAGAATAATTTTATGAGCGTGAATACTGTCCAAAATCGAAAAAAAAATCTTAAAGTAATTCGCGAGATCAAGATGGAGCGGCCCGAACGTGCAAAAATATCCGCAGAAGAAGCTCTCAAACGGATGAATGATTTTGATAAAAGGAAGGATAAATTCATTGCCTCTATCCGTCAGAACTAGGGTTGAGATATATTTACCCGACCATGCGAGTCCGATTTATAAAGACTTATTGCGGACATTTTCTGAAGAATTTACATCTGCTTTTGGCGGTTGCACGGTAGTTCGCGGTCTTGATGGGAATTATTTATCTAAATTCGGGCAGGTCATTTATGACCGAATAAATAGTGTTTTTACAGACACACCGGTCGATTTTCAAGAAAATCTTGATTCATTTTCACGCTATGCAGACAACCTTCGTCAAGCGGCGTTTCACGCCCTGAATGAGGAGACGGTTTTAGTTGCCGTGTGGCCGGTTTACCATTCAATTTAATTATGTGCGGAATTGTAGGATACGTTGGAAATAAACAGGTTGTGCCGTTGATCATCGACGGCCTCAGGAAGCTCGAATATCGCGGCTATGATTCGGCTGGAATCGCCGTGGTCGATGACGATCACACGCTTGCGTTGCGGCGTGCGGAGGGAAAGCTGCGCAATCTAGAGGAAGTGATACGGCTGAATCCGCTTGACGGGAATTACGGTATCGGGCATACGCGCTGGGCGACGCACGGGCGGCCGACCGAGGAAAATGCTCATCCGCACCGCGATCAATCGGGTAGAGTTGTGGTTGTACACAACGGCATTATCGAAAATTATCTGACGCTCAAAGAGAGGCTTGCCGACGACGGGCATGACTTTAAGACCGAGACCGACACCGAGGTCGTTGCTCATTTGATCGGCGAATACATCGAAAAAGAAAGCCTCTCGCTCGAACTAGCCGTGCGAAAGGCCGTCGCGGAGCTTCGCGGTATCTTTGCTCTTTCCATCATCTCGGTTGACGAGCCTGACACGATCATCGCGGTTCGCGAAGGTCCGCCGGTCGTTATCGGTATGGGTGACGGCGAATTTTTTGTCGCGTCCGATATCCCGCCGATCCTTGCGCATACGCGCGATGTATTTTTTCTGGGCGATCGGGAAATTGCAGTACTTACAAAAGATTCGGTTCGCGTTACGGATTTTGACGGGAATATCGTCGAACCTGAACAGCAGCGGATCACATGGGACCCGATAATGGCGGAAAAGGGCGGCTTTAAACACTTTATGCTCAAGGAGATATACGAGCAGCCGCGGGCGGTGCGCGATACGTCGCAGGGGCGGATGTCGCTGGATGACGGCAAGGTATATCTCGACCAGATGGATATCTCAGACGATGATTTTCGCTCTCTGACGTCGATAAAAATAGCGGCTTGCGGCACATCCTGGCACGCGGCGCTTGCCGGAAAATATATGCTCGAAAATCTCGCCCGCGTGCCGGTCGAGGTTGATTACGCATCCGAATTTCGTTATCGCGACCCGGTTTTGAGTGAATCTGACCTGATAATTGTTATATCCCAGTCGGGCGAGACTGCCGACACGATCGCGGCGATGCGCGAAGCTAAACAGTCAGGCTGCAAAATCCTCGCAATCTGTAACGTGCAGGGTTCGATGATAACGCGCGAGGCGGACGGGACGATATTGACACACGCAGGCCCCGAAATCGGGGTCGCCTCGACCAAGGCCTTTACGGCTCAGATGGTTGCGTTATATTTGTTTGCGATGTATCTGGGCCAGATTCGCGGCAATGTTGACGAAACGCACGCGAAAAAGCTGGCTCAGGATTTGGCGGAACTACCGCTAAAAATTGAGCAGCTTTTAAATGACGCTGATTCTATCGAGGAACTTTCGAAAGAATTTTTCCGCGTCCAGGATTTTCTTTATTTGGGACGCGGCATAAATTTCCCGGTCGCGCTCGAGGGCGCTCTGAAATTAAAGGAAATCAGCTATATCCATGCCGAAGGCTACCCGGCCGGCGAGATGAAGCACGGACCAAACGCATTGATAGACGAAAAACTGCCGGTTGTGGTGATAAACACGCGTGAAGAAGGCAACGCCGCAAGCGAATTGCGCTACGAAAAAACGCATTCCAACATCGTCGAGGTCAAATCGCGTGACGGCATTATCGTTTCGGTGCTGACCGAGGGCGACACAATGAGCACGAAAGTCTCAAACCACGTCATCGAAATTCCCAAAACATCTGATCTGCTGGGACCGATCCTGTCGGTTGTGCCCTTGCAGCTTCTTTCATACCATATCGCCGTCCGGCGCGGCTGCGACGTCGATCAACCCCGAAATCTGGCAAAATCGGTGACAGTAGAGTAATATTTCCTTATGAAATGGCGGGTCGTATTAGAGCGTGACGAAGAATCCGGCGATTGGGCGGCATGGTGTCCCGAATTGCCCGGCTGCGTTAGTGCTGGTGTGACGGAAGACGAAGCGATGGCCAATATTCGCGAAGCGATCGAACTTTATCTTGAACAGGATGTATTACCAATTTCACCATCCGCGGTCGTAAGAGAGGTATCTGTTTGATGGGTGGTAGAGTGCGCCCGTTTAGTGCAAAGCAGCTTGAACGACTTTTATCACGTTTTGGGTTTGAACTTCTTTCGCAAAAGGGAAGCCACCAGAAATGGCGCAATCCGAATACGGGGCGACAAGTAATAGTTCCATACCACGGCGGCCGGGATCTTCCGCTTGGCACACTGCGAAATATTCTTACAACTGCCGAAATTCCAGAATCGGAATGGCGAGGATGAATCACTGAAAGCAATAGTTGTACATGAATACGGCGAGCCTGAGGTGATGAAGTTCGAAGAGGTCGAACGGTCTGAGCCGAGCGGCACGCAGGTGTTGGTCAAGATCGAAGCGGCGGGTGTTAATCCTGTCGATACGTATCTGCGAACCGGGCTTCATGCACACGCTCCGAAATTACCCTATACGCCCGGAAAAGACGCCGCCGGGATCGTCGAGACCGTCGGTGACGGTGTTACGAGATTTATGCCGGGTGAACGCGTTTATACGGCTGATTCGCTGACCGGAACATATGCCGAATATTCGATTTGCGAAGAAAGCCAGCTTGGCCGTTTGCCTGAGAACGTCAGCTTCGAACAGGGTGCGGGCGTCTGGACGCCGCACGCGACGAGCTATCGAGCTCTATTTCAAAAAGCTGACGCCAAAGCCGGAGAAACCGTTTTAATACACGGTGCGTCAGGCGGCGTCGGCATTGCGGCGGTTCAGTGGGCGAAAAACGCGGGACTGACCGTGATCGGCACGGCGAGCTCAGACGACGGAAAACGGCTTGTTACCGAACAGGGCGCCGACGCTGTTTTCGATCACACGAATGCCGATCATCTGACCGAGACCCGCGAATTCACCGGCGGCAAAGGCGTCGATATAATTATCGAAATGCTCGCCAACGAAAATCTTGAACGCGACTTTGAGGTGCTTGCGATGTTCGGACGGATCGTTGTTGTCGGTAATCGCGGCAGCCTCGAGTTCACACCGCGCCATGCAATGACAAAAGACGCAGCCATCTACGGAATGTCTCTTTTCAATTCACCGCAATCCGCCCGGGACGAGATCCACGCCGCCATATTTTACGGACTTAGTGAAGCGTATCTGAACCCCGTCATCCACAAGTCCATTCCGCTCGCCGAAGCCCCGCGATCTCACCGCGAAGTAATAGAAAATAAATCTGCCGGAAAAATTGTCCTCATCCCGTGATTTTGGCCGGATATCTTTACCGCATAAGCCGGGTAAATCTAATGGCCAGAATAATTAAAAAACCTGTCGCCCGCTACGCGGGCTTCGATCATCCTTGCAATCCTGACCCCAGGTTCCGCCGCTGGCGGCTACACCTGGGGCTACATGCTTTCGCTGCTCCGCAGCTTCTGAGCGCTTTTGAAAAGGTCCCTAAATCACCAGACCGCTTTCATGCTTTCCTTGCGGTACAAACCTTTCTCAGCCAGCATCTACACTTTCCATTATATCGAATCCGTAACCGGTCTAAATGATCCCGATAAACCTTTCATTTATAAACTGAGGCCGTCTGAATTAAAATTTTCAGACGGCCTCGTGGTTATGGTTGTTTGATGTGATCTCTACGGGTTGATCGTATAGTCCGGCCAGCAGGCGTCGGGGTTTTGTCCGAAGTTTTCCATACCGTCAAGTGCGGTTCGCGAACCGGTGCCGCCGACAGAACCGCCGGCAAAGGCCGGGTTCAGGATTTTGGCAATCTGGTCACGAGACCCTTCGAGATGTGCCCGCGTTGCTCGGTCTTTTGTCCGGGCAAGTGCGCTATTGATCGACGCCGTCAACGCGCGGAGTTCTGCACGGTGGAATGGCCGCTCGTCGCCGCTCGTCACAAACTGTGCTGCAAAGCCCGCCGGCAAACCGGGAGGTAAGGCGGGCGGTGCCGAATTCAGCTTGTTATTGATCAAGTCAAGATACGCACGCTGAAGGTTACGGCGATAGGCGTCGACCTTGACAACCGGGCCGTCGAGCTCGCTCCAAACGCCTTTGCGGACGTCGGTCAGAAACTCGTTCGGTTGATATGCGGCATCGCCGTCGATCGTATGCTGCTCGACCAAACGCGCAAAACGTGAACTGGATAATAGATTATTCAGAACGCTGTTCTGTGAATTACGGACTCGGTTGAGAACGCCGATCGGCTCGATTCGCCTTAGAATTTCGGCATCGATCGCCCAGGTCGGGGTGGCGAACGAGTTTTCGTTCAAAAACCTGACAGCTTCGACCTGACGGGCTTTTGGTATTCTGGTAAAACGGACACCGGTTTGGCCTATGTGTTTCTGCTGAGTTTCGAAGCCGCCGACGAGAGCCGCGACATGGTTCATCTCAAGCGTCCATTGACCGAGCATGCGGCCGTATAATTCGGCCAGATCATCATAAGGCTCACCGTTTTGCGTTGTGGTGGCCGGGATAAGCATCTTTGCAACGCGGTGCAAATTTTTGAGGCCGAGGCCCGATGATTTTACGGCGTCGGCATCGCCGACCGCCTCGGTAAGTTCGCCGGGATCGCTGCCGGATGAGCCGTCTGTCGAAAATCTAAGCCATGGCGTCGTGTCCTGCGCCTTTGCCCATTGATTTAGCGTCGCCCTTTCAGCATCAGGTGATTTTGCGTTCGGGATCGGTTTGTAGCCCCACATCGTCGCCCATTCGTCATACGGCCCGATACCCGGGACGAGATCATCGACGTCGATGTTGTCTTCAGGTTGAGCGACATAATTAAAACGCGAATAATCCATCAAGGTCGGCGTATGGCCCATCTTTTTGACCCACGCGCGGTCACGAACTTTATCTTGCGGGTATGTCGAGCTTGCCTTCATATTATGCTGAAAGCCAAGCGTGTGGCCGACTTCGTGAGCGGCGACGTATTCGATCAATGTACCCATCAAATCGTCCGGCATCGGCAAACGCTGAGCCCGCGGATCAAGCGGCCCTGCCTGCAGGAAATACCACGAACGCTGCAGATTCATGATGTTGTGATAAAACTGAATATCCGATTCAAGAATCTCGCCCGTGCGAGGATCGCGGACGTGCGGCCCCGACGCGTTCTCGATTGTCGAGGGCAGCCAGCGAATCACCGAATATCGTGCATCCTCCGCACTAAATTCAGGGTCTTCCTGCTTTGTCGGCGCTTTTTTAGCAATGATCGCGTTCTTAAATCCTGCTGCCTCAAAAGCTTTTTGCCATTTTTCGACGCCCTTTATCATAAACGGCACCCATTTGGTCGGCGTTGCGGAATCGATGTAATATACGATCGGTTTTACCGGTTCGGACATCTCCGCATTCGGATCCTTCTTTTCCAGACGCCATCTTGTGATATACCGCCGTTGCGATGCTTTATGTTCATCGCGGCCGTAGTCGTAATTGCTAAGAGAAAAATATCCGACACGTTCATCAAACAGACGCGGCATCATCGGGTTTTCGGGAAGCTTTACCATGCTGTGGTGCAAAACCACGGTCGCGCTTCCGGGTCTCATGCCCGCGGCTGCGGCGGGTGACTGCGGAGCGCCTGGCGGCGGAAAGTTTCGCGTGTATGTGATCGAAGATTCCGCTTCGATATTTTGCGGGTACGGAGAGATGCGTTCGATAAATGAACGGCTTGCGTCCATCGCCGTCGCGTTCAAACGCTGCCGCGCGCTAAATTCCGGAACGTCAGTACTAAATAAACGTGTAACTTCAATAACCGCGGCGCTATCCGCGCCCCATGCAGCGACGGGAAACGACATCAGTATGGAATTTGTATTTGACGCCTGTACGGCGTCTGCGATCGCCGTTCGCGGGTCGGCTACGACGCTGTAATTTATGTCACGCAGATATATCTTGTTACCGTTACGCTCCCAACGGACAACCCGATTGCCAAGCGCCTGGCCGCCGTAACCAACGCCGATCGTCGTGCGGGCGATCTGCGTTACCCAAAGAAGTTCCTTATCAAGCTCGCTGGCCGGGATTTCATAGTAATATTTGTCCTTGACCTGATGGACGGTAAACAGCCCTTTTTTTGATACCGCATCTTTTGTGATGACTTTATCGTATGGCTGCGGGTCGCTGCTCGGCGGCGAACCGCCCGGACGCGGGGTCCCGACATTGGGCGTAGCGGCCGGCGTCTCAGGTGGATCCTGGCCGATGACCAGCATCGCAGACGAAGTCAGAAAAAGACTCGCCAGCAAAATTCGTAATACGGTTCCTTTCATTGCAATTTGTCTCCTGGTGTTTTGATGTGTCCTGGTTTTTACTCTGAAGCCTCACGGCATCTAATAAGTCCGAAAATGGTATTCAGATCAATACGTGACCCGTAAATGTTTAGTTTCAATATATTTGCCTTCCGGACAAACGCTCAATTTTTTAAACCAACCGGAAATTCTCCGCCGCTTATAACTTGCCGTTTGTGAAGATTATGCCGCGAAAAATCAGCCAATTCAAACTCCAGACTACAACGCAAAAGCCTTACACGTCAACCGACAACGCGGCGGTAATAAAAGGACGCGGCAACGCTCATTAACGCGCCCATCGACGCACGGCTTGAATCCTGGCCGGACGTTATCGATTGACCTTTTTGAGTTAGTCTCAAATGTGAGACAATACGATCGGATGAAGGAAGTAGTACTTCACATTAAAGCGAGAGAAACAGTTAGAGGCTTTTCTTCATCGGCAAAGGATGACATTGGCTTGCTTTTGCGTAGATTGCAAAATGACGAAACATTGGCTTTCCCAAATTCCAGGCCAATGCCGGAAATCGAACGCGGAGCGTATGAATTACGGGTTAGAGACGCGGACGGCATATATCGCGTGTTCTACTACCTGAAATCGGCAAAGGCATTCTGGTATTTCACGCTTTCACAAAGAAAACCCAGGTCACGCCTCAAAAGGAAATTGAATTAGGACGGAAAAGGTAATGGGAAATGTTAAACCGGTAAAGATGGGAAAGACAAAAGTCTATGTTGCGCGCTCTGCCGCCGAACTTTATGACGTTATCGGCATTGAACCGAAACGTGCGGCGGAATTAGAGTTTCGATTTCAACTGACCAACAAGATAAACGATGCGGTAAAGGCAAAGAAACTGACTCACGAACAGGCCGCGAAATTGTCCGGCACTTCACGAACGAGAATGACGGCGATCCTCAACGGCAACACGTCAGGCGTTTCCAGCGACCTGCTTTTGCGCATACTATACTCGCTCGGATACCGGACCAAAGTGACTTTTGCGCCGGTGAAGGCAGCGGCATAGTGTGGCAATTATCTGAAAAATGATCTTTGCACGCGGCTTACCGCTCTATTTGCGGTGAACAATGCACCTGTCAAAAGAACCCAGTCGCTATCGCTTCCGGTTCTGACCCGGGGGTCAGAGGCGGCAAGCCGCTTGCAAAGATCAGTTGCCGTCTGCTTTAGCTGACGGAAAAGGTTGAAAAAAAAGGACATGCTTTAGCCGAATAACCAAATAGATTCCTGACAGCTTCAGCTAAAGCTATTCGGAAGACTGGTTTTTTTCAAATATTTTTGGCTAAAGCCGAAATTTATCTGCCAATTCTTCCCGTCAGCTAAAGCAGACGGCAATTCATAAAGATCGGTTTTTGCGAATGCCCTGGTGTGGAATATTTAGACCTTCAGGGTGTGGTTCGCGTTTTCGCTTGTCTGACGGGGCGTTTTAACCGGGATTATGCATTAGAAAAATCAGCCTCATTTATGAAGCTGATTTTTCTAATGCATAATCCCGGATAAACGCAGGCTAAAATGCTTGCCCTTTTCGTTTTGTAAAGTGTTGTATTTGTTGATGTTAAAGGAATACACCCGGCAAGATTCGAACTTGCGACCCTCTGATTCGAAGGCTGGCATTATCAAGTTTATGGTTATCCCTCTAAACGTTGCACACAATTGGTTTAGTTAATTATTTTGCAACTCTCTAAATTAGACAATATACGATTTGAGCATACGATTTGGAAATTTTTGGATTCTAATTCACTGCAAATCATCTCGAAACCTTACCGACGGCAAAAGAGAAAATCACTTATCTCATAAAAGAAAAAACTCGTTACGAGCAAAGCAAAAGCGGATTCGATTGGACAGTTGGCGATGAAAAAACCTTTAGCGAAAAATGCCAGCTTGAAGGCCGGATTGATGGACGGTAACCGAAGGCCGAAGGTGCGCAAGGTACGCAATATGTATAAGCCTTACACATCTTGCGCACCTTCGATAAATACAGGTAAGCGGCTTAGTCAATGGCGGTTTCCAGTGATTCGACAATTACTTGATTGAGGCTTGTATGTTTGGCCTTCGCAAGTATGGAAAGTTTATGGTGCATTTCAGGATCAAGACGCAAGGTAAGTTTGCCGGACGCGCGTTTGTGCGCCGAGATACCTTTTTCTTTTGCGTAATCAAGAAACACCCGCAGGCTAATACTGCCTTCCTTGTGAAGGGACTTGATGCTTTCGGCATAAAAATCCGCTCCGCCGCTCAGTCCGACAAACTCGCCTCGGAAAAGCTCTGTTTCAGGATCGAAAGATATAACCGCTTCGTATTCACCAAATTTCATTACATTTTGCATACTTCATTCTCCGTTAATATTGTGTTCTTCAAGCCATTTTCTTATCGACTGAAGCGCGCCTTTATCAGTTGTCGGACGCGGATGCGGGCGGTGAAACACCCGGATTTCGTCAAACAGGAAAACGCGGACTCGCGAACCTTCGGCTTCAGAAATCTCTGCACCCAAACTTTTGAACACAGACTCAATATCTGCCCAACGGATATTGCCAGACACAGGACGAGCAAAAATCTGCTCAAGCGTTTTCCTGTCTTTGTGTCTCACAAGCACATAGTATCACAATTTGCCACTAATAATAACGGATGAACCGAAAAGCCAAAGGAAACAGAAACGAATACAAGACGATGCGGCATCTCGAATCGCTTGGCTATTCGTGGCAGCGAAATAGGCATTGACGCTGGGAAGTTTGAACAAATGATATTCCCAAACAATTTGCTTCTTTATCGTTTTACGAACTTTGATAATACCTTTCGAGAATTTGCTTTTACTGAAGCCGAAGCAGCCGTGTTTTGCAAAAAGCGTTATAAGTTTGAAGGCGGGTTAGCTTTTACGTTTGAAAATAAGATTGCCTTGTTTCGAGATTTTCCAGGTTTGCCCGCAAAGTTAACGTGAATCAAACATCAAGCAGGATAAATCAAAGGAACTTGTTTTTTACCGTGTTTGCGGTAAATCAGAAAATCTGAATCAACCGTGAAAACAACCGAATTTTCGATCAATTCACTCATTCGGACAAGACAGGCATCGGCAAAATCCATTGGAACATTGGCATATTTTTTCATCAATTTTTCGACAGTTTCAATTTCATTTGGCAAAGAGAAATAAATTTTCAAAACACCGCTCGAAACCATTTTTATAACGTCTTGTTTTCCGTCAGGCAAATGACGCGCTAGAAAACAAGCCTCTGTGATAACCGCTTCGCAGGTCAAAAAAGGAACGGACAAATTTCGCATCTGCTCATTTGTCCATTCGTGCCACGAATCCCTTTTATCCAAAAAGGCTATAATAATGCCTGTATCAGCGATTGATCGTTTTATCACGTCCTAGGCCTTCCAGGTATTTTTTATTTATTGATAAATCACCTAAACCAGAATCGTATTTACCCGCCAATTCGGGAACAACATCAAAAATCGTCTTGAATGGCCTTTCCTTGACGTTTTCTTGACTGCCGTTTTCGACTTTCGGAGGTCTGCCGGGCTTTCCGTATGTTTCGACACGTTTAAGTGAAGCATCTTCGATTACGTAATCACGACCGACTAGCTGGGCTTTCAGTTTTCCTTCGTGAATAAGTTGACGAACCCTAATCGGCGAAACATTCAACTTTTCAGCCGCTTGTTTTGTGCTTAAAAGATTCATAATGTCTGACTATAACTGCAAAATAATAATATCGCAAGTGATAGTTTTAACTTGCATAAAAATATCGTATGCGATAGAATTATAAATAATTCATTCGGAACAAAAAGGAGGAAAACAATGGCTGGACAAATCATAAAACCGAAACGCAAAGACGGTTCATTTATCGAAGATACCTGGTATGTGAGAATCTTTCTCGGACGCGAAGCTGACGGCAAACGCAGGTATTTCACAAAGACAATTCACGGGAAAAAGAAAGATGCCGATAAATACTTGACCGCCAAAATTGTTTTGACGCTGGACACTTATTCTCACGTCCTTCCAAATATGCAGTTGGACGCAACAACACGCATCGAAAAATTGATGTTTGGAACTTGAAAATCGCCCGCATTTTCAAAGTTGGCGCTGTATAGGCGCCATTCGCAAGAAAGGCAAGCTAAAATGCTTGCCCTTTTCGTTTTGTAAAGTGTTGTATTTGTTGATGTTAAAGGAATACACCCGGCAAGATTCGAACTTGCGACCCTCTGATTCGAAGTCAGATACTCTATCCAGCTGAGCTACGGGTGCGTGCTGCTTTAGATTTTAGATTTTTCGTTATTCATTTGCAAATTTGACAGTTTCGGCTCTTTATTTGGCTTGCAGGGCTCTTACGTGACCGACGACGGATTTTATTTCGGATTCTGAGAGTTTGTCCTTAAAAGCGGGCATACCTTCATCGGGGACGCCGTTGGTTACGTAGCCGATGAGTTTTTCATCTGTCATATTTTTAATTTTGAGGGCGGTCAGGTCGTCGGCGTTTATTGTTTCGCCTTCGATCGTAACCTTACCGCCTTTTCCGCTGTCTTTATGACAGATAATGCAATTTTCGGCGTAGATATCTATTGGCATAGACGCCCGCAGTTCCGATGATTTAGATTGCACCGGGGTCGATGTAACTTCGGCATTTGTCGGGAAACTGTTTGTTGTGCTCGTTTCACTACAGCCCGAGGTAAAAATAATGATAGCGGCGTAGATTAGACTAAGTTTAAGTTGGGTCACGCAGAGCCTCCGGTTAAACTGATTAGAATTCCTGAAAAGTTTAACGTAAAATCCTAACAAGAGCCAACAGATTAATCATTTGCTCTCAACACGTATGAAAATGAATATCTACATCATCATTTTTTTGATCGGCATATTTACCCAGAGTTCTTTTCAACAAGCCTCTACGGCTGCAGATTTGCAAATATCTGGGATTACTTCAAGGGTGACGATTCGCCGAGACGCCCGCAGTATTCCTTACATCGAAGCGAAAAATGACGCCGACCTCTATTTTGCTCAGGGTTATGCGACGGCTGGCGACCGGCTGTGGCAAATGGATCTTTTGCGGCGCGTAGCCCGGGGCGAAACGGCTGAGATTTTTGGACGTTCCGTGATCGAGGAAGATAAACGCTGGCGGCGTTTTAACTTTGCAAAGGTGGCAGACGAAAGCCTGCAATATCTCAGCCCTCAATTAAGAGCGGCTCTGAATAGTTATGCAAAAGGCGTGAATGCCTATATCGCAACGCTCGACACGAATAGTTTGCCGATCGAATTTCGGATTTTGCAGTATAAGCCGCGCGATTGGCGTGCCGCGGACACGATCGTTGTCGGCAAGATTTTGTCCGACGCCCTTAGTTCGACCTGGCGAAACGATCTGCTGCGGGCGTCGCTTCAAAAATTGCCAAAAGAAAAGCTTGCCGATCTTACAGATCAGGTCACGCCGTTTGACGTTGTGTTGTTTGGAACCGATACGAAAGCAATGGCCGCGGCTCCGAAAAGCGGAGTTGAGATTACGCCCTCTCTTCTTGCGGCCGCCAAACAGGCTGACGACGTGAGACGCGGATCGCTCGAACGCATAGGCTTTTACGCGGAGGAATTAGCAGCCAGCAATAATTGGGTAATCTCCGGCAAGCGAACGAACGACGGCAAGCCGATACTTGCAAACGATCCGCATCTGGCGGCGACGGCGCCCGGCATTTGGTATATGGCACATCTTTCGACGCCGGATATGCGGGTGTCTGGTGTTACATTTCCGGGTGTGCCCGGCATTATTCTCGGACATAATGAAAATATCGCGTGGGGAGCGACAAATGTCGGCCCAGACGTCCAGGATATTTACCTAGAAACCGTTAACGAGAAAGGAGAGTACAAAACGCCGAACGGTTGGCAGGCTCCCGCCGTTCGAAAGGAAACAATAAATTTCCGGCCTAATCCGCTCAGTCCGGCGACCGAGAAATTGGAATTTGACATAACGGAGACACGCAACGGCCCGGTCATTCTCGAACAGGACGGGAAGAAATATTCTTTGAAATGGACAGCGTTCGACCCTCGAAATAACGAATTTGAAACCTTTTATCAATGGAACCGGTCGCAGAATTGGGACGAATTCAAGACCGCTTTAAAGAAATACGGCGGTGCCGCACAAAATTTTGTTTATGCCGACGTCAAGGGCAATATAGGGTGGTACGCGGCCAGTAAAATACCGATTAGACGCATCGGCGATGGTTCGGTGCCATATGACGGCTCGACCACCGATGGTGATTGGATCGGGACAATACCTTTTGAAGAATTGCCAAATCTTTACAATCCGCCGTCCGGCCTGATCGTTACGGCAAATCAAAGGATTGTCGGTAGCTCCTACAAATATACGCAAATGTCACGCGACGCCGCGCCCCCTTGGCGGGCCAGACGCATTGTAAATATTTTGGAAAGCAAAACAAAGATCACAATGGATGACGTTCGCGACGCACAGCATGATTCGTACAACATCCCTCTCGCCCGTCTCGCGGGCGAAATTGTAAAGCTCGGCGCGGCCTCGCCCGAAACTCTTGACGTGCTGAAATCATGGGATGGCCGAATGACTGCGGATTCGCGCGGAGCGGTGATCGCCAATGAGATTCGCGTTTGTGTTGCCGATAGGATCGCTGCGGACAACAAACCTGTTCCGTCCTACATTATCCGCGAAAGGATAGTTGATTTTGCCTTTTCGGGCAGTGTTCCCAGGTGGCTGCCCTCTGGTTTTTCGAGTTACGCAGATTTGTTTAAGGCTTGTGATGTAATTTCAAGGGCTTCTTTTGCCGCCTCAACCCGGCTCGGTGCGGACGATGCAAAATGGGTTTGGGGCCGCATTTGGAAATCAAATTTTAATCATCCGCTCGCATCTGCGCCGCTGATCGGGGCGCAGTTCGCTGCCCCGTCGGTTCCAATCGAAGGCAGTGGGCAGACGCCTAATCTTGGTTCGTTTGTCTCGATGCGTCACATCGCGAGCCCCGGAAATTGGGATGCAACACGCCACGTTATCCCACTCGGGCAGAGCGGTGACCCGCGTTCGCCTAATTTTAAGGACCAGTTCGAAGCATGGAGAACAGGCACGCCTGAGATATTTCCTTTTTCAAAAGCCGCCGTAGAAAAAGCGGCCCGACCCGTTCTCGTTCTTTTACCGAAATAGAAATTTTCTGTTTGCTCGAAGCGGTTTGCCGTCATGTTTTAATGAATTTCTTAGTGCGAAAATTCATCGTAATCTGACGCGATCAAGAAAATCGGCAAGTATTATCGAGGCAGCAGTGCTGTCGGCCAGCATTTTCGTCTCGGCTATGGTCAATCCTTGCTGCCAAAGACGCGATTTGGCTTCATAGGTCGTAACACGCTCGTCCTGGAGATAAATGGGAATGTCGAGCGACAGCGAAAATTTTCGAGCCAAACGGCGGGCTTCGGCGGACATTTGGCTTTCTGAGCCGTCCGATTCGAGCGGCAAACCTATTACAAGTGCTTTGGCATCATATTCGGAGACGATTTGTTTGATATTTGAAAGCAGCTTTTTCCAGCTTGTGCGTTTGATCATCGCGAGTGGACGTGTGATGATTCGCAGTTCATCGCTAATGGCGACGCCGCAGCGTTTCATACCGGGATCGACGGCCATGATGCGCCCGCCCGCCGGCAGGTCAAAAACATCTGTAAAAGCGGCCGGATTGGTTGTTTCTTTTTGTTGCACCGGTATAATCTCAGCAGCCGATCGGAAAAGTCTTTGTAAATGTTCAGGCTGCTGAATTAAAAAACAAATTATCATTATAGAACGTATCAGATACGGATAGAATTTTCATTAGAGGTATAACAATGTCATTTCGTGGAAAACTTTGGATTCTCGCTGTTTCGGGTGTTATAGCCGTTTACGCAGTTGTTGGCGGACTTCCGCTCGTCGGCAATCTTTTAACGACGTCCGCTCAACAGCCGGTGAATGACGCTACGGCACAGCTTCGGATCGTCGAATCGGTCCTGCAACATATTCAGAACGACTATGTTGACGACCCTAATATGGAAAAAGTTCGTCTCG
Source organism: Pyrinomonadaceae bacterium (assembly GCA_041747575.1). Taxonomy (GTDB): domain Bacteria; phylum Acidobacteriota; class Blastocatellia; order Pyrinomonadales; family Pyrinomonadaceae; genus OLB17. Next base: position 31,515 of record JBGTEX010000033.1, read on the forward strand.
GCGCTCTTCGCGGTCTTGCGGGCGGCCTTGATCCCTATTCATCCTATTTAACTCCCGAACAGGTTAAAGCGTATGAAGCCAATCGAATTTCGGCGAAAACGGGTATCGGTGCGGAGTTTTCTCAAATCTCAGGTTATCTTTACATCATCTCAACCGTTAAAGGCTCGCCGGCGGACAAAGCCGGACTCAAATCGGGGGATGTTGTCGAATATGTTGATAATAAGGCGACAAGGGATATTTCGCTTTATGACGCAAGACAGCTGATTGTTGGCGACGCCGGGACAACGGTCGATCTTCGTATTCTTCGCTCTGGTGAAAAAGCGCAGACGATAAAGGTCACGCGTGGCACTTACGCCGTTCCAAAAGTCGAAGCACGTGTTGAAACCGGTAAAATCGGCGTTATTAAACTTTACAGTCTCGAAGACGGCGTGGCCGCCGACGTCCGTGCCAATTTATCAAATCTGTCAAAACAGGGCGTTCAGAAAATAGTACTCGATCTTCGGGGAGTATCGGCCGGAAGCCTGGCCGAAGGGGCCGCTGTCGCCAATCTTTTTATTAAGGAAGGTGATCTCGCAAAAGTTATTGGACGTGAAAGCAGGGTGCAAAATACCTTGACCGCTGACGCAGCAAAGGCCGCCTTTGACGGAGACCTTGCGGTTTTAATTGATCTCGGCACGGCGGGAGCGGCTGAAGCGGTCGCTGCGGCAGTTTTGGACAGAAAACGCGGCGAAGTTATAGGCGAACGTAGTTTTGGAGCCGGCACGGATCAAAAACTTTTCCCGCTCTCAAGCGGCGGGGCATATCTTCTGACGGTTGCGAAATGGGCGTCACCCGCCGGAACTCCTTTTCTTGGCGAAGACCGTGCGACAAATGGCGTAAAACCATCGATAGAGGTCAAACGGCCCGAAACGCCCGCGCGTCTGGAAGTTGTGGAAAATCTCCCCGACCCGGACGATCCTTTAAACCCCGAACCAGTCGCCTCGCCAACACCGACGCCAAAACCGGTTCAGCCAAAATCAACCGAGGATATTCAGTTAAAGAAAGCTTTAGAGGTATTACAGGCAAAAACATCGGCCGCAAAAGCCGGTGTTTAACGATACTTTATCCAATCCGCAGCAAGGCCGGACAACTATGTCCGGCTTTTTTGTATTCTAAAAAATGTTGTTATGAATCGTGAAGACTGGTAAAATCGGTTTTCGATGGCAAAGAAAGAATTTACGGTTCGGGCGCTTTCGGAAAGCGATCTCGCGGAATGGCTTCGGCTACGGCTCATGCTTTGGGATGAATCGAGCGAGAACGATCACAGAGCCGAGATGGTGGATATATATCAGCATTCCGATACTCAGTTTGTGGCGGTCGCCGAAATTAAAGGCGATCTGCTTGCGGGTTTTCTCGAGGCCAGCATTCGTTCGCACGTCGAGGACTGCGTTACGGATAATGTCGGTTATCTGGAGGGCTGGTTTGTCGAGGAAAACTACCGGCGGCTGGGCATAGGCGGCGGTTTGGTTGCCTTGGCTGAGGACTGGGCCCGGCAGAAAGGCTGTACCGAAATGGCCTCCGACGCTGAGATAAATAATGTGGTCAGCCAGTTGGCCCATGAAAAGCTCGGATATTCTGAAACTTCGCGGCTGATCCATCTCAAAAAAAAGCTTGTTTAAGAAATATGCAACATGACAAGCTTTTCTTGATAGATTGTAAAGTGAAAAGTTTTAATAAGATTACATTAACACTCGCAGCGTTGACGTTTTGTGTCTCTGTTCTGTCTTTTTCCGCGTTGGGACAGTCGAGAGATCAAAATTTCCCGACACCGGTTACGACAAATGAGATCGATGGAACGATACGGGCCCGAGACGTCGGCGATTCGCGTCTGACCTCTTATTATTACGTATTTGACGGCGGACAGGGCGATATTTTTATCAATGTCGTATCCAGGAATTTTAGCGGCGATATCGACGTTTACTTACAAGATTCGCTGCGTCCGCTCACAAAAATGGTGATCTATGCCGATGCTCCGGACGGCGAAACGGGACGTTTGATATATCTTCGCAAAAGCGAGCGGCTGATTTTGCGTGTCCAGGGACGCACTCCGAACGACAATCAGGCGACGTTTCGCATCAAATTTGCAGGGAGTTTTGTTGCCGTTACCGGGGTGAAATCAAATGAAGCTCCATCCATCGAAACTTCGGAAAACAGCGAACCACGACGTGTAAATTCTGTCGGTACGATCATCGGGGCTCGCCCTAAACCTCTGCCGCCGATAAAAACTGCGGAAGCAATCCGCACGGTCGAACCAGTTAAGCAACCTATTGCCGATGACGAAAATGAAAAACCCGCAAAACCTGACATTGACAAGACGGAAACAAAGATGGTTGTCGTTGTCGAGGATAATCTGCCTAAGACGCCAGTTGAAGCGGCTCCGAAAGTTCCTGCCGCCAAACCTGTCGAGGCAGACTCAAAATCAATAACCGCCCGGTCCAAAGGTGGTAAGCCCGTTGCCGCCAGGGGAAAAAAGCCGGACCCGCTTGCAGGTATTCGTTTGATTATTCAGTTAAAAGACGGCAGCGTCATCGAACGGCCGATGACTGAGGTGTCAAGGTTTAGCGTAATTAAAGGCGTGCTGGTCGTCATTGCCAAGGGTGGAAAGGCAACCCGTCACTCTTTGCTCGACGTCGAAAAAGTGACAATACAGTAAAAATGCCTGACAAATTCCTATGCGTAACTGTGCAATCCCTTAAGCAGATAGCTCACGCCCAGATAGGTAAAAATCACAAGCAAAAACCCGACTATTGCAAAATAGGCTGAGCTTCGTCCTTTCCATCCGCGGGAGATGCGGCTGTGAAGAAATGCGGCATATGTCAGCCACGCGATCAGGGCCCCTGTTTCCTTGGAATCAAATCCCCACGGCCTGCCCCACGATTCATTTGCCCAAATAGCCCCGGTTATGAGGAGCATAGCGAGACCGGCAAAGGCGAGACACGCGGTTTTATACATCAGACTGTCAAGCGATTCGAGGCTTGGCAGGCGTTCACGAAGTTTCTCCGTCCGGAAACTAAAAAATATAACAAACAGCGTCGCCACCAAAGCGGTGATCAGAGCGGCGAACTCGACAGGGTTTGTGTTCAGGCTCATAAACATCCGCCTGCCGTTTGCCTGCACATAAGAGCGTCCCATCTGCTCGTGCTGTCGGGGCGTCATCTGTGTCAATTCCGCGACGCTGAGCTGTTGATTCTCGGCCATTGCCATACCAGCGGTGATATATTGGCCGCTGTTTTCAGCCAACTGCTCTCGCAGCCTCGACTCGACATTTGTATTATCCCCAATTCCGATGACTAATAAGGCGATTGAAACGATCTGCGTAACAAGAGCGAGCCTTAGAAAATAATGTCCGAAAGTTTTTGCCTTGCCGTTATGTTGGTAAAGATAAATCAAAAAGGCGACGATCGCTCCGGCAAGGAGAAAGCCTGAAATCGCGAGAGCGGGGCCGACGTAGGGAACCTCGAGCCGAAAGGGTGCCGAGAAAGGCTTTTTGCCCACCTCGTTTGGAATAAAGAGACCGGCTCTATATACAAATTCTGTAAAAACCGAAAACTTGCTGACAGTTGCCAGCACAGAGATGCCAAAGATGCTGGACCAGACGGCCATCGCCTCGACCTTTACGCCGTCTTTGAGCAGATACATTATCGCCACGCCAAAACAAACGAGCGCAACGCCGTAGCTCAGACTTGCGTCTCCGACATGGATCGGCCGCCAATACGAATCCAGAACCGGCGGCAGATCAATAAACTCGTTTCCGATAAAACGCGCCAAGGTCAGAATCAAAGCCGCAAGAGGCAGCGTAAACGCGCTGAGTACCCTAAAGCTCTTACGCTGAGAAAACAGAAGCGTCGCAATACCGGCTCCAAAAGCGAAGGCCAGGCTGAGGTCGTATAAATTTGCAAACGGAATGTACCGAAAGAGCCACGGAGTCTCCATATTTCCACTCGCACGCATTACCGATATCTCGTGGTCATAGGCCGAAACCCAGCGGACGAGCCAACTCGAAAGATTAAAAAATACACCCAGAGCGGCGGTAAAAAAACCAATCTTTTCAGCCATTACAGATGGCGCATAGAGATTGGTCAAGTGGAACAAAGCGGCCAGAATATAACACGCCAGCGCCAGCATCATAAACGCACCGTCAGACACAAATGTGCTACCGATCTGTAGTCTGAGGCCAAGCATTACAAAGGCACCGACGATAACCAAAATTGTCGGCATATACGATTTCCATGACGAGTGGTTTTCAAGTCTGTCCAGTTCTTCCATAATAAATGCCTCTCTAACGCCGACCGCCTCTGAGTTCGTCGGCGATCTTTTTAAATTTGTCGCCAAATGCGAGTTGATTTCTGTTAACGTCGCCCGCCAAAACTATCTCGGTCGTGCCGTCTTCAAGTTTCTCGATATGTGCCCAAACACGTTTGTGCGAAAAGAAAAATACAAACATCAACGCTCCGACCAATCCGAAACCGCCAAAATACCAGGCGACAAAGGCTGCGTCGAAAGGATCGTATTTTATCGAAAGTACGTGAGCAAGCGGTGCTTTTTCAAATTCGGCCAGCCGCCATTTGTAACCGGCTTTCGCAGCACCCACAGGCATATTATCAGCCAGTTTCTGTGAAAAAGCGAAAACGCGGGTACGTTCGCCCTGCGGCGGTGTTACGTTCAAAACCGCGACAGGGTTATTATAATCACCACTTTTTGTATCCGGCTTGCCATCCGGCCCGAAGGTGAAATCGGGCAGAAATTCGGCATATTCAACATCGGTGCCGTCCGCAAGTTTTGTGCTTCCGTTTCGGTGGATATTTACACGGATCGCTTCGCCGCCGTCCTGCGGCGTCAGGTCAAGGGTTATTGTCCGAGCATTGCCGACGGGTATGGTCTGAGCCTGAAAAAAACGATAACCGCGATAGCTCAAAGGGCTGTTCAAGCTTGCGTCGGCGATAAGTTCACCATATTCCGGATCAGTAATCTTTAGCTGCGTCCGCCAATCGAGGGTATTATTAACGTCGATCGAGCCGTTTTGATCTATTAGGCGCTGCTGTATGTCAGTACACTCCATCGAAAACGGAAGTTTTACGTTAAATTTTTCTTTTTTATCGAGATTGAACTGTATGAGTTGAATTTCATCGGTTGTCGCTCCCGGAATCATTCTTACATCCGCGTCAAAACCGGTTTGAAGCGCGACAAAATGCCCGAGAAACAGGGTCAGCAGCGCGACGTGGACAATATACGCACCGAGCCGGTTAATGCTGCCGCTCTGTCCGAATACAATGGTCTTCGTTTTGTTGGTTAGAACTGAAAAGTCCTTTCTGCCCTCGCTGTCCACGCCATATTCCAAATTCTCAGTTTCGGTAATGGTTGATTTCAGTCCATTGGACTCAAAAAGTGCCTTTATCCTTTTTGCTGCCTCCGTTTCACTCAAACCGGCATAATCGATAACCGCACTATCTTTCTGAGACAAAAGCCAATCTCTGGTCGCTCTGATTTTCGGGTCGCTGATATAGCTCCAGGCAGAAGGGAACCGGTCGATTGAGGCGAGAATAATGTTTAGCGAAAGCGTCAATAGGATCAGGTTAAAATACCAGCTATGATAGATATCAAACAGGCCCAGACGGCCAAAGACGAGCTTTTCTGCGGGTGTCAAAGAAACGTAATACGCATCAAAGCCCTGTACGTTCTGTTGCAAAACAAGCATTCCGGCCATTGCAAGCACGACCAGAATACAGAGCTGAACGACGCCAAAACGCACCGAACTCAAAAAATCCAGAGCACGGTTTAAAACCGGAGCCGAATGTTTCGCGGTCGCAGGACGTGATTTAATGGTTTCCTCGGCGGCTGTCATCTATAATACACAAGGATAACTTAGGCTGCCCGCGTTTGTCACCTGCAAAAAAATTAGTTTAGCTTGTTGTAAAAAGCAAACTCGATTATGCCGTCGAATTTGAAAATCCGATTATTTGACGTTATTCTTGCTCTATGTTTTTCTTGATTGATTTTTAGTATGGATACAATTGCCGCTGAAATTATCGAACCAAAAGTAACCGGACTGCGTGAAAAGGTCTCTGCGTTTGTCGAACTAACAAAACCGCGGATAGCATTTATGCTTGTTCTGACATCGGCAGCCGGGTTTTATCTCGGCTCTGTGGGGACGTTCGACACGGTGCTTTTTGCAAATTCGATGATCGCGATAACCCTGCTCGCACTCGGCGTAGCGACGCTTAATCAGTATTGGGAACGTGAGACCGATCAACTAATGGATCGAACGGCAACCAGGCCGCTGCCGACAAAGCGCGTTACCGGCACCGAGGCTTTGATTTTTGGGCTGTTGCTTTGTACGGCGGCTGAAGTATATTTGTTCGTTGTCGTTAACGCACTGACCGCGATCCTGGGTTTGGTCGTAATTGTCGGTTATGTTTTGGTCTATACGCCGCTTAAAACGCGGACGTCGGCTTCGACCGCCATCGGTGCTTTGCCTGGAGCTTTGCCGCCTCTGATGGGCTGGACCGCGGCGGCCAACGACGTCACGCTTGGGGCGTGGGCGTTATTTGCGATGCAGTTTCTGTGGCAATTCCCGCATTTCTTTGCTATTGCGTGGATGTATCGCGAGGAGTACGCGAAAGCCGGGATTTTAATGCTTCCGGTTGTTGAGCCGGAAGGCAAAATCACGGCCCGGCAGATCGTAATGTTTGCGATCATGCTCTTTCCGGTCAGCCTCGCTCCGTTCTTTTTGGGAATTTCGGGGGCTATATTTTTAGCCGGTGCCAGTATTCTGGGTATTTGGTTTCTCTGGGCGAGCATCAGGGCTGCCCGAGCAAAAACCAAAGAAAAGGCGAGCCGGCTTTTATTAGTATCGGTCATTTATCTTCCTTTACTGTTTATTTTGATGGTTGCGAATAAGATTTAGAGCAATGAAAACGGGAACGGCCGATATTATAGACGATTTGAATAAGCCTGAGCGAAAGCGGCCGGGTCTGACAGGCGGTTTCCCAACGGGAGGCGGCCGCGGCGGAAAAAATCCCGGCGGCGGCGGAAGCGATAGATCGGACGATAACGATTCGCTCCGTATCGAGCCATTCGTGCCGGACAAATCCCGCATTTTCACTGGTTTTCTCCTGCTCGTCGTTCTGATGACATTCGGCGGCCTGATCGCCGCGTATATTGTGATTGCTGCCAATAATGCAGCCGAGTGGAAGCCTTTTGATTTGCCGATTCCCGTTTGGATAAGCACGGCGCTCATTTTTATCAGCAGCGTTGTCTATCATCTTGGCAAAAAGGCGGTCGATCGCAACGACCAGCCCAACGCAAAAAAATGGTTCATCGCAACGACCGTTTTTGGTGCCGCTTTTATTTCATCGCAGTTGTTAGCCTGGGTCGCACTAAATTCGCGCGGCTTTTATATGCGGGGAAATCCGTACGCCGGATTTTTCTACATTTTGACCGCCGTCCATGCCGCGCATGTTTTTGGCGGTATTATCGCTCTTGGCTCGGTATTGCTTAAATCGTTAAACCCGACGGAGAATCCGGACGAGGTATCCAGACGCCGAACGATAGCAATGGTCGTCGGCTGGTATTGGCATTTTATGGGAATTATTTGGCTGGCCCTGTTTTTGATGCTCGGTTTCTGGAAGTAAATGGATTTTTTACACATTTTCCCGCACATTAATGCCGGCCTTAACGCTCTAAGCGGTCTTTTTCTGGTTACAGGTTTTTATTTTATTATGAAACGTCGTATTGCGGAGCACCGTTTTTGCATGCTCGCCGCAAGCTCCGTTTCTGCGTTATTTCTTCTCTGTTATCTCACTCATCACGCTCTTCGTACCTACTACTTCGGACTGGGGCCAACACGTTTTACCGGCCAGGGATTGATCCGACCGGTGTATTTCACGATCTTAACGTCTCACACTATTCTTGCCGTCGCGATCTTTCCGTTTGTGATAATGACCCTTCGGCGGGCTTTGAAGGGAAACTACGAATCGCATAAAAAACTGGCGCGGCTGGTTTTTCCAATTTGGCTTTACGTGTCCGTAACCGGTGTTATCGTATATCTGCTCTTGTATCAATTTTATCCTGCCAGGTGATGTGAAAGTTATAGGAAAGTTTGGGCAATCCGCCTCCATCCAATCCGTAACCGCTCTGGAAAAAAATCTAAAAAATAAATTTGCTTTTGCCAACCTTTTTCGAGTTTGATGCGTCTCAGCTATTGAAGTGGTAGTGTTTTTGATGCTATCATTTTAATGTTGAAAAGTTAATCACCGAAGGCGTCTCGATCGAGACGTCGCGGGGGAACCAATTTTTAGCAGATCACCGCTAAAACGGGGCGAAGCGTTTTTGCTTACAGACGCAGGGATAATCTTTCGTTCCTAGCCCGGCAGCTAACCTCGTAGGTGTGGCAAAGAAGTTACAGTAAGGGTTAAGCCGTAACGGCGCAATTTTTGATGTGCTTCCCGCTCTGATCTTTCAATGTTTATGGATGACATCCAGTCTTCTCAAAGGGAAAAATCCCGCCAGGCAATTGGCGGGATTTTTTTTTACTTCAGTAACGCAATCGGCCTTACTTTGACTTTTTTTAACGGAATTCTTTCTTGTTTGTCGATGGTCAGCGAGGTCGGCCTTGCGTCTGTTTTGAATGAAAATGATTGGACACGCTTTGTGATATCAACCTTATGATCTGATTCTCCCGACCGCGTCTCTACGGTAATATCCAACGGCAGACGAAACACGGACGGCGTTATCGAATCCTTCGCCTGTATCTGTGAGAATGTTATGGTTAATGTCTTTGAACGCGGGCTGTATGTCTGCTTTACATCCAGACTCGGAGCACCGCCCGCGTAAACCCATTGGTCAAAGAACCATCCAAGGTCCTGTCCTGATGCTTCTTCCATCGCATTTCTCAGATCTTTGGATTCGACACTACCAAATTTATGCCGGTTTAGATAAATATTTACACCTTTCCAAAAGGCTCCGCTTCCCACCTGTTCGCGAAGCGTATGAATAACAACGCCGCCTTTTTTATATGTGGTTGCCGCGTTATCAAATAGCGAATTGACGTTGCCCGCCCGCTGATTGTATAAGGCGTGGCGTTTTCGGTTGATGCTGTCGTCAACCAAAAATTCGGCGGCGTCGAGACGGATCTTTCGCAAATAGTCGCCGCGGCCAAAAGCTTTTTCGCGATAGGCCGCTTCCATAAAGGTTGCAAAGCCCTCATTCAGCCAAAGTTCGGCCCAGTTGCGGCATGTCACGAGATTGCCAAACCATGAATGTGCGAGTTCGTGGGCCACAAGGTCGTTCACAGCACCTTTTGCAAAAGCAAAATCGGCAAAAAATATCTCGGTATCGGCCATTGTGGTCGCCGTAATATTTTCCATTCCGCCAAATTGAAAATTTGCAACGATCGTTTGGTCGTATTTATTATACGGAAACGCGACACCCGTCAATTCCTCAAAATCGGCCATCATTCTCCGTGTTTCGCCAAACGCATTTTTTGCCGTGGCTTCTTTCCCGGGATACACATAAAAAGCAAGCGGAATGTTTTTATGCCTGTCCTCGATCTTTACGTATTCGCCGATGACAAAGGAAACAAGGTATGTCGAATGCGGCACCGGCATTTTATAGTGCCAGGTAACGGTCGAGTCAGCATTGTCAGTTTTGCCGATAAATTCACCGTTACCGATAACCGTGTCGTCCCCGGCAACGGTCAGATACTGCTCGGTCGTCGCCTTATCACTCGGAAAGTCAAACGACGGAAACCAGTGTCTTGCCTCGTCCGGCTCACCCTGAGTCCATATTTGTGAAGAATGCTGAGCCGCTTGCGACCTGTTTTTGGCGTCGACGAAATAGACGCCTTTTTTTGGAGAGGCCTCATATTTCAGTCGCAGAGCGATCAAATCACCGGGGCCGTAAGCCTTATCCAGCGTGACAGCGATCTTACCGCCGCTAGACCTGTATTGTAGTGCAGCTCCCGACGGTTCGAGTCTAACCGATTCAAAAGTGAGGTCAACGGCGTCTAGTTCGACAATGCGGAAATCGTCCTTTAGCGGTTTTAGCGAAACCGTGGCGTCACCAAAAACTTTATTTTTTACGCGGTCGAAACTTGCCCGAATGATGTAATGCTGTGCATCAAATGTCTGCGGACGGTTGAAGCCTGTGCCGGTGGTCTGTGAAACCGCCGGCAATGCGGCAGCGATAATAAGCACACACAAAATCAAAGCGAATTTACATCTGGTAAATTTCATAAATATTCTGTTCTTTAGCTCCAAAATGTAATTGACACGCCTCAAATGTTTGCCGGAGCAATACGGCCAGGCGTATGCAAAAAAAAACATTTTGCAGCATCGCACCCAAAAAAATAGCAATAAAATGCCAACTGCACTCACCGGATTTAGGGTTTTAGATATCTCTTAAACCAATCCATTACATTGTTGTACCAAAACTCGGAATTTTGCGGTTTCTGTATCCAATGCCCCTCGTCCGGAAAAATTATAAGTTTTGAATCGACGCCCTTTACCTGCAGCGTCGTGAATAGCTGTAAACTCTGATCGACGGGCACACGATAATCCAATTCTCCGGCGGTAACGAGGGTTGGCGTTGCAAAATCCTTAGCAAATTTATTTGGTGACCAACGGTCGTAATGGACAGCGTTTTCCCAGGGCATCCCTTTAAATTCCCAATTTACAAACCACAATTCCTCGGTAGATGTGGCCATACTTTCAAGATTATAAACACCGGCATGCGAGACGAGGGCTGCAAATTTGAATCTTGGGTCGTTGTTATGCCCGAGAATCCAATCGACCATATAACCGCCATAACTTGCACCAGCCGCACCGATGCGGGCCTTATCGATAAACGGCCTGTCAGCAGCGTCGGCGACGCCGTTCATGATGTCGGTGTAAGCCTTTCCGCCCCAATCAGCCGAAACGTCATTTACAAATTTCTGCCCGTACCCTGTCGAACCTCTGGGATTTGGCATAAACACGACATAACCCTGATTGGCAAAGATCTGCGGATTCCAGCGATAGCCCCAATTGTCGTTCCAGGCGCCTTGCGGGCCGCCGTGGATGAGAACGATCATCGGATATTTTTTTGAGGGTTCAAATCTTGCGGGCTTCAGCAGAAATCCGTGAATTTTTTGACCTCCAGCTCCCGTCCACTCCGTTTCCTCAGGCTTTTGCAACCCGAACGGGAGAAGCGCCGAATTATTAATCGCAGTTACAGCCGAAACACCGGAGCCATCGGAATTTGCACGCATGATTTCCGTCGGCGCTGCGAGCGAGCTCGACGTAAATACAAGCGTTTTGCCGTCTCCCGAAATATTTAAATTACCGGCATAAGGTCCATCGACGACTTTTTTTACGTGTGTCGCTATCCGCAGGCGGAAGTCTGGTTCGACCGGTACTGAGAAAATCGGGCTTCTACCGCGAGCACCGGCCGTAAAATATATTGTTTTACTATCCGGCGACACTACCATTTCATCGGCTTGCAGGTCAAAACCTCGGGTTAATTCCACAATTTCGCCGCTCTGCGGATTGTAACGCATTATCCGCCAGCGATCGGCCTCAAATTTTGCTGTTTCCTGCGAGCGGAAAAGCATATATTTACCATCTGGCGTGTAAACGGGTGCAGCGTCATAGCCATTCATTCCGGCCGTGATATTCTTCGCGTTTCCGCCGTCAATCGGCGAAATATAGATATCGCTGTTGGTGGATAAGGCCTCGATCTTATCCGGATTTCTGAGATAGACGATGCTTTTGTTATCCGGCGAGAAGGTGTAATCGACCCCTGTCGATGCGGCATAAGGAGGCGAATCAAAATCGCCTGGCGTCAGGTCGCGTGCCGCTCCGCCGCTGCTGGAAACGACAAAAACATGAGCGCGCTTGCGGTCGCGCCATTCGACCCAGTGTTTGAATAAAAGGCGTTCCGTGACGTGCGCTTTAACTTTGCTCTGCTCGGCCTTTTCATCCTCAGATTTATTGCACTCGTCGGAGTCGCATTCCGGATAAACTTCAGAGCCGAACGCGAACCATTTGCCGTCAGGCGACCAGACGGGGCCGCCCGCCCCGCTCGAAAGCCTTGTGATCTGCTGCTTGTCTTCACCATCGGGCTTCATCGTCCATATCTGGCCGCCGGTTGTAAACGCGATCAGTTTACCGTCCGGTGACCAACGCGGCCCGCTGCTCGATGAGGTTCCATTTGTTATCTGCCTCTGATTTTGGCCGTCAATACCGGCCGTGTAAACCTGCGTAAGCGTGCGGTTTGCGTCCCTGTTAACTACACCGACGGTAAATGCGATAGTTTTGCCGTCCGGTGATAGTTGGGCGTCGCCGACCCGCTTTACCGCGAGCAAATCATTAACTGTAAACGTCAACTGGGCCGAGACAAAAAGAGACGTCAAAGCCACAAAAACAAAAATCGAAAGTATGCGTTTCATAAATTTCACTGTGTGTTGAGATGCGTGATTCGCAAATATTATTGCACAGAAACTTAAAAATCGAGAGTGAAACGTACGGAGTTGAGAGTTTGGCCCATAAAGGGCATACTGTAAATGACAACTCAATCGTTATGCTAAATCGTCCACCACCCTATTTTCCACAGAACCAGCTATCGCCGCCGGATGAGAATCGGTATAAAAAATTTAAATTTGTCGTCGCAGGGATTATTCTGGCCGCCTTGTCCGTATTAATTGGGCTTGGTGTTGGGATCTACTATCTGATTCGTTGGATGTTTTGATACCATTAAACCGGGAATAAGCGTTAGCGAAGTGATCGGCTTTTTTGCCGCAAAACGTGCCGTAGAAACACTTGTACATTCCGGCTTGAATTCGTTGAAAAACTCACTTGTAACTTTTCACTACTCACTGAATTAAAATGAAAATTTTCAATTTTTTTCAGTGGACAGTTATGAGTGAAAGTGGTTATTTAAAAGTGTTTCTTGAGAGAAAAATCAGCCTCATTCATGGGCTTTCCGCGAAGCGGCACATAGCCACGTCACTTTAGGGCGTGGAGCTATGCAAAATATTTTGCTTTTCCTGATCTCGTTTTGAGATAAAAACCACTTGACCAGGATTTCCTGCCGTCTAATTTCCCGGATTTTTGGGTTTTAGCGTCGGTGTTCTGGCTCTTTCACCCTGAAGTGCGAGCTGTCTTGCTTGCGGCAGCAGGTCGATAGCCTTCAGAAGCTGGTCGTCGTACTCGTTAAATACCTGATTGGAGGTTTGTGAACCATAGGCGGCGGTCACCAGTTCGGTACGCAATATGCGTTCGACAAATTCACGTTCGCCGTCGATCAGAGCAGGTGCAAGATTATACTTGTCCGCCGCAAATTTTTTAAACGCGGCAAATACAGCCGGTTTTACGGGAAAATCCGTTTCTTTGATGTCGTATTCAAAAACGATCGGTTTTTGAACCTTGTAGGCTTCAAAACCCTTTACCTTCCCGGCAGTCAGATCCAGAGCAAAAGCAAAAATGGGGCTTACGATCTTCGCCTGAAAGCGATTTCGCTCAATGGGAATCGTTTTTGGTTTTACAATGATGTCGGGGTTAATTCCGCCGCCGCTGTAAACCGTGCGGCCGGTATCGGTCTTGCTCGCGGCTCCTCTGGGTTTCTCCTCAACATCAGACTCTTCATCGCGAAATGAACCGCCCTCGGTATAATAATTATACAATTCGCCGTTCGAGTAATCACGCTGAATGAGCCTTCCCGACGGAGTCTCGTACTTCGCAATGGTCAACAGCAGCATTGAGCCGTGATCGAGCGGAAACGGATTTTGGACAAGGCCTTTACCAAAAGTATCTTCACCGACGATCAATGCCCGGTCGTGATCCTGTAGGGCGCCGGCCAGAATCTCGGATGCCGACGCACTATTCCGGTTGACCAAAATGACCACGGGCGAGCGGTCGGGCGAGCGGTTTTGAGCCGGATAGCGTTCGCTGACGCCGTCGATACGCCCCTTTTGCGTAAATACGGTCTGCCCGTCATTCAAAAAAGTGTTTGCGACACGATACGCCTGACTTACAAGGCCGCCGCCGTTATCGCGGAGGTCAAGGACCAATTGCTGCATTCCGGCCGCTTTGAGTTCACGCAGACCTTGGATGAATTCGCCAAACGTCGTTTGATTAAAACCGCCGCGCATCGCCATATAGCCAATACCCGGACGGATCATATAAATGTCGCTGATCGACGGCTGCGGCACGGCGTCACGCACGATCTCGATAGTTTCGCGTTGGCCGGTAGCGGAACGCTCGACTACCAGCTTGGCCTTTGTCCCCTTTGGCCCAAGCAGGAAGTTGCGCACCTCAATGAACGGCTTGCCCAGGACATTTGTCCCGTTGACCTCGACGATCTTGTCTCCGTAACGGAGCCCGCCGCGATTGGCCGGCGCGTTTTCAAAGGTTGCTTTGATATAGGTTGCGATAATTTTACCGTCGATATCACGCATGTCTCCGATAGTTGCACCGATACCAAAATATTTTGAGCTTTGATCCGTCTTGAATTGCTCAAATTCTTTGGCGTCGAAGTAATTTGAATGCGGATCGAGGGTATGGAGCATCGTGTCGATGGAAGATTTAAATAACTCGTTGTAATCCAACGGCTTGTCCGCTGCATAATTGCCCTGTATCACAGACAGAGCCTCTTTCAGATCATTCCGGATCATTTCCACCGTGACCGGCTTAGCCGGTGCGGTTTTTACAGATGATTCTTTGGTCAAAGAAGGAAGGGTTTTCGCAGTAGTATCTGTTTCCTGGCCAAATACCATAGACGAAATGAAAAGAATTGTGATGAGGGTGCAAAGGCGAATTTTGGTTTGCTTCACAGATGTTTGATCTCCCGGGTTAACCCTTTTAACGACTAAAATTCATATAAAATAATAACACTCATTGGAGTAAAAAGCGACGCTTTTAGTTGCATGCTAAGACACAAAAGAATAAAACACGGAAACTTTTATCGCGCAACGTGTTAAGTTAAACTCAGTGTATCCTGGAATATGCCATTCATACTCGAATAAATGACCGATCTACTTGAAGTTAAAAATCTCAGAACACAATTTCCGACACGGTCCGGGTTGGTCAAGGCCGTTGACGGCGTCAGCTTCTCGATTCGCGAGGGGGAATTGCTTGGCCTCGTGGGCGAATCGGGCTGCGGTAAATCTATAACGGCCCTTTCAATTATGCGTTTAATCTCGCCGCCGGGAAAGATCGCGGGTGGATCGGTCAAATTTAAGGGCGAAGAATTGACGACAGCGACCGATGAACGGCTGCGCGAATTACGCGGCAATGACATTGCGATGATCTTTCAGGATCCGATGACCTCGCTCAATCCTGTATTTTCCGTTGGCGAACAGATCGCCGAGTCTCTTCGCCTGCATCGCAAACTCGATAAAAAACAGGCTTGGAACGCCGCGATCATGGCGATGAAAGAGGTCTCGATACCATCGCCGGAGCGTCGTGTGAATGATTATCCGCACCAGCTTTCGGGCGGTATGCGGCAACGCGTTATGATCGCGATGGCCCTCGCGTGTGATCCGCTTTTGCTGATCGCGGACGAGCCGACGACCGCTTTGGATGTGACAATTCAGGCACAGATACTCGAACTACTTGATGAACTTCGCCGCTTGCGTAAACTCGCGGTTATGCTGATAACGCACGATCTTGGGGTTGTCGCAGAGGTCGCCGACCGCGTTTGCGTCATGTACACGGGAAAGATCGTCGAAGAATCGGGCGTAGATGAATTATTTGAGAATCCGAAACATCCATATACTCAGGGGCTGCTCAGGTCAGTACCAAAATTAACCGACGTCGGAGAGACAAAAGCTTTTCGCCTTCAGACAATCGAGGGAACGGTACCCAGCCCTACAGATCTGCCGTACGGATGCCATTTTGCACCCAGATGCGGGCATCGAATGGAGATTTGCACAGAGGGCGAAATACCTTTGACAGATTTGCCGGCGGGCATAAAAGTGAGGTGCGTCCTGCATGATGAAAAACAGAAATTCAATATCGCCAGGGAGAAAACATTGATGGCCGATATAGCAAAAACCTTGTAAAATTTCATCGTGGGTGGCCTTTGGCCTCTGGATTTTGAGGAGTTACATCGCGGACGTCAAAGATATCTTAGAATTGCCACTAGCTTCAGCTAGTGGGATAAGATTGCATATAAGATTCCGGGCTTTTGCCCCATGTTCGGCTCAAGTCGCTGTTATTTCTTACACTAAACCACAAGCTTAAGCTAGTGGCAATCGGAAGCTAGTGTAGTGTCCTGCAAATAACTATACAGGCAAATCCTCCTTTGCCTCCGGATTTTTGCGGAATTGCCGCTAGCTTCAGCTAGTGGGATAAGATTGCAAAAAAGATTCCGGGCTTTAGCCCAATGTTCGGCTAAAGCCGCTGTTATTTTTTACACTGAACCACTAGCTGAAGCTAGTGGCAATTCTCGGAAGCTAGTGTAGTGTCTCGCAAATGTATTTACGATTCTGCAATATTTTGCGGATAAGAAACCCCGCGTAATACAATATGGTTTAAAGGCCTGGAGACAGAGAAAGAATTTTGATGACAATAAATGAATCCGAAATACAAAAAAAACCAATAGCCGAAGTCCGTCGCCTGGTTAAGCATTTTCCTGTCGATCACAGCGACGATGTTGTCCGGGCGGTTGATGATGTTTCATTTGAGATCTTCCCGGGGGAAACGCTCGGTTTGGTGGGTGAATCAGGGTGCGGTAAATCGACGGTGGGACGATGCCTTTTGCGTCTGCACGAACCGACGAGCGGGGAAGTCATCTTCGAGGGGAAAAATATAATCGGACTTGCGCGTCGTGAAATGCAAAATCTTCGCCGCGAGATGCAGATAATTTTTCAGGACCCTTATGCGAGTCTGAATCCTCGGCTCAGTATCCGGTCAATTGTGTCGGAGCCGCTAAAAATTCACAGCATCGACAGCAAGGCGGAGCAGAAAGAACGGGTTGCCGATCTATTGCAAAAGGTCGGCCTCGATCCGCAATACGCCGACCGTTATCCGCACGAATTCTCGGGCGGGCAGCGGCAGCGTATCGGCATCGCTCGGGCGCTTGCACTCAATCCGAAGTTGATCATCTGCGATGAACCGGTGTCGGCCCTCGATGTTTCGGTACAGGCACAGGTCGTAAACCTTTTACAGGAATTGCAGGACGAATTTGGTCTGACCTATCTATTTATCTCGCACGGATTGGCCGTCGTGGAACACATTTCCGACCGTGTGGCCGTAATGTATCTTGGAAAGATCGTCGAGATCTGCGACGCCGGCGAGTTGTACGAGCGGCCGATCCATCCCTACACCAAAGCACTTTTGTCGGCAATCCCCGTACCCGATCCAAAACATAAACGTGAGCGGATTGTGTTAAAAGGCGACGTGCCGACACCCATAAATCCGCCTTCCGGCTGTCGTTTTCGGACACGTTGCCCGATTGCAATCGACGAATGTTCGACGGTCGAGCCGGAACTGCGTGAGATTTCACCAGGACACTTCGCAGCCTGCATCCGCGTCTGAGCGAAAAAAAAATTAGTCGAACCTAAATTGTGTAAGAAGATTTTCAGCATACGATAATCGGTAGAAAAGCGAGCGGCCTGTTGGTTTGGGTTGATGAATAATTGAAACAAACGCGAAATTCAAACCGTAGTCTGTTTTGGATTTCAAAAACCAATTTCTGAGAGGACAATATGAATCTTATAGCTGGAATCATCGTTGCGGCCATCGGACTGGCTGTGGCACTTTTGAGCATTACGGGTGCAGTGCCGGGTTTGACGTCAACCGGCGTTATCATGATCCTGTTTGGCGGTCTGATAATCGGCCTCAGCTTTATAGACAAACCCAATGATGAAGGAGCTGAAAAAATGTCAACGGCAAGTATGTTTGGCAATATATTTTTTGCTCCGGCCGATGTTTTTAAGAATCTTCGCCGTCACCCGCGATGGCTGGCCGCGGTCCTGGTTATGTCCGTGCTGTCGGCAACCTATCTCAATCTGTTCTACTATCGTCTGGGCCCCGACCGCGTTGCAAATTTTACTATCGATAAGACGCTCGAGATGCCGATAATGAACGAAGCGGCAAAAGAGGGGATCGAGAGCGGGCGTGCGGCAGCGATTGCAGAGTATAGTGATCCCGCAGCTCGTGCCGGCGCCGCTGTTTCGGGATTTGCCGGATTAACGTTTCTTTTTACAGTTCTTGCATTTGTTTTTTTTCTGTTTGTGCTCGCGATGGGCGGAAAGATCAATTTCTGGCAGGCATTTTCGGCCGGGGTTTACGCGGCTCTGCCGGTCAGCATTATTCGATTTGTTTTGAATACGATTATTCTCTTTGTCAGAGACCCGGCGGATGTTCATCCGATTCTCGGCCAGCAGTCTTTGATTCAGGACAATCTCAATTTTTTGGTTGCTCCGTCCGAAAGTCCGATAATCTACACACTTTTGAGTTCGTTAAGCGTTCTGGGGTTCTATTGGCTCTGGCTTAACGCGATCGGGCTAAAGAATACCGGAGAAAGGGTAACGGGAACGGTCGCGTGGAGCGCGAGCATTACCGTCTTTGTGGTGACTGTGCTGCTTGGCCTGATAACGGCTGTATTGTTTCCGAGTTTTTTGAGCTGAGACAAAGCATTTAAAATCGGGTTTGCTCGACTATTCGTAACGCAGCGATTCGATCGGATCGAGCCGAGCGGCCTTCCACGCCGGCCAAATGCCAAAGATCACGCCGATACCGACGCTGGCAAAAAAGCCTCCGACCGGTGCCCACCAGGGTACATAGGACGGAAATACAAGGCTGATTAACAATGTAAGAGCCCAGCCGATAGCCAAGCCAACGAGCCCGCCAAAACCGGTCAGCGTACCTGCCTCGATCAGGAATTGAAGCAAGATATCACTTTTTTTCGCACCGACCGCTTTTCTGATGCCGATCTCCCGCGTTCGTTCGGTGACCGAGACAAGCATGATATTCATCACGCCGATACCGCCGATCATAAGGCCGATCGATGAAATGACGATCATAGCCAGAGCAACACCCGCCGTGATCGATTGAAACTGGTCAATAATGCTATCGGCCGTCGCGGTCGAAAAATTATTCTTTTCGCCAAAATTCACCTGCCGCCTGACTCTAAGTAAATCCTCTATCTGATCCTGCGCCTCCTGAAGCCGTCCCTCACGGGCCAGAGCCAAGATAAATATGTCATCCGCGTTTGGCTTTATCCGCAAAGCCGCGTGAAATGGTAAAAAGATCGTGTTGCTTTCGTCGTTATTGCCACCGCCGCCGCCAAAAAGCTGCTCCTTTTTTTGCAGGTGGCCGATGATGGTAAATTCGCGTCCGTTTATTTCAAGCGTCTCGCCGATTGGCGATTCATACGGAAAAAACGTGTCCTTGACCGTATCACCGATCAGACAAACATCTCGTTTCGCGTCGCTCTCTGATTGTGTAAACCATCGGCCTTCAATAAGAATTTCGGTGCCGGCAATTTCAATTTCGGGCAGCGTTCCGCTCAACCGAATATTCCGTGTTTGCTTACCTTTTGCCGTAACGGTCGTCGCGTTGCCAAAAAATCCGCTGGACACATCCAAAAAAGGCACCGACGTTTCAACCTCCGATAGCTGGCGAAGAGCAAGTGCGTCGTCAAGCGTAAGATCGGGTCGCATCCGTTCCTCACGTGTCGGTCGTCCGTGGCTGATCCCGATCTCCTGCTTATAAATAAAAATTGAACGGGTACCGAACGACTTGACCTGTTCCTCGACCGCCAGCCCGATGCCGCTGATGATCGACGAGATAAGCATCACGGTTATTACGCCGACGACCACGCCGATAATAGTCAAAAACGAACGCAGCTTGTTCGACCGCAGCGTGTCGAAAGCCATTTTGAGATTCTCGTAAAATTGACCGGTAATAAATTTCATATCAATCCGCCCGCAATGCTTCAATTGGATCGAGCTGGGCGGCCTTCCATGCCGGAAAAAGCCCGGCCATGATGCCTACGACGGCAGAAACACCGATGGCAATAACCGCAGACCACCAAGGGATACGCGTTGGAAATACAAATGCTGTTATTATCTGGCCGATAATGACCGCAAGTATAAGACCCATCAGACCTCCGATCGCGGAAAGCATACCTGACTCCAACAAGAACTGATTAAGAATGTCCGACTGACGCGCGCCGAGAGATTTGCGAATGCCTATTTCCTTCGTGCGTTCTGTGACCGCTACAAGCATAATGTTCATGATAACAATCGCTCCGACGATCAGAGCAATTGCGGGAACGACCAGAATCACGATCGAAATTGTTCCGAAAAGGCTGTCCCGCAAACCGCTGATAGCGTCGGGCGTAACAATGCCAAAATTATCTTTCTCGCCGGCCGGGACCTTTCGCTTGATCCGCATCAGGGTCCGGACTTCATCGACGGCGTCGTCCGTTTTTACTCCGTCTTTCGGAGTAGCAATAAAATATGGAGCACGTTGACGGCGGAGACCTCCAAAATTGTCACCAAAAGTCTGTATCGGAACCTGAACAAAATTGTCTTGCGGAAAGCCAAAAACAGTGCCTTTGGCGGTTTGAATGCCGATGATCCTGTAGGGAATTCCGCGTATCGATATCTCACCGCCTAAAGCCCCACCCTGAGGGAACAAGTTTGTTGCGATATCCTTGCCTATAAAGGCAACACGCATCGAGTTGTCGTTTTCCGCATTAGTGAAATAACGACCCTCTGCAATATCGATTTTTTCGATGTCGCGTAAAACCGGTTCGGCACCGGTAATCCCGACATCCTGCAAAGACTCCGTCCCCCGACGAACCGTACTCGAACTATTTCCGGCCTTTGCGGCGATCTGGCCCACCAACTGCGAACGCTGACGAATAAACTCAAGTTCCTCAAAATTTAATTCGGTATTCCGCCGCTGGGCAGCGGCAATAGTGTCGGTATCCTTAAAATCGTCAAAGTTAAAGCGTTGAATATTAAATGTATTCGAGCCTATACCCGCAATTTTTTCATCTACATACCCGTTAAAACCCTGAAGCAGCGATAGCACAACCATAAAAGCCGTCATTCCGATGATCATTCCAAGCAAAGTCAGAAAAGACCTGAGTTTGTGTGCCCAAATCGCGGCGAAGGCAAGTTTGAAAGTTTCAGTGACATTCATAGTGATCTCTTCCTGATTAGAAAGAATTGTCCTACGGCTTTTGCAGCCATCAGAGGTCAGCCGAAGCGCCGGCAATCGCGATAGCTCTTTCGGGCCGTAATTATGCCCGTGTCTGCTGCAACTGACTCTCTTCGGCAGATTCCGATCATTTTATCCGTTCATCTTTCTCTATCAAACCGTCGCGGATGGTTATGACGCGATGGGCACGTTCGGCAATATCGTGTTCATGTGTAACCAGAATTATCGTATTGCCATCGGAATGCAGTTTCTCAAAAAGGAGCATGATCTCGGCGCTTGTTTTTGAATCCAGTGCTCCGGTCGGTTCGTCTGCCAGCAGGATCGACGGGTTATTTACGAGTGCCCGGGCAATAGCCACACGCTGCCGCTGTCCGCCCGAGAGTTCGTTTGGACGATGTGTGACCCGGTCTCCTAATTCTACGGCCGTAAGTGAAGCATGTGCCTGATCGTGACGTTCGCCGGGCCTCATTCCGGCATAGATAAGGGGCAGCTCGACATTATGAAGGGCAGTTGCCCGTGAAAGCAAATTGAACGTTTGAAAAACAAAGCCGATCTCCTTGTTTCGGATCCGTGCAAGTTCGTCGTCGGACATATCGGAGACCAAATTTCCGTTTATCCAATATTCTCCTTTTGAAGGCGAGTCGAGGCAACCGATCAAGTTCATCATGGTCGATTTTCCAGAACCGGACGGCCCGATGATCGCCAGATATTCGTTGCGTTTGACTTCAAACGAGACATCGCGCAAAGCGTGAAGCTGTTCGGCACCCATTTGATAGGTTTTCCAAATGTTCTTCATACTGATCAGCGCTTCGCCGTTTGCCGGAGAGTTAAATGCCGACGCACTTCCGTTGCCGTTTTTATCTTCCATAAACCTGTACTAAGACGGTTCTGCATTTCAGATTAGACCGCCTAGTGTAGTGTCCCGTAAATACATTTGCGAGACACTACACCAGCTTCCGAGAATTGCCATTAGCTTCAGCTAGTGGTTTAGTGTAATAAATAACATCGGCTTTAGCCGAACATTGGGCTAAAGCCCGGAATCTTTTTTGCAATCTTACACCACTAGCTGAAGCTAGTGGCAATTCCAGCACTTGGAACGCAAAAGGCGACACCAGGGGCGGGATTCCGGGTCAGAGACTACGTCCTCGCAGATCCCTCGCTTTCTTTTTTGCTCTGCTTCTTAACGACTGTACCTTCTTTTAGCGTATTTAATATTCGGCTTGGGCCGGTTATGACCTGATCGCCCTCGCTCAAGCCTGTGATTATCTGTCGATCCGATTCTCCTATAATACCGGTTGTAACCTCGACAAATTTTGCCTTACTGTCTTCGAGGACGTAAACACCGGTTATCATTGCCGCTTTGTCTGGCGCAGGCGTGTCACCGCCCTGTGGGGCCGGTGAGGGTTGGCCCTCGGGTTTTTTCTCAATGACTGCCTGCAGGGGGACGGCGATCACGTCTTCGACGACCTTAGTCGTGATTTCGGCCGTGGCGCTCATTCCGGGGCGGAGGCTGGATTTTATATCTTCAGACAGGTCATTCATTTGTATGACAACCCTGAATTCTTTAGCTTCCTGAACATTAATATTTGTTGAAAGCCCACCGCTTGTTTGCGATTTTCCAACCGCGAGCGGCGTTTTCTGGATCACCTCGCCGACAATCTCTATATCGTCAAAAGCATCGACCTTGATCTTTGCCTTTTGGCCGACTTCGACCTTATCGATCGAAGTTTCATCGACCTTGACCTCGACGTTGATAGACGACATATCGGCGATGGTCAGAAGGGCGGTAGTTGAAAGTCCTGCGACGGCAAAGGTGCCAACTTTCGACGGGATTTCCGCGATCACACCGTTGATCGGAGCAACCTGCATTGTCTTATCACGCTGGCTTCGCTGGCCTCGAAGCACGGCCGCCTGCTGATTTGCCCGCGATTGGCTCGAATCAACACTCAAACCTGCTGTTCTGACCGAGCGCCTTGCATCGCGGACGGCTATGGCCTGCTGATTGACCCGCGCGGTCGCATCCTTTACAGCGATCTTTCTCGAATCCAGATTGGCTCTGGACGTTCGGAGAGATGCGTTGGCGTTATCAACGCGATCCTTTGATTCATCGTAAAGCTGGCGGGCGATAACGCCGTTTTCGAGCAATTGAGCGTTACGTTTCAGTTCGCGTTCCGCGGCGTTTACTTCGACCTGTGCCCTATCCACGTCTGTCTGGGCCGTAATTATACCCTGACGGGCGCTGTCCACTGCGACCTGCGTCACATTCATCTGCTGCTCGGCCTGTAAAAGCTGGTTCTGTGCGGCTGCCACCTGCGACTGGGAAACGCGAACGTCGTCCTGTGCGCCCTGCAGCGCGGCGACCTGAGCATCGGTATTTGACTGAAGCTGATTAGGATCGAGACGAACCAGCGGTTGGCCCTTTACGACCTGATCGCCCTCTTTGACATAAATCTCCTCGATCCGGCCCTGAACTTCACTAGTCAGATTCATAAACTGGATCGGGCGCACCTCACCTGACGACGTGACGGTAGAGCGAAGCTCTTTACGCACTTCGACTTTTACCAGTGTAACTTCCGGGGTATCTTTCCGCGTGGCAAGAATGCTTCCGGTGACGATCACGGCCATTAAAACAGCCGCAACGACGCCAACAATGATCTTAGTTTTACGGCTCATTGCCATATTTGTCTGTTCCTCTCAAGAATAAAGTCTCTGAAATCAGAGCATAATGAAATATTTGTGGTTCCGCGTATCAAGCAGATATTACGACAGATTCTTTTCATTGTTTCAAAAAAGTCTTTTCCATAAAACCGAAGTAGTGCGAACCATCCATACAAATTAGACGTAAACGTGCCATTTAAGGTTTGACGTAAACTTGAGGTAGCATTACGATTTACGTATTAACGATTAGAATGTAAAATAAGGGGTTGTGAATATTCGACTCGAAACACATCGAGCAAAAAAATAAATTGAGCGAAAAAACAATGATCAGATGTCCAGCATGCCAGACGGCAAATCTCGACACATCCCGTTTCTGCGACGAATGCGGCAAACAATTGATGGCTGCGCAGCCGGTCGAACCGCCGGCCTATCTGCCGCCGCCATCGGAGAGGTCTTTCTCAGGCCTGGCCAATGTCACATCGTTTGGAACGCCGCCGCCCGCTGCCTTCGAAGCTGAACAGGCGATTTCGGTGCCTGACGGGAAAAAGCCCGGCCCTGATAACGTCCATGCGGCACTCGTCATTGAACGAGGTGATGTTCCCGGTACCGAATTTCGGCTTGTAAACGACGAATCCACGATCGGACGTTGGGATGCAGACAATGGAATTTTTCCGGATGTCGATCTGGACGTTCATGATACGGACGCCAAGGTTTCGCGGCGGCATGCACGGATAGTAAGGAATAAAGACACCTATTTTATCGAGGATCTCGGTTCCACAAACGGGACCTACGTTAACCGCGGACGCAGGTTATTGCCCGGGAACGCCCAATTGCTAAACGATGGCGACGAGGTGATTGTCGGCAAAACATTTTTGCGTTTTCAGAAAACGCAATAGTTCTTAATCCTGATTTGATCGAACAGGCAAAAAATGCCCCTCTGTCACGAATGCGGCTTTGAGGTCGCTGAAAATACTGGATTCTGTCCGATGTGCGGCGTCGCGCAGGGGAATTCTGCGTCCGAAAATATTGAGACGGCTGATAAGAACGACATAGAAGCTGTCCCGAAGGTTGAATCGATCAGCATAGAAGAAGCTGCGGAAACCCCGATCGAAAGCTCAGTAAATGAAGCCACCGCGGACAACTCAAAAAATAACAACAATGAACCTGTCCGGTCGCAAGAAAACGAATCACCGGAACGTGATATTTCCTGCGAATCGGTTTCTGAAGTTGCAGCCGTCTCTGACAAAAAGAATCAGGCAGATATTCAACCTGAATCAACGATAAGCTCCGATCAATTAACCGAAAAACCGCCTGAAAAGGTAAATACTTTTACGCCAACAGCGTCTGCCGCTGAAACGGCTCACCATCTCGGCGAACAAACCACCGACGGCAGGCGTCAGGGGCTGCAACCGCTTACAGAAGGAACTTTGCTTAACGCACGCTACCGGATCGTTCGAAAGATCGGCGGGGGCGGCATGGGTGCCGTTTATCTGGCCACCGATCAAAATCTGAGCGGCGTCGAACGGGCTGTGAAGGAAATGGTGCAGTCAAGCATAGAACAAGACCAGCAAAATAAGGCAATCGAAGATTTTAAACGCGAATCGATGATACTTTCGACGCTCGATCATCCGTCGATCCCGACGATCTACGATTATTTCTATGACGAGGCCGAGGGACGTTTTTATCTCGTTATGAAGTATATCTCGGGTGGCGATCTTTCGTCCCGTTTGAGAGCGGCGCCGGGCGGCCGGCTTGACGAAAGGACCGTCACCGAATGGGCGCTACAGATCGCGGACGTACTCGCATATCTGCATGGGTTGCCGACCACTATCGTTTACCGTGACCTGAAACCGTCGAATATAATGATCGACGGAAATACCGGACGCGTAATGCTGATCGATTTTGGCATTGCAAGATCGATTAATCAGGTTGAAAAGGGCGTTACGGCGGTAGGTACAATGGGTTATGCTCCGCCGGAACTTTTCTCCGGCCAGGTCGAGCCGCGGTCGGATATTTACAGTCTCGGATCGACAATGTTTCACCTGATGACAGGAGCTGATCCGCAGAATAATCCGCTGCTTATATTCGATTTTCAAAAACATCCGCGTCCGCGTCAGATAAATCCGCAGCTTTCAGATCAGATGGAAAGGATTTTGATGCGTTCGGTCGAATACAGCGCGGACGGCAGGTTTGCATCGGCGAATGCCATGCGGCAGTGTCTCGCCGAACATCTGGATAATCTCAAATCCGGAAAGATCACTTACGGCATCACAGAGACTCCCGTGGCCGTCAGCCTTGCGAATCAGGATGTATTTTGTGGATTTTGCGGGCAGTGCATTATTGCAACCGACCTTTTTTGTGCTTTTTGCGGTGCCAAACAGCCGATCAGCCAACATGGGGTCCACGCTGAAATTTATTCGCGTTCAGGTATTACGGCCAAGTTGTTTATCGACGGCACGAGCGAACTCGAAACGCCTGTATTCGCACTTGAAAAAAATGAAAGCCTTCTGGGCCGCCGCGATCCGCAATCAAACATTTTCCCCGAGGTTGATCTTTCTAAATTTGATCCGCAGACAAAAATTTCGCGGCGGCACGCGCGAATCTGGCGCGAGGGCGGCAATTTTCTGCTCGAAGACCTTGGGTCGTCTAACGGTACGCTCCTTTTGGGCGGTATGAGCGATGCTGTCCGGCTCCAGCCGCGTCAGCCTCATCCACTGACAAACGGAGATCGCATAAGGCTCGGAGATACAACTTTACATTTTTTGATGGGATAGCCTTGAATTTTTATGGCAGCAACCGCGTCGCGAGGAATTTCGATAAAAAAATCATCTGAAGCGGAAAAGATCTTTAATTTTTCGCCCGAGAGATTAAAGGCTCCTTTTGCGCTGCGTTGTGCCGCGATCAGTATCGATTACATACTTTTGCTCGCTTTTCCGGTCGGCTGGCTGACGTTGGCCCGCCTTTTGGGAGATACGGGTTCCGCGTCCATCGGTACGACCGTCTGGCTTCTCGGCCTGCTGTTATTTTTTGCTAATTTTTTAATTTTACCAAGGTCTCGGGGACAGACAATCGGCAAAATGTTGACGGGGCTGACCATTGTCAACGTTGACGGTACTAAGGTTAAAATTGATGGGCTGGTCAGAAGAAATATTCTCGGTTATTTTTTGACCGTAATGACGCTCGGAATCGGGTTTTTGATTGCCGCTTTTAACTCAACCGGCCGGTCATTGCATGATTTTGTCGCCGGAACAGTTGTTATTCGCGGCCGAAAAATACTACGTTAAAGCTGTTGTTGGAATAAAGATGCTGCGATGATTTATTCGTAAATGAAAACAGCACGATAATTTACACATTTTGCGAAAAAGATTAATTGTATGGCTCATTTAGTCGTTAAACACCCAAACGGAAACGCAGACAAATTCCCAATAGCCCGTCTCAAAACCACCATCGGACGCTCTGCACGCGCCGACATTTGCATTGCCGACGCTTTTGCTTCGCGTCTTCATGCGGAAATCAGGCAAGAGGGTGATGCTTTTTGGCTTGTCGATCTCGGCTCTGCAAACGGTACCCGCCTCGACGGAGCGCCGGTCTCGACGACACTTCCGCTTCTTTCGGGGAGTGAGGTGCAGATAGGCGAGACCCGAATTCAGTTTGAAAGTGAAATCCAGATGCCGATAAGCGTCGGTTCGACCCTGATTTCCGATTACACGGAGGTTCTGGACCCTTCCACAACGATTTCCCTGATAGGACGCCGAAACCCTACAAACGAGATACTTGATTCGTCAATGTCGAGCCGAAACGATCTGCTGGGGCTTATCAGCAAGGTCGGTCTCGCTCTGCTCTCATCAAGCGGTCTCGACGACACGCTGGATCAGGTAGCGACACTCGTTTTTGAGGCGGTCCCGGCCGAGCGCGTGGTCATCATGCTTCGCGATGAAAGCAACCCCGAGGGAATGCTTATCAAGGTTGCCCGTCACCGCGGCAGCGACACAAAGATCGGCGAAGTGCGAGTCAGCCGGGCGATTCTGGATGAGGTCGTTACAAATGGTAAATCTGTATTGACATCGGACGCTCAACAGGACCCAAGATTTGCGAGTCAAACCATAATTTTACAGGGGATTCGATCTGTACTGGCCGTCCCGATGAGCGTCGATGAACGCCATGTTTTCGGGATAATTTACGCAGACAGCCCGACCCATCAGGCGACTTTTACGAGCGAGCATTTGAATATTTTGACGACACTTGCCTCCGTCGCGTCGATTCGTGTTGAGAACGCCAGCCTGCTCGACGAACGTATTAACCGTGAACGAATGGAACGAGAGCTCGAGCTGGCAACCGAGATTCAGCAGCGTTTCCAACCGGACGGCCCGCCGATCGTCGAGGGATACGACTTTCAGGGAATCTCATTTTCGTGTTACGAGATCGGCGGCGACTACTATGATTTTATTCCCCGTCACGATGGCACAATGCTCGTCGCTCTAGGCGATGTATCCGGAAAGGGGACGTCCGCGTCCCTTCTGATGTCCAGCTTACACGCCGCTATCCACGCCCAGGTTGCCGCCCGGACGCCGCTTGACCGATTGGTGACGTCGGTGAACGTTTATCTCGCGCAAAATACGCCAAACAACCGTTTTATCACGCTCTTTGTTGCCGAACTCGAACCGCAGACAGGCAAGCTGAAATATATAAACGCCGGTCACAATCCGCCGCTTATCGGCCGCTCCGACGGTTCGATCGAACTTGTACAGTCTGGTGGGCTTCCGCTCGGATTAATGGATTTTGCCGAATACGAAACCGGTCACGCCGAGCTAAACGCAGGTGATGTACTATTCATCTACTCCGACGGCGTCTCCGAGGCAAACAATCTTGCCGAGGACGAATTTGGAATGGAGCGTCTCCAGCAAGTCATAAGTTCAAATGTATCCCGCAACGCCTCCGGAATCCGTGACAAAGTAGAAGCCGCATTATCCGAATTTACCGGCACCGCTGACCCGAATGACGACATCACTTTAGTCATTGTTAAGAGGCTGTAGCCGGGGCTAGCGGGCGCGATAAAGCCGCATTCTGATTCCCCGCGTGACTGCCTTGAAATTCGGCCCGCCCGCGCTCACCACGACAATATCAAATATTGACTTCTGCAAAAAATAGATAAATAATATTAAAACTTATTGACCCCTGATGCTAAATCGCTTAAGATTATAAGTGGCCGATACGCTCCCTTCCCGCCAATGCCTTCAAAATCTAAAAAAATCAGCCTTATCTATTTTGTTATCCTCACGCTGCTTTTTGTCGGATTGGTACCGCTTGTACTGACTGGCTGGTTGCTTTCGGACAAGAGCGGGCGCGAATTGCGTTCCGCCGAGAACCGCTACCAAATTCAGCTTGTACAAGAAAAGGCACGCCAGATCGAGATATTTGGCCGGCGGTTTAGCTCTGTTGTAACGACGCTGGCGAACGGCATCGAACTCGCTCAGAATCCGGGTGTTATCTCTTCGGCTCAGACCGAGAAAAAACTCCAGTCTTTTCTGCTCGATAATCCGGATTTACTCGCACTTTATTTAAAACCCGAAAATGAGGAACCGTTAACAATTTTTCGTGAGATAAGCGGCAGCGACGTCGAAACTATCTCGATCGAGGCGGCGGCGAGACAGGCAAGAGGAAAAATCCTTATCAGCGAACCAAAAAAAATCGCGGCAACAGGGCAATTTGTGATGGCGTTTGCATCAGAGGTAACTATCGACGGAATTAATGTTGCTGAAGTTGTTGCGATTGCTTCGCTTCAATCCGTTTCGCAGGGCGTGGTCGGAGCGAACGCCGCAAGTCAACAAGACCTTTGGAACGCCGGATTGCCGATCGTTTTTGTTGTAAATCAAGCTGGTGAAACGCTGTTTCATCCCGATCCGATACTTACGGCTTCGAGAAAGCCAATGGGCGAGCTTAAGATCGTGCAGGAATGGATCGAATCGGGAATCCAGGTTCAATCGGCGCTGGTTCCATTTTCGGCTGCATTCGACGGGAAAACCCGCGAGATGATAGGTGCATATTCAACCGCGCAGCTTGCGGACGGCTACAATGTCGGCGTCATCACTATGCAGGACGAAAGTCGCGCTCTGGCTTCCGTCGGAGAAATGCGAACGCAGACGTGGCAGATAAGCATGGCCTTTGCGGTGCTTGCGCTCGTCGTCGGCCTTATTGGGGCCCGTTATTTGACGTCTCCGCTTCTTAGATTGGTTGGTGCGGCGAAACAAATAGCGGCTGGCAATTTCTCGTCGCGGGTCGAGACAAAAAATATCACTGAGATAGGCACGCTTGGCGAAACATTTAATCTGATGACCGACAAGATCGAAGATCAGATCGCCAATCTTGCTAAAGCCGCCGAAGAAAATCGTGAATTATTTGTTGGCACGGTCAAAGCTCTCGCCGCGGCGATCGATGGCAAGGACAAATACACTCGCGGCCATTCCGAACGCGTTTCCCGCATCTCTGTCGCGATCGGCAAACGTTTGGGAATGGACGGTGACGAGCTTGAAACACTGCGGATGAGCGCTCTGCTTCACGACATCGGAAAGATAGGTATTGATGATTCGATCCTCAAAAAACCCGCCGCATTGACTGATGCTGAATACGAAATAATGAAGACACATCCGCAGCGGGGATACAAGATAATGTCGCAAATACCGGCGATGAAAGATTTCCTTCCCGGAATGTACATGCATCACGAAATGGTCAACGGCGAAGGCTATCCGCAAGGCCTCACGAGCGAGCAGATACCGCTTCAGGCGAAGATCGTTTCGGTTGCGGATACATTTGACGCTATGACGATCGACCGCCCGTACTCCAAGGGCATGGATCTTCCGTCCGCACTCGAAAGACTGCGGAGCTTTGTCGGAACCCGTTATCAGTCTGACGTCGTCGAGGCACTCATCGACGCTTGCAATGCAGGCGAGGTCGCAAACGGCATCGTCAGGCAGATGGCAGCCATACGGTCCGCCGACGAAGATGCAAAAAGATCCGTCAAGTTGGTCGCGTAGGTCCGCTTCTGCCCCCGCGGCTTGCCGCTCTATTTGCGAGGCTTGTCTCAAATTACGTCCAATCCGTTGCCGCTCTAAAGGGTCGCGGCTGTACCGCTTCGCGGAAAGCCCCATAAAAATAGGATGATCTCTCTAACGCATAATTGCGGATAAATGCCTTCTTTTCTGTGTCCGCGCCGGCGGCTTAAACCCTCGTAACTATCGCGCGTTGTTCAGCGGGCGATATTTTTTTATACTCTTTAGTTTGCTGGTTATTAAAAAAGGCAAACTATATGGCGTTTTTTTGGCGTAGGAAAAAAGAAGATAAATTTTCAAGCTCGGTTTTGGGCCTGGATAAATCAGTCGAGGAGCTAAAGGCTCAGGAAGAGGCTGTCGAACGCGAATTGAGTGTCCGTTTCTCAAAGGCAATTGAGAAAACACGGCACTCGATAAACAATAGGCTCGATACAATTTTCGAAAGCCGGAAGCAGATCGACGAAGCCTTTCTGGACGAGCTCGAGGAAATGCTTATCTCGACCGACATCGGCGTCGCGACCACGATGCAGATACTCGACAGCATTCGCCGCGGCGTTTCGCGTCAGGAAATTAACGATCTTCAGGCTTTAAAACACGCAATGAGGCGCGAACTGCTCGGCATTTTGCAGCATTCGGCCGAACGCGGAGTCGCGGATGAGCGAAATATTGACGCATCGATCAGACCCTATGTCCTGATGGTTGTCGGCGTCAACGGCGTCGGTAAGACAACGACAATCGGCAAACTTGCACAGCGAATCAAAAACGAAGGGAATGAGGTTTTAATTTGCGCAGCCGACACATTTAGAGCGGCGGCAAGCGATCAACTTGAGATCTGGGCCGACCGTGCGGGGGTGCAGATAATTCAGCAAAAACAGGGAACTGACCCAGCCGCTGTATTATTTGACGCTCTGGCGGCAGCAAAGGCACGAAATTCGGACGTCCTGATCGTCGATACTGCCGGACGTTTACATAACAAAGCAAATTTGATGGCCGAGCTTGAAAAAATGAAACGCATCTCATCGCGTGAGGTTGCGGGCGCACCGCACGAAACTTTACTCGTCATCGATGCGGTCACCGGCCAAAACGGCCTCGAACAAGCTCGTCAGTTTATGAAGACAGCGGACGTAACCGGTATCGTCCTGACAAAACTGGACGGCACCGCTAAAGGCGGCATCGCCGTCGCCATAGCCAAGGAACTAAACCTCCCGATCCGCTACGTCGGTATCGGTGAACAGGTCAACGATCTAATGGTATTTGATCCGGAAAATTATGTGAATGGTTTGTTTAATTGATCGAAAAACTCACCGGAAAAGGTTATAGATGTCAAAACGGAAGGCTCGCGGCCAACAGTCACCCCAGGGGAAAATAGATATTGCCGGTTGCGAGTTCAAGCGAGATTACGCTTTTAAGAAAAATGCGGAATCGCGGTTAAAGATTTTGCCCGGTAATAGGGTTGGGGCCAACTCAAAAGAAGAACCCGAACCTTACATTGACAATGATGTGTCATCTATGATACATTATATCGCAAACTATACACGCTAAGGACGTTTGCGGTCGCAAATTGAAACAAATGTTTCACTTGGAACACTATATTTCACCGAAATGAAACACGAAATCACAACCGCAATGTTTTCAATGCTTTACAGGGTTTTTTCGTGTTCCAAAGTGAAACAGATCCGCTTTATGTTTCACTTGGAACACTATATTTCACCAAAAATGAAACACGAAACCGGAACTATAATGTTTACAACGCTTTACAAGGCTTTTTCGTGTTCCAAAGTGAAACAGATCTGCTTTTATGTTTCACTGAGACCCTATAATCACCGAAATGGAACGCGAAACCAGAACCGCAATGTTTACAATGCTTTACAGGGTTTTTTCGTGTTCCAAAGTGAAACAGATCTGCTATTTTTTCGCAAGAAAACACTTTTGGGGGTAGTTGATCTATAGAGGCTTATCACTTTGCAAAAAACCGTGTTTCTTTGGCACACTTTGCGGGATAAGCCCGATCATGACGCTAATGCGTAATCTCGATTCGATAGACTACACAATGACCAGAAAGGCATTGGATCTTGCGGCAAAGGGCGTCGGGCTTGTCAGCCCAAATCCTCTTGTCGGGTGTGTAATATTGTCTGCCGAAGGGGCCTTAGTCGGTGCCGGTGCCTATATTTATGACGATGTCAAACACGCCGAGGTTATCGGACTCGAACAAGCCGGCGGCGCGGCGCGGGACGGTACAGCTTATGTCTCACTCGAACCTCACGCTCACCACGGCAAAACAAAACCGTGCACCGAAGCTCTGATCAAGGCCGGAATAAAACGGGTTGTTTGCCCGATAAAGGATCCAAATCCGATGGTTTCGGGACGTGGTTTTGAAGCGTTAAGAAAGGCTGGCGTCGAGGTTGTAACCGGCATTCTGGCGGACGAAGCCGCGAAACTGAATGAAAAATTTATCTGCTGGCACCAGAAGGGCCGGCCGTTTATACATTTAAAACTTGCGACGTCGCTTGACGGACGTCTTTCGATTGCAAAAAATGTTTCGACATCTCTATCGGGTGACCGGGCTCGACACCGCGTGCAGGATCTGAGGCATGAATACGACGCTATTCTGGTTGGCTCAAACACGGTGTTTGTTGATGATCCGAATCTCACTGACCGCAGCGAAAAAATTCGTCGCCGGCCGCTTGTCCGGGTTGTTCTCGACAATCAATTGCGAATACCTTTCACCTCCGTAGTGGCCAAAACTGCATCGGCGACGCCGACGATCGTTTTTACAAACAGCCGTGATTCTGAAAAGATTTCACGACTGCGAGATCTCGGTGTCGATGTGATCATAAGCGGGGAAGGCGGCCGCGACCTCAAAGGCGTTTTGGCCGAACTTCGGACACGCGATATTCAAAGCGTCCTGGTCGAAGGCGGAAGCGAGATCGGAGGTTCGTTTTGTGACGCCGGGCTGATTGACAAGACGACTTTTATCATCGCGCCGCTTATCATCGGCGGTCGTGATGCGCCTTTTGCCATAGGTGGAACCAGCGGAAAATCTCTTGCCGAGGCGCTGCAGCTTACAGATGTTAAAGCCGAGCAGCTTGGTGAGGACATCGAGATCACGGGATATCCGGCGTCCTGATCTATATGGGTTTAAATCGATAATTCAATTCTGTTTGGGTTTTATGCGGCCAAAAAAATCGCTTGGACAAAATTTTCTTCAGGATACGGAGGTTATAAACAGGATCGTCGATGCGATCGATCTCCAGGCCGGTGAATGTGTAGTTGAGATCGGCCCCGGTCGGGGCGCGTTGACCGAAATTTTGCTGGAGAAGGCGGCCCGTGTCGTGGCGATCGAGTTTGATCGAGATTTGATCGGGCATTTGGACTCGATATTTGGTGATCGTCCTGATTTTAAGTTGATTGCCGACGACGCACTAAAAATTGAGTTCGCCGAAATACTCAACGCCTGCTTACGGACAAAACGCTCTGATTCGGTGATTTTAATACCGTCGAACGATCCGGTCGCTCGCGCAGACTATCCTGTCATTAAGCTTGTCGCTAATCTCCCGTACAATATTTCGACGCCAATTCTACAGCGTCTGATCGAGCAAAGAGCAGTCTTTTCGAGCCTGGTGCTTATGTTTCAGCGTGAGGTCGCTGAGAGGATAACGGCGGTTCCGGGAGGAAAAGAAAGGGGTTTTTTGAGTGTTTTGATGGAAAACGCATTTGATACCGAATACCTTTTCGACGTAGCGCCGGCCGCATTTTACCCGATCCCAAAAGTCTGGAGTGCGGTACTTCGGCTTATTCCTAAAACCTCGAATGTCTTAGAATATGAATTTTTCAGGCAGATCGTCAGCGCGTCCTTTGCCCAAAAGAGAAAAACTATTTTGAATAACTTAAAAGTCATTTCCAAAAACGCAGGCGCAATCCTCAAGACCGCCAATATCGACGGCATCCGACGCGCAGAAACCTTGACGCTCGAAGAATGGTATTGCCTGACGAACGCCATCGGCGCTCACGCCGTCAAAATGAAAAGCGGATGAGAAAAGGTTTTCACCGCCTGACGTGTTATACTCCATTTTTCTATGGTTGCGAGTTTTTATGAGTAAAGTTGAAATCATACCGCTTGGCGGGATCGGTGAATTTGGGATGAACTGTATGGGCATTCGATTTGGCGATGAGATGATCGTCGTGGATGCCGGGATGGGATTTCCTGAAGAAACGCCGTTCGGGGTCGATATTTCGATACCAAATTTCGACTTTCTTGAAGAATACCGCGACGATCTGACCGCGATCATCCTCACGCATGGCCACGAAGACCATATCGGAGCACTTTCATACATTCTAAAAAGGTTTAACCTGCCGGTTTATTCGTCGCGGTTTACACTTGCACTAACCGAGAAACGTCTGAGCGAATTTAATATGCTCGATGACGTTTTGCTTCACCGCGTCGAGGCTAATGACGTTGTCACTATCGGCAGCTTTAAGATCGAGTTTATACACGCTTCGCATTCGCTGGTCGAGTGTTTTTCGCTTGCGATTCACACACCGGTCGGGACGATCATTCACACGGGCGATTATAAGATCGACGACACTCCGGTTATCGGCAGGCCGTATGATCTGAAGACGCTCGGGCGGATCGGCGACGAGGGCGTGCTGGCTCTGCTTTGCGATTCGACAAATGCGACCGTGCCGGGGCGAACACCTTCGGAGATGGCGGTAATTCCGGCTTTTGAGGAAATTTTTGAACAAGCCGAGGGGCGCTTGATAATCTCCACGTTCTCTTCGTCAATGCATCGTTTGCAGATCGTCTTTGATATCGCACATAAGTATGGCCGCAAGGTCTGTGTCATCGGGCGCTCGATGATAAAAAATATTGAGATCGCCGAGGAACAGGGTCTATTAAAGATTCCGAACAACACGAGCATCGATCTCAGCGGTTCGCGGGCATTGGATGACGATGAAATTTGTTATCTGGTTACGGGTTCACAAGGCGAACTGAGGGCGGCATTGTGGAATATGGCTACCGCAAGTTTCAAGGGGATCGAGGTCGAAAAAGGCGATACTGTCGTCCTTTCGGCACGTATAATCCCCGGTAATGAAAAGGGAATCAGCCGCTTGATCGGCCACCTATACAAGCGCGGAGCGAATATTATTGAGGAACGGCGTCGATTAGTCCACGTCTCGGGTCACGCCTCACAGGAGGATATAAAGATAATGGTCGAGACGTCGAAACCAAAATTTGTCATACCGATTCACGGCGAGTACCGAATGCTTTTTCGACAGAAAGAATTTATCAAGAATCACGTCGGCAGTTATAGTGACGACGACATTATCTTAATCGAAAACGGTAGCATTCTCGAACTCGACGAAATATCCGCGAGGGTGGTCGAGAAACGCGAATTGTATAAAACTTTTATAGACGAAGAATCGATGGAAGAGATCGAATATGATATTGTCCGCGAACGCAAGAAACTCGCTTACGGCGGGGCCGTGTCGCTCGTCGTTGCTATGGATAAAGGCGGCAATAACCTTAACGGAGAACCGCAGATCACATTCGAGGGCGTTGCCGGCATCGACCCGCTAAACGGCTTTTTAGCAAAAGCCCGAAAATCGATAACACAGGCAATCACGGACATGAAACCCGAACACATAACAAACCGCACGATGCTCAAGGAGAATCTTCGTGTTCATCTAAAGCGTTTCGTTCAAAAAGAGTTGAGCTCAAAGCCGGTGATTGTGACGACGATCATGGAGGTTTGAAATTTCAGACGATTTGAGGTCTTTCGAGCTTTGATATCTTACGTTTCTTCCTTTTTCCCTCGAGCGTCAATCGATACCACCACCGCTAATACGATTACGGTGGTCACAGTGGCCAGCAAAGCCAGGCCGATCTCTCCTAAACCGACGGCCACACCGACCGCTGAGGCCATCCAAATCCCGGCGGATGTGGTCAAACCTCTGATGTTATGTTCGTTCTCGAGTTTGAGAATAGAACCGGCCCCGATAAATCCGATGCCGGTCACAATACCCTGAATAACGCGCGAGAGGGCGTCCGAACCCATCCCGTATCCGGAGCAGGCCAGAATAAAAACACATGTGCCGAGCGTAACGAGAATATGCGTTCGCAGGCCTGCGGCCTTTCCGGCTTTCTCTCGCTCATAGCCGATGGCGGCACCCAGTAGAACCGCGGCCAGGAGGCGGATAATGACCGTAACCAGCTGCTGCGTATCGGCAAAGCCGAAGCTGAGTTCCTGCCAAAGAATATTCATAATATCTTGTTACTCTTTATTTTGATCGTTGTCTATTTTTCACTTGCTCCAGGCCGTTTAAATTTACGCCTTCGCGGCACACAGAGGCGTCAATTTAG
Organism: Pyrinomonadaceae bacterium; assembly: GCA_041747575.1. Taxonomy (GTDB): domain Bacteria; phylum Acidobacteriota; class Blastocatellia; order Pyrinomonadales; family Pyrinomonadaceae; genus OLB17. Next base: position 68,771 of record JBGTEX010000033.1, read on the forward strand.
CTCGTATGATATGCGCCCGCTTATTTTTGTTAACATCGAGTTAACATTTAGTTTACATCAATACCATTCAAATTCCCCAGATCTACCGTCGTTAGGCGGCAAAACTTTCTATGTTATGGTGTAAGATTTAAGACTGTTTTGAGATGTTCCTAACCAACTGCATAATATACGGATGAATTGGAAAAATCACACGGTCTTTCTAACCGGAGCATCCAGCGGCATCGGCGAGGCAATTGCCATTGCTATTGCAAAGAAAGGCGGAACGCTGGGTTTGGTGGCCCGGCGCGATGGCTTACTTAACGAGATTGCCGCCCGATGTGAAGCGGCCGGCGGCGCGGCACGGGTTTTTGCGTGTGATGTTGTTGACGCGGAGGCATTGCATGCGGCGGCGGAAAAATTTCGATCTGAATTTGGCCGCATCGACATTTTGATCGCCAATGCGGGCATTGGCGGCAATGATGCTCTGACGCGAGCGTACGATCCGGCGTCGGTGAAGAAACTGATCGATATAAATCTGATGGGTGCGGTGAATTCTATACACGCGGTCGTTCCTAAAATGCTTGAGAATGGTTCCGGTCATTTGGTTGCTATCTCAAGCCTTGCAGGCCTTCGCGGGCTGCCTAAATCGGCGGCCTATTCCGCAAGCAAGGCCGCAATGACCGCTTTCTTCGAAAGCGTTCGGCTCGATCATGCCGACAAAGGCATTGCTGTGACAATCATCCAACCGGGATTTATAAAGACGCCTCTTACTTCCGGACGGTCGAACAAGATGCCCTTTATTATGGAGCTTGATGAGGCGATACCTCACTTCATTGCTGCCATCGAAAACAAAAAGAAGTTTGCCGCATTTCCGTGGCCGCTGGCATGGTTCGTCAGGTTGGGACGGTTGATGCCTGCATGGTTATACGACGCCGTCGCCGGGAGAGCAAGATTTCGCGAGTAATGATAGGGCGAACGCCAGTCCGCAAATAAGGGTTGTACGCGTTACGAAGCCGATTGATTACAAAAAAAACGCCAATCTGCTAAACTTCGATTTCGCCATCTTGGCCCCGCTATGAATCTTTTACAAGCAATAATTCTCGGTATCGTGCAGGGTTTGAGCGAATTTATTCCGATAAGTTCGACAGCTCATCTTGTATTTGCCAGTCGATTTACCAATCTTTTTGACGGCAACCCCGAACAAATAACGGCGACGATGGCGGTCATCCAGTTGGGGACGCTCGTAGCCGTCTTTGTTTACTTTGCGGCTGATATTTGGGGAATTACGACTGCTTTTATTCGCGATCATTTCGCGTTATTGACGGGAAAACGCGGGATGCGGTTTTCCGGAACCGATGGAGTCAGGCCGATTTGGCTTTCAGACGAAGCGTGGCTCGGTTGGCTCGTGATTTTGGGTTCGATTCCGATCGGCACGGTCGGGCTGATTTTCAAAGACTTTATTGAGGGCAGCGGTACAAAAAATCTTTGGATAATTTCGATAATGTTGATCGTGGTCGCTGTTTTGCTCGCATTCGCCGAATATGTAGGAAAACAGCGAAAGGATATCAGACATCTTGGCCTCACAGATGCGATAGTTGTCGGTTTTGCACAGGTACTTGCCCTGATGCCAGGGGCCAGCCGTTCGGGTTCGACGATCATGGGCGGCTTACTTGCCGGAGAAAAACGCGAGACGGCGGCCCGGTTTTCGTTTCTTTTATCTATTCCCGCGATTACAGCGAGCGGCCTTCTTGAACTTCGCAAGGCCTTGAATATCTTACCCGCGGACAGCTTTGTCCCTCTTGCAGTTGGGACATTTGTAGCGGCCGTTGTCGGCTATTTGTCGATCTGGTTTTTAATCTCATATCTTCGCCGCAATTCTACCGCGATCTTTATCATTTACCGGATCGTATTGGGTTTGGTGTTGCTTGTTTTGTTATGGCAAGGGGTGATAAGCCCGGTTGTAAATTGATGGCCCAAAAGCGCTGGATAATCCATAAACACGATGCCGATGCGGTCAACAGACTGGCTGCGGAGTTGAATGTAAAACCGCTATTCGCCGCGTTACTGATTTCGCGTGGGTACGAAACGGCGGAAAAGGCATTTCTGTTTCTTAACCCTTCGCCTGAACATCTGCATGAACCCTTTCTCCTAAAAGGAATGCGAGAGGCCGTGGACCGTATTCAAACGGCGATTAAAAACAAAGAAAAGATAATGATCTGGGGCGATTATGACGTTGACGGAACGACTGGGACGGTTCTTCTGAGACAGATGCTGCTGATGCTTGGCTCAGACTCGACATTTCACGTTCCAAACCGATTTACAGAGGGTTACGGCATCAATATTCCGGCGCTCAAGCAAGCCCGGCAAGACGGGGTTTCGCTGGTCATAAGTGTCGATTGTGGTATCCGCAGCTTTGAACCATTGATATGGGCACACGATCACGGTCTTGATGTTATCGTGACTGATCATCATCTTTCCGACGAAGTTCGCGGCAATCCGCCAGCGGTTGCCGTCATAAATCCCAATCAAACCGGTTGCGGGTATCCGGATAAACATCTGGCGGGCGTAGGCGTCGCATTTAAGCTCGCACACGCCCTCCTTCGTGAAAATGGACTGGAAGAAAAAGTTCCCGCCTTTTTAAAAATCGCCGCGATCGGAACCGTGGCCGACGTAATGAATCTGACAGGCGAAAATCGCGCCATTGTCAGTCTCGGCCTGCTCGACCTGCCAAAAACAGATAATCTTGGGCTAAAAGCTTTGATGGAGGTGGCCGATTGCCGCTCGGATATGACGAGTTATCATATAGGTTTTCGCATCGGCCCGAGAATAAATGCCGCCGGACGGATGGATATTGCCAGACATGTAATTGAGCTTTTTGAGGCGAAAGAATTTGGCACAGCCCGCGAGCTTGCACGTTTGCTCGACAGCCGTAACCGCGAACGTCAGCAGGTTCAGCAAAAAATTACGGAACTTGCTTTATTCGAAACCGAAGGAATTACTGAAAAGCATTTTGTCGTCGTCGCGGGCGAAGGCTGGCATCAGGGCGTCATCGGGCTTGCCGCGTCACGCATTGCCGAAAAACTTCACAGGCCGACAATAGTTTTGTCGCTAAAAGACGGCGTTGGTCACGGCAGTGCCCGCAGTATTGCGGGATTTCATCTACTCAAGGCGCTCGAAACATGTGAAAATCTATTTGAGCAATATGGCGGCCACGCCGCAGCGGCGGGGATGAAAGTAAAGGCGGAAAATATTCCGGAACTTCAAAAACGCCTCGACAAATACACCGCTGATAAACTTGGTCTCGAAGACTTGGTTCCGGAATTGATGATCGACGCATTGGTGACAAGCCAAAGCCTTGACCTTGACCTCGTCGAAAGTCTTGCCCGGTTCGAGCCGTTTGGAGCCGGCAATCCAAAACCGATATTTGTTACCAGAGGCTTGATACTCAAGGATGAGCCTTTTGTGATGAAGGAAAAGCATCTAAAACTAAAGCTTTTTGACGAGGGGAATAGGCGATTCGAGGCGGTTTGGTGGGACGGCGTCGAACGATCAAAGGGGCAAACCCTCAAACCCAATTCCCGCATCGAATTAGCTTACGCAGCCGAGTCCAACACCTGGCAGGGAAATACACGCCTGCAACTTGTGGTCGAAGATTTAAGAGCGGATAATTAAATGGACGTGCCTGAAAATAAAACCCACAATCCTAAACAATATAGCCTTAGGGCAAAAATGCCTCTGTATTTTCGCATGGCGGCGGCTGGAGCACTACTCGTTGCGATAGTGGTGGTTGGCATTGGTTTTTATCGCGAACGTTCTAAGGCTTCGTTTAAGTTGAAGAGCGAGCATACACAGCTTTCGACCGATGTCGTTTCGGAGATAAATGGTTATGAAAGGCTTGAGACAGACAACGGCGTTACAAAATACTTTATCAAAGCGGATCATGCTAAAACGTTTTCTGATAACCATTTAGAGTTGGACAATGTTTATTTGGAAGTTTATGGCATCGGAAATAACACTCCCGACCGAATGATGGCAGAAGCCGCTCTGTATATTCCGGGGGAAGATAAAAATTTTACAGCCTATCTAAAAGGAAATGTGAATATTGAGACGAGTGACGCCCTTAAAATTAAAACCAACCACATAGTTTATACGAAAGAGACAGAGACCGCCGACATCGATGAGGCGGTTGAGTTTGAACGTGATAATGTTCGCGGGAGATCGTTTGGGGCGACGGTCAGAATGGGCGAAAAGTATCTGGATCTTCTAAAGGATGTAGAGATTGAGACATTCGAGACGGCAGATTTGGCCAAATCCAATATCAGATACGCAAAAATCAAATCTGATACCGCCAGCTTCGATCAAATTTCTAATAACATAAATTTGAATACGAATGTCGCGATAAATATCCTGGCAAAAAACAAAACGACCGACATATATTCTGACCGCGCCTTTGTCAAACTTGCCGGAGGCGAGTCTGAAACAAAGCAGCTAAAGAAAATAGAACTTTTTGATAATGTGCGGATCACATCCACCGACGCGGGAGGCTTGCCGACAAATTTGGCGTCCGGTTATGCTTTTTTCGACAAAGACGCAGACCGATTTGAGCTGAAAAACGGAGTACACATCGTGTTAAACGCTAATGGCAAAGCAAGCAACATACGGGCAAATGAGGCGGTCTATGAGCAAACTGCCGGTAACATTTCATTGACCGGCGGTGCAGAAATTATCCAGGGCGGCGATGAACTCAGAGGCGATGTTCTGCATGCGACGCTTTTCCCCGGCCAAAAAATAAAAGACGCCGTTATTCGTGGGAATGCATCTGTCCGGCAGATCACCCCCGAAAGGACAATGAATATTACCGCTCCTGAGTTAAACGCAAAATTCGCGGAAGCCGGCCACCTTAAGGACGCGAATGCCGTCGGTTCGAGCTCCGTTGAGATCGTGCCTGTCGAAAACACGGAATATACACGTGTGACAACCACCGCCCAACGCGGAATAGGCCTTATATTCAGGGGCGAAGGGCTTCTCGAACAAATGAGAACCGACGGCCGGACCACGATCCTTCTAAACGCACCAAACGGACAACCAGATGCGGCGAACAAACGGGTAACAGCAGATACGGTAAAAACAGAATTTAGCCCTAACGGCAAAGATATCCTTCGCGCCGAGGCGGTTGGAGATGCTGAATTGTATGTTGAGCCACTTACCACAGATCAAAAGAATTATCAGACGACAATAAACGCACCGCGTTTTGATTGTGAATTTTTCCCAACCGGGAACAATGCAAAAGTTTGTGTTGCGGGTAAAAAGGCTAAAGCCGTGCGGGCGCCGTCTGTAGCGTCAAAGGGCAAAGGAAGTCAGACAATGACCGCCGAAATTCTAACCGCTCAATTCAGTCCGAAATCGAATGACATCGAAAGCCTTGCCGCGACAGGTAATGCAAAATTTACAGAGCTTGACCGGAGCGGCATCGCTCAGCAGATAACCTATACACAATCGGACGGCCTCATCCGGCTTCGCGGCAGTGATCCTACCGTATGGGATTCGCGCGGCCGTGCAAAAGCCGGAGAAATTGACCTCGACACGAGAAACGACAGATCGAGTCTTAGGGGCGGCGTCAGCACGACCTATTATAGCCAGAAACAGATAAAGAGTTCGACGCCGTTTGCTGCAAACGACAAACCTGTATTTCTAACCGCTGAATCAGCCGAATTCGATCATTCCGCTGAAACGGCGATTTACACCGGCAATGCCCGCGGCTGGCAGGATAATAACTATGTCCGCGGCAATCGTCTGCTTATCGATCAGGCCGGCGGCAAATTCCTTGCCGACGGAAACGTTCAGAGTCTGATATACAACGCAAAACTAAAGCGGAAAGGCAGGGATAGCAATGTGCCGACCTCAGCGTCCGCCGGGTCTATGGTTTATGACCGCGAAAGCCGGGTTTTGAGTTATAAAACCGGCGTCGATATCAGACAGGGAACGGACCGAATTACTGCCGGTTCTGCCGATGTTTATCTTGACGAAAATAATGACGTCTCGCGTACGGTCGCTGAGACAAATGTCACGATCACGCAGCCGACACGACGGGCATCGGGTGACTGGGTGCAATATTCTGCGGACGATGAGGTTGCAATCCTTCGCGGCAACCCGGCGACCGTGACCGACCCTGAAAACGGTTCGTCGCAAAGCGGCCAATTGACGTTTTCAATGCGTGAAAATCGCATTACGACCGAAAGCAGCACAAAGCAAAACACAACTGGCCGGACGAGAACTGTCTATAAAATCAAAGACTTAAAACCTTAGAATGACAAGTTCAAATGGCAACGCAGCATCAAACGGAGCGCACCCAGAAGGCGCTCTGACCGCTAATCATATTCAAAAAACCTATGGCCGACGGCGCGTTGTGGATAATGTCACGGTAAGTGTACATCAGGGCGAGGTTGTAGGCCTCCTGGGTGCGAACGGAGCCGGTAAAACCACCACTTTCTATATGCTCGTCGGCCTCGAACAGACGGAAAAGGGAAATATAATTTTAAATGGCCGTGATGTAACGGGTTTGCCAATGTATCTGCGGGCACGTCTCGGTCTCGGGTATTTGCCTCAGGAACCATCCGTTTTTAGAAAACTTACCGCCGAGCAGAATATCCTGGCTGTTCTCGAAACAATGAAAATAAAACGCGGCGCGCGTTTCGAACGTCTCGAAAATCTCCTTGACGAATTTGGGATCGCACACGTTCGAAAGGTACGCGGCGACGCTCTTTCAGGCGGAGAACGCCGCCGCGTCGAGATAGCCCGATGTTTGGCCACCGAACCGCGTTTTATCTTACTTGATGAGCCGTTTGCGGGCATCGATCCGCTTGCGATCGACGATATTCGTGAAATAATCCTGTATCTAAAAACGCAGGGCATCGGTGTGCTTATAACCGATCATAACGTTCGGGAAACACTAGATATTACCGATCGAGCATACATACTTTCGGACGGGAAAATATTACGCTCCGGCAGCCCCGACGATCTTATCGGAGATTCCGAGGTTCGACGTCTATATCTCGGTGAAAGATTTAAGTTGTAGCCGTTCTCCGTTTTCCATTTTTTGATCAATGCCGTTATAATTCTTCGTAGAAAGGTTTTTGCTAATTTAGCATTCGCCTATGGAAGTTAGAATCCCGCATTCGATATATGTCTTCCTTACGCCAGACAACCCAGCTGCAGCAGAAGATGGTGCTCACGCCGCAATTGCGGCAGCGCATCGAGATGCTGCAAATGAATTCTCTCGAATTGAACGATCTCATCGAACTGGAGATGGTAGCAAATCCGATTCTCGAAGAGGTCCAGCCGGGAGAAGAAGTACAGGAGATCGCCGACAATATTCTGGATCAAAATTCCGATGGCGAGGATCATGGTTTAGATAACGGCGTTCCGGGGGCGTCTGATGACGGCGGGGACGATTTTGAGGCAGCGATGCCGGAAGGAGCAAGTCTGAACGGCAACGCGGAAAAACCCGCGATCGAAAGCGAGGGTGATGACGACGGAGGTGTGGATTCATCTGACGATTCATTTGATGAGATCGACTACGGGCGTGAATTTCAGGATTATTTAGACCCCGGATATCGCACTCAGGAAATCGAATACAAGGACGACGCTCCGAGTTTTGAGCAGTTTTTATCACATTCGCCAACCCTTAGCGAGCATCTTGAGTGGCAGCTAAATCTGCTTAGTCTGGACGAAACTCTGGACGAGGCCGCAATTCAGATAATCGGAAACCTCGACGCCGACGGCCGGCTAATGGCTTCGGTCGAGGAAATTGCTGAGTCATGCAGTTGTTTGGCTGAGGAAGTTGAGACGGCAAGACAAGCGGTAATGCAGCTCGATCCTGTCGGCTGCGGAGCCTATGACGTAAAAGAATCGCTCATCGCGCAACTGGAATCTGCCGGTGAAGCAGATAGTTTGGCATGCAGCCTCGTTCGCGATCATCTCGAAGATCTTCAACCCCACCGGTTACAGCATTTATCAAAGGCGACCGGGATTGAGCTTTATGTCCTTGACGATGAGATTGGTAAAATCCGCAAACTTGATCCTTATCCAGGCCGGCGTTATTCGTCCGAAGAAGCGGTTTTTGTTTCCCCTGAGGTTTATGTAGAGAAACTGGACGAAGATTTCGTAATATATTTTGCGGATGACGGCAGCCCTCGTCTGCGTATCAGCCCCACCTATCACGGTATGCTGGACAAAACAGATACTACTAAAGAAACCAAAGATTTTATTAAGGAAAAAGTGCGTTCGGCGGTTGATCTGCTGCGAAATATCGAACATCGACGCCAAACGATATATAGGGTTGTCGAGTGTATTATCTCGAGACAGCGGGACTTTCTCGACAAAGGCGTCGAACATATCAAGCCGATGATGCTAAAGGACGTCGCCGAAGATATCGGTATGCATCTATCGACAATTTCCCGGGTGGTAAACCGAAAATATGCACATACGCCGCAGGGCGTGATTGAGTTAAGGCGTTTCTTTAGCGAAGGTATGCTAAATGAAGAGGGCGAGGAGGTTTCGACCCGCATCCTCAAGCTAAGAATTAAAAAAATGGTCGAAGACGAAGACACGAAATCACCACTTACTGACGATCAGATCGCAAAGGTTCTCAGTAAGGAAGGTGTAAAATTATCAAGGAGAACCGTGGCAAAATATCGCGATCAGATGAATATACCCGGTTCCAGGGAGCGTAAGACAGTTATATGAAAATCGAATTTACCGGTCGGCACATGGATTTTACTCCGGCATTAAAGGCCCATGTCGAAGAACATTTTGAAAAAATAGAACATCTATTTCACGGAAAACCGCCGAAAGCTCATGTTATTATTGAGGTTGAACGCGGCATGCACCGCTCAGAAGTCGTGATGAACTGGCGAAACGAGGTCCTTACGGCTGATTCGAGCATACCGGATATGTATCAGTCGCTTTCGCAGACGATCGGCAAGATCGAAAAGCAGGCAAGAAAATTAAAGGACAAGGTGATTGATAAATCACATAAAGCCCAAAGTGTCGCGTCCGTTACGGCTCCACAGGATATGGTTGAAGATGAGTGGCCTTCAGTAAAATGAGCTTGAGCTACTACGTCTAAAAGCTCAAAGACCGCCTTCTAAAAGCTTTTCTCGGCCCGATCACTATGACCGTTATCTGCGTCAGGTCTGACAGCCGACGCCGAACGTTATCCCAATATGCCAAAAAAAGGACGAGAAAATATAGACCTGCCGGCATTTGTAATCATTACCGGACTCAGCGGTTCAGGTATGAGTTCCGCGACGGACGCATTAGAAGATTTAGGATATTTTTGCGTCGATAACCTGCCGCTTTCTATGCTGTCGACGTTTGGGCGGCTGCTTGTGCCGATTGACCGACGGAATCCGTCGATCGAAAAGGCTGCTCTTGTTATCAATATCCGCGAGCGCCAATTTTTGTCGGATTTTCCCGGTGAGTTAAAAAAACTTGTAAAACGAAATCTCGTTCCTTTTGTTGTATTTTTTGAGGCTTCGGATGAGGTACTGCAGCGGCGTTTTTCAGAAACGCGGCGGCCGCATCCGGCCGATAGCGGCAGGGGGTTGTTGGCGGCCATTCGCGGCGAGAGACGGGCGTTGAAGGAAATAAGAACACTCGCCGACTTTATCATTGATACGTCCGAACACACGGTTCACACGCTTCGTCATTTTTTGGTTCAAAAGTTTAGCGGCCACGAAGACGGTGTTCCGCTAAAGGTCGAGGTGTTGAGTTTTGGCCATAAATATGGAAATCCGAGGTCGGTCGATCTGATGCTTGATGTTCGGCATCTGCCAAATCCGTATTTTCAAAAGGATTTAAAGCATCTGACCGGGGATGATCCTGAGATAATAAAATATTTATCTGATAAATCCGAGGTGACCGAAACTATAGATAGGTTTACCGACCTTCTGCTTTATTTACTGCCCCGATATCAACGTGAAGGTAAATCATATCTTACGATCGGAATCGGATGCACGGGCGGGCGGCACAGATCGGTCATGGTGGCAAACAGCTTGCGGCGGGTTTTAAAAAAGAGTGGATTTGACTCTACGGTTACTCACAGAGATGTTCATAAATAACTTTAATATATCACAGCTAAATGATTGAAAATACACACAAACAAGTCGGCGGCGTGATTGTTTCCCACGGTCAGGTTGCAAACGAATTGGTCGCCGCAGCCGAGGCGGTAGTGGGCGATATAAGCCATATTACTGCTGTGTCGATCGGCTGGCATGATGATGTCGAGATGGCACAGGACGCCATTAAACGCGCCATCGATAAGGTTTCATCGGGTAGCGGCGTTTTGCTTTTGACCGATATGTTTGGCGGCACTCCGACAAACATCGCCGCAATGTTTCTCAAGGATAATGAGGTTGAGATCGTAACGGGCGTTAATTTGCCAATGGTAATCAAGCTTGCCTCGACAAACGGTGACTTGACCCTTCACGAGCTTTCTAAGGAGGTCGAGGATCAGGGCAGAGAGGCCATTTGTCGCGCAGGGTTGCTTCTCGAACCTCAAAAAGGTTGAAAAAAGATGCTTGAGGAGCGGCTTGCTATTGTTAATGATCTCGGATTGCACGCGAGAGCCGCGGCACAACTTGTGCGTTTGGCCGGCCGCTTTAGCTGCCAGGTAACTCTGAGACGTAATGACAACGGCGTTACGGCCGACGCAAAATCTATCCTCAGCGTCCTTCACCTTGCGGCGGCAAACGGCACTGATCTGTCAGTTTTAACGGATGGCGAAGACGAAAATGAGGCGATGACGGCGGTCAAAAGATTATTTTTAGAAGGATTTGGCGAAATATAATATGTCAGAAGTTTTAGGCCGAAAGGCAGGGATATTGGGCGTTCCATTAGGGTTCGGGGCCGGCAAGACCGGAAGCGAGCTGGGGGTAAACGCCATGCGTCTGTCTAAAATACGCGGCCGAAGCCTAGCCGAGCATATCAGAAATCTTGGCTACGAGGTTACCGATCATGGCGACGCAAAAATCGTTCATCCGAATGACGAAAATAAACACGAAAATCCTAAACATCTCAACGAAATGCTCGCGTCAAGTAGAAATATCATTGCGTCTGTCGAAAAAATACTGGCAGACGATGAGTTTCCGATAATTCTCGGCGGCGACCACGCGATCGCTATACCTACGTTTTCAGCGATCGCGAATCACTACAAACAAAAGGGAAATGAGATCGGACTCATCTGGTTCGACGCCCACGCGGACATAAACTCGCCCGATAGTTCGCCGTCGGGCAATATTCACGGCATGCCACTGGCGGTTATTCTCGGCCACGGCCATCCTGATCTTACAGGCCTCTGCGGATACAAGCCAAAACTGGATACCAAATATCTCGCCCATTTGGGTGCCCGCGACGTTGACGAGGGCGAGCGCTCGCAGATTGAAAAGCTCGGGCTTCGTGATAATTTTTTTACAATGAGCGACATCGACAAACGAGGTATGAATGCGTGCGTGGCCGACGCCATTTCAATAGCGTCAAAAGCTCCAGGCGGGTATGCCGTAACTTTTGATATCGACGGCATCGACCCGCGTTTTGCACCCGGTTCCGGCACGCTTGTACGCGGCGGAGCGACCTACCGCGAGGCCCATCTGACGTTAGAGATGATCGCCGCCCACGGCGGCATGCGCTCATTCGAGATCGTCGAAGTCAATCCGCTCCTTGATCAAAGCAACATCACGGTCGAACTGGCATGCGAGCTGATCTTGTCGGCTTTGGGAAAGACAATACTTTAGTTTTTTTCGCTTGAAACGCGAGAAATTTAGGCGTAGAATTCACCTGTCGCATTTTAAAGAACGGAATCGAGCATTCAAGCCGAATGGTTATTTTACCGTCTTAACTTTCCGCCCTCCGCTGAGACTGCCAATGCCCCGGCTTTCGAACGACAACTATTTAACATTGACTGGAGTGCCGCATTAATGGAGCATCTATGAAAACGATCAGCACTATGGTTATGCGTTTGATTTTACCTGGCATTGTCACGGTTGCGTCTTTGTCAGCGACTGGTATTCGGGGAAAAACCGGTTCGGATACTCGGCGGCGGGCGTGACGTTGAGCATCACAAAAACGCAATTTACTACAGCCACCTACAACTTTGGCAATATCGGCAGCGGGAACAACTACCTGTATGTGTTTTATGGCTTCATACTTTGATGTGGAGGGCCGATAATTCACAAATTGAGGAGGACTTTGCTGCAACCAGGCCTTTTTTCTTTTTGTACGAAGTACCAAGTCGCAGCTACTTGATCTTTGCATAACCGGTCGTGAGATAATAAAATCATTATTTCTTAATGACCCGGCCGCTGATGCTCGATAGCTGAAAATATGAAGAAAACAATCGGCGTAATTTTTGGCGGCCGCTCTGGTGAACATGAGATCTCTATCCGTTCGGCAAAGACCGTTATTGAGCAGATCGATCATGAGAAATACGCGGTCGTGCCCGTCGCGATAGGTAAGGATGGTAAGTGGTTGTCCCCCGCCGACAGCCTTAGAATGTTCCCGGACGCGACTCGAGATATCTTTCTGAGCCGGTTCGGTGAGCCGCGGGTTGAGCGGCAGGCGATGCTCGGTGACGCAACGGCCGGTGGCATGGTGACGATGTGTGAAGACGGCGGTAAAGCCTGTCTGACGGATACGTCAAAGATCGAGTGTATATTCCCGGTCTTGCACGGCACATACGGCGAGGACGGGACTATTCAGGGCCTGTTTGAAATGGCCGATTTGCCGTATGTTGGCTGCGGCGTCCTTGCCAGTTCGTGTGGTATGGACAAGGCGCTCATGAAGACCTTGTTTCGCGACGCGGGACTGCCGATCTGCAATTACGTCTGGTTTCTGCGCGACGAATGGGCAAGGTCACGAGAAGCTGTCATTGGCCAGGTTGCGGTCAAGCTCGGGTTTCCGTGTTTTGTAAAGCCCGCGAATCTAGGCTCCTCGGTTGGCGTCTCAAAAGCCACCGATGCCAAAACCCTCGCTGCCGCCATCGATCTGGCAGCCGAATATGACCGCAAGATCATTGCCGAAGAGGGCCTCGAAATGCGTGAGATCGAATGTGCGGTGATCGGAAATAAATGGCCCGAAGCGAGCCTCCCCGGCGAATACATCATCCGCGATGCCTCAAAAGCGTTTCTTGATTACACCGAAAAATACGCCGCGACCGGCAACAACGAGTTTGTCGTTCCGGCACCGGTTTCTGATGAACTCTCGCCAAAGATCAGACAGATGGCCGTAAATGCGTATAAAGCAATCGACGGCTCGGGCCTGGCCCGCGTAGATTTCTTTTTGTTAAAAAATAGCGGTGCCCTTCTGATCAACGAGATAAATACAATGCCCGGGTTGACGGACGCATCGGGCTTTCCGAAAATGTGGGCTGGAAGCGGGAAGCCTTTTGCGCGAGTTATAGACGAACTTATTGACTTCGCAATCGAAAGGCACGCGGATAAAAAGCGAAACCGGACAAGTTAGTTTTTCGGAGCCTTATAACCCTTCCGAGTGCGGATAGTTAGATTTGGACGCGAGACGCGCAGTTCGATAGAACGCCATTTGCCGTCCTTTTTCGTATTTGCAGGCTGAAAGGCAATTGTGTATTGAGAGCCGAGTTCCTCGACAATGCGTTTAAATGCGTCCCGCATAGCCACACCGCCCGGAGTTGCGATAAACTTCCCGCCGGTCTTTTCGGCAAAATTCTTTAGGACTCCCTGATTCTGTAAACGGCCGCGCGAATTGTCGCTGGTCGTTGACATATCGACAGTATAAATGGTCACACCGGCCTGCGATGCTGCTTGTAGTGCTTTTTCGGAGCTCCGCCCACTCATTGTGTCGGCACCATCTGATAAAACTATTAGGGCACGTCGTTTTTCGGGGCGTTTTGAAAGAATTTCGGAAGCTTTGTAAACCGCATCATTGAGGACAGTCATTCCATCTGCCTTCAGATCAAAAACCTGCTCACGAATGTCACGGCTGTTAGAAAAATCTTGTACCATCAATACCTTCGAGTCGAAATTGTAGATTGAGACAAAGTCGTCAAACCGCAGTCCGTTAAGGAACTGTATCGCTGCGGAACGTGCAAGAGATACACGTGCAGCCATGCTGCCCGACGTATCGAGCAGAATGACGGCCGCGAACGGTGTTTCTTCGGCCTGAAAAGATTTAATTTCCTGTTCGACCCCGTCCTCAAAAACATGGAAATATTTCTGTTTAAGTCCACCGACGGCCTTGCCGGAAACATCCGTGATCGCCGCGTTTACCACAACGATCGATGAGTCGATCGAGATTATCTCGTCGTCGTCAGATTGAGCATGGATAAATAATGGAAAAAGAGAGGCTGCAAAAAAGATGAAAAAAATACGAAAAGGCATCTTCGTTTTTACTCTAAGTTAATTACCAAAATCAGTTGGAACCCCTTAAAAAGCGTGTAAGCCTAAGAACCGCATTGGACGCTTGTATAGCCGAGGCCGAGATCGTAAATCGGGATGTTTTCTTCAATTCGTCAATGAGTTTAACGGTTGTTTCGCGAAATGATTTGACGGCGTCGGACGGCGACAGTCTTTTGCCATCTTTGGTTTCCTTATCGTCGTCACCGCCGAGCTCGTTGCGAATCTTTTTTACCAGTTTTTCGACGGTCTCGATTTGCGTATATTCATTTGCGGTCAGCCTGCCGTTCCGTGCAAAGGATTTTTCAAGTTCTTCTGAAATTTTAAGGGCTTCTTCACCGCGACTGATCATTTCGTCGTAATCTTTTTTCTCGCGGTCTATCCGCAGTTTATACAGCGTATCTTTAAAGCTTTTTGGGCGATTGTCATCTTCTGATTCACCGGGTTTTGCAAAGATCGAGCTTCTGTTATCCGCTCCCGACTGGGCAAAACAGTATATGCCGCCTGTCAGGACAAGCACGGTCAAAATAAAAATGCGAAATGATCGTAACAACATAAAAACGAATCCTACGGAATATCGTTATCCTTATCCTGCGTAGGATCTGGCGAAACTCCCGTCACAATTTCGATTAACTTTGCAAGAAATTCGTCCTCGGCAACACCCGAACTTCGAACCGTAACCCACTCTGAAGTCAACCCGTTTCCGGCCCTGCCCTCTACCTTTGCATTTACCGAAACGTTGTTCTGAACACCGTCAATGGACTGAACCTCGATCGTCAAACTGTACTGAGCCCTGTTCCAGCTCGCGTAAGATGAATCCAGGATTGCGTATCGATTTAGTTCGTTCAGCGTGATTACGGAACCCTTGGCAAAAACAAAAGGTTGGGTAACGATGATGCCGTCCTTAGGCCGCGAAGACGATTCGTCCACGAAGATCTTTTTCTCTCTCAGCGTGTCAATGATCGTACCGATGAGCACGTCGCGACGCGAATTTAATTTATAAGGATTGGCGAGCCGGTCGCGAACCCTTGTCTTTCCTTCGCCAAAGTCAAACGAACGGGAGACGTCATTTCCACGCGAAGTCACCTTGCCGTCGTCCTGTATCTTTTTTGTCTGTTGATCGACGCCTTTCTGGCCCACGGCCATACCGGCGAGGCAAAAAAATAAAGCTGTAAACACTGGAAATTTTTTTATCATCACTCTCCGAAATATAGCGCAAAAACCAGTTAATTCCAAAGGTTTGATGATTTCGATATAAACGGCGTTGTACCAGCCAGTAAAATTTAGTCAAATCCAACTGGTTTTGTACCAATCGATAGTTTTCATCAAACCAGCTTCTAAATTTACCTTTGGCAGCCAACCCAACTTTTCCAAAACCTTTGCAGAATCAAGATATTGTGCATCTATTTCATTTTTTATCTTAGATTTCAGTAAAATGTTCGGGGAGATCTCATTTTCTTTCCCCATTAATCTGATAATAGCATCCACCAAATCGATCATCGACACAGGTTTGCCGGAACCAAAATTAAATGCCTCGCCAGAGGCCTCCTCAATATTTTCCGCAAGAGTGAGATAGCCGGCGACAATGTCATCGGTAAAAATAAAATCACGAACGGGCGTTCCGTCAGACCTGATTATCGGTCGCTCGTTTTGCATGACAGAGAGGATCGTACCAGGAATTATCCGCGAAAGATTAGTGTCCGCCGGGCCGTAGATGTTAGCTGAACGCGTGACCGCAACCGGGAGTTGGAATGTGTGCGCGTAGGATTGTGATAAAAGATCGGTGCAGGCTTTTGAAACGTCGTATGGAAAAAGAGAGTTGAGTTTAAAGTCTTCGGTGTACGGCAGTGTCGTGTGCGAACCGTAGGCTTTGTCGCTTGACGCGACGACCACTCTCGTTACGGCGCTGCTTTGTCGGCATGCATCGAGGAGAAGGTATGTACCGCGAATATTCGATTCAAATGTCGAAACGGGCGACCGGTTTGCCGCCCCGACCAGGGCTTGGGCAGCGAGATGAAAAACGGCGTCGATCTCATATTCATTAAGGACACGCGCAATTAACCCAAGATCTTCTACCGAACCCTCGATGACCGTCGCCTGCGGCCTTAGATTCAGCAGGTCGAGTGAGTTAGGATGTGTTTTGTCCCGCTGCAAACAGACAACATTAGAGCCTTGAGCTACAAGTTCTGCGACGAGATTTGCGCCGACAAACCCGGTGGCACCAGTTACAAAAGCTGTCCGGCCTTTCCAAAAAGAATTCATATTGCCTCTCGTGAGCAAGGCGGAGACACGTTTCCGCCGGTCAGGAAATTATAGATCCCGCCGAGGATGGCGTTAACTCGGATGTCCGGCGTCCCTTACCAAACCTTCCACGATGCTCCGGTTTTCCAGAGATGTTCAAACTCCAGACTGTCTTTAAAAGTATCCATACATTTCCAGAATCCGTTATGCCTAAACGCCATCATTTCACCGTTAAGGCTTAAACGCTCAAACGGCTCGCGTTCCAGCGTGCAATCGGCATCGAGATAATCGAAAATACGACGGTTAAAAACAAAAAAACCACCGTTTATCCATTCTTCTAAAAGCGGTTTTTCGCGAAATTTAATCACGCCGTCGTTGTCACCGATGTCCATCAGTCCAAAATTTGAGTACGGATGAACGGCCGTAACCGTTGCAATCTTCCCGTGAGATCTATGAAATGCGATCAATTTTTCAACATCGACGTCCGAAAGTCCGTCCCCGTATGTCATGCAAAAAATATCATCTCCGCCAAGATAATCTTCAATTTTTTTTAGACGGCCGCCAGTGTTGGTGTCGAGGCCTGTATCGACAAATTGCAAATGCCAATCATCTCCGGACTTTCCGAAATAATCCCTGATCTCATCACCTAAAAATCCGAGACACATCACAAAATCATTTATTCCATAGTGTGAATAGATACTCAATAAGTGCCAGATGATCGGCCGGCCGCCGATATGAATCAGCGCCTTTGGCACCGACCGGCCGTGTTCGCCAAGACGAGTGCCGCGTCCGCCGCATAATATCACTGTTTTCATTTCTTATTGTGATGCTCCCATACCTTTGCGTATTTAAGAAACACTCCGTACGCGGTAAATATCGCTATTATCATACCCGGAACGCCGTCTCTAATACCTTGTTTGATAATGTATGTGCGGATAAAAGCCGCAAGGGTAACAGTAAATATACCAAACGCCCCGATTGTCACGCCATTTTGCACAAGATGTTCGGCGGCGAGGGTTGCGTACGAATCGGTTACGATATGATGTTCGGTCAGGCTTCGCTTTGTAAAGTGCAAAAACTCGCCGTCAAGTTTTTCGACCCTGCCCTCCACCCTAGCCGTTTCGTGAGGTGCAACGCCATCCCAACGGCTTTTATCTTTGCGGTAAAGCCGCATCTGAAAGTCTGGATACCAGCCCGAATGTTTGATCCATCGACCAAGGTACGCGGTTTTACGGGCGATCTTATAGCCGTCGGCAAGTTGGCAATCGTCCATTTCCCGCAGATTTATTATCGACGCCTTTAGTTCAGGCGTCACGCGCTCATCCGCGTCGATCCAAAATATCCAATCACCGGTAGTCTGCCCGTCGGCAAATTCGTGCTTATCCTTGTAGCCCTTGAATTCGCGGTTAAAAATTTTCTTCGTAAACCGCCTTGCAATCTCAACCGTCCGATCGGTCGAATCCGAATCGACAATTACTATCTCATCCACCCATGCGAGCGTCTCGCAGACTTCCGCGATATTGTCTTCCTCATTTCGGACGATGATCGTTGCCGAGATTTTCATCGTTTTGATTTTCGCAGACTTTACCCTTCCGGCAAACTTCAATTAGCGGTTTGAGTCGGGAGTCTCCCGAATGACAGGATTTTTTCCCAGACACTAATTCTGCAGCAAACAAAAGTTGGTCGAAAATTATCTGGGAATTGGCACAGGCGAATCTATTTGAATATTATTCTCACGGAAGGCTGTCGATGTAACCCGTTGAACGTCAGAAAGTGCGATATTGTGATCCGTCTCGGCACGGATCTCTGCGTTCCTCGCATTTGTCAGAGCGTTTTCGCGTTGAAATAAAAGAAAAGTGGTGGAACGTCCGACCTCAAAAAGCCTTTGCTCGCCGTCGAGCTGTATCTCGGCATTTTCTCTGGCACGGCGGGCGGTTAAAACTCGCTGGCGGGTCGTTTCCACAGCTTGGACGGCATTACGGACCTCGACGATCACAAGCTGTTCCTGTCGTCGGGTTTGCGCCGCGATTTGATGTTCCTGAATTTGTGCTCCATCGAGTTCGGCCTTTGCTGTGCGGTTTTTGAACGGGAACGAGATCGTGACGCCGATCGAGAAATTGGGCGAGTCACGGCGGAAAATATTTGCAAGCGACTGGTTAAACCCGCCAAAAAGAAAACCCGGCTGGGCTGGTATCACAAATTGATCGTTTGCGATCAGCGGCAAGTTAACACCGGGCAACCCTCTGATTTGATTGATCGCATTGAAAAGCCTGAGATCGCCCGGCGAATTAAATAGATTTGTTGTCCCGTCAGCATTTACTCCGCTACGCGACAGGCCGTCGAGCGAAAAGGTAGTGTTGAGGTCGATCTGCGGTTTAACCTGGTTCTTAAAAAACCTAATATCCTCGTTGTTAATCTCCTCCTGTAGTCGTAAACGCTTTAATTCAAATCGGTTCTCGACGGCGTCTTTCAGGGCCTCATCCAAATTCAGCGGAGTGAGACTAACGGTTGGGGCGTCGGTCGGGACGAATGTTTGCGACCATTCTACATTTGCCGGGTCGCGCAAAATGAGTTGTTTGAGCGCGTTTTCGGTCGTTGAGACGGTTTGCGTTGCGAGAAGAAGCTCACCCTCACGGTTGGCAAGCTCGGTTGCAACCTCTGCCCTTTCAAGAGGCGCGGCCGCACCGGCGTCGATTCGTACTTCCACCTGCCGCAGATTCTCTCTGGCCAGATTTACATTTGCCATCTGATTTTGCTGGTTGCGGAGTGCGAAAACAAAATCCCAATAAGCACGTTGAACACCCGTAATTGTTTCCGTCGCACGCAGACGAAAATCCGAATCGGTTTGTTCGAGCCGTTTGCGGGCTATGGTTAGCTGCCGCCGCGTGGCGTCGATACGAAAATTTCGAGCAAGCGGCTGTATGTAGTTAATTCCAAACGACGACGAAAAGATTGCTCCGATACTACTCGAAACGGCGCCCGAACTCACCTGTGCCTGGGCAAATGCGTTTTCTGTTCGCTGATTGTTAAAAAATATTTGGTAATTACCACCGCCACGTTGTAAATTTTCAGCGAAACTGGCATTAGCCCTAAAATCGTTGGTCGCGGCGTTACCCGTGGTCGAATTTCGCGAAAAATTGGGAGTCGCTGTAAAGACTGGATCGTAGGTACCCAAAATCGAACGGATTTGCGTTTCCTGAAACCGGACGTCATCACGCGAAATCTCGATATCGTTGTTATTCTCAAGCGCCCGTCTAACCGCGTCACTCAAAGACAGCGGCAGCGGCTGTCCGGTCTGGACGCCGACGCGATTGAGATTTGACGGAGAATAACCGCTTGAGACAGGAGGCGCACCTATCGGAGGATTTGGGGAGCCGGTCGGGGTGACGACCGGCTCTGGGTCTTTTTTTGGGGCCGGCAGCACATCCTGCGGTGCGGAAAATGCCGCCGCCGAAAACAAGCCGAACGACGTCGACAGAAGTAAAATTGTGCGTAATCGAGAAAGATTCATTATGAATGGCTCCGGCGTAAACGCCTGGCTTTTGTTGATTAACGTGAAAAACTCAAACCGTTACTACGGTTTTCAAAAACCGTTTGTTTCAACAATCTTGCTCGTAAAGGGTATTCACACAACTGTCGCCCGATGTTGAATTTTGCTCAAAACTGCGGTATTGTCTAGGTTTTTACTAAACGCTTTTTTGGGGGATATAAATAACAATGGCTACTAAAGTAGGTATCAACGGACTGGGACGCATCGGACGGGCGGTAATCAGGACATGGCTCGATGACGGCGACATTGATCTTGTTGCGGTAAATGATCTGACCGATACGAAAACGCTCGCTCATCTGCTCAAATACGACTCGGTAATGGGCAATCTGGAGAACGATATTTCAGCCACAGGAGATGCAATTACGGTTGACGGCGACAGCTTTCAGGTGTTCTCAGAAAAAGACCCTGCTTTGATTCCGTGGGAAGAGGCCGGTGCCGAAATTGTTATCGAATCAACCGGACGCTTTACTAGTGCGGCCGACGCGGCAAAACACATACGCGGTAACGTAAAAAAAGTTGTAATTTCGGCTCCGGCGAAAGGTGAGGATGTGACAATCGTGCTCGGCGTCAACGATGAAATGTATGATCCGGCAAACCATCACATCATCTCCAATGCCTCCTGCACGACCAACTGTCTGGCTCCCGTCGCAAAGGTCATTCACGAATCATTTGTCATAAAAAATGCGTTGATGAATACTATTCACAGCTACACAAACGACCAACAGCTGCTAGATCTTCCGCACAAAGACCTCCGCCGCGCACGGGCTGCAGCATTGTCGATGATACCGACCTCGACCGGTGCCGCAAAGGCGGTTGCTCTTGTTATTCCCGATTTGAAAGGTAAATTTGACGGGATTTCAGTTCGTGTGCCTACGCCTAATGTGTCGCTTGTCGATGTCGTTATGAACGTCGAAAAGCCGACTTCTACCGAAGAAGTAAATAGGACGTTAAAAGAAGCGGCGAACGGGCCGCTAAAAGGCATTCTTGCATTTTCCGAAGAACCGCTTGTATCGATCGATTTTAAGGGAAACTCAAATTCATCGATAGTTGACGCCGAAAATACAAAGGTTATTGGCGAAACGTGTATTAAGATCCTTTCGTGGTACGACAATGAATGGGGCTATTCGTGCCGCGTCCGCGATCTTGTAAAATTCATTGCTGAAAAAGGTCTTTAAGGCCAAGTGAGTTATGTTTTAGGATTCCGCTCATAAGCAAGGGCCTGCGTGTCAAGCCCTTGCTTATCCTTCGGAATCTGCGACTCGGTGAGGCCACCGTAACGCTCAGAGTAATTCCTCGCGTTACAAACCTTCTTTTCTTCGTTAAGTTCCGACCGTTCGACGGACGCTTTTCTTGCGGCTCTTTCGCTTTTTACTTTTTTTCTTTGATTTTGTTGATTTTTTTACCGCCGTGGTTTTCTTCATCGATGTGTCGCTCTTCATCATTGTTTCCTGTTTCATCGTATTTTCCTGCTTCATCATTGTTTCCTGTTGAGCAGATGTAAATGTTCCCAAGCCCAGGACTGAAGATATGGCGAAAGCAAATATTTTCAATTTCATTTTATGTTTCCTCGTGTGTTTTGGTTTAGATTATAAGAAACAGGTTAGGATCAAGTATTCTCCGGCTGTTCCACTACACAGTAATACAGCCCAAACCTTATTATATTCCGCGGTCAAAAAAAAATGAAGAAAAAAACAATCAACGATGTCGATATTTCGGGTAAACGGGTTTTTATTCGTGTGGATTTTAATGTTCCGATAAAAGACGGAACGATAACAGATGACACACGAATTCTCGGGCCCCTGCCGACCATCGAATACGCGATCGAACAAGGAGCGAAGATCATTCTCGCATCCCATCTCGGGCGTCCGCTCAAAGACAAGAAGAAGGCTGAAGAAAAGGGAATGCCTTACGATGAAACTAAATACAGTCTGAGACCGGTTTATGAATATTTGAGGACTTTGCCCGAATTACAGGACGTCTCATCTCGCGGCGAAGAACCTGTCAAAATAAACGACGGCGAGAATAATTTGGGGAAAGCAGAGGTTAAAAATGACCGCATATTTTTCGCCACCGATTGCGTCGGAGATGAGGTCACGAAAATGGTTGGTGAGCTTGAAGACGGACAAATTTTACTTCTTGAAAACCTTCGCCTTCACACGGGCGAAGAAGCAAACGACCATGACTTTGCCAGGCAGCTTGCGGCTTACGCCGATGTCTATGTAAATGATGCTTTTGGTGCAGCACACCGTGCTCATGCATCGACAGAAGGGATAACAAAATATGTGGACAAATGCGTTGCGGGTTTACTTATGGAAAAAGAATTAAATTTTTTGGGTAAAGCTTTGAGCGATCCTGAACGCCCGTTTGCGGCGATTCTTGGCGGTGCCAAGGTCTCAGACAAAATACCGGTTATCGAGTCGCTGATAAAATGCAGGGTTGACAAGCTGCTGATCGGCGGGGCGATGGCATATACATTTTTCAAGGCTCAGGGGTTTACGGTCGGTAAATCTTTGGTCGAGGACGACATGATGCCAAAGGCACTCGAAATCGCAGATTTGGCAAAGGAAGCAGATGTTGATCTGATCCTGCCAACCGATCATCAGGTCGTTGACTCTTACGATCCTCTAAACTCGCGCAAAACAATTCCGGTCGCGTTCACGAATACCGGTTTGGTAGGTCTGGATATTGGGATTGAAACGATAGAGATTTTTAAAAAAGCTCTCGACGGTGCAAAAACCATCCTGTGGAACGGGCCGATGGGAATGTTTGAGGAAAAGCCGTTCGACGAAGGCACCATTGCTATCGCCAAAGCCGTTGCCGAGGCAACGGAAAACGGCGCCATCTCGATAGTGGGCGGCGGCGATTCGGTTTCGGCGGTCAATCATGCCGGACTAGCAGATAAAATAAGCCATATTTCAACCGGCGGCGGTGCTGCGCTTGAATTCCTGGCTGGCGAAATCCTGCCCGGTGTTGCCGCGTTGGATGATAACTAACATAAT
This sequence comes from Pyrinomonadaceae bacterium, assembly GCA_041747575.1. Lineage (GTDB taxonomy): Bacteria > Acidobacteriota > Blastocatellia > Pyrinomonadales > Pyrinomonadaceae > OLB17. The sequence goes on from JBGTEX010000033.1 coordinate 91,966, forward strand.
GTCCATGAAAGCATTCGGTATAGAAGTAAAAAATGCTCTTTTGATCCTTCTCGGAATCATCTCCGCTGCGTTTGGATTAAAGAGTTTTTTGCTGTCCAGCCGTTTTATCGACGGCGGCGTTACTGGAATCTCTATGCTGGTTTCCGAAGCCGCAAACCTTCCGCTCTCCGTTCTGCTTTTGGCTATTAATTTGCCGTTTATCGCCATCGGCTTCCAGCAGATCGGGAAAAAATTTGCCGTTAAAAGTGCTCTCGCAATCACAGGGCTTTCGTTGAGCTTGTTTTTTGTAAAATTTCCGGATGTTACGTCCGACAAGATGCTGACGGCAATTTTTGGCGGGCTTTTCATAGGTGCCGGCATCGGGCTTGCCATTCGCGGCGGAGCCGTTCTTGACGGCACTGAAATAGCGGCTCTGCTCGTCAGCCGTAAGAGCCATCTGCTTCGCGTTGGCGACGTGATATTGATTTTAAACGTCTTCATATTTCTTGCCGCGGCGTTTTTGCTCGGCGGCGAATCGGCAATGTACTCGATCCTGACCTACGTCGCCGCTTCAAAAACGATAGATTTTCTGCTCCACGGGGTAGAGGAATATACTGCCATTACCATAATTTCGACTAAAAACGAACAGATCAAGCAAGCCATTATGAGTACGCTGAATCGCGGCGTCACAGTATTTACCGGTCACGGCGGACGGGGAAGTACAGGCGTAACCGACAGCGAGAGACAGATACTCTATTGCGTGATAACCCGGCTCGAGATCGGCAGCGTAAAATCAGTAGTGATCGGCATTGACGACGCTGCTTTTATAACAACCCACACCTTATCCGACGTTCAGGGAGGCCTTCTGAAAAGACCGACGTTACACTAAAGTGACATATGATTTCAATATATGCGTTACCCGCTTGCATTACGGGTCGCGCGTGCTATTCGCCGGCTCAGGCCGGTGCTGACGCGAAGCGCAGAAATTGTCGCTTCCGCTAGAAATGGCACGAATGCGGCCAGACGCAGCATCGAGCAAACACGAAGCCGCGTATCAAAAGCCGAAGAATAGTTTTTTTTATATTCAGTCGCCAAACGGCTGAAATCAAAAGGATCGTTAAAACTGCTGATGATGGCGGCCGACGCGATCTTTGCACTTTCGAGTGCAAGTAAAATACCGCTTCCGGTAAAAGGATCTATAAACGCCGCGGCATCGCCGACGGCAATCGAACCTTCTGCCGGTATAAGCTCGTGCCGGCCAAAGCGTTCGATCGGTACGGCGTGCCATGGCTTAGCCGTCTCAGCGTTTTTCATAGTCTCGGCGGCCCTTTTGTTTTTGAAAACGACTTCGCGCATTACTTTTTCGGGGTCGCTGCCAAGCCTTTTTACATCATCTGCCGCGGCGATGAAACAAAGGTTGTAAAGGTCATTCTCGACACGGCTGCATCCGCCGTAGCCGCCCCGATAAATGTAGATCTCGCATGCCCCGGCGGCGATCCTGGCACCGCGTAGATGGGTCTTAAAGGCTACAAATTTAGCCGGTGTTTTTATTCGGCTGCCTTTTTCGAACCGTCTTGCCAGAAAGCGCGTCCGGCCGGTCGCATCTATCGTGAGTTTTGCTGAGACGTCGGTTTCGACAGCATTTTTATTTTTTAATTTTAATCCAAGTACTTTTTTCCGCACCGTTATCAGTCCGGCGGCGGTCGTATCTTCGCGAATATCTACACCCGTTTGCCGTGCGCGCTCAAGAAGCAGGTCATCCATCGCGGCACGGCTCAAACCAATTGCCAGCGAGCCTGAGACGCCAAACCATTCGCTCGCAACCGCAACGCCTTTGCCGTTTCGGCTAAAAAATATAGTTTCATTCAGACCGGCGCCACGGGCGGCGGTAATCTCATCTATTACGCCAAGTTCTGTGAAATGCGAAAGACATTCGGGCGAGATAAATTCGCCGCAGAGCTTTTCGCGCGGAAATTTTTTCTGTTCGACAAGCAGCACGCTCAGGCCGGCAAGCGCAAGACTAATCGCCGCCGATGAACCCGCCGGTCCGGCTCCGACTATTGCAACGTCATAATCTTTTTTCAACGAATCGTTCATTTATCCGGGACTACCCTATTAATCTTGTCAGCGGCATTGGCCGCAAAAGCGTCTCGAAGAAACACGTTTTTTGCAAAGTAATAAGCCATTATTAATCAACTGCCTCCAAAAGTGTTTCCTTCGAAAAAAGGTAAATCTGTTTCACTATGAAACATGAAAAAGCCTTGTAAGGCGTTGTAAACATTGTGGTTGTAGTTTCGTGTTCCATTTCGGTGTTCCACTTTGGAACACGAAAAAGCCTTGTAAAGCATTGTAAACATTATAGTTCCCGTTTCGTGTTCCATTTCGGTGAATATAGTGTGGTTTTTTGGAACACAAAAACAGATCTGTTCCATGATGGAACACGAAAAATCCTTGTAAAGCATTGTAAACATTGTGGTTCTGATTTCGTGTTTCATTTCGGTGTTCCACTTTGGAACACGAAAAAGCCTTGTAAAGTATTGTAAACATTGCGGTTGTAGTTTCGTGTTCCATTTCGGTGAAATATAGTGTTCCAAGTGAAACATTTGTTTTAATTTGCGACAGCAGACATTTTTATTGTGTACAGTCTGCGATATAAGGTATCATAGATAAAACATAATTGTCAACAAAGGTTCGAGATTTTGCATCCAAAGAAAAACGAACCTGGGGTCAGGATTGCAAGGATGATCGAAGCCCGCGTAGCGCACGACAGGGATTTGAATTACTCTGGCCATTAGATTTATGCGAATTTCTGTCGACCGATGGTGCAGAACTTTACGGGCGTTGCATGTACGGCATTTGAGCTATTCGATTCTGTCTCCGAATGTTGGCTTCAATGGTCTTAATAGGTGCTGATACCCGGCCTGATAGTATGAGCCGGTTAACCTTTGAATGCGTGACGGTGACGTCGTTAAGCCCTGCTTTTTCAGCAAGGTCGAGCATTTCTTCCGGTGTAAAACTGCGCAGTATCGATAAAGCACCATCCTCCCGAGTAAATCGCTGCAAAAAAATGGCCGCAAGAAACTTATAAAGATAATAGGCTGTCGGATGACGGTTAAGATCGATCACAAAAATCCGGCACGCAGCCACGCGGCCCATCTCGCGAAGTAAGTCAACGGCCTGGTTGTCATCTAAATGATGCAGGAACAATGAACAAAAAACATATTCAAAGCTATTGTCAGCAAACGGCAGGCGAAGTGCGTCACATTGAACTGCGTTAATTTTAGCGTCCCGTATCGCGGCGGCGGCAAAAGAATTGATCTCGGCACCGGCGAGAAATATATCTTTTTCAGACGTCCATTTCTTAAGTTCGCACAGCAATTCGCCCGCTCCGGCACCCACATCGAGGATCGAAACAGATTGCTTGCCGCTCTTTTCGACTGCTTTGAAAACCGACCTTTTAAGCGCCCGCATCTCACCAAAAATCCTGTGAATAAACCACATTTCACGGTGCCAACGCTCGTATTCGACCGACGTATAGTCACCGGTATCCAGCCTTTCCGGTTCGTAGCTGCGCTGCTTAAATCGATCAAACATTTTCAGGTCTCATACCTCTGTAGAACAAGGGCGCTGTTTTTTGAGCCAAAGCCGATGCAGTTGCAAAGGGCAACGTTTACCTTGCCCTTTCGCGCAATATTTGGAACATAATCGAGATCGCAGTCGGGATCGGGTTTATCGAGGTTTATCGTTGGAGGTATCATACCGGTCGATATTGCACACAGAGCGGCACCGAGACCGGCGGCTCCGCTTGCTCCCTGCGGATGTCCGACCTGGGATTTTGTTGCCGACATCGGTGTTTTATAAGCATGATCGCCCAGAGCGATCTTTACGGCGGTTGTTTCGATCTTGTCATTTAAGACGGTTGATGTGCCGTGGAGATTTACATAATCGACCGTTTCGGGTTTGACACCTGCGTCATCAAGAGCCATAGACATCGCACGTGCCGGTTCGACGCCCGAATCATCGAGCCGTACACGGTGATAGGCGTCGCAGGTCGCTCCGTAACCGGATATTTCGGCATAAATGCGTATGCCTCGTGCGAGGGCCGAATCGAGCGATTCCAAAATGTAAATATAAGAACCCTCGGCGACAACGATGCCCGAACGATCTTTTGAAAATGGCCGGGATGCACGGTGCGGTTCGTCGTCCCAGTCTCTCGTCAGGACTGTCATCAGATTAAAACCCGCCAAAATACCGGGTGCGATCGGTGCATCGACGCCGCCTGCTATCATAATATCCTGACGACCGAGAGCTATATGCTGCGCAGCGTAAAAAATGGCGTCTGTTGAACTGGTGCATCCCGTCGAAACCACATGCGAAAGACCGCGCAGGCCAAACGCCATCGAAATCTCAGATGAAAGCCCGCCGTGCGTCGAAGCCGGAATGATATAAACGCTCGCGTGAGTTTTCGGCCCGATATACCAGTATTCATAATGTTTCTCGGCAAAAGCCAGCCCGCCGCCTCCGGTGCCGATCTCTACCCCGATCGATCGCCGCTTATCCATTGAAATATCGTTTAAATCGATCCCGGCGTCGGCCAACGCCTCGCGTGCAGCGGCCAGCGCGAGCGGAACCGTCCGAGGGACGTGTTTGCGGTCTTTTGCATTCAGCTCGCCCGCCCAGTCAAAATCCTGCACCTCGCCCGCAATTTTAACGTCTGAATCTGAGACGTCAAAACTCTTGATCAGCCGGCCTCCGCTGGCTCCGGACTGAAGCGAGCGCCAGAAAGCTTCGCGTCCGACCCCGATTGGCGTAACACAGCCGATCCCCGTTATCACTACACGGCGCGGACGCGAAAAGTTTTTGAGCATAAAAATTATCCCCTTGAATAATATTTTGAGGATAACATCGCAAACGAATATTGACCATGCTTTCGCCTTTGCAGATCGATTTTGGTAAATTACATATATGAGAAAACCTGTTATCGCAGGAAATTGGAAAATGTATAAGCTGTTTGGCGAAGCGGTCGATACGGCTGTCGAACTAAAACCGCTGATAGCAAATGTAAATCATTGCGAAGTCATTATCGCCCCCGTTTTTACAGCACTTAAAACGGTCGCGGATCGGCTCGAAGGTTCGAATATATATATCGCGGCTCAGAATTGTGCCGCAGAGAGCGATTTTGGAACGCATACCGGCGAAGTGACACCCGCGATGCTTAAAGACGTCGGATGTTCGCACGTTATTATAGGACATTCCGAACGGCGGGAATTTTACGGTGATACTGACGCCACGGTAAACCAAAAGGCAAAAGCCGCTCTCGCCGCGGGGCTGACCGCCATCGTCTGCGTCGGTGAAAAGCTTGACGAACGGGAAGCCGGCAATGCGGAGAATATAGTAAAAATGCAACTGGTCAGATGTCTCGATGGTTTGACAGTTGCCGATATGGAACGTATCATTATCGCTTACGAGCCTGTCTGGGCAATTGGCACGGGTAAAACCGCGACTCCGGAACAGGCCCAGGATATGCACGCAGCGGTTCGAAAAGTGGTTGCGGAATCTCAGGGCAGCGCGGCCGCACGGAACGTGCGGATCTTGTATGGCGGTTCGGTAAAGCCGGATAATATTGCGGCTTTGATGTCGCAGGACGATGTTGACGGTGCATTGGTCGGCGGTGCAAGCCTCGAAGCGGAGAGCTTTTCGCGTATCGTTAATTACAAATAGTGTCGGCAAGTTTCAGTTTGCGGACAGAGTAGCCGCGAACGTGGTTTGTCCGACTTTGGAGTAAAATTTTGGTTTATTTTTTATACGGATTATTTTTTCTCTCGTGCATCGTTCTGGTAGCGGCAGTTTTGTTGCAGCCTGGTAAAACAGATGCCGGAGCATTGTTTACAAGTAACGTTTCAAGCACTGCGTTTAGCCCGCGCGGCACTGCGACCGTGCTTTCCAAAGTGACGATCGCGGCGGCATCGACATTTATGTTGTCGGCCCTGCTGCTTGCCATGCCGGCTTTGAACGGTAATGTCTCAGTATTGTCTGCGAACCCCGATCCGACGGTCGAAACACCTGCGGCAAATGCGGTTGACGCCAATGCGAATACGGCCGTACCTCCTGATGGCAACGCCAGCGTCGAGGCCCCGGCCGAGACAAATGCGAACTCAGTACCGTCATCTGATTCGAATGCAAATTCGGCACCCGCCGCCAATACAACCGCTCCGGCTGAATCGGAAACTCCGGCGAATAATTAGTTCTTGATATTTTTTAATGCTCAGGTGGCGTAATTGGTAGCCGCGCACGTTTGAGGGGCGTGTGGAGTAATCCGTGCGGGTTCGAGTCCCGCCCTGAGCACCAAATCTTAATCGCGTGCGTCAGCGGGTAGCACGATCGAGTCAATAAACAGTCGTTTTCTGAATTGCTTTTAGCATTTTTGATTTTTGTCGCTTATCCGGGCGATCAAAGACGCCTTTTACCGGCCTTCCGTTTTACGCAGAGTCACCGGCGACGATCATTGTGCCGGTTCCTTCGTCAGTAAAAACTTCCGCCAAAATTGCGTTCCGTTTTTTACCGCTTACGATATGAGCAGAGCGGACGCCGCGCGACAACAACGCGATCAGGCTTTCAAGTTTTGGGATCATTCCGCCTGTTGCCCGGCCAGAATCGATCATATGACGTGCGTCGGACGTGGTGATCTGCGAAAGTTTCGTATCCTCGTTACTTTCGTCGAGATAGATGCCGTTTACATCGGACAATAAAATTAGTTTTTCGGCACCCAGGCTGGCAGCAATCTCAGACGCTATAGTGTCCGCATTTATATTAAAAATTTTACCGTCATCATCCGCACCCAGCGACGAAATTATCGGCAGATAACCGCTGTCCAGCAGTGTATTTATGAGCGATGCATCCACCTTTACAACATCGCCGACGTGTCCAAAATCTATCGACTCGGTTTCGCCTGTTTCCTTGTTGAGAACATCCCTTGGCGGGCGTTTGATTGCTTTTACGACGCCGCCGTCGATTCCCGACAGTCCGACAGCCTTTATGCCCCGTCGACGAAATTGTGCCAAAATCTCGGTGTTGATCTTGCCCCGAAATATCATTTTCGCAAGATCCAGAGTGTCATCGTCGGTCACGCGCCGCCCCTCGATTATCGTCTGCACGACGCCCAATTTTTGAGCAAGTTCGCTGAGCTGTTTTCCGCCGCCGTGTATCACGCAGACACGAATACCGACTTCGTGTAGTAAAGCTAACTCTTCGGCTAACGAAGCAAGATTATCTCTGTCCTCGGTAACCTTACCCGAAAACTTTACAACAAAAATTTTGCCCTGAAATTTTTGAATATACGGTAGTGATTCCCGCAAAAGGTCTAATGTTTCTATGTTCATTTGTGGTCCTGTATCGACTTAGAAAGAGGCAGCCGGAGATGTATGAAATGTTGTCAAAAATGCCGAGATAAGATTAGTCAATCAGCCGGTGTCTGGTCAAGTGGCTCCGATGGCGAAATTTCAAACTTTTGCGGCTGAGATTGCGTCTAAATAGTGAATGCGAATCGGTTTCGCACTCAGAAGGGTTTTTGAGCTATTATTCTCGTGTGAAAATGGCGTTATCACGAGCGGATGTTTATTAATTATTCGGATGAGCAACTTGTCGAACTGGCAGTTTCGGAAAATCCTGACGCCTTCGGCGAAATCGTCAGAAGGTGGGAGCGAAAAATATTCGGTCTCTGTTTTGGTATGCTCGGTCGTGAGGACGACGCCCGCGATGCCGTCCAGGAAGCATTTATCGCCGCATATCGCAATATTGGGAAATTTCGCGGCGAGGCAAAAGTTTCTTCGTGGCTGCACCGCATTGCGGTTAATCAGTGTCTGACACAAAAGCGCCGTCAAAAATCGCGGGCCGAAGATTTTATGGACGACGAGACCGATGAGGGAGACCGGACATTTGTCGCTTCGCCGCATTTGTCACCGTCGAGGACGATCGAAAAAGCGGAGCGAATGACTTTGGTAAGACAAGCGGTCGGTGCTTTGCCAACCGATCTGAGGCAGGTGATAGTGATGAAAGAATTTGAAGAAATGACCTTTCAACAGATCTCGGAAACGCTCGAATTGCCGCTGAGTACCGTAAAAAGCAGGCTTTATACAGCCTTAAAGCAGCTAAAACTAAAGTTGGAACGAACACCGGTTGAGGTGGTTTGACCTATGAACGGGGAAGAAATGTTAAATAGTGATGACAAGATTATGTGCGGATTTGCGGACGAGATCGTCTCTTACATTTACGACGAGATAGGCACGGCAGAACGTCGGGTGTTTGAAATTCACCTGGCTGGGTGTGCGGCGTGTGCCGACGAATTTGCGGCGGTCTCAAACGCCCGCTTTTCTGTTTTTGAATGGCAAAAAGAAGAATTTTCGCATCTTTTAACCCCGGAAATAATTATTCCCTACGCTTCTCAAAAAACTGTTTTCCAGGAAAATACTTCCACGGGATTTTTTACGGGACTTCGCGGGTTTTTCTCTTTGTCAAATCTGCCGATAACGGCGGCGGCGGCCTTGCTGCTCTTTTTGGGAATCGGTTTTGCGGTAATTACATTGTCTGACCGGGCCGAAGAGCAGATTGCCGCCAACAATGAACCAATGGCGGTGATAACGCCGGAGAATCAGGAGACGCCCGTATCGGTTAGGGAAAACCCTGAGGCAGAGATAGCCGCGGTGCCAGAACCCTTAGAGAATTCTGAAAAACTCACGCCGGAAATTCGAAGTGCAGACTCCGTTGAGAATATCCAACCTGGCCTGAAGAAAATGGTGGCCGCGGCCACGCGGAGCCGGGTGAGGCAGCCGATCGGCCCCAAAACTGCCGTTCAATCAAATAAACCTCCGGTCTTGGGCAATTACGAGGAGAATGTCGATAGATCTCTGCGGCTTTCTGATCTTTTTGAGGATGACATAGGAGCAAAGCGATAAGTTATGAAAACAACTAAATACTTCGGTTTGATTTTAGTTCTAATTACGGTATTTGTTTTTGCGGCCGGTATCACGGCACAGTCAAACAGGATCACAGACATCCGAACGCCGAACGCCAAACGTCCGTCCGTTAGTAATCCGCCGGATAACCGGACCGCTGCCATCCGCCAACTCGGCCTTACCCGCGAACAGAGACAGCAGTACCGCAAAATCAATGTTGAACGAAGGCCGCTGATGGACGAGGCACAGAAACGCCTCCGCGATGCGAGTCGGTCTTTGGACGAGGCTATCTACGGCGACAAAGTTAGCGAAGCCGATGTCGAGGCCCGCTTGAGGGCCTTTCAGGCGGCACAGGCCGAGGTCGCAAGGATTCGTTTTATGAAAGAATTCGCCATTCGACAGATACTGACGCCGGAGCAACTCATCCGCTTTCGTGAAATGAGGCGGCGCTTTGAACGGGTTCGTCGAAATGCCGAAAATCGTCAATCTGATATCCGCCGCGGCCCTGTTTCCAGCGAAATAACCGTTCCACAACGACAGCCAACTTCCCGATTGTTCGCAAATCAGAAATAGAAGTAATTTATCGCATTTGGAACCTTCGGCCGGTCTTTTATAAAAGATCGGTCGTTCTTTTATTTGGAGTTTGCACTTCGTTCGTTATATCCTTGTCTAAACTAACTTTGCCTTTTTTTTGGATGAATCTGCTTACACAATTTCTTTTCGAGTTGCAGGCGATCACAAATCTTTTTTGGCGCTCGCTTAAAGGTTTGCGCAAAAAGCCCAGATATTTCCCGGAGCTTATCAGCCAGATGGATCAGATCGGTGTCGGCTCGTTAGGGATTGTGGTTCTGACCGGCTTTTTTACGGGCGGTGTGTTGATACTTCAGGCTTATCCAACCTTAGAATACTACGGTGCTCAAAGCAACGCCGGGCAGGGCGTGGCCACATCATTGATCCGCGAGCTAGGCCCGGTTTTAACCGCATTGATGGTGGCCGGGCGCGTCGGTTCGTCAATCTCGGCCGAACTCGGGTCGATGGTGGTTTCCCAGCAGATCGACGCCATGCGGGCTCTTGGCACCTCGCCTGTGAGAAAGCTTGTAACGCCGAGAATAATTGCACTTTTGATCACACTTCCGCTATTGACCGTCGCCGCCGATCTTTTTGGTTTGATAGGCGGCGGGATTGTTGCAAATCAACTGTACGGCCTCGACATAAATCTTTATGTCTCGTCTGTGCGAACCGGAACAGACATCGGAGCTCTGGTCACGGGAATAATAAAGCCGATCTTTTTCGGAGTGATAATCGGGCTTATTTCGTGTTATAAAGGACTCAGTACGACCGGCGGAACCGTCGGAGTCGGTGTATCGACCACGCAGGCCGTTGTTGCTTCGTCGATAAATATTATTATCGCAGATTTTTTCTTGTCCAAGCTTCTTCAGTCGTTGATGGACAGCACCTTATTCTAAACCAATTTTTTCAGAATGTTTGATGAAGCAAATAATCAGGATGACGTCGATTCCGAAAATCCGGAAAACGAACACATTTCCGACGCTCTCAAACGACGCCTGCTTCCGGCGATAGAATTTCGCGATGTTGATCTCGCATTTGACGATCAGGTCATTCTCGATAAAGTCAGTTTTTCGGTCAGGCGCGGAGAAACAAAATTTATTTTGGGCGGTTCCGGCAGTGGAAAATCCACTATCATTAATATGATTCTCGGCCTCTTAAAGCCGGATGGCGGACATATATTCGTTGAGGGCGAGGACATTACTGATTTTGACGACGTCGAGCTGATGCGAATCCGAAAGCATATCGGCATGGTTTTTCAGGAAGGTGCTTTGTTCGATTCACTTTCGGTTTATGATAACGTCGCCTACCGCCTTCATGAGGCGAGGATTGACGAAGACGAGGTTGAACACGAAGTGACACGTATGCTTCGTTTTGTCGATCTCGAAGACGCAATAGATAAAATGCCGGCCGAGCTCTCCGGCGGCATGCGGCGGCGTGTGGGCATCGCCCGTGCGCTGGTCGGTAACCCGAGTATCGTTCTGTTTGACGAACCGACGGCCGGCCTTGACCCGCCGACCGCTAGAACAATATGCGAACTTGCGATTAAACTTCGCGACATCGAAGATGTATCATCTATATTTGTAACGCACGAGATGAATAATCTTGAATATATTTCTTCGGAATATGCGACCCTTGATCGAAAGGGGCAAATACATTACGAGCTCGAAGGCGAAACGAGCTGTTTGATCAATACCGAAGTAATGATGCTCAGAGACGGAAACATAATTTTTAGTGGAAAAGGGGCGGAGCTTCGCGATTCCAAGGATCCGTATATCCGTAAATTTATACGCGGGAAATAGTTGCAGATGCCAAGAAGCAAACAAAAACTGACTTTTAGCGAGCTGCGCGTTGGCATATTTATGCTCGGAGCGCTGCTGATAACCGCATTTTTGATTCTCAATTCGACCGGAGACTTTAATCCGTTTGAAAAAAAAATGCGGCTTCTGGTGAGGCTCCCGAGTGCCGACGGTCTTCACCCCGGAGCAGATGTACAGCTTGCCGGGGTCTCGATTGGAAAGGTGGAGGAAGTCAGATTTCTCTCGCCCGATTCGCCCGACGGCGAACGAATTGAAGCGACACTATCGGTCGGTCAGCAACTTGATAACAGGCCAATTTCGGAGCTTATACGAACCGATTCGACGGCACAGCTGGTCTCGACCTCCGTGTTGGGCAACGACAAGCTCGTAAATATCTCTCCTGGTACATCCAAAGGTGCGCCGGTTGAAGAGAATGCGACATTACGCACAAATTCGTCAATCGGCCTCAATCAGCTAACCGCTACCGGCAATGATCTGTTGACTCAAATTAACAAACTTGCGGTACCTGCAAACGACATTCTTAACAAAGCGAGTCAAGGCGAAGGGACGCTCGGACGTATCATCAACGACGAAGCACTTTATGAAAATCTCGACGGAGCGGTTGCTGAAACACGTGACACAATGACCCGGCTTCAAACGACCATCGAAAAGGTAAATAAAGGAGACGGTACCGCCGGACGTCTCATAAATGACCCTGCTCTTTACGAAAATCTTAACAGAACGGTCTCGCAGCTTGAAGCTATTTCATCGGATATAAGAGCCGGACGCGGTTCGGCCGGAAAATTTATCAATGACGACGCCTTGTATCTCGAAACGCGAAATGCCGTAAGCGAATTACGAACATCGGCGGAGAAAATATCGGCGGTTGCGGACGACGTTAAGATCTTAACAACCGACCTCAGAGACGGTAAAGGGACAGCCGGAAAGTTATTTCGAGATGAAAAACTTTACGAAGATGTGCGGGCCGCCGTCGCCCGATTTAATTCTACTACGGCGCGGATCGAGCTGATCCTGTCCGAGGCTCAGGCCGGCAAAGGCACGATCGGCCGGCTCCTCACCGACGAAACGCTCTATAACAGCGTCAACCAAACGGCGAACAATGTCGCAACATTCACCGGCGAAGGCACAAAGCTTCTGGACGATTTTCGCAAGAATCCAAAAAAATATTTGAGCATCAAGCTCTCGCTCTTTTAGCTGTATTTGCTCTTTTTAACGGCTTTTCGTAAAGTTGGAATCTGCCAAATCTGGTAATACGTTATGGGCAAAATACGTGCAGCAATATTTGGCGGTTCGGGGTATGGCGGAAGCGAGCTTCTCAGAATATTGCTCTTTCATCCGAATGTCAGTATCGAACTTGTCACCGCCAATGAACACGCCGGCAAGTCGGTCGGCGACGTTCACAAAAACCTCAAGAGCTTGACCAATTTGAATTTTTCAAATGCGCAGCAGACCATTTCTGACCTTGCCGGCCTCGACGTCGTATTCTGCGCACTTCCTCACGGCCAGGCGCTCGATCTGGTACCAAAAATGTCGCCGGACGTCAAGATTATCGATCTTTCAGGTGATTTTCGCCTCAGCGACGCCGGTGTTTTTAAGCAGTTCTATAACCTCGACCACACGGCGATCGATCTTCAGAAATCTTTTGTTTACGGTTTGTCCGAAACAAACCGCGAAGCAATTATAAAGGCTCAATATATCGCAAATCCCGGCTGTTTTGCGACCGCGACCCTTCTTGCCCTTGTCCCGCTGATAAACAGCGGCCTTACGACGGGAAAGGTGATCGTGGATGCAAAAACCGGTTCGAGCGGTTCCGGTATAAAGCCCGCGGCAAATACGCACCACCCGCAGCGGGCAAATTCCTTTTACGCATACAAGCCGTTTGTGCACCAGCATCTGCCCGAAATCGAACAGCATTTGCGTCAAATCGGCGGATTTGAAGAAAATCTGGTATTTATCACACACAGTTTACCGGTTTCGCGTGGTATATTTGCATCCTGCTATCTCCAAACGACGGTTGAAATGACAAATGAGGATCTTAAAAATCTATTTGAACATTTCTATGAGGATTCGTTTTTTGTGCGGATTGTTGATGATTCTCCAGACATCAATTGGGTCAAAAATACAAATTTTTGCGATATTTCAGTTCACACAGACGGCAAACAGGTTGTCGTATTTTCGGCAATCGACAACCTTGTCAAGGGTGCAGCCGGTCAAGCTGTCCAGAATATGAATCTGATGTTCGGGCTGGATGAAAAAACGGGCCTGGTTTTTACCGGAAGCAATCCATAGAGGTCAATAAACGCCTCTATCAACGCCATAAACGTTAGAGATGAATTTCGATCAAATAAAACAGATTGAAGAAAGTTTTCAGATCGCCACCTATGCAAAAATGGGCATAGCCGTTGAGCGTGGACGGGGTGCGTGGGTCTGGACGAGTGAAGGAGAAAAATATTTGGATCTGTATGGCGGCCATGCGGTATGTGCGACGGGACACTCGCATCCGCACGTCGTTAAGGCGATACAGGAACAGGCCGCAAAAATTTTGTTTTACTCAAATCTTGTTTACTCTGAGATTCGCGCAATAGCTGCAAAAAAACTCGTATCGATCGCACCTGATTCGCTTACAAGAGCATTTTTTTGCAGCTCCGGGACCGAAGCTAATGAAAATGCGATGAGAATGGCCCGGATGGCAACCGGACGCGAGAAAATAGTCACGTTTACCGGCGGTTTTCATGGCCGGACGGCTGATTCGATATCGGCTACATTTCTTGGAAAATATAGAGATATCGGACGGCCAAATGTTCCCGGCCACGTGTCGGCGGTTTTTGGGGACATTGATAGTTTAGCGGGTGTCGCGGATCGGGAAACGGCCGCCGTAATGCTCGAACCGATACAGTCGATGGCCGGTGTAGTCGAGGCCCGTCCAGGCTTTTTCCGCGATATGAGGAGTCTTTGCGAGAAGCGCGGAATTATCCTGATCTTTGACGAAGTCCAGACAGGTATTGGGCGCACAGGCAACTGGTTTTTTGCCGGCAGCGACCTGGCCGATTTTGTCGAGCCCGACGTCATCACGCTCGCAAAGTCGCTCGGCAGCGGCGTTCCCGTTGGGGCCTGTTTGGTGAATGGCCGCGTGTCCGAAAAGGTCAAAATAAATGATCTCGGCACCACATTCGGCGGCGGAATGCTGGCGATGGCCGCGGTCACCGCAACTCTTGAAGCGATCGAAAATGACGGAATGATCGCAAACGCTGGAGAGATCGAACGACATATAAGGGCCCGGATCGGAGATCTGCCGGGAGTGGCTGCGTTACATGGAAAGGGCTGTTTGCTTGGCCTGGAGTTTGCAGATGGATGTGCTCAAATACACGACAAGCTGCTGGAAAACAAAATAATCACCGGAAGGTCAAGCAACCCGAATATTCTACGTTTGCTGCCGCCTCTATGCGTGACGAAAGCTGAGATCGATCTGCTGACGGACGTGCTGAAACAAAATGAGCGCTGAAAAAATTGTGTTTCTTTTTGATGTGGATAACACGCTGCTCGACAACGACAGGGTTTCTGCCGATCTACGAAACTTTCTCGAAAAGGAAGTCGGGAAATCACGGAGCGACTGTTACTGGCAAATTTATGAAGAGCTGCGCAGCGAACTTGGATATGCCGATTATCTCGGCTCGCTGCAGCGTTACAGGTTGGAATACCCATACGACACACATTTGCTTGTTGTCTCAACTTTTCTTGTCAACTACCCGTTTGCGGACCGTTTGTATCCGAATGCGCTAAAGGTCGTCGAGCATTTCAAGCGTTTGGGAACGGTAGCGATTTTGACAGACGGTGATGCGGTGTTTCAGCCGAGAAAAGTTGAGCGTTCGGGACTGTTTGACGCGGCAGACGGAAATATTCTCATCTATATTCACAAGGAAAAAGAGCTTGAGGACGTCGAACGTCGGTTTCCTGCTGACCAATACATTTTGGTCGATGACAAAATTCGGATTTTAACTGCGATTAAGAAAGTTTGGGGAACGAAAGTTACCACAGTTTTTCCGAATCAGGGGCATTATGCCACCGACCAAAAAGAGACGGCAAAATATCCGCCCGCCAATATTTCTATCGAGCGAATCGGCGATTTATTGGATTTTAGCATCGAACATTTGATAACTAAGAGTGAATAAAAATTTTTTAACGACAGCCGGCAAAAGCCGGAAATATCTTGATTCGCTTATTGAGTCGGCTTTTCATTTTAAAAGCGGAACTCAGGAGATCAAGCCGCTGGCGGGAAAATCCGTCGCGCTTGTTTTTTTTAATCCGAGTTTACGGACGCGTGCATCGATGCAGGTCGGCATTTTCGATCTTGGCGGCAATCCCATAATTCTCGAGCCAGGCGGAACTTCGTGGACACTCGAGCATCGCGAGGGCGTTGTGATGGACGGAGATAGGACTGAGCATTTGAGGGAATTTGTTCGCGTTTTGGAAAGATATGTTTCGGCTATCGGCGTGAGGACATTTGCCGCGCTCAAAGATTGGGAAACTGAACGGACCGATCCGATTTTGACTGCGTTTGCGAAATACGCAAGCGTTCCGATAATAAATCTCGAATCGGCAATGCATCATCCGTGTCAGGCGATGGCCGATATGATGACGATCCGGGAAAAGCTCGGCGATAAAAAGAAAAAGGTGCTGCTTACGTGGGCGTGGCACCCAAAACCGCTGCCGATGGCGGTGCCGAACAGCTTTGCTCTAGCGGCCGCGCAGTTTGGCCACGACGTTCGCATCGCGCATCCTAAAGGTTACGAACTAGACGCCCAACTGATCGGCGAAATAGAACGACATACTGAGGAAAATGGCGGCAGCATTGAGTTTACAGACAATATCGAGCAAGCGTTTCAGGACGTGAACGTCGTATATGCAAAAAGCTGGGGAGGCAGCCAATTTTATGGTCAGCCGGAAAAGGATATTCAATTTCGCGAGCCGCTCAGGCACGATTGGATCGTTGACGAATCGAAAATGTCACGCACCGATGACGCTGTCTTTATGCACTGTTTGCCGGTTCGCAGGAATGTGGTTGTTTCTGACGGGGTGATAGACTCAGCAAATTCAATCGTAATTGCACAGGCTGAAAACCGGCTTCACATTCAAAAAGCAATAATGACAAAACTAATCAGATAATTGCGGAAGATCCTGCTAAAAAATTAAGAGACGTAATTTAGACATTCGCATAAATCTAATGGCCAGAATAATTAAAAAAATCTGTCGCCCGCTTGCGCGGGCTTCGATCAACCTCGCAATCCTGACCCCAGTTCCGCCGCTGGCGGCTCCACCTGGGGCAAGCGATTGACTTGCTAATAGGCTCTCGCAAACACTACCCGCATATTCGACGGCCCGCCTGAATACACACATTTCCCGGCTTCTTCCTCTGAATCGAGAGGGATGCAGCGTATCGTCGCTTTTGTTTCACTTTTTATCTTTTCCTCGGTTTCGGCGGTGCCGTCCCAGTGGGCCAGGATAAATCCGCCTCTTTCGATTTGTGTCTTAAAGTCATCCCAGGTTTCAACCCTGAAAGTGTTCGCCTCTCGGAATCTGAGAGCCTTTTGAAAGATGCTTTGCTGGATCTGTTCGAGCAGGATCTTTACAGTTTCAACGGCGGTATCGATGGTAACAGACTCTTTTGACAGAGTGTCGCGACGGGCTACCTCGATCGTGCCATTTTCGAGATCGCGCGATCCGAGCGCCAGACGGATGGGAACGCCTTTTAGCTCGTACTCGGCAAACTTCCAACCGGAACGCTGATTGTCACTGTCGTCGTATTTGACCGAGATTCCAGCGGCTTTTAACTCTTCGAAGATAGGTTGCACGGCTTTAGAGACTTTAGCCAGCTCTTCCGGTGTTTTATAGATCGGGATGATCACGACCTGAATCGGTGCAAGTTTTGGAGGCAAAACCAGGCCGTTGTCGTCGGAGTGAGCCATTATAAGTGCGCCCATCAAACGTGTTGAGACGCCCCAGCTTGTCGCCCATGCATATTCTAGCTGATTATCTTTGTTTACAAATTTGACGTCGAAGACCCGCGCAAAATTCTGGCCGAGGAAATGTGACGTTCCGGCCTGCAGGGCCTTGCCGTCCTGCATTAGTGCCTCGATACAATACGTCTCGACGGCACCGGCAAAACGTTCGTTTGGCGATTTTAGCCCTCTTAGAACCGGCACACCCATCCATTCTTCGGCAAATGTTGCGTAGATGTCGAGCATTCTCTCAGTTTCCTCAATCGCTTCCCGCTCGTTTGAGTGAGCCGTGTGACCCTCCTGCCACAGAAATTCCGTCGTTCTTAGAAACAGCCGCGTTCGCATTTCCCAACGGACGACATTGCACCATTGATTTATAAGCAGAGGGAGGTCGCGCCATGACTGTATCCAGTTTTTATAGGTGTTCCAAATTACCGTCTCAGATGTTGGCCGAATGATCAGCTCCTCTTCAAGTTTCGCATTCGGATCGACAACCAGGCCTTTGCCGTCAGGGTTTGATTTTAAACGGTAATGCGTCACAACCGCACATTCTTTTGCAAAACCCTCGGCGTGCTCTTCTTCTTTTTCGAGAAAAGATTTTGGAACAAAAAGCGGGAAGTATGCATTTTGATGCCCGGTCGCCTTAAACATATCGTCGAGCGCACGCTGCATCTTTTCCCAGATCGCAAATCCGTAGGGCTTTATCACCATACACCCGCGAACAGCCGAATTCTCAGCGAGATCAGCCCGTTTTACAATCTCGTTGTACCATTCAGAGTAATTTTCCGATCTTTTTGGAAGTCCTTTCGCCATAATCCCCACCACATTGGTAAAACAAGAATGATAAGGCAATTTCGACGTTGAGACAATTTGCGTTTATTTTTTGCTCGGATTATTGTTATGCTTTGAAGTAATGGCGGATGTGAAACACATTAGTACAAAACCTCGTTTGTAAGGGCTGAGGGTTTTCACACAATGTCCGTAAATTGTTAAAAAGATCGCCAGCTTAAAATGAGCGAATTCCAACTAGATTTTCAGGATACCGCGACAGCCTTTGCGGATAAAACTAACGCAGAATTGAAGGAGAAATATAGGCTCTTCAAGGTTCTTAATTCACCGCTCTTAAATGCGATCGGATCAGGGGCGGCAAAGTTTGCATTGGGGCTTGGTTTGCCGGTTCAGGGCATTATAAAATCTACGATCTTCGAACAGTTCTGCGGCGGCGAAACTATCGACGAATGTGCAAAGACAGTGGATGAGCTGGGCGGTGCCAACATCGGGACTATTCTTGATTATTCGGTCGAAGGCAAGGCAACCGAGGAAGCGTTTGACAATACGAGAGACGAGATCATCCGGACAATTCAAAGAGCTAAAGACGATGAAAATATACCGTTTGCAGTTTTCAAAGTAACCGGCGTCGCGCCGCTTGGCACTCTCGAACGCCTGAGCAAAAAGAAAAAGCTTGATGCAAAAAGCCAGGCAAAATGCGAGCGGATCTATAGACGTGTGGGCGAGATCTGCGAATATGCATATTCGCTCGGACAGCCCGTTTTTATCGATGCTGAGGAATCGTGGATACAGGATGCGATCGACCGTCTCGCCATCGAGATGATGGAAAAATATAATCGCGAGCGGGCAATTATTTTTAACACCATCCAGCTTTATCGAACCGACCGGCTCGAATACCTGAAAAATGCAAGACGACAGGCTAAAAATGACGGCTACATTCTAGCGGTCAAGCTGGTTCGCGGCGCCTATATGGAAAAAGAACGTGAGCGGGCTGCCGAACTTGGCTATCCGTCGCCGATCCACACCGGCAAAGCGGCGACCGACGCAGATTTTGACGCCTCGGTAGAATATTGTTTAAGGCATATTGACGACGTGGCTTTTGTTGCCGGAACTCACAACGAAAAAAGCACACAGCTTTTAGCGTTCAAAATGCACGAAAGCGGTATCGCTCCAAATCACCCCAACATCTTTTTTTCACAACTATACGGAATGGGTGACAATCTGTCGTATGTGCTTGCCAAAAATAATTACAACGTTTCAAAATACGTGCCTTACGGCCCGGTCGCCGACGCAATACCATATTTGATTCGCCGTGCGGACGAAAATTCCTCTGCCGCAGGACAGGTTTGCCGCGAACTGGAAATGATAGGCCGCGAATTAAAACGCCGCAAACTCATCTGAACTTTAACTTGAATCCCGGCGTATCTATTTTTATTGCGTCAGAGCCTTTTTTTCGTTTACAGCGCCGACAAATGAATATGTTTTGCCCAAAATGCGGAATGGCCGATCAATCATCTGAGACGTACTGCCGCCAATGCGGCGTATTTCTGCCAAATTTCGATAGACCCGGCAAACAACCGATCAAACCAGAAGAGCACGTCACGGCTAATTTGGTTTTGAGTGTAATGACAATCGTCGCATGTTTCACCCTGGCAATACTTATGTATTCTATGCTAGCCTTTCGCGAAGATACCCACCCCCTTATTTATGCAGCCACCGGCCTTCTGCTTGCAATGGGAATTTGGCATATTCAGACGCTTTGGCGCTCACTAATGCTAAGAAAGCATTTCAAAAAGAATAAAAGGCCTGACCCTCAGGTTTTGAAAAACGGGACGGAAACGAACGAAAGGCTGCTCGATCAACCAGATTTTGAGAATGTCGTACCCGCGAGCGTAACTGACCGCACGACAAAAACACTTGTCCGAAACAAAACTTAAAATTATCTCAAACCCAGCATTAACCTGACTGAGCGGTCGGAGACCTCGCGGTTTGGATCATTTTTCCATAGTTCTAAAGCAGATGTTTCGGATTCGGTAAGAGACGTATTTGAGATCTTTGCGACCTGTGTGCTTTCAAATGCACGCGTCGTGAGAGCAATGTGCGGATTGCCCAAACTCAAATTTGCGGTATCAGTGGACGCTAATTCGGCGGTTTGCACATCCGGGAAAAAATCATCGTACGAGGCGACGTGAAATGTTTTTTCACCATCGGATTCGTCAATTTCGAGTAGTCGCAAAAGTGCGAACCCTGCCTCAAGCTGAAAAACCAGAAAATCTCCGGGTTGAAAATTCTGTGACATAGGATCAGATTAGCATACAATCGCTGTCGCACGGTTTTAGATGCTGGTGCGGCTAGCGTGTGGCGATTATGGGAAAAGTAAACAACTATAAAATCGATAATTGCGGATCCCGCCATCTCGAGTAAAGTGCAACAAATAACTATACAAGCAAAGCCTCGTTTTCCCTCTGGATTTTGCGAAGTATGTCCTCGCCTTTTGCGTCCCATGTGTAGCGAACCGGGTTAAGGTTCCGCTCGGCGAGGTAGGCGAGAATCTGATCACACCATTCCATAACGTGCCTAAAGAGGCCATCGCGGACGTCAAAGATATCTTAGAATTGCCATTAGCTTCAGATGGAATTGCCACTAGCTTCAGCTAGTGGGATAAGATTGCAAAAAAGACTCATGGCTCTAGCCCAATGTTCAGCTAAAGCCGCTGTTGTTTATTACACTAAACCACTAGCTGAAGCTAGTGGCAATTCTCGGAAGCTAGTGCAGCGCCTCGTAAATGTATTTACGAGACACTACACTGATCTCATCTGCCGTTCCTATGGAACTCCGACGAAATCCCTAATTTCCCGCATTTGTTTCTGACTATCGGCTCGGTATTATCACCGGCAATCCTTTCGCCTGAAATTGTTTGTTAAACTCGGCAATATCCTCAGATTTTACGCGTGCGAGCGACGAAAGCTGTACATCAATTCGTGCCGACAAGTCGTTAAAAACATCATACGACTGTGCGGTCGGAGGGTCATCTGAGCCGTCAATGGACGAGCCAAGCGCGGCGAGCTTATTGTTTAATCTTATCGGAAAATTCAAAGCATCCTGCCCGCTTTTTATCTTTGTCTGCATCAGAGCTTCTTCGATATCGGTCAATTTCCGCGAAATATCCCTTGCCCTGTCGATGAGGTCTTTTTGCTCCGGAGATTTTAACCTTCGCGAGACATTTTCAAGCTGCGACCTTGTGTCGCGAATATCCAGAATAGCTTTGTGCGTTTCGGACAGTTTTAGATTTATTTTTAATGTCAGATCGAACAGTTTTGCAAAATCATCGGAGCTGGTCGATAGACGCGGGTCGGCTTTGATAGCAAAAGCCTCGGTCGATACGGTTTTGCCGTCAACACTGAGCCGCACCCGATAAGTGCCCGGTGCGACACGCGGGCCGGCGAGCGAACCGCCCCACATTATCAACCCCGGAACGGTTGTGGCATTCGGAAGGCGATAATTCCACACAAATGTATTAAGTCCGGCCTCGGCCGGCAGCGGCGGATCTGAGCCTGGAGCGGCGTCGGGCTGAGTCGGAGATGTTGGGTCGCTGCCCTCGGGCGGGTCGGCTTTTCGTGAGAATGTTCTAATGACTCCGCCGCCGGCATCGAGAAATTCGAGAGACATTTCCTTTGTCCCTTTCTCTTTGAGGTAATAATTTACAATTGCGCCGTTTGCCGGATTACGCCCAACGGTCGCGGTCTCCGGAAGATTGCCGCCTCCGCCTCCCGCGGTACGATATGCGTCTTCCGGTTTGAAAAGATAAACATCCGCCATTTGAGCATCGGCAAGCTGGTATAAGATCGGCAAATTATCCAAAACATAAAAAGAACGCCCCTGTGTCGCGACGACGAGATCTTTTTCGCGGGCTTGGATTGTAAGATCAGTAATCGGCACAATCGGCAGATTTAACTGTAAACTTCGCCAGTTCTCGCCTTCGTTTGACGAATAATAGATGCCCCGTTCGGTACCTGCGTAAAGAAATCCCTTTCTGTTCGGATCTTCAACGATCGTGCGCGTGAAGTGATCCAAGGGTATGCCGGTCACAATTTTTTTCCACGATTTACCATAATCGCCCGTTTTGTAGAGGTACGGTTTTAGGTCGTCATTTTTGTAATTGGTCGCGGCGATGTAAGCGGTTCCGGCGTCAAACGGCGATGCCCGAATTTCGTTGATTTGTATCCACTCCGGTAAATCTTTGGGGGTAACATTGCTCCAACTCTGTCCGTTATTCTGAGTTATTTGCACTAATCCGTCATCGCTGCCCGTCCAGATCACACCGAGTTTTACCGGTGATTCATCGACCGTAAAGATCGTATCGTAATACTCAACGCTCGTGTTGTCCTGCGAAATAGGCCCGCCGGAAGTTTTTTGCCGTGATTTGTCATTGCGGGTCAGATCGGGCGAAATCGGCTGCCAGGATTGTCCCTCATCCATCGAACGGAAAAGAATATTTGCGGCCGTGTAAAGCGGAAATTTGCCATCCGTTTTATGTGGTGAAAAGAGGATCGGAAAATTCCATTGGAAGCGATATTTTGTGCCTTCCGCACCTGAACCCATCGGGTTTTCGGGATAAACATCAATATTACGTTCCTGCCCGGTACGACGGTCAAACCGCGTTAATAATCCGTCATAGCTGCCGGCGAATACGACGTCGGAATTGTCAGGATGCGGAGCGATCCAGCCCGATTCGCCGCCGCCGACCGGGAACCAATTACTCGTCGTAATAGCAAAACCGTCGGATCGGGAAGCTATGCGGATGGTCGAATTATCCTGCTGTGCACCATAGATATTATAAGGAAAATCATTGTCGGTGGCGACTCGATAAAACTGCGCCGTAGCCTGATCCTGTTCGGTCCAACTGGCAGCCCCGTTTACCGATACGTTAGCCCCGCCGTCATTGCCGTTTATCATCCGTTTCGAATCGTTTGGACTGATCCAGAGGTCATGATTATCACTATGCGGAACTCCGATCGTCGTAAATGTTCGTCCTCCGTCGATGGATTTGTGAAACTGGACGTTTAGGACATAGACAGTATTTTCGTTCTCGGTGTCGGCGTAAACTCGGTTGAAATACCAAGGCCTTTGCCTGATGCCAGCGTTGTCGCTGACGCGCTGCCAGCTTTCACCGCCGTTTTCGGAACGGAAAAGCCCGCCGTTTTTATTCTCCACCATCGCCCAGAGACGATTCGCATTTACGGGCGAAATAGTGATATTTATCTTTCCGACGACGCCGGCCGGCAGGCCCTTATTTCGTGTAATCTCCGTCCATGTGTCGCCGCCGTCGGTCGATTTAAAGAGTCCGCTTCCGGCTCCGCCGCTGTCCATCCGATAAGGTTTCCGGCTGATTTGCCAGAATGCGGCATAGATCGTATTCGGGTTTGTCGGATCGATGATGAGATCGCTGGCACCGGTTTCGGCGTTTCGATAAAGGATTTTGTCCCAGGTTTTTCCGCCGTCTTTACTGCGAAAAATACCGCGTTCTTCGTTGTTTCCCCATAGATGGCCGAGTGCCGCAACATAGACAAGATTCGGGTTCTTCGGATGAACGCGAACCTTCGAGATTTGCTGCGTGTTGGCCAGGCCCATATTTTTCCAGGTTTTCCCGGCGTCGGTCGATTTGTAAACGCCGTCACCGCTCGACACGTTACCGCGAACCGTATGTTCGCCCATGCCGACGTAAATTGTGTTGGAGTCCGAATCGGCAACGTCAAGCGCTCCGACCGATCCGGTAGTAAAATAGCCGTCCGAAATATTGACCCAATTGGCCCCGGCGTCAGTCGTTTTCCAAACGCCGCCGCCGGTCGCGCCGAAATAATAGACATTCGGCTGATCGACTATGCCTTCGACCGCACCGACCCGTCCGCCGCGAAAAGGGCCGATCTGACGGTATTGCAAGTTTTTTAGCGGATCATCTTTTTTTTGAGCGGCCATCGCCGTTTGCGCTTCGGTTTGCACATTGCATACTAATGAGAGCACAACCGTAGAAAAGACGACGCCAAGATAGTAAATTACTCGGGAAAAACAACGATTTATAAGCATATTCTTTGAACCTCGGATCGATTTGCCCCGTAACTTTGACGTTGGGCAGATTTTAATCCTCTTTTTACAAAACCTAAAAAAATTGGTTTAAGGACAAATATTTCACTTTGAATTTGTGATGAGCGTTTCGATTCGATTAATTGTAAGCGAATTTGGCCGCGTTTCAAAATCGACATAAAATAGTGTTAAGAGACGTTATCCCAGCGGCGTTCTATTTAAAACCGGCGTAATAACGGTTACCAATAATATGCTGGTTTTCTATCGGAGTGGTTTACATTCGTTTTGCCCGTTAGTAATAATCATCTCAAAATGACAGAATAAGCTAATGGATGACTTTCGGGCTCAGTGCCGGCGACAGTTAAAACGCAGCCTGGATAGCCGTATAAAGTACGGTTTTTTCCGCAATTACAAGCCGGTCAAAGATGACGAGCCTGTTCGGTTTTTTGAGAAGATCAGTGACTATCGAAAATGGGCAGATGAAAATCTGCCAAGATATTTGGGTTATAAGTTGGTAAGACCTTTAAGCGATGCAGAATAAAGGATATTTCCAGCCGCAACAGGCCAGGGAAGTTGCTGAGGCGTTTGCGAGACACAAAATCGACTATATGTTTATTGGGAAAAGCGGTGCGATACTGCTCGGTTATCCCTCAACGACTCAGGATGTAGATATATTTCCAAAAAAAGACAGGGAAAATTGCCGCAGGTTAATACTCGCCCTGACCGAGATCGGTTTTGAGCTTTCAGACAAAACAAAAGATCAGATTCTTCGCGGGATCGATTTTGTCCAGATAAATCAGGATCCATTCGATTTAGATTTGGTTTTTGCCCCGGATGGAATCGACAGTTTTGAACAGGCACAGGCAAGAATGATAGTTATTGAAGATTTTCATATAGCAAATCTTCAAGATATCATCGCAAGCAAGAAGGCAGCCGGTCGGGAAAAGGATCTCGTAGATTTGCCGCTTTTAGAAGATTTCAAAATCGAGTACGAAATATTAAATAAAAAAGAACCTCGAACGGCCATTGAAATCGCGTTAGAAAAAACGGGTAGAAGGAATGATAAAAATGGATAATAAGGAAGCGGTAATAATAAGTGCGGCAAGGACGCCGACGGGGAAATTTCAGGGATTATTAAAGGGTTTTTCGGCTCCCGATTTGGGAGCCATTGCGATCAGGGAGGCGGTCAAGCGTTCCGGAATCCGTGGCGATCAGGTTAATGAGGTCATCATGGGCTGTGTCGTTTCGGCGGGTCTTGGACAGGCTCCCGCCCGTCAAGCGGCGCTCAAGGCTGATCTTCCGGCGGAAGTGTCGGCCTTGACGATCAATATGGTTTGCGGGTCCGGGTTGCGGGCCGTGGCCCTAGCGTCGCAGGCGGTGCTACTCGGCGATGCGGAATATGTCGTGGCCGGCGGGATGGAATCAATGTCGAATGCCCCGTTTGCCATTCCAGGCGCACGTGAAGGTTATAAGATGGGTAATCAGACGGCGGTCGACCTTATGATCCACGATGGGCTCTGGTGTCCGTTTGAAAACTGGCATATGGGCAACACCGGCGAGGTTGTTGCCGAAAAATATCAGATCACACGCGAAGAGCAGGATCATTTCGCTTTCAATTCGCATCGAAAAGCCTACGAAGCACAGCAGTCAGGCCGTTTTGCGGACGAATTAGTTCCGATCGAGATTCCGCAAAAAAAGGGCGATCCGATCATTCTCGATTACGATGAACCTGTGCGGCCGGAAACAACCGTCGAAACGCTTGGCAAACTGCGTCCCGCGTTCAAAAAAGACGGCGGGACGGTCACGGCCGGCAACGCGCCGGGCGTCAATGACGGTGCTTCGGCGCTTGTCGTTACCTCAATGGAAAACGCTAAAAAACTCAATATTGAACCTCTCGGCAAAGTAACAGCCTCGGCAACATCCGGAATCGAGCCAAAGCTGATAATGATGGCTCCGGTCAAGGGAGTCCAAAACGTACTTGCCAAGGCAGGTTGGGATATGAAAGACGTCGATCTTTTCGAACTTAACGAGGCATTTTCGGTTCAGGCTCTGGGTGTGATGCGGGAACTCGGCCTGGATATGGAAAAGGTAAATGTAAACGGCGGCGCCGTTGCCATGGGACATGCCATCGGGAATTCCGGTGGACGTGTTATCACAACTTTACTGTTCGAAATGAAACGCCGTGGTGCTAAACGCGGCGTCGCTGCGCTTTGTCTGGGCGGCGGCAATTCAGTTGCGATGGCGGTCGAACGTGTCTGATTTCAGTTTGCGAACTAACGCACAAAAAATAACCTTTCTACTGATCGATAAACTTGTTCGAGTTACGTTGAAGCGTTCTTTATAGCGGGACAAAATATGAATGAAACTATTGGCGTTATCGGTGCCGGCACGATGGGGAACGGGATTGCCCAGGTTGCGGCGGTTTCCGGATTTGACGTTGTTATGTGTGACGTAAGCACCGAGTTTGTTGAAAAGGGGATTCAAAACATCGGCAAGAGCCTTGACCGCTTTGTAAAAAAAGAAGCGATTACCGCAGAGCAGAAAGCCGACTTTCTCGGCCGCATCACAATAACAACTAATCTCGAAGACCTGAAAAATTGCAATCTTGCTGTGGAAGCTGCGTCGGAGAATTTTGAGATAAAAAAGCAGATTTTTGAACGACTCGACTTGATAACCGCTCCGGAATCCATTCTGTCGTCAAATACCTCTTCGATCTCGATCACAAAAATCGCGGCCGCGACAAAACGTCCCGATAAAGTAATAGGGATGCACTTTTTTAATCCGGTTCCGCTTATGAAACTGGTTGAGGTTATCCGTGGAATTGCAACATCTGATGAGACTTACGCGATTGTCAGAGACCTGTCGGAAAAACTCGGCAAAGTGCCGGTCGAGTGTAATGACTCACCGGGATTTGTCTCAAACCGCGTGTTGATGCCGATGATCAACGAGGCAATTTTTGCTTTGCATGAGGGCGTCGCGACAAAAGAATCAATCGACGAGATCATGAAACTCGGTATGAATCATCCGATGGGGCCGTTGACCCTTGCAGACTTCATAGGCTTAGATGTTTGCCTCGCAATACTCAATGTATTACATGAAGGTTTTGGCGATCCAAAATATCGTCCGTGCCCGCTGCTTAAAAAACATGTCGATGCCGGCTGGCTCGGCCGCAAGAGCGGAAAAGGCTTTTACGATTATAAATAAGACTGAAGTGCAAGCACTCTTGCTTGACTGGAGTGCAAGCATGCTTGCTTGCAAAATAGTAAAGAAGACTGGAGTGCAAGCATCCTTGCTTGCAAAATTTGGCAATTTAATAAAGGAACGCCTATTCTAGCCTCTCACCCGTGCAAGCAAGGATGCTTGCACTCCAGTCACTCCAGTCGTCCATGCAAGCAGGAATGCTTGCACTCCGGTCATTGCGAAACAAAACGGCGGGATCAGCGTATCAGATCACAGGTATCTTTTGAGGAAAAAACGAAAATGCTGAAAACTTTTGCAATCATACTTTTAGGTTCGAGTTTTGTGTTGAGCGGCTTCGGGCAGATAAAGCTCACGCCGTTGAATATCAAGGAGCGGACGCTTGCGAACGGCCTGCGGGTCGTGTCGGTTCAGGATAATTCGAGCCCGACGGTTTCTATCCACGTTTGGTACGAGGCTGGCGGGAAAAACGATCCGCCGGGACGTTCGGGGTTTGCTCATATGTTTGAGCATATGATGTTTAAGGCAACCAAGCACATGCCGAATGAGAAAATGGATAGGCTGACCGAAGATGTCGGCGGATTTAACAACGCCTCGACGTGGCCGGATTTTACCAACTATTACGAGGTTGTCCCCTCGAATCATCTCGAACCGCTGCTGTGGGCCGAGGCTGAGCGGATGGTGAATTTGAATGTAGATGAAACCAATTTTGCGTCAGAACGCGAGGTGGTGAAAGAAGAGTATCGGCAGAGCGTTCTTGCACCGCCATACGGAAAATTATTTTGGCTGCTCGATGACGTTACGTTTCAAAAGCATCCTTACCGACGCGGTGTCATAGGCGATCTCGATCAACTCAGCGCGGCCACTCGGGCAGATGCGGAAAAGTTTTATCAAACCTTTTACCGGCCTGACAATGCGGTGTTTATCGTCGTCGGTGACTTCGATCAGAAACAGTTTGACGGATGGGTCGATAAATATTTCGGAAGCATCCCGAAACCTACGGTCAAAATTCCACGAGTCACCGAGGTCGAGCCGGAATGGACTAAAGAACGAAGATTTAATGAAACCGGCCCGCGTGTTCCGTTTCCGGCGACCGCAATAGTTTACCGCGCGCCGCGAACCGACAGCCCCGACATTCCGGCATTGCGTCTTGCGGCTTCTATACTCTCGGGCGGTGAAAGCTCGCGTATGTATCAGGCGCTGGTCCGCACGCAGCAGATCGCGCAGAATGCGAATGTCGATCTTGAATTAAACACGGAAGGCGGTAGAATGTCACTGATCGGGATCGGGTCGGAAAAGGGAACTTCGGAAAATCTGGAGAAAGCATTGCTTGCCGAACTCAAAAAAATTCAGGACGATGGCGTTACGGCGAAGGAACTGGAAAAGGCCAAGAATCAATTGATCTCACTTGCCGTTCGAGCTCGTGAGACGAATGACGGCAAGGCCATCGCCATCGAACGCGCGGTCGCATATCTCGGCGACCCGAAAGCGGTGAATCAAGAGGTTGCCAAAATTCAGGCCGTCACCGCCGCCGTCGTCCAACGCGTAATAAAAAAATACTTCAAAGACAACAACCGCGTGGTCATCTATTACAACCAGGCGAAACTGCCGGAGGGCGAAAAATGAATCAAATGCGGAATGCGAAATGCGGGATGCGGATTTTCATCTTTACACTAGGTGTATTTCTTTTGCCGGTATCGGCACAGGACACCGTTCCAAGGCCCGGCCCGGCAAAGTCTGTCAATATTCCCGCCGTAAAAGAGTCGAAACTTAAAAACGGGCTGACCGTCGCGGTTGTTGAGAAACCGGAAACTCCTATTGTTACGGTGCAGCTTCTGGCCAAATCGGGAGCTTTGTCCGAAGGAAGGCAAAAAGCCGGCCTTGCTGATCTGACGGCATCGATGCTCACAAAAGGAACGAAGACTCGCAGTGCCGAACAGATCGCCCAGGAAATGGAATTTTTCGGCGGCTCGATAAATTCCGGCGCTGGTTGGAACAGTTCGTCGGTAACGATCAGCGTCACGTCTGACAAGCTCGATCAAGCAATGGCGATAATGGCCGATGTGGTTTTGAATCCGACATTTAAACAGGACGAACTCGATTTGCTGAAATCGCAGTCATTGGATGGACTGAAATTTAATCTTACGCAGCCGGGATTTCTTGCGAACTACGCCGCAAGTGTTTACAGTTTTGGCCAACATCCGTCAGGCGGTACACCCGCAAGCATTGAATCATTTACCCAAAGCGATGTGACCGGATTTTATACAAAGGCGTTTGCACCGGACACTTCGGTTTTGATTTTTACGGGCGATATCACGTCGGCTAAAGGCCAGTCGCTGGCTGAAAAACTCTTTGGCGAATGGCCAAAACCGCAGCGTGGCGGCCGCGGAAGTGGTTCGGGGTTGGGTTCGGGCGACAGCAGCGGCGGCAAATCGGTTGTCAGGCGAATGCTCGTTATAGACCTGCCAAATTCGGGCCAGGCCTCTGTGAATTATTATAAACCGATTGCGGATGTCGGGCGCGGTAACGATGAATACTATTCGGCTTCGGTATTGAACTCGCTTCTCGGCGGCGGATACTCGTCGCGGCTAAATCAGGAGATTCGCATTAAGCGAGGTCTTAGTTACGGAGCGGGAAGCAATTTTTCTTGGCAAAGTTCGAAAGTAAATTTCAGTACGCAGACACAGACCAAAAACGAATCGGCTGCCGAGGTTGCGGAGCTGGTCATTGCCGAGATTAAACGTCTCGCCGAAACGAACGCCGAGTCCAGCGAACTCGACCCGCGAAAATTTGTCCTCACCGGCGGCTTTGGACGTAGCCTTGAAACCACGGGCGGCCTCACGGCTACGCTTTCTGATCTTTACACGTTTTATGTTCCGACATCCGAGCTGAACAATTACGTTAAAAAAGTAAGCGCGGTCGGCGAATCGAGCGTCAAAAATTTTGCCGCAGGGCATTTTTTTAAGGGCGATCTGATCATCGTCGGCGATTATTCTGTTTTCAAGGACGACCTTGCGAGACGATTTCCAAATATGAAAATCGATGTCCTAAAAGCCGACGAGCTTGATATTTCTAAACCTGATCTGCGGAAATAGCAGCAACGTTTACCCGCAAAATACGCGAAGAACACGAAAAGTGCTAGATTATTTCTAACGTCTTTCGTGTTTTTCGCTTTCACGGGCAAAATTTTTCAATGCACAAAAACCTTCGTTCATTTATCCAAACTCTTCGCCGCGAAGACGAGATCGTCGAGGTTTCGGCGGAGGTTGATCCGTATCTCGAAATCGCCGAGATACACCGCCGCGTGATCGAGAATCAGGGTAAAGCCTTGTTATTTACCAATGTTAAAGGCTCAAAATTTCCGGTTGTTACAAATCTTTTTGGTACGAGAAAACGGATCGACCTCGCATTTGGCACAAAGCCTCTGGAATTTGTAAAACGCGCGGTTCACGCGGCAGAGAATTTGCTGCCACCGAAACCGTCCAAGCTGTGGAAATACCGTGATCTTGGCATTTCCGCCCTCAAATTCGGAACAAAAAATACAAACAACGCCCCGGTTCTCGAATCAAAACAAACGGCGGTCGATCTTGAAAAACTCCCGCTTTTGCAGCTTTGGCACGAGGACGGCGGCCATTTTATCACCTTGCCGCTTGTTTATACCGAAAGTCCGGCGTCTGGCAAACACAATTTGGGAATGTATCGCATTCAGCGTTACGACGCGAGTACGACAGGGATTCACTGGCAGATCGGAAAAGGTGGTGGGTTTCACTATTTTGAAGCGGAAAAGCAGAATAAACCGCTGCCTGTGACGATATTTCTCGGCGGAGCTCCAGCCATGATACTTTCAGCGATCGCCCCGCTACCGGAAGACGTACCGGAACTTATGCTTGCATCGCTGCTTAATAACGGTAAGATCACAACGGCGAAAAACCCTCTCGGCGACGCCCGTCATCGTCTGATAGCCGAGGCTGAGTTTGCTATTTGCGGCACCGTCGCCCCTATTGAACGCCGTTCAGAGGGGCCGTTTGGCGATCACTACGGATATTATTCGCTCGCTCACGATTATCCGGTATTTCGCGCGGATGCGGTTTTTCATCGAAAGGACGCGATCTATCCCGCGACCGTTGTCGGCAAGCCGCGTCAGGAAGATTTTTTTATCGGCGATTATTTGCAGGAGCTTTTGTCGCCGCTTTTCCCGCTTGTGATGCCGGCTGTTCGCGACCTTTGGAGTTATGGCGAGACCGGTTTTCATTCACTTTCGGCGGCGGTCGTGAGAGAAAGATATGCGCGCGAAGCCCTTTCAGCGGGTTTCAGGATTTTAGGCGAGGGGCAACTTTCCTTAACAAAATTTTTACTTCTGACCGATACGCCTCAGAACCTGCGCGATTTTAAATCGTTATTCGAACACATTCTGGCTCGTGTCGATTGGCGGCGTGATCTGTTTATCTTTAGTCAAACGGCTTTTGACACTCTGGATTATGCAAGCGGGAAAATAAATCACGGGAGCAAAGCGATATTGATGGGGCTCGGGGATGCAAAGCGGAAACTCGCACGACAATTCTCGGGCGAACTGCCTGCTGGAGTAAGCCGTGCCGAGATTTTTTGCGGCGGGTGCATCGTGCTTCAGGGCGAGACGTATGAAAATAATAAGGATCTGGGTAATCAAATCGCTAGATCAGGCAGGTTGGACGATTGGGAAGTGGTCGTCATTCACGATGACGCCGATTTTGCCGCATCGACCGAAAAATTTTTGTGGGCGACGTGGACGCGGTTTAATCCGGCGACGGATATTTTTGCAAAAGAGATCACGATCCAAAACAACCATATAGGATATACCTCGCCGATCATCATCGACGCCCGAATGAAGCCGTGGTATCCGAAAGAGGTCGAGCCGCGCCGCGATATTGTGCATCTGGTCGATAAGAGATGGGGTGAATATTTCCCGCATAAAATATGATAAAAAAATGGGTTAAACGAATCATTGTCACGCTCTCTGCTTTAATTTTACTTATCGCGGTTTTGCTCGGCTACGCCTATTTTATCGAACCGAGACGGCTGGTCGTGGACGAAGCGCGTTTGGAGATCCCGAATTTTAGCCCTGAACTGAACGGCCTAAAGATTGTCGCAATCTCGGACATACACGGCGGCTCAAATAATGTTACGGAAGAAAAAATGCGGGAGGTCGTAAAGCTTGCAAATGCACAAAATCCTGATTTGATAGTCCTTTTGGGCGACTATGTCTCGCAGATCGACGGTAGAAACAGCGATCTCAAGATGCCGGTCGAAACCATCGCGGCAAACCTCCGCGGATTTGTTGCAAAATATGGTGTCTTTGGCGTCATCGGTAACCACGATCATTGGTATGATGAAGCAAAGATCAATGCCGCGTTCGAGCAGATAGGCATAAGAATGCTGGAAAATGAGGTCAGCACTGTACAGATAGGCGGCGCGGCCGTGCATCTCTGGGGAATTGAGGATTACTGGAAACGCCGGGCTGTTCCAAACGATCCGTTTGAAAATATCCCCGATAAACAAAACATAATAGCGCTCACACACAACCCCGATTCACTTCTCAAAACGCCGTTGGGGATCAGCCTGATGATTGCCGGTCATTCGCACGGCGGACAGGTTAGTTTTCCATTTTTCGGTGCAAGTGCTTACGTGAACGACTTACGGTTTATGTCCGGTGAGGTTGTGGTCGAAGGAAAGCATGTTTTCGTTACAACCGGTATCGGAACAAGTGTTGTCCCGATTCGATTTCGCGTACCGCCTGAGATCTCGGTTTTGACATTGTACTCAAAAAATTAATGGCGATATCGTATCCGAAGATTTTCACAGCCGCGGCAATCTTCATAGCGCTCGGTGTTTTGTGTCTGCTTTACGCACATTTCATCGAGCCTGACCGTCTGGTTGTAAACCACACAACCCTTGAAATTAAAGGTTGGAATCCGGCCTTTGACGGATTAACAATAGCGATGCTCGGTGATATTCATGCCGGTTCTCACTACGTAACGGAAGAAAAGCTTCGCGAGGTCGTCGCAAAAACCAACGAACAACAACCTGACGTCATCGTAATGCTCGGCGATTACGTAACACAGACCGATGAAAAAATACCGCTCGAACTGCGCGGCGTCAAAATGCCGGTCGAGACGATCGCAGCAAATCTCGCCGGTCTTAAAGCAAAATACGGGGTGTTTGCTGTTCTCGGTAATCACGACGGTTGGTATAGCGACGATCTGATCGCAAATTCATTTACCAAAAACGGCTATAGAGTTTTACAGAATGAGATAGCGGCTATCGAAAAGGATGGTAAGCATCTGCGAATTCTCGGTTTTAAAGATCACCTGCAGCTTACAAAAGGCTGGCGACGAACTTCGGCCGATGCAAAAGCACTTATTGCCGCAACCGGCGGGAGCGGCGACATTATTGCTCTCCAGCACAGCCCTGATATTATGCCTATCATCACCGGCGGCCTTTCGATCTCGGACAATCTCAAACTCGTACTCGCCGCGCACACCCACGGCGGACAAGTCTGGATGCCAATATTTGGAAGGCCTATCGTCCCCTCGACCTTTGGGCAAAAATACGCCTACGGACATTTTCGAGAGAACAACGTTGATCTGTTTGTCACGAGCGGCGTCGGCCTGAGCGTATTGCCGCTTAGATTTATGGTTCCGCCTGAGATCGTAGTGCTGACTATTAGGTCAGGACCTCCGTCGTGAATGGGAGACCAGACAAATGGCTGCATCGACAATTCGTGTCCTCTACCTCAACATTCCGCGAACTCTGTCTAGAGCTCCGTCGTTCGCGGCGGGTTTGAGACCAAGGATTTTGCACATAATGTTATAAACCTCGACATTCTCAAAAGGCTCGGCGACAAAGCCTTTTTTAAATGCCGGACCATGAGCGAAGAATACTGCCTGCATTGATTGATACCGATTGTCATAGCCGTGAGCTCCGCGTGTCTTGTCAAAATCATCGCCTTTTTTTTGTCTGTCATATCTTTCGCGGTCGGTCATAAACCAGCCTTCGTCGGATGAGCAAACTACGGGCGCAATACGTCGGCCATCGTTGTAATGGAGGCGTTTGGGGATGTCGTTTTTTTTCCAGCATGTTGCATGCTGAATCGCTTTTAGTCGATCCATAATAAAATCTTCTTTCCCTGGTTTTGCAAATATCTGCCAAATCTCGCCGGTCGCCAATATCGGATCGGCGATCGATTTATCTGAAACGTCAAAATAGTCGTCCATCACGACCGCATTTCGCTGATCGACAGCCGCCATTCCGTGATCTGAGACGATAATGATATTGACGTTTTTGTCAATCTCCCGTTGTTTGAGGCCTGCCATTAGCCGCGTTATGTAACGGTCTGCGTTTAACGCGGCGTACTTAGTTTCCTCGGCGTCGGGGCCAAACTCATGCCCCGCGTCGTCTGTGTCGCTAAAGTAAAGCGTTATCATTGTCGGCCTATTCTCCGCAGGCAAATCGAACCAGCCGAGAACTTTATCCACTCGCATCTCCGGCGGAACGCGACCGTTATATGTCCGCCAAATAGTCGGACGTTCGCCATTTATCTCCGCTTCCGAACCGACAAAAAAATAAGATGCCGCACGCTGCCCCTGCTTTTCCGCCGTAACCCAAATCGGTTCGCCCAACCACCAACGCGAATTCTGCACCTCGTCGCGGATATTGATCGCAAACCTCGTTCCAAAATCCCAGATATTATTGTCAACAATGCCGTGATTTTCTGGATAAAGCCCGGTCGCAATCGAATAATGATTGGGAAAGGTCTTGGTCGGAAACGAAGGGATCATCCACTTCGCCCGGACTCCGTTCTTTGCGAGACGATTTAAGGTCGGCGGAGCGAATTTGTCAATATAATCGTATCGAAACCCGTCTATCGAGATGAGAATAACGGTTGGTTTCAGGTCACGGACGGGAGCCTGCGCCATCGCAAACATACAACTTGACGCCGCAAGCAGCAACGCCAATAATTGCCTTTTCAAAACTACAGATCGCATAATAAATTAAGTTCTCATTATCTATAAACTATAACGCAGCGGCCTGACGGCCGCACGGTTGACCGCGTTCTAATCTCGATATTCGGAGATGTGCCTTCGAAACAAAGAATACAATTTTTTCAATTGATTACCGAAATGATCAGCACACCCGCGATCAAAGAAAATGGTGCAGCCAACTGGATTTGCCACGGCTGCAGCCGGTTCGCCCAATAAACAGCATATTTTGCGTGCCAACGCCTGGGAGTCAGCATCAGGATCGCGGCGCTTGCGGCAAGAAACCATCCGAAGACGCTAAAAATTACAGGATACGGCATCGATTTCGCATACCACACAAACGCCAGCCCGACCGTCAGACGCGATATCAGTTCAAGATAGTTAATAAAATTCGTGCTCGCAAACATCCCGAGATATCCAAGCGCCGCTTGCGGCCGCACGAGCATTAAAATCGAAACCCCGATCAGCCAAACCGCCCACGCCGTCAATGTAAGATAGGCTGCGACATCCATACGCTACCCAACTAGCGAAAAATCCACCATTAAGGTCTCGTTTCCGCCTAATTCGAATTTAAATCGGCGCGGGCTGAAGGAAACTCGGCCGGTTGTATTGGTCTGATTTTTTCGGCGAAAAACGCGAACGTCCGCGACGCTGCTGCTCGCGGCCAGGATGCCCGTTTCTCTGATCTCGATTTCTTCACCGGCA
Source organism: Pyrinomonadaceae bacterium (assembly GCA_041747575.1). Classification (GTDB taxonomy): domain Bacteria; phylum Acidobacteriota; class Blastocatellia; order Pyrinomonadales; family Pyrinomonadaceae; genus OLB17. The sequence goes on from JBGTEX010000033.1 coordinate 128,067, forward strand.
AAACGATCCCATTCAGCATCGGCAGCGACATGCCTTACAAACCGCTGGCCGCCGAAATCGCGATCGGGTTTTACCTCGTCTGTGGGCAATTTAATGTCATATTCGACCCAGGTCTGGTGCTCCGCAGGCATCGAAACCTCGATCACTTCGGCACCCGCAGTACATTCGAGCACTCGATGACGGATCTCAGGCGGCTGGAGCACACAATCGCCCGTCTCAAGCCAAAACGGCTCGCCCTGATTCTCGTAAACGACCTTGATCCGCCCGCGTTTGCAGTAGATCATCTGAAATTCGATCTTGTGATAATGAACATAATCCGCAACCTCGCCGCCTTCTTTAAGACGGATATGCGAAGCGATCACCTTCCCGTCCATCCGGCCCGGAATCAGATCGCGATATTCCATTCCTGCACGCCCTGTGATCCATCCTTCATCCGTCGATGGCCGAGTTTCGGATGCAGAAGCCCGCGCGTAAGCAAGGGCTTGATATTCAACTTCTGATTCAATCCCTTGCTTGCGGGTTAGCTGCTTTGTTAGGCGCAAAGTCTCGCCATCTTTCGACACCAACGCCTCGCGCGGCTCATCTGCCGTCGAGATCATATCGAGCCGGTAGCCGAGAGACCGGTATTCCTCGATGGCGGCGTCGATGTTGTCGCATGGAACGACCTTTTCATATTTTCGCGATCTCGTTTTCATTTTCCGATATCGTTTAGAATAGGCGAGAGATTTCTTTGTTGAAACAAAGTAGTTGCAAATCAGCTCGTTAACCTTGGCGCGCAAGTTCTGAATCCGGTCGCTATCGCTCGCGGTTCTGATTCTTGATCACAATTTCAGACTTAATCGAATTCGCGATATAGCAAATGTTGTGAGCTTCATGCTGCATCGCCGCGAGTTCTTCGGCGGTCGGAACTTTGTCGCCCGACCACTCGATCTGTGGATCGAGCGTGATATTTGATATCCACTGCGTCCCGTTATCATTCGCCATCTCGCCGACCGCGTTGTCTTCGTAGGAATCACAAACAAAACCCGCCTTAGCCGCGACCCACAAAAACGAAAGCATATGACACGACGAAGCCGCCGCCACCAACGCCTCCTCAGGATCAACCGCCTTTTCTATTGAATAGGGAACCCGCACAGCATGCGGTGAGGAACTCGCCGGCACCGTTATCCCGCCGTCAAACTCCCAAGTATGCCCGCGCGTGTATTGATTCTTAGCAAACATTTCCGGCGAATCGTTTTTCCATTTAGTCTTAGCGGTGTATGTTGACATAAACCTTGATGTTAACGATCAGAAGCCTTCTTCATCTTCTGGTAAAGGGTTGCGCAAAAGACTCGGTTGACTGTCCTTTTTCGCTTTCCTCGCTTTCTTTGTAACTTCCTCCATCAGCGGCAGATTGATCCGCTCTCCGTCGAGGATTTCCTGCACCGTGACTATCTGCAGGCGGTCGAAGGGCTGAAACATTTCGGGTCTGAACGTTCCGGCTTCTTTTGCTTCCCGGATCATTGGTTTTGACGGCGCGTTGCGGGTTATCAGGATTCCGCAGGCCGCTCCTTCGCGTTCGACCACGCCGCGCAGATCGCGGATTACCGCCGAAGTGATGCGGCCGCTTTTTACTGAGATCATTACCGGTAATACTTCGTTTGTGGATTTACGCGTGTAGGCAACGCCGTCGATGCCCTTGTCGGCGCCTTTCTTTTCGTTAATGATCGCCCGGTTGTCGGAATAGGTGAGGATCGCCCACTTCTCAAACTCTTTACGCACACGGTCGTCTTTCTTGTGTATCAAAGCATCGACCGATTCCATGTCCTTCGGAACGCCGTGAAGCTCAACATGATCAATAGCAGCTTGTCCGCCGTGATCTTTCAAGCGTTTCAGAATGACCGCGACGCTTTGATAAGTAATGTCGATACCGATCCATTGGCGCTTTAATCGGTTGGCAACCGCCGCCGTGGTTCCGCAGCCGCAAAATGCATCCAGTACAACATCCTTGGGATTGGAGGAGGCAAGAATGATTCTTTCCAGTAGGGCTTCGGGTTTTTGTGTCGGATAGCCGAGCCGTTCGGCTGCTTGTGAATTTATGGCGTTGATATCGTCCCAAATTCCCTGAGCTGGCATTCCGGCAGATTCGTCTAAGTATCTTTTCAACCGAATTCCACCATTTTTCGTAAAATGAAGTCTGTTTTCTTCGTCCAACCGCTTCATTGTGTCCGGCGGACACCGCCAAAGTGATGTTATGTCTTTATATTCATAGGTGTAACCACCGCCGCTCAATCCTTTCGCACTTAGATTGTCGTCCATCCATTTTCGCCCGTCCGCATCTGCCTGATTGAAACGAGCCAGGTATTCCTCAGAATACGGTTGATACTGGGTATTAAAAGTGAACTTTAACGACTTAGTATAGAAAAGAATTCGGTCAGCGTTCCTTCCGTATTTGCCTGAATCGCTGTGAGCAGTTGTGCGCTTCCAGATTATCTCGTTTTTGAAGTCGCCGCCTCTTGCGACAAATAACGAATCGCAAATCAATCGAAGATACGAATCGGCCACGTCATCACAATGCAAATAAAACGAACCGGTGGGTTTTAGGACGCGGTGAATCTCGCCAATGCGGATGGTCATGGCAACGATATATGCGAATAGCGAACCTTTATGCAAGGCTTTTTCCAGCCCGTTGATGATCGCGATCGACTGTTGAGTCTGAACGCCATTCTTATTTGTCAGTATATCTTCGAGGCATTGATTCGCGTGGTCGTCCCAAGTCCAGGTGTCCATGAACGCCTGGGCTTGAGCCCGGTCTTCGGTGCCGATGTTGTTGTAAATCTGATTGTAGTTGCGTTTGGAATTGAACGGCGGATCGATGTAGCACAGGTCAACCGTTTCGTCGCGGATAAATTTCCGCATCACTTCCAGATTGTCGCCGTAGTAAAGTTTGTTCATGAGCCAGGGAATTACATTTTGTCCAGTATGATCTCGTCCGGCTGAAGAATTACGACCTTGCCGTCGCGCGCGACTGCAATGGGATTTCCCGCCTGCTTATGCATTAACAGAGCCTCGCGAATGCCCTTTTTGATCGCGTCATTGACGAGATGGCGATATTTTACTAGTAGGTTCGGCGTGTCGAGTTCTATTTTTCGATTTGATTCCATAAGGCTTTATCTAAAATTGTTTCAGCTTCAAGCATATCACCAAAAGCCGTCTCTTTTAAGAACGCTTCCGATGCGTCAAACATCTGCCATGAGTTTGCGATCGGGCGGTAGAGATTGAAAAAATTTCGAAGTCCGCGTTGATAGCGTCGCCGGATAGTAACTTCGGGAACGTCGTGTCCGCCGAGACGAACTCTTTCTTTTACTCTTTCAACAGCCAATTCCGGCGTGCTCAACCATAAATATACCAGATGGACATTGTAACCTTCCGATTTAAGGTTTTGAAGCCAACGGGCATAGAACCGGCTTGCAAGCGTCGTCTCAAAAGCGAAATCCTTACGTTTGGAAGCTAACTCATTCAAGCGTTTTAGCATGATCCGGCCCGCATCGAACGCCGCTTTCTCCGGTGCAAACGCCGATAGGCCGTGCGCAATCGTGTCGGCATTGACAAATTCGACGATTCCAAAAGCATCGCGCAACAAATGCGGTGCGAGCGTCGATTTGCCGGCGCCGTTCGGTCCCGAGATGACTATTACATCAGGCATTTACCGTCACCTCGGTGCTTGCTTCGCCAACTGCGAATCTGCCTGGCGGTGGACTATTCGCCAGCCGCCGGGTTCACGGCGAAATATCATCGTTACACGGTAATCGCGGTTCGTATCTATTTGCTGACCGGGAACCTTGAAGCGAAGATGTTCGAGCTGCACCACGTGGCCGAGATCGCCGTTCACATTCGCCACGAGCCGCTCGATGGTATTCGTTCCGTTAGAAAACTGTTGCCCGACCCAATCGAGCCGCTTTCCGACATTTGCCCAGCCTTTTTCGATCGTTCCGCCGAATCCGCCCGAAAGCGTGACGTCGTCGGCATGCGACCAGATCGATTTGAACGACTCGACCTTGCCGTTCTGAAGCTCAAGCTGCGCGGCGTCGACTCTCACCAGGAATGCTTGAAATTCGGCGTGAGGCTTGTCTGGTGTCTTCTGAGCGAAAGATGTTTGCACCATGAAAACAAGCAGAGCGAAACTTAAAAAAAGGATGGCGTTTTTCATATATTTTTTTTAGCTGGCCTAATAATCTACTGTACCCTAACCAATGTGCGGCTTCTGCATTTACGGTCTTAACCTATACATCATCCTCGGAAACGGGATGGTTTCGCGGACGTGTTCGATGCCGCACATCCAGGCGACGGTGCGTTCGATGCCCATGCCGAAGCCGGCGTGGGGGACGCTGCCGTAGCGTCGGAGGTCGAGATACCATTCGAAGGTTTCCTGCGGCAGATTGTGTTTTTTTAGCTGTTCGATCAGGTAATCGAGATCAGCGGCACGCTCGCCGCCGCCGATGATCTCGCCGTAGCCTTCGGGTGCGAGCAGATCGATGCCGAGCGCACATTCGGGGCGGTCTTTATCGACCTCGAAGTAAAATCCTTTGATCGCAGTTGGGAAGTGATGAACGAAGACCGGCTTGCCAAACTGAGACGAGAGATATGTTTCGTCCGGTGCGCCAAAATCGCCGCCCCATTCGAAATTGCCGTCAAGCTCGCCTTTTGCATGGCCTTCCTGCAGCAATTTGACGGCTTCGTCGTAATGAAGACGCGGGAAGGGTGCATTTATCGTCTCTAAAATCGTCAGGTCCCGTTCGAGCGTTTTTAATTCTTCCCGACGGTCGTTTAAAACGCGCTCGACGATGGCGAGGATCAGCCCTTCGCCGAGGTCCATCATATCTTCGTAACCTGCGTACGCAACCTCCGGCTCGACCATCCAGAACTCTGTGAGGTGCCGGCGGGTTTTTGATTTTTCGGCACGAAATGTTGGGCCGAATGCATAGGATTTGCCGAACGCGGCGGCGGTCGCTTCGTTATAAAGCTGGCCGGACTGCGTCAGATACGCCTTGTCGTCGCCGAAATAATCGACCTCAAAAAGCGTAGTCGTGCCTTCGCACGCCGCGGGCGTAAAGATCGGCGTATCGGCGAGCGTAAAACCATTGTCGTCAAAATAATCGCGTACGGCTTTGATAACCGTATGACGAACTTTCAAAACCGCGTGCGGCTTTTTCGAGCGTATCCAAAGATGCCGGTTGTCCATCAGAAACTCGGTGCCGTGTTCCTTTGGCGTAATCGGGTAGTCGTGGACATTCTGTAAAACCTCAAGGCCGGTAACATCGAGCTCGACGCCAAGCGACGAACGCTCATCTGCTTTGACCGTGCCGGTGACAATTATCGACGACTCTTGCCCGAGCGCTTTCGCCCTCTCAAAAACTTCCTCGTCGTTGCCCTTAAAAACAACGCATTGCACAATGCCCGTCCCGTCGCGCAGCTGCAAAAAAACAAGCTTCCCGCTCGAACGCGTGTTGTACAGCCAGCCCTTCAGCGTGACCGATTCGCCAATGTGGTCTTTTAATTGGTTGATATATGTTTGCTTCATTATGTTTGCTTCATATAGAAAATCATGACTTTTGTTTTGGACGTGGCAAACGGGCGAGCCATAGGTGCATGTCCGCAAGGCCTGATTTCGGATCGGGATAGCTGGGCATCGTCGCTACCCTCAACGGAGCTTCAAAAAGATGAACCAATGCTTCAATATCTGTCGTGTCGATGTTGGCTTCGCTGATTTTATTGCGGACAAAATCTGCATCCTTCCACTTTTCCAGCCAAGCATAATGTTTTTGCCGTTCTTCGTTCGTCATAAATAATCCAAAAACTTTAGCATACAACTATTTGGGGCTTGCTCAAAAATGCGAACGCTTGACATTATGCGCCGAGAACCCCAAATTGTAAAAGAGTGGCCGAAGAAGAAAATAAGAAAAAGAAAATCAACTATTCGAGCGCGTGGGCAGAGGCTCGGCGGATAATTTGGAACGCGCGTTGGCGGCTCGCGTTTGGGAGTGTTCTGATGCTGATCTCGCGGCTGGCGGGGATGGTTTTGCCGGCTTCGACAAAATATATCGGCGACGAGATATTTGTGAATCAACGGTTCGAACTGCTCAAATGGATAGCTCTTGCGATCGGTATTTCGACATTGGTTCAGGGTGTTACCGGTTTTGCACTCTCGCAGATTTTGGGGGTTGCCGCGCAGCTTGCGATCACAAATATGCGGATGAGCGTTCAAAGGCATATCGAGCGTTTGCCTATCTCATATTTTGATTCGACGCAGAGCGGCCAGCTAATTTCGCGGATAATGAACGACGCCGAGGGCATCCGCAACCTGGTCGGCACGGGCCTCGGGCAGATTTTGGGCAGCATCGTGACGGCGGTCATCGCACTTGGCGTTTTGTTTTATCTGAATTGGACGCTCACGTTGGCGACGATTATTGTGCTTTTGATTTTCGGCGGCGTGCTGGCGTATGCGTTCAAAAAGCTGCGGCCGATATTTCGGGAACGCGGTGAAATAACGGCACAGGTCACCGGCAGATTGGGCGAAAGCCTCGGCGGAATTCGTATTGTAAAAGCATATACTGCCGAGAAACGCGAAGAGCTTTCATTCACCCGCGGTGCTCACCGTCTGTTTCGCAATATCGCAAGCTCGGTGACGGGCGTTTCGGCCATCAGCTCGTTTTCGTCGGTTATTATCGGAGCAATCGCTGTCGTTATGATCGTCATCGGCGGCAACGCCGTGCAGGGCGGGACGATGACGCTTGGCGATTTTTTGATGTACATTTCGTTTACTTTTCTGCTGGCGATGCCGGTCATCGAGCTTACCTCGATCGGCACGCAGATCACCGACGCTCTCGCCGGTCTCGACCGTATCCGCGTAGTGATGGATATGACAACCGAGGACGAAGAAGACGCCGCCAGACAGCCGCTGCCGAATGTCCGCGGAACTATCGACTTTGAAAACGTTTTCTTCGAATATGACGCGGGTGTGCCGGTGCTGAAAGGCATTTCGTTTCACGCCGAAGCGGGGGAGACGACTGCCCTGGTTGGTTCGAGCGGGTCGGGGAAATCGACGATCCTGAGCCTGGTTCTGAATTTCATTCAGCCGAACCGGAGCGAGGACACTCCTTCACGGAGCGGGGACACTCTTGTCCCCATTAGTGCGGAGGACGAACGTTCTTTCGCCGCAAGCGGCGATGCGGACAGGAGTGTCCGCGCTCCGGGCGATGTTCGAATCGACGGGAAAGATCTGCAGACCGTGCGGCTGCGAGATTATCGCAAGCATCTCGGCGTTGTTTTGCAGGATAACTTTCTCTTTGACGGGACTATACTCGACAATATCCGCTTTTCAAATCCCGAAGCCAATCTCGAAAAGATCAAGGAAATATGCAAGGTCGCAAATGCAGACGAATTTATCGAAAAGTTCCCGAATGGTTACGAAACCGTCGTCGGTGAACGCGGCGTAAAGCTCTCCGGCGGTCAACGGCAGCGGATCGCGATCGCAAGGGCATTGCTCGCAAACCCGCGAATTTTGATCCTCGACGAAGCAACATCGAGCCTCGACAGCGAATCCGAAGCTCTGATTCAGGAAGGTTTAAATCGATTAAGAAAGGGAAGAACCACATTCGTCATCGCCCACCGCCTATCGACCATCCGCAGCGCCGACCAGATCCTCGTAGTAGAAGCCGGCGAGATCGTAGAAAAGGGAACTCACGAAGAATTGATCCAAATGAGCGGCCGCTACAAACATCTCTACGACAAACAATACCGCTTCGAACAAAACCTTTTCGTAAACCCGGGCGAGGATTTTACCACCAAGCCACCCGCATCAATGGCGCAGACAAAGCTTTAGCATCTGCGGTTTTGCGTAGCAATGATAGAAATATTCGTGGTGGTTAAAATCAAAGGTTGAATAACTTCCGCAGCTTATTTTCGATTTCCGTCCGTTGTGACGCTGACATCTCACCTAATTGACGGTGAACAATTGATTTTGACACCGTCATCAGACGATGCAATCGAATCGTCGAAGACACCTTTAAGCCGGTGGTCGCAAAGTCAGTATCCGACGCGCCAATCACTAAATCCGTTGCCGATCGCTGACCGGAAATTTGACTCGTAATAAAAGCCAGAACAATATGGCTGTGCGGTTTGATTTCATCGGTCAAACAAACTGCCGGACGAACTTTGTTTGCCGTCAGGTCGTCGAATGGAAACGGAACAAGAACGATTTTATATTTCATTGGTCGAGCGGTTTCCCGTCTGTCAAAGAATAAATATCTTCGTCGGGGTCATTTAGGAAATCAAACGCTTTGTTTTTTGACGCCTCTCGCATCCATTCATTTTCGTTAAAATCCTCGCTTTCGGGAAACAAAACGATGACTCTCACAGACGTCGGAGCGTTGACGGAAAATATTTCGTCGATGACTATTTTCCCGCTTTGCTCGATTGTTCCGGTCGTTTCAATTGCTGTCAGCATAAACTTTAGAAATCATTCTAAGGGGCTATCTCAATCGCATATTTCATAGGAGACCGTACTTTTCCATGAGATCGTCAACCGTGTAGCTTATGCCGGTAGTTCGCATCTCGTCCATTGCCTTTTTAGCGTCCAGATAATCTTCGAGGTCCTCAAGCTGCCGACGAGTGAGTTTTTTCCGTTGTTCTTGACACGCTTAGCGTTTGCATCCAAATCAGACAATAATTCCCCCGCCCGTTTTGAATCCGATAAAATTTATCGGAGGTTCTTGTTGTCAGGGATTTCGATAATAATTTGTCCCATAACAGGCAAGATTGTAACACAATGAACAACAAAAATCGGCAGTGCGACGTCCCCAGTAAAATCGGCGGCGGAGCCGAAAGCTGATCTTCTCTTCCGCGGCTGTGCCGCTGGTTCCCGCGTTATCTGACTTACTGCCCCGCCCTTCACCTCAGTATCTCAAGCTGAAAACAGAGAGCTTCGATGATTTCTTCCTGAATAGCCGCATCGTCAAGATTGCCGATCAGTTTGATGAGCCGTTGTTTATCGAGCGTACGAATCTGATAGCAAAGCACAATCGATTCGTTCGGCAAATTCGCCGTTTGTGCTGTGAGCAATGTTTCGTTCGGATAAATACGGCGGTTGGGTTTTCGCGAAGTTATGGGAAGGACATTTACCACCGTCAAAGTTTGATTGAGCGCGGTTTGACTTAGGACGATCACCGGACGGGTTTTGCCCTGTTCCGAGCCAACAACCGGATCGAGGTTCGCCAGCCAGATGCTCCAACGCTCGATCTTCATCCGCTCACCTCGTCAAAATCGGCGTAGCGAAAATCTTCGCGGATTTCTTCGAGATCGGCCACAAACAACGGATCGGACATCGCACCCTGCATCAAGGCCAGCTTTTCGCCATTGGTCGAAACCGGCGAAAACAAAATAATAACCTCCGCCGTCTGATTAGGCGCGGCGTTCTTTGGCAGTTTGATCAATAGTTCGCGGTTAGCTGAAACGGTAACGTTTTGTTTGACGACTTCCATAATATTTGTGCTGAATCTTACAAACTAACGTCAAGTATATCAAATTCAATATCGGGCCTTTGCCCGTCGATGTGCGGTGAAAGCTTGGCTTCACCGAAAGCTGATCTTCTTTTTCGCGGCTGTGCCGCTGGTTCCCGCGTTATCTCAAGTTACTCCCGGACGCGGCGAAGGAGCCGCAAAATCTAGTTCGAGCCATCCGGCGTGGCTGAGCACACGCCGTACATCGAGCGGCGGAGCCGTAAGAGTTCCCGCGCTGACCGTTTAACAATATGATAGGGTTTTGCGGGGAGAATGGGAAGTTTACGGGCATCAGAATCTGGGAACATAGACGGTCGCCTCGATTCGTATTATCATTAAATGATGCCAAAGCAACCTTTAGGAGAAGTTTTCGGATTTCCCATAGATAACAATTCTCCTGACGCGATTCGGAACCGCACTCAGCGGCTTTGTCCGTTTAATAATAAGGTTGCGAACTGCACGAAAGATAAAACAATTGATCCGCTGGGCGTTTGCAGTAGTCGAGAAGGAGATTCATTGACCATTACTTGCCCGGTTCGATTTCGCGAGAAATGGATAATCGCATCAGATACGGCAGGTTTCTTCTTTCCACCTGACGCAAACTGGACTTCATTGGTCGAAGTGAAACTGAATGACAGGTACGGAAAGTCAGCAGGCAATATCGACGTGGTTCTCGTCTCCTACGACGACCGAGGAAAGATAATTGACTTTGGCTCATGCGAAGTTCAAGCGGTTTATATCTCTGGAAATATTCGAAGTCCTTTTGCGTACTTCATGCAAGACCCCGCGAACCGGTCGAATATGGATTGGAGAGGCCAGCCGAATTTTCCCCACGCCGATTATCTTTCGTCGTCACGAAAACGTCTTGCACCGCAACTACTTTTCAAAGGCGGTATTTTACATTCTTGGGGAAAGAAACAAGCCGTCGCGGTGGACCGAGCGTTTTTCAATACATTGCCGATGCTTACTCCCGTTGCGGTAGAAGAAGCTGAACTGGCTTTGTTCGTATATGATTTAGTCCACGACCAGAATCGGAATGTAAATGAACTTCAGCAGTCGGAAATCGTCTATGCAAAATTTACACCCTCGATGTTGAAGCTGACGACGGCAGAAGCCGGGCCAATTGATGAGTTTGTTGGACGCTTACAGTCAAAGCTCGACGTAAAACTCGACGGTAATGCACCCGATGCCCCGGCATTGAACGAAATAACACTCACTTAATAAATGGGAACTGCAGTAGAACAAATAAGTCTTTTTGACGGTGTGTTTCGGCGGCTTGATGGGCCAATCAATGTTGCGTCTGTTACCCAGCGAAGCCCGTTTCGTTATCCCGGCGGAAAGACGTGGCTTGTTCCTCATGTTCGACGTTGGCTTCAGAGTCTGCAATATTTTCCAGCTGAGTTCATTGAACCATTTGCGGGCGGTGGAATCGTCAGCCTGAGCGTAGCCGCTGAGAAATTGGCGGACCACGTGACTATGGTTGAACTTGACAAACAGGTTGCGGCGGTCTGGGACACAATTATTAATAACGACGAAGGTGTTTGGCTCGCCGAGCGAATTGCGGAATTCGACATCTCAAGTGTAACCGCCGATGATTTGCGTGTGCTCGTTGCCAGCGAGCAGCTATCGGTTAAGGAAAGGGCTTTCCTTACGATTCTTAAGAATCGTACATTCCACGGTGGAATTCTTGCACCAGGCAGTGCGCCAATCAAGAACGGTGAGAACGGAAAAGGGATTGCTTCGCGTTGGTATCCCGAAACCCTTCGTAAACGCATTCTCGGAATAGTTCATATGAAGGAAAGCATTGATTTTATCGAGGGCGACGCCTTCGATGTTATCGAATCAGGAGCTACTTCCGAAGAAACAGTGTTCTTTATAGATCCACCGTATTCTGTCGCCGGAAAAGGCAAGGGGGCTGGTCGTAGGCTCTATTCATGCTTCGAGGTAGATCACGAACGACTGTTTGATGTCGTCAGCAAGATCGAAGGCGATTTCCTGATGACCTATGACAACGCCGACGAAGTAAAAGAACTTGCAAGCAGATTTGGATTCGACACGGAATTAGTCGCGATGAAAAATACTCACCACGCCGAGATGAACGAACTTCTCATCGGACGCAACCTAAACTGGGCACGCTTCACCATGCCGCCATTTCAAAATCAGTTCTGACCTGCGGAACAGCCGCGGTAATCAGTTTGTTTTTATTTGATTTTCTGATGCTGAATTTTGGTTTGAAATATGTTTGTCCGTCAGGAGGCGGTTCTTTCGCAGGTAAAGCATCTTGAGTTCGATTTCCGATCGAATCAATTGCCACAAAGGCGGGTATTGCCCTCAAACCGCACAAAAGTGTGTGATACTTTTACTCATTTGATACGATTGGTAATCAAATCGAGCCATTCGGATAGAATTATAGGCTTCAATAATCAGGAGACAATATGAGAATTAAGAGATCGCTGCCTCTAATGTTGGCAATTGTTGCTCTGTGGTCGGTCGCTGGCCTAGCGTTTTGGAATTCAAATTCTACGTCGGGAGCGACGAATCAGGATGCATATCGGCTACAAGTTCAGAATGGTCTCGCACAACTGAATCTGCCGACAAGCAATAACGCAGATGCAATCAGTGCGGCAAACGAAAACCTATCTGCGTTTATCTATAATCGTTCAGGCGTCCAATTAACTCAGTCCGCGAAGAACTTTATAAAAGACACTGAGGAGAGATCGTGGTCACAATCCCGCCGCATCACACCGACGCAACTAAGCCAAATCTTAGCTGATGCCGCTATGGAAAGATTATCAAATTCGACCGAGGCCGAAGTAAATCAGGCCGCTGAGACATTGCGCGGTTTTAATGCGTTTGATTTACCTGAAGCGTTCGTGCAGGGCAGAAATATGGTAAAACTTCGAGCCAGTGGCGAAGGCACAATGACAACAGCCAGTTTCATAAGTGATGTCAATTCGTTCCGAAATTCCGGGGTAGCATACAACAAAATTGTGGTGGGCACAATAAACAATCGCGCTTCTTTGGAAGTCGAAAGACGAGTGAAGCTATTGGCTCAGGCGGCGCCTGAATCCTACGGCATCATTAATGAGGGCGTTACGCCAATGCAGGCAATCCTGATCGCCTATTCAATTGCTGCCGATGATCCTTTGGCCTACAACGAAGCCGGTCTGGAACAAAGAATGCAAACCGTCAGGCAAGGCATTTCGCAAAAAACGGGTCAAACCTATAGTAACCCGCAAGGACATCGCGCATTCGGCACTAACGGTTATTTGTACAGTTCCCCCGTCGATCTGCTGTTAAACGAAACTACCATGAACCGTATATTGAATTCCTTCAAGGAGAGGAGTGGAATACAATGAGATATTATTCTTATTTGCGATGTGCTTCTCCATGATTGGATCGTTGGCATGTGGTGGCGAGAGTGGTGGTGCTAGATCCTGTACCCAAAACATTGGCGTGGGACAAACCGCTATTTACCAAAATGGAGACCAGCAATTTCAGGTTTCAGGCGATGCAAATGGAAAATTAGCTTTCCCTGTGGTTCCACGGTAAGTGTTATCCAGTGACAAATGATACCTTCGATCTACGATCGTTGCTAACAAACTGACAGCGATTGGTTTTTTAGGCGGACAGTTAATGTTTAGCCTGCGTTATGCCGTTATCGGCCGATTTCATCAACAAGAATCCTGCGTAAATAAGGGAACCGGTCAAGATTTTCGATTGCTCGGAGGACTATCTGGAACATTGGTTTTATGAACGGGATAAAATGCGTCTTGCCGCGGTTTACTGATTGATACGAGAAGGTTCCGGCGGCTTTCAGACAGCGTTGGATGGTCTGGAGGCGAAATTCGTTTGCGAATTCTTCCTCATCAAGCCGTCCGAGACCGAGCGTCGTGCGGACGTCCAGAAAATATCTGCGTTTTTCCGCAAGCCACTCGCGCGGCGGCGGTTCGGTGATGCGGTCCAGAAGCAGCGAAACCAGATCATAGGCCGGCGAACCGATACGGGCGTCCTGATGATCGATGATCCGCATTCGGTCGCTGTCGTCGATCATCAAATTTGCGGCGTGAAAATCGCGATGGCACAGAACCGCAGCTTTTTGTTCGAGCTCTTTTGATAATTCTTCGAATTCGGCGGTGAGTTTCTTATCATCATCCGCCGAAAGCGGCTTTTTTAGATACGTGCCGAAATAATGCTCTCTGAAAAAATTCAGTTCCCACATCAGTTTTTCGGTGTCAAACTTTAGACGCGAGGCGATGGAATTTGTTTCAAACGCCGAACCCGTCGCCGCCTGAATACGCGCGATCAACGAGATCGCCTCATTCAGCAGCCGCGAATCAATATTCATTCCATCGCGGTTCAAAATATCGCGCAGAACGCGATCCCCGAGGTCTTCCTGAACGATAACGCCGAGATCGCCGTCCGTATCCAGAATCTCCGCCACCGGCAAACCGTTTGTGAGAAACAATTTTGTCACATCGAGATATGTCTGCTCGGATGGGTCAAACCCTTCGGGATAGACACACGCGACGGCGCCCGCGCCGTTCCATTTAATACGAAAATACTCGCGCGTCGAAGCATCGGCGGTAAGAGAAATGATCTCGGAAGACCGATTTCGGTCCAGAAGAAATCTGGCAATACGTTTTTGAAAATTGCTCATCTGCGTAGAAGGTCGAAATGCGTTCGTTTTCTGTCGCGAATCGGTCTATTGAATTAACCGGAAGTTAAAAACCGCGGCGTCGCAAGTCTTAATTCAAAGGCACAACATAATTTTCGCCCTGAATATATCCTTTCAGCGCCTTGTCAGGTATTTCTTTGCAATTCCTCACCATGTCGGCACGGACGATCGCAGCGTTTTCGAAATGCTCGCCCGCGGCAATTCTGACGCCGTCGGCGATTATCGTTCGATACAGAGTTGCTCCGTCGCCTATGTTTACGTCGTCCCAGATGACCGAATCTTTTAAGCTGGCGGCTCCGGCAAGCACACAATTGCGTCCAAAATATACATTCCCGGCTTTCATCATTGCAAGACTGACGTCGAGGTATCGGGGTATCGTCGAGAGTTCGTGCCATTCGCCTTCGGAAATATGCGCCGCGATCTTGCCGCCGCGCTCCAGGAAAGGAATATATACGTCGCCGACCGTGTCGGAATAAACGCCTTTCGGAATGAGGTCGAGGATCGCAGGTTCGAGAATATGAATGCCCGTAAACATTAGCGGCGTTACGATCTCATGCTCGGTGTCGCGCAATTCGATTTCCGTAACTGGCGTCGCATGCGGCCCGAAATGATCGATAAATCCGTCGATGGTCTCGACCACGGTAAACTTCTCGCGTTTGTGATTCGCTTTCAAAACCATCGTCGCGATCGCTCCGCTCTGTTTATGCGTTTCGATCGCTTTCGAGATGTCGATGTCAGTAATGATTTTGCCGTTTACGATGACAAATGTGCCGCCTTCCAAATGCTTGCGGGCGAAATCCAACGCGCCGGAAGTGCCGAGAATCTTTGGCTGTTCGACAGTATATTCAATATTCACGCCAAAATCTGAGCCGTCACCGAGCGCATCGATCACCGATTGCGGTTGATGATGCAGATTGACGACAATATCGGTAATGTTAAATTTGGCGACGTATTCGGCGACGTATCCGACAAGTGGTTTGCCGAGAAACGGGATTGCCGGTTTAGTGCGGTCGATCGTTAGCGGAAACAGCCGTGTGCCAAAGCCCGCGGCGAGGATCATTGCTTTCATAATGCGTTCAATCCAACAATAATAATAAGTGAAGTGGTTGAGTTTTGCACGTTGAGCGATGATGCTGTCAAGCCGGTTGTGCCCCCGCTTGAGCCGCCGCGATAGACAAATTTCTTTATCTGACCTATCGTGAACGAATAGCAATGGCTTGTTTGTAAAGACACTTAAATAATGGATCTAACCGCACCCTTAAAAAATGATCGACGCGAGATCTTCGGCTGGTTGACCTACGACTGGGCAAATTCGGCATTTTTCACAACCGTAGTCGGCGTTCTGATCGGCCCATATCTCATCAACCTTGCGGAAAATGCCGTCGGTATTGATGGAATTATCCTCGATCTATTCTTTTTTGACGTCACCCCGAAGGGCTTACCGGCATTTTGTATCGCATTGTCGGTCATTTCAATGGTCGTGCTGCTGCCGATCTTAGGTTCAATTGCGGACTACACAAATTTGAAAAAGACGATGATGGCGTTTTTCTGCTATCTCGGTGTTTTTTCGAGTGCCGCTCTATTTTTTGTCACCGATTCGTATCTTGTATGCAGCATTATTCTGATTGTTTCAAATATGAGCTTTGCCGCCGCGAATGTTTTTTACAATGCTTTTCTGATCGACATCACGACCGAGGACCGGCGCGACCGTATTTCGAGCTATGGGTACGCGGCCGGTTATGTCGGTGGCGTTGTGATGCTGATCCTGAATATTCTGCTTATAAACAACGCCGAAAGTTTTGGTATTTCGACCGGATTAGCGGTGAGAATATCGTTTCTCGCGGCATCGCTGTGGTGGGGTCTCTTTGCCATCGTCACATTTTATTTGGTCCGTTCGCGCGGTGCCGAAAAGCAAATTCAAGCGGGCCGGAACCTGGTGACCATAGGATTTCGGGAGATCGGCGAAACGCTCAAAGAACTGTGGCGCCTGCGTCATACGAGACGTTTCCTGATCGCCTATTTATTCTATAATGACGGAATACAGACGGTCATTCTGCAATCGTCTGTGTTTATTTCCTACGAACTCTTTACCTCGAAGGGCCTGCCGGAAGACAGTGCCTTTTTGCTCACGGTCTTTCTAATAGCACAGACGTCTGCGCTCATCGGAGCCATTGTTTTTGAGCGTATCTCCCGAGTAATCGGCTCCAAAAAGACGATCATCGTATCTCTGATCATTTGGTGCGTGATCGTGATCTATGCCTACGGATTCTTTGCCAGCCGTTGGCAGGCGTGGCTGCTCGGGGCGGCGATCGGACTTGTTTTAGGGGCGGCACAATCCTTATCGCGATCGCTCTATTCGCAAATGATACCAGCCGGACGGGAAGCATCGTTTTTTGGACTTTATGAAATTTCCGAAAAAGGCACGTCATGGATGGGACAGCTTATGTTCACTATCATCGTCGGTGCCACAGGTTCGTTTCGTCAGGCGATTCTTGGCCTGATAGTTTTTTTCGTCGCGGGTACTGTCATTTTGCTATTTACCGACACGAAAAGGGCCATTCACGAAGCCGGAAACCTGACTCCGGAAGAAGCCAAAGTACAGCAAACTTAAGTGTGTGCAAGTAATTTGAATTGGCTTCGCAGAAAGATATAATACGTACAGAAATAATGAATTCAATCTCAGGAATAAAAATAATAAATTGATCGCCCATTCAAACGAAAAAATAATCACCATTTTCGGCGGTTCAAAATGTACGGACGAATCGACCGAGTATATCGAGGCAATGTCGCTCGGTTCGCGTCTTGCCGAAGCCGGTTTTACGATCTGTACCGGCGGTTACCTCGGCGTTATGGAAGCAGCGTCAAAGGGTGCTCGCGAAAAAGGCGGTCGTGTACTTGGTATCGTGATGAATCAATTCAAGTCCGAACCAAACCGTTTCTTAACCGACAAGGTCGCCACCGATCACTTTTATGACCGCCTTCAAAATCTGATAACCCGCTCCGTCGGCTTTGTGGCAATGCGTGGCGGAATGGGAACGGTTACTGAGATATCGCTTGTCTGGAACAAACTTACAACGGGAGTTCTCGGCCGCCGTCCGCTGGTTTTGGTTGGCGACTGCTGGAACCCCGTCGTCGAAACGTGGAAAGCGAATCTGGTAGTCAGCGATAGAGATTTGAGCTTTCTGGATTTTGCCCCGAATGCAAAATCGGCGGCCGAGATCATTTTCGAGAAATCAAAAGGAGTGCTTGTATGAACTGCCCAAAGTGTAAAGCCCAATTGATGAACGGAGCGAGATTTTGCGGTTCGTGCGGTTTGGTATTGCAATCTCCGCCGCGTCCGGCCGATGGCGGCGCTTTCCATTTTGACGCGGATGGCCGCGGACAGGGACGCGGTTATACCTGGGCGATCGAGTATCAGGGAGCTTTTGCCCTCGCCGTCGTGCATCTTCAGGCAGAGCAGACAATTGCCGCCGAGGCGGGCGCGATGGTTTCGATGTCGGCCAATGTCGATCTGCATTCAGAAATGAAGGGTGGTGTCTTTGGAGCTTTAAAACGTGCGGTCGGGGGCGAATCGGCTTTTGTATCTACGTTTACCGCTCGCGGAGGACCGGGCGAAGTAACATTTGCACCCGGTGCGCCGGGCGACGTCGCCGGGATCGAAATGCAGAACCAGACGTTTATGGTTCAATCCAGTTCATATCTTGCCGGCGACACCTCGCTTGTTGTTGACACAAAATTTGGCGGTGCCAAATCTTTTTTTGGCGGCGAGGGGCTTTTTGTGCTTCAGGTTTCAGGGGCCGGGTTATTGCTCGTTTCTTCCTTCGGAGCAATACACCGCCGAACGCTGCGACCGGGCGAACAATATGTAATAGACACCGGCCATCTCGTAGCATGGGAAGGCCGGATGCAATATAACATCCGCAAAGCCGCAAAAAGCGGCTATCTGCGAAGCATGCTCAGCGGAGAAGGAATGGTCGCCGAATTTAACGGCCCCGGCGAAATTCTAATGCAGACCCGCAACCTCGCGGCTTTCGCAGGGATGCTAAAACCTTTCTTCCCATCTCAGGGCAGCGGCGGCGGATTTGGTTTTGGTAGTTGAGCTCTTCCATTCGCCGCGTTTAAGTTTCCAGTGCAGCAACTAACAGAAACAGTTTTAAACCTTTAACCCGGACCCGAAACACTATGCATCAAGCCGCAAGCAAACCTGAACGGCATCTTCCGGCTTTGGCCGTGTCGCGCGGAATCGGAATCGGCACGGTCATCTTTTTGCACGGTCATAAAAGACAGTTCTTCCGCCGCTCAATAGATTCGAATCTGATCGATACAGAAATAGAAAAATTTAGATCCGCTGTCGAAGAATGCAAGGATCAACTCAAAGAACTTTCCAACCGTCACAACGATCAGAATCAACTTGTTTCCGAAATATTTGGCGTCCATTTATTGATCGTCCAGGAATCGTCGTTCATAAAGAAGATAGAGACGGTGATCCGCGATCGTCAGGTTAATTCAGAATGGGCGTTAAAGGTTGTGTCAGATCAATATCTCGAACGACAGATTTCAGTCGCCGACCAGCATCTCCGCGAAAAATCCATTGATATCGAGGATGTCTCAGATCGTCTTTTATCCGTTTTGATAGGCCTGCCTGCATCCGTCAGGCTGACCGATCCCGGTTTGATCATCATTGCTCGCGAGCTAAGGCCGTCGGCAATAATGGAATTAAAGAAAAGCAGCCCGGCGGCAATCATAACCGAACGGGGCGGATGGACCTCTCACACATCGATCCTCGCGAGGGAATTTGGTTTGCCGATGGTTTCAGGCGTGAGAAAGTTTGGTCAAATCGTCTCTGAGGGCGATCGCCTTATTGTCGATGGATTTAGCGGTCAAGTGATCGTAAACCCAAAAATTGAGACCATCGAACTTTTTCAAAGGTTGGCCGATGAAACTGTCATTCGTGACGAATTGCCGGCCATAACAAACAATTCAACCGCAACCACAGATGGCACAAGTATTTTTATACGGGCCAATGTCGATATTCCCGAAACGTATGAACGCGCGAAGCTTTTTGGCGCCGAAGGGATCGGGTTGTTCAGAAGCGAATCTCTTATCAGCAGCCCCGGCTCAATACCGTCAGAGGAGGAGCAAATGTCGGCATACCGTCAATTGGCGGCTATAGCAGGTAGCGCGGGGGTGAATATCCGCACTTTTGACGTCGGTATAGATCAAATGAGCGAACGAGGTTTTTCGTCCGAACGCAATCCGTCACTCGGCCTTCGTTCGATCCGCCTGAGTCTTTCGGATACCGCATATTTTTGCACGCAGATACGGGCTATCCTGCGTACGTCCGGGGATCAAAATTTAAGCATTGTCCTGCCAATGATTTCCGGCCTCAGCGAAGTGCTGCTGTCTAAGTCGATAATAAAAGAAGAATGCGATCGGCTTAGCGAAGAGGGAATACAGTTTAGCGAGGTTAAAGTCGGAGCCATGATCGAAGTTCCGTCGGCCGTTCTGACGATCAACGAAATCGCTCAAAACGTAGATTTTTTATGTCTTGGTACAAATGATCTGGTTCAATATCTGCTCGCCGTTGACCGTGATAACGATTTGGTTGCTAATTGGTATCAGACGCTTCATCCGGCGGTGATCCGCTCAATTAGCTCAGTCCTAGAAGCCGGTTCTGAGCGTGGCATCCCCGTTACCCTGTGTGGCGAAATGGCCGGATCGGTATTTTACGTTCCACTTTTGATCGGGCTGGGCGCACGCGAATTTAGTATGAACGTAAATTCCATTCAACAAATTCGCCATCTCGTTTCCGGCATTAGTTTAGCCGAAACGCATGATCTGGTTAAAATGGCCCGAAACTGTCATACCGCCGAAGATACTGAATATCTGCTTAGGACATATTACCTCAAAAACTGGAAAGATCTTTTCCCGCCCGGCCTTCTCAGCACGAAACACAGTTAGCAGGTTTATATTCGATGTTGGCCAATATCTGTAAAAACTAGAATCTTGACGGTTTTGACAGTTTACTTAGGCTTAGTCCTTGTTTTGTCCACAAGGAAAAAAAATATGATCAAAGACGTAAAATTGATGTATCATTCGTAAAAGTGCCAAAAATGACCACGTACATTTTAAAACACGGTAGAAATACGTGGGTTGGGTTTATATCAACCTTCTTAATACTTGTTGGCATTGCCGACTTCGGTACTTTATTCGCACAAACACCGGATAAAAATAAAACTACATCTCAGGTTATCAAGAATTCCGAATCAATATCTAGACCGTTAACAGAGATATACAAGATCGGGGCCGGCGATGTTTTATATATAAACCTAAAGAATTCGGCACATGGCTCGGGATATTTTACCGTGCAGGCCGACGGTACGATCGATTTTCCGTTGGCGGGCGAAAAGATTATCGCCGCCGGTAAAACTATAGACATTATTGAGAATATTCTCGCATCCGCTATCAAACTTTTTCCTAACCCTCAGGTTGAAGCCAAAGTCAGACAATACGCGAGCCATCGGATTACGGTTTCGGGTATGGTGGCAAATGCCGGTGAAAAAAGCCTTCAGCGTGAGGCAGTTCCGCTTTACGTTATTCGTGCCGAATCAGGTGTCAGATCACAGGCTACAAAAGTGTTGGTAACACGCGAAAAAATGGTAAGCGTCGAGATATACGATCTGCGCGAAGCCAAGATCGATGACGTATTGATATATCCGGGGAATTTAGTAGAATTTACCGACGACAGCGGGCCGGCTCTGTCTGGCGGCGGCTCATATTTCATTGCCGGCGAGGTTGTTATGGCCGGTCACAAAAACCTGCCTTACGGCCTCACGCTTTATCAGGCCGTGATCGCGTCAGGCGGGACAATAGGCGATCCGAAAAGAGCGATTGTGCGGCGTAAGAATGACAAAGGGCTTTTCAAAAACACCGAACACAATCTCCGCTCTATCAGAAACGGCAAATCGCTCGATCCGATTTTACTGTCCGGCGATGTGATCGAAATTCGAAATTAAGTTTCCCGTAACATTAGATTTGTTTGTTGAACATTTTTTGTTTATACTTCTTAAGCCGTGTAATGAATAGCGTCGGGTGATCGCTTTTACGAAAGTAACAGAGGAAAGTCCGAACACCATAGGGCAGCGAGCCGGATAACGTCCGGGAGTTTGCGTTTAGCAGACGACGACAAGTGCAACAGAAAATAAACCGGCCGAATGTGTAACAACGCATTGGGTAAAGGGTGAAATGGTGAGGTAAGAGCTCACCGGCCCGTCTGGTAACAGACGCGGGCCAGGTAAACTCCTCGCGGTGCAAGGCCAAATAGGGAAACGAGAACCGGGTTGCCCGCTCGGGTGCCGAAGCAATTCGGCGGCGTTTCCGGGTAGGCCGCTCGAGCCGTGCGGTAACGCACGGCCCAGATGAATGATCGCCGTCCCCGATAAAGGGAAACAAGATTCGGCTTACAGACGCTTTCATCACGCGGTAATAACGCTTTTTGAGTATAACGACAGGAGAAAATTTTATATGGCAAACCGTAAAGGTGTATTTATAGGTGCGTATGTTCCGAATGAATTAAAAGAATCATTGCGTCGGCGCGCTGCGGGCGAACACCGCACTCTCTCACAGGAAATCACCAGAATACTGGTTGAAGCGGTACATGGTAAAGGCCTGCCTGCCGGCAGCGTTGACCGCCGGAACGCAAACGAGATACCGCGTCGCCGTGCGACCGATCCGCCGATCCGCCGCCGTGCGGACGATCTGCCATATATCGCACCTGCCGATGAAAAAAAGAAGTAGTTTAGGGTTGCGAACATGCCTGCGCGTTGCCGATCTGTGTTCGGCAACGCTTTTTTTGCGCTTTTGTAATCTGTTACCATTATCCATAGATGCATAAAAATACAATCGCATTTGTGATCGCCGCTGCTCTGGCCGGATTTATCGGGGGGTTTTGGCTGGCAAATTCCATAAACCGATCCGCGCAAAACTCTATCGGGCAGCAAAATATATCGGTTTTAACAGACAATTCACTTCCGGATTCGAATGCCGGCGAGTTTGACCTAAGCGACCAGGAAATAAGAACAAAAATCGACGAAGCCGATAAAAATCCGGAAAATTTTGCGTTTCAAAAGGATCTTGGCATTTCGCTTTATCGGTATGCAGCGGTTAAACAGGACGCAAGCCTGCTCCCCGAAGCCGCGCGTTTACTGGAACGTGCAAATTCGCTGAAGTCAAACGACTTTGACGTTCTTGTCACACTCGGTAACGCTCATTTCGACATCGGTTTTGCAAATAAAGACGCAGCAAGTTTCCGTACCGCCAGGGACGTATATTCAAAGGCGCTCGAATTGAAACCGGGCGACCCGGATGTAAAAACGGATTTCGGGCTGACATACTTTCTTCAGGAACCTCCCGCCTATGACAAAGCCGCGGCAGAGCTGCAGAAAGTGGCTGATCAAAATCCGCGGCATGAACGTTCGTTACAGTTTCTCGTCCAGACATTTATAAAACAAAATAAACTAGCTGAGGCCGAAAAAACCCTTGCAAGATTGAAGGGGATTAACCCAAACAACCCAGCCATAGCCGACATCTCAGCAAAAATCGCAACGGCACAAAGCGGAACGTAAAATGAGAGAAGGTTTTTTTATTCTTTTGGTGATTTTCTCCCTGCTTGCGTGGACGGCCTTTCGGTACCGCAAACAGATCTCAAGTTTGATAGGCTTTGCGAGGATGCTTAAGGAAACTAAGGATTCTGTTACAAAAAGGTCAAAAACTATTTCCCGCGAGTCCGAAAAAAGCATCCCGCTCGTAAACTGTGCAAAATGCGGTATTTGGGTGCCGATGAGTAAAGCGGTAAAGACCGGCGATATTTTCTATTGTTCAGATGAGTGTTTGTGAGCGGATAGCAGCCCTCAGCGAAAAAGGCGTGTTCATAAAACAAAGGTCGTCAAATACCAATAGATCAATCTCTCGCCAAACAGCAAAGCGACGATCGACCCGATACCCAGAAATATTCCAAAAGGCAGCTGCATCTGAAGATTTCTGTCTTTTTGCTTCAAAACCAGAAAGATACCAACAATAGAACCTGCAAAAGCTCCCAGAAAGATTGTCAGGATAGTCAACCGCCATCCAAGCAAGGCCCCAACGCCAAACATCAGTTTTACATCACCTAACCCCATCGCATCCACCCCGCGTAATGCTTTCCAGATAGCTCCGACCAGCCACAGCGAACCGCCGCCGACGAGAGCGCCAAATGCGGCTCCGGCCAAACTGATAACCCAACCCGGATATCCCTCAAGTTGGTTTATCGGGGAAAATAACATATCCGAAAAAATATAACCGGTAAAAACGATCGGAAATAAGATTCGAACCATCAGAGCGAAAACCAACAGCGGATATGTGATTACATTTGGCAAAATCATATTTTCCGCGTCAATAAAAATAAGCGCGATCATCACCGCCGAAAAAATCAAAGCAACCGGGAGCATCACGCTCAAACCGATCTGCCAATATGTCAACACAAAAACACATCCCGTCAAAAGCTCAACGGCCGGATAACGCCAAGCTATCGGCTCTCTGCAGCTGCGGCATTTACGCCCGAGTATGAGCCAGCTCAGGATTGGGATGTTGTCGTAAGGCTTGACTGGCGTCTTACAATACGGACAAGCCGAATTAGGCATCACGATCGACATTTCGTTTGGCACGCGATATATGACGACATTTAAAAAACTGCCGATCGCTGTGCCGACAACAAATACAAACAGATACCCCAAAATCTCAGGTATCCCGAGAACCGCCTCAAACGAATCTAAAAGTACTAACTGCATGAATTTTTATTTGTCAGGACCGCCTATCTTGCTTGGACGGGCTGAAAAGTGGAATGGCACGGCCTCGCCGCCGAAACCATAATAATTTGTTTAAGCATAAAAAGAAAGACGCTCAGGCAAAACCCGACGGCGTCCAGCGACGCAAAAAAGAAAGTGCAAAATCATATATTTGTTTTAGCAAGACCGCGATCGAAATGTAGTCCGGCTTTCAAGTTTAAACATCTGGCCTTATGCCGTTACGACAATTTTTCATACAGATCAACAACGGCGACAATGTTTGTGTTGTCTGATTTTTTTTCGGTGGACATTTTCCTGCCGTCGGCGACCATCTTCTTCAGACTTTCAACTAAGGCCGTGCTATCGCCAATCCCGATCAGGCAGACGTCTTCGGGACGCATTCCGTTGTCGGTTGCGATCACGGGCGTACCGAAGTGTAGCGCTTCGCGGACGGAAATCGCATCGCCGTCAAAAAGCGTTGTCCGCAACAAAATATCGGCACAATTTATGAGATGAAGCGTCACAGCGTGGGCAACGTTGCCCGCAAGCAAAACGCTCGGGGCATACCCGCTTTCAGCGGCCATGCGCTCGGCCTCGCCCCGGATTGAACCGTCGCCGACGATCATCAGACCGGCATTCGGAAAAACCTGCAATATAACTTTCATCGCCTTGATCTGAAAAAGCGGGTCATAATCCTTTTCGAGGCCCCCGACGGCCAGCAGCAAAGGTGAATGAGATTTGCAGAAAACTTCGAGAGCGTCCGGAACTTTGATATTTTTGTCCGGCCATTTTAATGAATATGGCAGGATCGTTTGGATTCTGTCGTCAACAATTCCGTATCGGTGAAAAACATCCGCGATCAGATCGTTTACGGCAATAATCTGTGAAAAGCGGCGAAATAAACATCCGCGAACCGAATTAGGAGCTGCGCTCAAACCCTCTTGAGTAATCGGGTAAGCACCGGAATGCAGCGTCAGAATACTTTTGTTTCTCCCAAAAAACGCGCACGCAAAAACCAGGAGCAGAACCCGCCGCGTAATATCACCACCGATATGCAAATGCAGAACGTCGTATTTTAACGTGGCAAGCAGCCTCGCCAATGCAAAAGCCGAAGCCGGGTGAAATACGTCGGGTTCATTAACGATATGGCTGCTCTTTGACGTAGCTGCGATCCAGCATTTATGGCCTCTGGACCGAGCCTCATCGCGGATCGCAAGCATATTCCGGCTGATTCCGCCCTCGGGCGGCGGGTACGGACCCAATTGTAGAATCGAGAGTGACATTTCGTTAGATTTGCTTTAACAGAGAATTATAAAGTGTGATCGTATCGCGGAGCTGGTTTTTTTCTGAAAATTTTTCGTCAACTACCTGTTTTCCGGCGGCACCGAATTTTAACGCCTTGTCTTCGTCAGACAATAAATCGATAAGATGCGTGGCCAGCGCTTGATCGTCATTAGATGCGGTCAAATAGCCGGTCGTGTCGCTTACAACTGCCTCCGACGCACCGCCGACGTTTGTCGCGACAACGGGTTTTCCGGCTGCCATATATTCGAGAATCGAGTTGGAAAAACCCTCCGCGGTCGAAGTGAGAACACAGACATAAGATACCGATAACAACCCCGGCACGTCAGTACATCGTCCGATGAAATGAGTGTTTTTGGCAATCTTTAGCTGAGCGACGAGTTTTCTTAGTTCTATTTCCAGTTCGCCTTCGCCGGCAATTACAAAATGAGTGTTTGGCCGGCTTTCGATAACGCTTTGCGCGGCCCGCAGCAACATGGGGACGTTTTTTACCGAGTGGCGAAGATTCGCTATAAGCGTAACGAAACGCAGGCCTTCGTCAGTCGGGAGCCCAAATTGCGATCTATCGACCGCGATCCGCGAAAACCGCTGGACATTGAGGCCGTTGTAAATTTTACAAATCTTCTCCTCTGGTATCGTCCAACTCGCCAAATACTCACGAACAGCTTCAGAATTAACGATCACTTTGTCCGCACGGTTAAAGGCAAGTTTTTCAACAAATTCCTGGCCGCGCGAACGCATTCCGCCCGTCTCGCGCTTTGACGCGACACAGGCCGGAATTCCGGCAAGCTTAGCCGCGGCCATTCCAAATACGTTTGTGTAAAAATCGTGTGTGTGCAGAAGGTCTATACGATTTTCTGTCAGATATTTAGAACATCGGCGTACCTGCCGGAAAAAATTTGCGTTAAAAAATGACGTCAGTGGAAATTCAGTAATCGCGGGCAAACCAATGCCTTCAATTTCGGAACGCAGAACACCCTCTCGATTTAATGTTGCCGCGAATACGCCAAACGACGCCTCGTTGTGTAAATGCCGCGTCAAAATAACCGCCTGACGTTCCGAGCCGCCCTGATGAAAGCTGCCGATAAGTTGTAGAACATTTTTTTTCACAAAGAGGCTGCTTTTTAGGACAGTTTTATTGTCGTCTTTCTTGCCGGCGCATGCTTTTAATTTCCTTTGGCTAAAAGCTTTGTCGGCGGTCTTTGTCCGCCTGTCGCCGGTTGCGAAATCTTCGTTCGACAAGGCCTATCGAAACGATCCGGCGTTCGTTTTCGGTCTTTACATAGAGGTCGCTTCCGAGCCGTCTAACGGCGGCATAAGTCAAAGCGGAATTTATAATGGTCTGGTCTCTGACAATAAATTGCGATCCGTCAATCAGCACGAATTCGTCCGGCACCAGTTCACCTTTGCTAAGCCGAGCCCACGAATACCGGAAATCTGAGTCGAAAATTGCGTTTTTGACACGATGGCCAGGATTATCGTTAAAAACAAAAACGTCTGTGTATCCGGCAAAATTTATAACAAATGCGCGTGCTCCGGCCATTATACTTTCGCTGACTTGAGGCGGAGCAATACCGCTTTGTACAGGCAGGATAAAGGTAAAAAACTCCTGCGTCCCCTGGCCGCTTGACATAAATCGTAAAAACGGAGCATTAACCTTATTACCGTGATTGTTCGATATCCAGCTCTCTTTTTGCTGCCACGATCCGTTATCGCCAAAAGTGAAAAGCCGATGATCGTCATTGCCTATCCATCCGCTGTCGGAACCGATCGACACACTCACACCGGGTGCATAATGAAAATTGAGCGAATATTCGTGCGTTCCTTTTGTCTCGACAAGATCACGCATTATCCAGTAATCGTTTTTGAGAAAAAATATGCTGCGAATATGGGTCGCTGGAGCTTTAAGGCGCTCGTAGCCATTATGCGAACCTTCGAAAATATCAAAGCGTTCTTCCGCGATCCACCTGATTTTCTTTGCCTCTGCCCTTGTTTTCCAGCTAAACGCATTCCCAGGCGACGACGACGACAGCCGGTCAACGACCAGAGTGTTGTGCGCCGTGGTCGATCTGAAATGATCACGAAGCTCACGTGACTCGTGATATGTATAGGTTCCCGAATCTACGAGCAGCGTTTTGCCCCGCAGCGCCAGCTCAATCGACAGGGCATCGGCATGGCCGTGTCCGCCGGCAAGCGACCCGACGTCGCCGCAATCGACGATCATATAGTTGTCTGTTTCCAACCAACCGTCACGCAGCGTATAATAGCCGCCGTCGGCAAATTCTTTTGACGGCGCGTTCGGTTCAGACGTCTGAATGGCATTATATGATCTGATCCCGACGGGACCTTTTAGCCAGAAAATCTCTTCGCCAGGCTTCCCGCTGACAAGCTTCTGATCGCCTCGGCCAAAAATCGCGGCACCGACCGATAATGTCCCGCGAAAATCGTCAGGCGGTGCATTTGTAAGCGGGAGCATACGTCCGCCGTCGTCGTCGCCAATGATCGGCGTCCGACCGTCGGGGAGCGTAATGTGCATTAGAAAATCGAAGACCGCCTGCAAACGATTTTCGAATTTTGCAGTATTATCATTGTAATAAGGGTCTCGATAAAGCTCTTTTAAAATAGCAAACTGAGCAAAAATATCGGCCGTATATCGCTGATACCAGGTGCTCTGTTCAAAATATACTCCGTCGGGTGTCACCTGTTTTGTAATTTCTGCAAGGAGAATATCTTCGCCGAGCTTTCGCCAATGTTTTGCCCGCTCGAAGAGGGAAAGTTGCGTTCCGAGATAATACAGGCCGAGAGCTTCGCCGGTAAGGTGCGTGTTTGGGCTGTAATATTTTGAAAAATATTTCTCTATATGACGGCCGTGGCGGTAAAGATGTTTCAATGCCTGTTTGAAAATTTCCGGTGTAAAATGCTCGGAATTTCGAAAAAAATGAAACGCCCATATCCACGACATTGCTCTGAACGAAACTTCAAGGCTGCTCGACCAGTTGATGCCCATTCCCGGTGGATTTTGCTCCATCCAGGAACTGATGTGGCGTACAAACGTCTGGGCAAACCGCTCGCCCCCGGTCAGCCAAAATGCGGCACCGAGCGTAAAAAAATGCTGATGGCGGTTTAGCTCCCAAATGATCTTTTTATTGCCTGTCTCTGTCGTGTCGAGGTCATCAAACTCTTTCCAGTGCTTCATCGGCGAACGTTTTGCCGAAACCGGCTCCCGATGCCAGTCAATCTCTTCACCTACATACAGGTTCTTGTAACCGAGCAGGTCAATGCGACCATCGACGATCTTCTGGGCATTGGCGATCAATTGATCACACCGTTCCCCGCCAAATATTGTCTTAAATGCATTAGCCGCTTCCGAGGGATCTTTAAAAGTTATAAAAAACTTTTCCCCTGAGTTTCGATAAAATTTCTGCCAAAGGCTTTCAGCGATTATCGGTCCGTCTCCAAATTGCGAAGCGTCTATCAGGCGGATAAATTCAGCATCCGACGGGAGCTGACATCCGCCGCGCCGTTGCTCACGGTAAGCTGATAAAGCCTGGCCGCTGCGGGTCAGAACCTCGTCCAGGCTTCGGATCTTCTTAAATTTTTCGATAGGTTTTACCATTGTCCCAACGCCATCTTATCCTTGTCGATTGCGATGCTCATATCACTTTGGGTTTCCTGCATGATCGAACGAAGGCGATAATCTCTGTGTTCGCCAGGCGCACCGGATTTACCGTCAATGGCTGCCAAAGCGATATTAAAAGCTTCACGGGCTGAAGCAAAATGTATCTGAAACTGGCCTGATTTTTCGGACAATTCTAAAATCTCGCTAAAAAAGCGTTTCACGTCCTCACCCATACACGCCGATTGATCGTAATCAAAAAAGCCGTGACAATATAGTTTTATAAAAACCCAATCCGGTTTACCCGCCACGGTCACATTCGCCGATCTCCAACGATTAAAGCGGGCCAGGTCGAGCGGCTGATTTGCCGCCAGCGCTCCGTCATCGATTCGCGGCACGGGAAAACCGGAGACGCGCCGTGTCCAATTAAAAACCAGCGGGCCCGTAAATATAAGCGGTAATTGAGGTGTTTTTCCATTTGCCGCGACCCGGTTGCCGCGTCTGTGAGGGACAGCTTGGTCAAGCGGAAGAGCGCATTCGTAGATTTGGTTTATTACCGGAACCTGAGACTGATCCGGTGCCGACGGCAGCGTCATATCCGCATAGCAGCCGGTGTCGCGAAGAACCTCCATCTCATTATCCACACCGCAAAACCGCCCGCCGCACGAATTTGCAAGCGCAAGATTGCCGTGTACAAACGCGTACATCGGGTCGCCCATACCGTCCAAACGTGAGAGGCATTTGTGCTTTTCTGCAAGAGCCGAGCGAAATTCGAGGATCGTTCGGCGCACGTTTTCCGCTGTATCAGGGCCGTCGCCGATGTGGTGAAGGTGAACCTCGACCTCGCCGAGGCCTTCGGCCTGCATCTCAGCCATGATTTCGAGTATATCCGGATGATATTGTTCGGCAGGATAAAAATTAGTATGCCGAAATTTTGTCCCGTCCGCATCTACCAGCGAACTGGCGGTACCGCGAAACTTTTCACGATATTCCCGAAGCCGGATCATCTGAGTTTTGTGGCCTAAAATTGCATTTTCACTCCAACCGGGTTCAAAATGATTGGCTACAGTGATGATATAATGCTTTTTTTCAAGCGCTGTTTGCTCCAAAAATGACTTGGCTCGAGACCACGGGTATCTGGCCAGCCACGGCATATTCCAGCGAAATTTGGTTAATAATGTGGGTCTATCTTGTTTCATAATTTCTTGTGGGGGTCGATATATCGGCGATGCCACAGTTCGAGCATCCATAACGTCCAAAGGGCTCCTGAATGATCGCGGCGGCGGGAACGGTGTTCGTCGAGAAGTATTCCGATATATTTTGGGTCAAAATAACCGCGTTCCAGCGAACGACGGTCGGAAAGGTCACCGTTTATCCGGTCTTTTAACTGCAAATTTATCCAGTCACCGATCGGGACGCCAAAGCCCTGTTTCTCTCGATGTAATATCTCCGTCGGAACAAATCCCTCAATCGCTTTCTTAAAAATATATTTAGTTTCACGATTTTTTAGCTTGAGAGTGGACGGAATCCGGGTAACGTATTCGATCAGTTTGTGGTCAAGCAAAGGACTGCGTGCCTCGAGCGACGAAGCCATGGTCATTCGGTCAACTTTTGTTAAAATATCGGCTGGAAGATAGGTTTTGCTGTCCAGGTAGAGAAGATTCTCGACCGCGTCATTCGACGGCGTATTTTCCGTGATCTTGCGAAAAAGTTTCTCGCCCTGCTCAAAACTGCCGTTCATCTTTGTCTTGATCTCATCGGAATATAGTTTTCGCTTTCGCGGCCCATTAAAGTGGGAAATGCTGTCGATATATCGGCCTGCGGCGTCGAGCGAGATATTAAAAAGATAATTTTTGCCCTGAGCTCCGTGCGGCAGGGCTTCGCTGATAGGGCGTATGAGATTCTGCCGAATTGCCCGCGGCAAATGCTCTAAGCCGCTTTTTTTACTGTCGGTAACATATCGCGTGTAACCTGCAAAAAGTTCGTCGCCGCCATCACCGGATAAAACGACTGTTACGTGTTCGCGTGCAAGTTTAGAGACCATAAAAGTCGGCAACGCTGACGGATCGGCGAACGGCTCGTCAAAATACCAAATAAGGTCATCAACAATATCCACAAAATCCGGCGTTAAGATAAATTCATGGTGATCCGTCTTAAAATGAGCGGCCGCGATCCGCGCATACTTCAACTCGTCAAAACTGTCCTCTCTAAATCCGATCGAAAACGTCTTGACCGGCTGATCGAGGATCTGTGACATCAAACCAACGATAGCGCTTGAATCAACGCCGCCCGACAGAAAGGCCCCGAGCGGAACCTCAGATACCAATCTAACCGCGACGGCATCACGCAGTTTATCTAGCAGTTCAATGGAAATAGTTTCTTCGCTATCCGTCAGCGTTTCACTACTGTAATCAAAATCCCAATAACGCTCTGTCCTTACTTCTCCATTCTTAAAAATGAGAAAATGACCGGGTTCGAGTTTTCGCACACCTTTAAAAATGCAAAATTCCTCCGGCACATAGCCAAATGTCAGATACGCATCGAGAGCGCCGTGATCGATCTCCCGCGGGCATCCGCCATGTTCGAGCAACACCTTCATCTCCGATCCAAAAACAAATTCGCCGTCGTTCGTGACCGTATAAAACAGGGGCTTTTTACCGACGCGGTCGCGGGCTATAAAAAGGCTTTGTTCACGCTCATCCCAAATAGCGAAGGCAAACATTCCACGAAGACGTCTGACGCAGTCTGCTCCGAAATGCTCAAAGGCCTGAATGATCGTCTCGGTGTCGGAGTTTGTGCGAAATTTGCAGCCTTGAGATTCCAGGTCTTTTTTAAGCTCGCGGTAATTGTATATTTCCCCGTTAAAAACTATAAGTTTCGAATTGTCAGTGTTATAAATAGGCTGTTGTCCGGTTGCTAAATCGATTATAGAAAGACGGCGCATGCCCATAGCGGCACGACCCGCGACAGCCGTTCCCTGCTCGTCCGGTCCGCGATGTGTGATCACTCGGCACATCGAGGCGAGTAGTGATATTCGCTCGTCGCTTCGGTCATTTGTTCTGGAAATAAATCCGGCAATTCCACACATATTAACTTTTAACCTCAGTCGCCGGACGCACAATGCGTTTCGGTAAAAATCTCGAGAGTATCTTTATCACACTCTTCTTTTCTTCTTCCTCCATAACTCCCCAAAAATTTGCCGCCATCAAATAAATCGGTGCAAAAATTAACCCCGAAACCAACAAAACCAATGTGCCACCGGTAAAATTCATCTTCCGAATACTGGTCGTCGAAAATACCCTTTCCGCAAACTGCCTGCCAAATTCGTGTATAAATTCGTGCGTGTAAAAATAAAAAATATAGGTTACAAATCCGGCGATGAGACTGATGACAGCGGTTTTACCGACATTTTTAAGCAGAGGCAAATGTCTGCGGCCGATTCCGAGTTTGCGGATCACCATCGTTTCGCTTGCCAATTTTTCGATCAAAATAGCAGCTACAGCAACCGTTATCATGCCGACCAGCCCAAAATGATCCAGGCCAAAATAAAGAACGGACATCAGAGCGGTTAATATTAGTACGCGTATCAATAGGAGGTATCGGCCGAGTTCCTTAAACGACCGCACAACCGGATCGGTAATCAGAATGCCGAATGGGAGCAGCGTCAGGTTGATCATAAAGATCGGCACGCTTTGCGCATAATCCCTTGTAAAAAGTGTCGTGACAAATGTGTAGGACGTGATCATCAAAAAAATATAAATTGGAAAATAAAAAAATGCGAGTTTCTGCATTGCCCGGGCGGTAAGACGTATCATCTCGTCCCCGTCACCGGTTTGCTGCAGGGTATTCATATGCGGAATAAGGACGGAGGAAACCGATTCGGAAAGCATCGCGATCAGAGGCACCTGAAAACATCCGTACGTATAGATTGCAAATTCGGCGGAAGAAAATTTATACCCGACAAAGTAATTATGGATGTCGTGTTGTGCGATCCATAAGATTGCCGTCAGTCCGAACGGAACCGAGTATTTCATCTGCTCGCGAAATAGTGCCGAATCAAAGTCACGCCAGAAGCCGGGAAAACGCGAATGAAGATAGCCGAGCAGAATAAATGTCTGGATCACGCCCTGGATCAAAGCCGCATAAATAAAGGCCTCGACGGTTGCAAATGCAAAAACCGCCGATCCCATCAGAAGTGTCTTTGAAAAAGACGCAAGAACAATAAAACAGGTCGCTGCCTTCGCCTCTGAATTGGCTATTGCAACGGTTTCCAGGAATGTTGAAAATATCCAGATCCAGATGACAATACCGATTGCGGGTGCGAGGGCTGTTAATTCATCGCTGCGAAAGATATTGCCGATAGCCTGCGGGAATATAAAAAGAGCCAGACACGCAAGGCCACCGACAACGAAGTTGAAGAGCAAAATGTTAAGAATAGCCGAGCCTCGTCTATCCGTTTCACGCGCCAGAAAATAATAAGCGCTCATCGAAAAGCCGAGCGGCAAGATTATCACCGCATTCGATATCACCTGAAACGCCTCGCGGTAATGCCCGACGTCTTTTAACGAAAGATAACGGACGATCAGCAGCGGCAGGGCAAAGCTGAACGCAAAACCTATTAATTTGGCCGTCAACAGCCAAACGCTCTGCTCTTTCAGCGACTGAGTTTTTCCCTCTGGGTTTTGCACTTATTAGATTTATAGAATAGACGGTTGTTTTTGAGGTTGCCAATGCTACGGTTTCAAAAAAAAGACACAGCATCAGACTGACTTTTCACGATTAGGTACGAATGCGATCTCGGCCGGGCGCCGTGATCTGTACAATTTACGCAGCGCACGCGGAGCGATACGTGTCAGAATGGCAATAGCGGTCAGCTTAGCAGACCGCCGGCTGCGGTTTGCAGCACGAAAAGCAATTGCGGCTTCGCGAAAACTGCCGCTTAATAAAAAAGCTTTACCCTGTTCGACCGCAAGATCTGTCTCGAAGCCCAAAACCCTTAAATTAACGCATTTCCTCTGTTCGTCGGAAAGGTCGATGGTACGGTTTACCCGCTCAAAAACACGAATTGCCCTTTCCACACGCCTTATAGAATCACCGGAAAGACTGTCCAGCCGAACACGATATTTCAAAAGTTGTTTTCGCTGATAACCTATCCGAGAACCACTTTTTGCGATCCGAAGCCATAAATGAAAATCTTCCGCATCTACACGCTCTGACTCAAACATACCGGCTTTGATAATTGCCGACTTTCTTGCCATGGTACCAGACGTGATTACATTGCAGCGCAGATCCAAAATACTATCAAAATCAGCGTCACCACTCGACGGTGCGTTTTCCATAAAGGTTTTTTGCCGATCCGCCGACATGCCAAAAAGTAGGGCGTCGCAATAAGCCATATCATAGCCGCCGGCTTCCAAAAAAGAATATTGCGAGGCCAGAAAATCGGGAAACCAAATATCGTCGCCGTCCAGAAAGGCGATGATTGAGCCTCTTGCGTGTTCAATCGCAGTATTTCGGGCGACGCCGGCTCCGGAATTCTGCTGCTTAATATAGACAATGTTCTCCAGGTTTTCCCGAATCACGTCTTCAAAGCGTACTGTATCAGGCGAACCGTCATTTACCACAACGATCTCGTAACTGCGAAAGGTCTGGCCAAAAGCCGAATCGAGCGTTTCGCGTATAAAATCCGCGCCGCTGTAAACCGGTATAACGACCGATATCTTCGGCTCAAGGGCGGCTACATTGCGGCCTATCCGCTTTATGAGCTGCTTATGTTGAAATTGTTGTTCCTGCACGGGCGTCTATCGGATTATAAGATTTTTTCGAATACGAACCAACGGTGATTCCCGACAAGAGAATACACCGGATGAGGCAATTTTTCATTTAAAATTGGTTTGTGAGCCTTTTTTTGTAAGAGAGCCTGTTAGGTTTAGGCTTCGTAAGTAGTATATTACATTATCGTATCCAACCGCCAGAAAAAAATCTGCGTGGATGAAAAATCACGAAGCGGCGGCAAATACTGCACTTATTGGACAGGGAAAAGGTTGCTGCCGATATTTTTTCCAGTGCCGGTCTTGCTTTTGAATTTAGTATCCGGAGCGAGTCGGAAATCCTTTGCCGGCGCATCAATAAACCCTACGCCATCGATTGTCGGGACGAGCGTGTTGCCCGGCGGAAACGAGAACCCGCTCGGATCGATGCGGTTAAGATTCAAAAAAATGTTATTTTGAAACATAGCCTGGGCCGCGGCCGATTTCCGGTCAGCCAGGCCATGGACGCCGTATTCGCCGTGGTTGGCGATGTTGTCACGAAATAAAAAACCACGCGGTTCCGCCCCGTAAAACGTCACAATGTTTCCGTGACTAAAGGCCGTATTGTTAACAATAGTAATATCCTCTCCGTCCGCGATCTGGACAAAATATCCATTACCTTCGAAACCGTTCCCGCCGCGGATATTTAGAAATAGATTGTTTTCGATCACAAGCCGTTTCAGAGTTTGGCTCGGATAGGTATCGTCTTTTCCAAGGATATTGATCCCGGCACCGGCGCCGTCGATAACGTTGTCTTTTATTACGACGTCCTCGATCGTCGAAAATGGCGCCCCGTTGTCCTGATTGCGGACGGTTATGCGAAAAGCCGAACCTTTCCAGTTATTTGTAAGCAGATTGCCGATAAATTGCACGTGTTTTGCGTTTTTTAACTCAAACAGAGTTTTAACCGAAACTTTTTCTTTCCAGGCCTCAGGTTTGTTAAGGTGATTATCTCTAACTTCGATGTTAAATGGTATCAGGGCGACCGATGCGGGGTCGCCGCCGCCGAACATAATATTTTCGGCTCCTCCCTCAATATAATTATTGAGGATGCGGACATTGCGTGTGCCAGTCCATCCGCATATACCTTGCGTTTCCTCTCCCGGGAAACCGATTCCTTCGATATAGCTGTTCTTTATTGTGGTGTTCCCGCTATTTAGGGCAATGCCGCGGCGTACCACACCGGATTTGAAGGGATGAATATAGGAACGGTCGATCTCAAGATCGTGCGGCAATCTTTCCGGGTTGGATTCTTCTGAT
Organism: Pyrinomonadaceae bacterium; assembly: GCA_041747575.1. Classification (GTDB taxonomy): domain Bacteria; phylum Acidobacteriota; class Blastocatellia; order Pyrinomonadales; family Pyrinomonadaceae; genus OLB17. Next base: position 164,090 of record JBGTEX010000033.1, read on the forward strand.
CCGAATACGACGAGGCCATAATTATAGCCGGACCCGGACGCCGTAAATTCGATCCCGATGAAACGATAGTGATGTGCGCCGTTTGACGCAGAAACAGCCGGTTTTCCCAACATTCCGGATGTGATCGTTGCCATCAACGAGCGTTGAGCGGGCGAGACACGCTTGTCAGCCGGTAGTTTTGAGACAGCCGACGATTGGATCGTTATAAAATCGGAGAGAGGTTTATTTGGCAGTTTTATTTCGCCTGAATAAACCGCACCTGCCTGAAGCTCGACAATGTCGCCGCCGTTTGCTTTCTCGATCGCCGACTGAACATGGCCGCCTGGCGGAACTTTTATTATACGGCCGGCTCCGCTTGCCTCAATGACCGGTTGCGGATAAATAATTCCGAGTCGTCCGTAATGCAGGTCGTAAGCGAACGGAAGTGCGGCGGCGAAAATAACAGCCGCAATAATAAGTACCGAAAAATGCACGCGCTTAAATCTGCGGCGCCTGTCCGTTTTTTCTTTCACCCTGACCGAATTTACTACCATCAGATTTTCCACCAAATAATACAGTATCCAGAGTAAACGGTTAAAAGCAATAGTTATCCACTTCGGTCAGTGAAAAAAAATTTGGCAAACCAGGCTCAAAATCGGGTAAGCTGTAAACAGCCCTCTCGGGGCCGCATTAAAAAAAATACAGGATCGGCGGCTATTCTCACTTTGTAAATACAAATATGTGCGGTATCAACGGCATTGCATTTTCCCAAAACTCAAACAGACAAGTTGATGAAGCAAAAATCGTACAGATGCGCGACATTCTGCATCATCGCGGGCCTGATGACGGAGGTGTTTTTGTTCATAAGAATATTGGCGTCGGCCACCGCCGACTCAGTATTGTTGACGTAGCTCACGGCGCACAGCCGATGTTTAACAGAGACCGGTCGTGTGTGATCGTTTACAACGGCGAAGTTTATAACCATGCCGAATATCGTGACGAACTGACCGCAAAAGGGTATGAGTTTCAAAACCGCAGCGACACCGAAACTATTCTGCATCTTTACGAAGAATTTGGCCGCGATTGCGTCGATCATCTGCGCGGTATGTTTGCCTTTGCTATCTGGGATGCTAAAAAACAGGAGATGTTTATCGCCCGCGACCGGTTTGGCGTAAAGCCGATTTATTACGTCCACGACAGCGATGGCAGTTTATTTTTCGCTTCCGAAATAAAAGCTCTTCTTGAGGCCGGTGCCGTAACACCTGAGATAAATTTTAATGCTCTACCGGATCAATTTGCCAATCACGGAACGTCGGGCGACGAAACGCTTTATGTCGGGGTCAAACGTCTGCTACCCGGCCACACGCTTGTCTGGAAAGACGGCCGCATCGAAGTCCGTGAATTTTGGGATTTGCTTTTCGAGCCAAAAAGCAGCCTGCAAACGGATGAGAGCTATGTTAAAGAGTGGCTCGAACTTTTTAATGAATCGGTCAAATTGAGGTTAATGGCCGACGTTCCGCTAGGGATGTTCCTCTCAGGCGGAATCGATTCAAGCGCGATTGCCGCAATTATGTCAAAAATGGTCTCGGAACCAATCAAGACATTTTCGGTCGGCTTTCGTGAGCGCGAGGCCAACGAGCTCGAATACGCACGGCTTGTATCTAAAAGTTTTGGCACCGATCATCACGAGATAATAATTACGCCAAAACAGTTTTTTGAGGCGCTGCCAAATCTCGTCTGGCACGAGGACGAGCCCATAGGTTTTATCGCCTCGGTACCGCTGTATTTTGTATCAAAACTCGCCGCAGAGCATGTAAAGGTCGTTCTGACCGGCGAGGGGGCCGACGAAACGCTGGCCGGTTATGGTCGTTATCAAAAAGCTCTGACGCTGCTCAGCTACGGTGAAAAATATGAGAGTATCGCTCCGCTATTTCTCCGTGACGCAGTTCGCAGCGGCGTTGCAACCTTGCCCGCTTTGCTAAACCGCAAACTGAACCGGACGTTTCTTACGCGTGAAGCTGATACAGAGAGCTTGTTTTTTGATAATTTCGGTGTGTTTCCGCGCTCAATGCAAACAAACCTTTTTTCGCAGGCGGCGAAAGAAAAGATAGCCGACATAAATCCTTACACGATGCAGAAAAAGTGGCTCGCAAAATGCGATTCAGCCGATATCCTCGACACGCTGCTGTACGCCGATACCAAAACTTATCTGCACGAATTGCTGATGAAGCAGGATCAGATGTCGATGGCCACGTCAATCGAGAGCCGCGTGCCATTTCTCGATCACAAACTGGTCGAATTTACCGCCCGTATGCCGCGACGGATGAAACTCCGAGGCTCGACGACAAAATGGATTTTGCGCGAGGCAATGAAAGGCGTATTGCCACCAAAAATTCTTGAACGGCCAAAAATGGGATTTCCCGTTCCGGTCGGAAGCTGGTTTCGAGGCGAGCATAAGCACGTCGTTGACGAATATGTCCTCGGTCAAAGGGCTTTGGATCGCAGAATTTTCGACGCCGATTTTGTAAAAAATCTTGTCGCAAGCCACAACGCAGGCGAAAATCACGATGAACGCATCTGGTCGCTCGTCAATTTTGAGATATGGCAACGCCGCTTTATCGACGGCGAAATTTGAACCACGGGAATTGTCGACAAAAATGTATTTTACTATTTTGGATCACTATCCTGACCGTAACATGGAAAACCGGTGGAATGCGTTTTTAGCACAGGCGTTTATGCCGACGCATTACACGACGCCCGATTTTTTTGTTGACCGGTTTGTTGGTGCAGGTGACCGATTTGCAATTCTTGTCACTGATGATGACAAACATATAGCTGCCGTGTTGACCGGAATAAATAAGGGAAAGACGATCGAGTCGGGCCTGGCCGTCCGGCCGCAGACGGTCTTTCGAAAAGGCGTCGACGTCGCGCAAACCGCAAAGGCATTAGCAGCCGCCCTCAAAAATAAAGCCGGAAAATCTACTGAACTGATAACATTTTATTCATGGTCGAAAATCGATGAAATTGAGAAAATGGATTTTAATTGCAAAACTTCCGGTAATGACGATTTGATAATAATGCTCGATCTTTCGTCGGGAGCAGATAATATTTTCAAGGATTTTTCGCAGACGCGTCGAAACGATATCCGCAAAGCGATAAAGCAGGATCTATTAGAAATAAAAGATTTGGAAACGGCGGAAGAATTAGGCCAGCTTTACGCTATTCATCTTAAATGGAACGCACAGAAGGGAATTGAGCCTGACAAATTTGAGGATTTTAAGGTTGCGTCTGAGCAAAAAGAATACCGAAAGGTGATTATCGCAAAATTTGAGGGGAAAGTGATCGCCGGCAGCTACTACCGGTTTTGTAAAGGCGGCGTTATTGAGTATGCGGCTAACAATTCTCTGAGTGAATATCAAAAGTTGCGGCCAAACGATCTCATTGGCTGGCGTTCGATAGAATGGGCGTGCAGCCGCGGATTTAGTCATTACAGCATGGGCGGGTCGCACCTTTTTCTGCGGCGCTTTGGCGGGTATGAAGTAGCGACAAACAGATATCAGCATGATCGTACATTTTTACGGACCCATCAAAAGAAAGAAGCGGTTAGGGATATGTTTGTAAAAACCTACCTGTCTATTCCCGTTGAAACACGCAAAAAAATAAAACGGCTGGCCGGAAAAACTTAAAAATGTCTTTTACAAAACCCTCAACGGATAAAACAGATAACGCTCACGGCCAACTTCGCGGACGGGATATTTTGTGTTTCAGCCACGACTGGACGGGTGATCCGTTGTCAAAAACGCATCTGATGCGTGTGCTTTCTAAAGACAATCGCATCCTCTGGATAAATGCGATCGCAAACCGGATGCCTACCACATCGTCCAAAGATATTTCACGTATCTACAAAAAACTCAGTAGTTTTATAGAACCGGTCCGTGAGGTTGAGCCTAACATCTTTGTGCTTAATCCACTCGCTATTCCGGCCTACAGCAATAAGACTATTGTCAGCCTGAATCAGCGAGTCCTGGTAGGACAGGTTAAAAAGGCAATGCGAGGTCTTGATTTTACAAATGTCTTAAATATGGTTTTTAACCCTGCGGCCGGTATGATCGCCGGCAAGCTTGGCGAGAGCGGGATAATATATTATTGCGTTGACGAATACACGGCCTTTACCGGATCGTCGGCGCTCAGGGAGATCGAGGAAAAACTCTTTCGGATGGCCGGTCTGGTTATTGTTTCGGCCGAGAAACTGTTCGCGTCGAAAAAGGATTTTAATCCGAATACACATATCATCCGACACGGAACAGACTGGCGACATTTTCGCACGGCCCTTGAAGAGACGACCATTGTGCCGGCGGAGATCGCAAATCTGCCGAGGCCGATCATAGGCTTTCACGGCCTTTTGGCCGACTGGGTAGATTTTGAGCTTATCAAAAAGACGGCGGAGCATTTCAAAAGCGGCTCGGTCGTCTTGATCGGCAAGATTGCCGTTGACGCCGAGCAAAAGGTCAAGATACTCGATGGCGTGCCAAACATTCACTTTCTCGGCCGCAGGCCCTACGCCGAACTTCCGGCCTATTGCAAAGGTTTTGATGTTGCACTCAATCCGTTTGCAATAAACGAATTAACGCTTGCCGCTAACCCGCTAAAAGTTCGCGAATATCTCGCAGCCGGTCTGCCGGTCGTATCCACCGACATTCCCGAAGTTCGCGTTATAGGCAATTGTCTTGTAGGAACCGATCATGATGATTTTATCGCAAAGATTGTAAGTGCGATCCGCGATCCCATATCGCGTAAGATTGTGAGCGATGCGATCGCGAACGAAAGTTGGGAATCTAAAGTAGATCAGCTGCGGGCGATAATGGCCGGGGCGCGCGTTTAAGTTTATTGAAATCGGAGTATGATTGGGTATTTTAACGAGAGGAAGCCTCGATAAAGCGGGTGTCAACACTTTTTACCACACAGCACAATAGAATGAATAGCTCAATGGCAGAAAATTTGGAGATAGCAAAACAGCACGAAGACGAAATATCAAGCGGTGAACGTTTCGAGTTTGGCAAAAACTGGAGCGCCTTTCTCTCCGTTCTGGACGATGAGCGGATCGAGATAGCTGTCGAATCGCTGCGGCAAATGCTCGAATGCGACGACCTGACGGGCAAGACGTTTCTCGATATCGGATCCGGCAGCGGTCTGTTTTCGCTGGCGGCAAGACGGCTCGGGGCCAAGGTTCATTCGTTCGACTTTGACGGCAATTCGTATGCGTGTACCAGGGAATTGCGCAGCCGCTATTTTCCGGGTGATCAGAATTGGATGGTCGAGCAGGGTTCGGCTCTGGACGCCGATTATGTCGCTTCGCTTGGTAAATTTGACGTCGTTTATTCGTGGGGCGTTTTGCACCACACCGGCAAAATGTGGCGTGCGCTAGAGAATGCGGTTATTCCGACTACAGAAAGCGGCAAACTTTTTATCGCAATCTACAACGATACCGGCAGCCAGGCAAAAAGATGGCATTGGATAAAAAAAACCTATTGCCGTCTGCCAAGTGTGTTAAAAACGCCATTCGTGATCGCCATAATTATTCCCGGCGAAGCCAAACGGGCTCTGAAATCTCTTGTGACGCTAAGGCCGTTCGACTATATTCGCTCCTGGACCCACTACAAATCCAGCCGCGGCATGAACCGCTGGTACGACGTCATCGACTGGGTCGGCGGCTTTCCCTACGAAGTGGCGAGCGTTGATGAGATTTTCGAGTTTTATAAGATGCGCGGCTTTATTTTAAGAAAAGTCAAATCGGGCGGTGTCGGGCTTGGGTGTAATGAATTTGTATTTGAAAAGCACTTAACGCCTGCGTCATCACCATATCAACGAAATCACAATCCGCCCGCTACCAGAGATCGGGCTTAAGCGAGCGCGTACAACCTATTTGCCACGCCAATTATTAGGGTGGGGAATTTTACAGGGACAGCGGCGTGCTTTGATTCGTCATTCGTCGTTACCCATTTTTTCCAATAGCTCACTAAATCGCGGATCTTCACGGAGACTGTCGAGGTTTTTGTCGTTTTCAAAGTAGGGTTTATTTTCATTGCCTAGACGGACGGCTTTGTTTAACCATTTGAAGGAAAGATCCGTTTCTCCGAGCATTGCGTATGTCGAACCCACCCAATAGGCCATGTCGTGATCGGCACGCGAGACGGCTAATGCTTCGTCGGTCAATTGAGCGCGCGCTTCATCAGGGCGTCCGGCACCGGCAAGAAATTCGGCGTAAAGGGGACGAATGCCGTCCATACGCGGATTTTCCTTTAGAACAGAGGCCATTAGATCGATCGCCTCATCGTATTTGCGCTCGTAATAATAGACGGCTGAGCGGAAAATCCTGAGCATCGGATGATTTGGCTCGGCCTTAAATCCTTTATCAAGTTCCGCATGAGCGGTCTCGAATTCTCGTTTGTAAATAAATATACGGGCACGGTTGTATGACGCGACGGCACGGGCGGCGGGGTCGAGGCGGGTGAGTTTTTCGAAGGCCTTAAGCGATTCCTCGTATTTGCCGTCGAGCCGGTTCATCACCCCTTTTACAAAATAGAGAGAAGGGTCGTTTGGAAACTGTTTTTGTAAAAGGTCTATCTCAGCCCGCGCCTTCTTTTTTTCGCCTCGGGCCATATATATCATCACCATCAGCACGCGGGCCTCGACGACGTTCTGGTCGTAGAAAAAGGCTTTGCTAAACGCCGCTTCGGCGTATGTATAATCCTCTGCCTCGCCAAGCCCCTTGAAGACGCGGTTCGCATAACACGCTCCGAGGCCGCTGTAAGCGAGGGCAAAATGCGGGTCAAGTTCGACGGCGCGTTTGAAATTATGCATCGCCGCATCACAATCTTCGGCGTCCATTGTGCGAAAGATAAAGCGTCCAAAATTATCACGCCCGCGCAGATATTCTTCCCAAGCGGCGGCGTTGTCGGTTGCCCGTTTGCCGAGTTTTTCGGCTTCGAGATCAGTAAGTTCGAGCCGCAGGCCTTCGAGTATCCGCTGGGCGATACCGTCCTGCAAGGCCAGAATATCGCTGCCCTCAGCATCGATCCGGTCGCTCCACAAAATTTCTCCGGTCAATACATCTAGAAGCTGCGCCGTAACCCGAAGCTTTTCTCCGACCCGTAAAAAACTCGCCGAGAGAACGGCATGAACACGCAATTCCTGACCGGCCGCACGCGGATCGACGTCCTTGCCCTGATATTTTGCGATCACCGAACTCGGCCGGACAATTATCGAGCGTATCTGAGCAAGCTCTGTAATTACAGCATCCGCAAGTGCGAATTCGTAAAAAGCGGACGCCGGGTCGCCGCTCAGATTCTGGAACGGCAGAATCGCAACACTCTTTTTTTCCGTCCCGGTCGAAGTCGCAGAAATATCAGGCGTGTAAGAGGGCGTAGCCGATGCGGACGGAGTCTGGCCGCTCGACGCCGCTTCAGGCGTTGACTTGCCGGTAAACCAGTTAAGCATTCGTTTGACTGCGCCTCCATCGGCGTGACCCGGTATAAATGTATCACCGGGCATTATTGGCATACCGGCGATCTGCTGCAAAACGGCACGAAGCTCGTCACGCATTACAGCTATTTTTTGATAGCGATCCTTTGGAGCCTTGGACAGAGATTTATCTACGATCTGCTGTAACTGCGAAGGAATCGGTTCTTTACGCAGATCGGCAATCGGTTTTGGTGTGCCATAAAGAACCTGATGACGGACGTCAATAACCGTTTTTCCCTGAAATGCCCAAATTCCGGTAAGCATTTCATAAACCAAAACACCGGTCGAGAAAATATCAGAACGATGATCGGCACGTTCGCCTTTCGCCTGTTCAGGAGCCGCATATGTCGCCGTCCCGTAGGGGATGCCAAGCTCGGTGATATCATGATGCGGGGCTCCTCCGGTCTGGTCGGCATGTTCGTCTTCGAGCAGTTTCGCGAGTCCGAAATCGAGAATTTTCACTTGACCCGATTCGTTCACCATGATATTTCCGGCCTTGATATCGCGGTGAATGATATTTTTTGAGTGAGCGTAAGCAAGAGCGTCTGTAACCTGAACGGCGATCGAAAGGGCGCTTCTTAATTCGAGCGGTCGCCCCGATACAAGCTGGCGGACATTTTTGCCGTCAACATACTGCATCGCTATATAAAAAACGCCGTCGGCGCTGTGAAAATCGTAGATCGTGCAGATATTTGGATGGTCAAGCTGCGAACAGAGCTGGGCCTCGCGCTCAAACCGTTTGAAATTAGCTGTTTTTTGTGTAAGTTCCGGAGGTAGGACCTTGATGACCGCGGTACGGTTCAGCTTGGTGTCGAGAGCCTTATAAACCGTCCCCTGACCACCGGAGCCGATTTTTTCGAGGATCTTGTATTGGTTAATCTGGGAACCAACCATAATGATTTTGGATTTTGGATTGCCGATTTTTGGACTGACGAGCCAAGACAGCGTCTCTGTTATCCGAGTTCGATTAAATAGTCTATGTCGGTTAATCCAAAATCCAAAATCTGAAATCTAAAATTGTGCGTACCGGCAAACTGCCGGTCAATCCGGACGGATCGTTCAGCCGCGTGGCGGGTCGCCCCAACCAGAACCAATATACGCGCCGTTCTCGACCAGGCACGGTACGGTTGGGTCTCCATTTGAATATTCGAGCATTTCCCGCTGACGCTGTTTATCGTTCTGAGCGTCGTAATCGAGAAACGCCACACCCTTTTCGTTATAATGATCGCGGGCCTCCTGACAGTACGGACAACCCGGTTTTGTGTATATTACTAATGCCATTATTAAAAATTACACCCTTTCGGTAATATAATCTAGTGTAATGATTCAGATAATTGATACACCAGCCAAAAACACCGGCGTCCGAGGCGATCTTTCCGACGCGAAGCTATGACCTTACCCGATATATTTCAGCCCTACGAAAGGCTTATTGAGATCGAAATCCTCGGAACAAAATATATGGTTCCCGAAAACAATTCGCTCCTGCGGTGCTTTCAGTTTCTGTCGATGGAAAATATCTCGTACGGCGATTTCTGCTGGAACGGCGAATGCCTGAATTGTCAGGTCTGGCTGCAAAACGCCGATAAAGAAAAACCCGTAATGGCCTGCCGCACCGACGCATTAGAAGGAATGAAAATCGTCCGCCTCGCCGACGCCATAGACCTCACCCGTGACTAACGATTGCCTTTTGCAAAATACTTCAAATCTGTTATTGACATTCAGTTTTTTTTATGTCTATATGTAAATCTGAATTAGATTCCACAAAAAATTGGAGGGTTTGTCGTCGTGAAACGTACATTAGAATCACTTGTGTTTCTTTTGCTTGTTTTTGTCATCCTCGGGGGGGGGGGCAAGTCGTGGGCCAGGCCTCGTGTAGGATCAGCATCAGCATGGTCAATCATAACCGATATGCTTATGATACGGCTGAGGAATGCTTTAACTGCCCTGTTTTTTGCCATTCGGTCCCTTTCGGAAATTGGGGCGTAAGCTCAAACGTCGGCAGCAAGCAAAATGCGAATCAATTTGAAGGGTGGAATCCAGGCTGTAGTTTTGGGTCGGGAGCACAAGTGCAGTGGAATAGTTGCTCGGTCGATTATGTAAAACCCGATCCCAACTGTCAACGGTTAAATTTTCCTGACTTTGCAGGATTATTTCCATACCCGGCCAACAACTACCCTTTCAGCGATCCTTTCTTCTACAACAATAGTGTGCCTCCGTTTGGCAGCAGCAGATGCGTTGATCAATATTCACCCTGCGGCTCTAACGTATATGGGAGCGTGAACTTTTCTTTTGGTGTTTCTAATCAGACCGATTACGATGAAGATGGAATCGCCGATGGCGGCGGCTGCTTAGATCTTAATGGCCAATGGATCAATGTACAGCAGAACTTTATGACCGTGTACGAACTTGATGAAAACGCGCCAGATGACCTTATTGAGAGCATTTATTTCCCGAATTCGCTTGTTCAGTTATCGTGTACCCCTGATGCGTGTTTCGCGGTTGGCGACAACAACTTCGATGGCCGGATCGATGATATAGAAAATCAGTTTAGCTCTGCCTACCTTTGGCCGACACTTTATCAGGATAATGACGATGTGTTCTGCTCTCCGAGTGATCCTAACGTACCTTGCAAAAGAATCGATGCAACCGTACGTATCGGACGAGCATTTGGGTATTACATAGGGCCGACCCCCTGGCAATGTAGTATTTATGCCCAACAAGATTGTGACAATGAAGGTGGAAATTGGAATTCTGACAACTGCACATGCGGTTGTAGTTTTTCAGGCGGGGCGAATGCGTGTGAGCTTCAGTAAGACGTACACAAGGCAAACTATATGGACGTCTCATCTAGATGAGTTTACGATTGACGGCCTAAAACCCCTTTAGCCACGAACGCGGAAAAACCCGGAAATAAGTTGTCGTAAAGCCAAATTCCTTAAATAAGAGGGAGATAAATTTTATGAAAAATCAAATATTTGTATCGATTATGATTCTGGCTATGTTGATCATTACGGTAGGGCCTCCGGCCCTACTTGCTCAGGATGCCGATCAAACTACATTTGGAACCTGGGATGCTGTAAAAGCAATCCAGCCCGGGCAAAAGCTTGCTCTAAAACTCAAAAATGGTAGAGATGTCAAAGGAACACTAAACAACGCAACTGACTCCGGGATTACTCTTGGGCGCGGCAGCAAGGCTGTCACCATTGGGAGAGACGAAGTGCAGCGGATTTTTCTCGAAACCAAAATGTCGTCGGGTAGGCCGGCTCTGTTGGGGGCTCTGATCGGGGCTGGAATCGGGGCAGGGGGCATTGCTATTGCCGCCGCAGCCGATGATACGGGAGGCACCGATGGAGAATTGACCGGGGTGGTGATCGGAGTAGCATTGGCTGGCGCCGGTGTCGGGGCATTGATCGGAAGTATCTTCAGGAACAAGAAAAAGTTGACACTAATTTACGAGGCGCGATAACAGATTTTTGCCGAACGAAATTCCCTTCAGGAGATTTATATTGCAATGAAAAACAAAATAGTAGCAAACTTTCTTGTGGTTATCATTACAACTATTGCATGCTGGCAGCCGGCGGTGCTTGCCCGGGATGCCGGTCAGGTCAGGTTTGGCAGTTGGGATGCCGTCAAAGCCATCCCGCCGGGGGACAAGGTGGAGATCAAGCTTAAGAGCGGCAAGACGGTTAAGGGAGAGATAGACAGCGTTTCCGATACCTCGATCATTCTCGATCGAGACGGGAAATCCGTCACGACAGCCCGAGATGACGTACAAAAACTGTCTCAGGTAACTAAAAAGACGCCCCGAACCGCGATCATTTTGGGCGCGGCAATAGGCGGAGCGTTCGGAGTCGCTGGACTTGTAGCTTCCGCCAAAACCGACGACAGACCGGATGTAAGTTCGGAAGCAAAATTCCTGCCGCTTGTCGGGGCGGCAACGGGAGCTCTTATTGGCTTTGCAGTTGGTCGCAAAGACAAACGAGTTTTGATTTACGAGGCAAATTAGTTTATCGATTTGATTGGAGGATTTGTATCTATGTCCAGAAAAGTCATTTTTATGCTGCTTTTCACACTGTTGACTCAGGCATCGCTCGTGACGCCTGCGATGACGAAGTCCAACGAAGAAAAAATTCGCGAGCACGCTGCAAAAGTAAAACTGGCGATAGCCAAGCTCGGCGTGGGCGAGAGTGTCCGTGTGGAGGTCAAGCTGCGAGATAAAAACAAGCTCAAAGGCTATATTCGTGATGCGGCAGAAGATCGCTTCGTTGTCGTTGATGCAAAAACGGGGGAGGCTGCAACGGTAACTTACCAGCAGGTCAAACAGGTCAAGGGCAACAATCTTTCGACCGGCACCAAAATCGTCATCTGGCTTGCCATTGCGGCCGGAGTCCTGCTTTTCCTCTCTTTGGGGGTTGACGATTAAAGGTCATGGCAAGGGATTTTTTTGCGAGGCAGCGACTCTGTTGCGAGTAGATTTTTGTTGAGGCAATTAACGGGTTTGCTTCGACGTAAGAAAGTCTTGATTTACGAGTTCCAATAGCTTCAAGAAAATGCAAAAACGACGACGGCTACACCAACACAACTGACTCGTGGATTATCGGAAGAGACGGAGTGCTTGGTTTACGAATCCAGTTAGCGATTAGAAAGGAGAATCCAAAATTATGACCAGACCAACAGTCGTTTTCCTACTTTTAGCTCTGGTGGCACAAGTGCTGTTTGCGGCGCCTGTGGCAGCTGGGTCTAATGAAACCAAGATCAAGAAAAATGCGGCTAAGGTAAAGGCTGCCCTTGCCAAACTCGGTGTCGGTGAAGAGGCGCGCGCTGAAGTCAAACTGTTTGACAAAACAAAAATAAGTGGTTATGTCCGAGATACCGGAGACGACAGTTTCGTCATAGTCGATGAAGTCACCGGCGAGGCCGCCACAGTTCCCTATTCTCACGTCAAGCAGATTCGCGGCCACAACCTGACTACCGGCGCCAAGATCGCAATTTGGCTGGGAATCACGGCGGGTGTCTTATTGTTGCTCCATCTACTCTTTGGCAGGGACTAAACTTCGCAAATTTACTTGGTTTGCAAGTAGGACTAGACACGATCATGCTCGCTTGGAGTTAGCGATTTTTCGATGTTATGGTAATGCGTTATCTAAAAGGAGAAGCGAAATGACTAAATTAAAGAAAGGGGCAATTGCTCTTGTTTCGTTCACCGCGGGAGCTTTTGCTCTTTCTTTTGGCCTGTCTTCTGCGCCTGCGGAGGCAAATCAGACGGCTGTCGACGGGCGGATAATTGGCAGATTTGTTGACAGCCGTACTAATTTTCCTATCGCTGCCGAGATCGCAGCCAGCACTGCCGCTGGCGAAGATATTATTTTAACGCACGCAATGTCGTCCAGACTGGGTGAGTTTGCGATTGACGGCCTTGAACCCGGCCAGATTCATTTAGTCACAAAAGCGGAAGGCTATGCGGTCGAACATCGGGATGTGGTATTGCGTGAAGGAGATATCCTGCGCGCGGACTTTCAATTGAAAAAGGTAAAAAAACTGAGAGGGACCGTCCGCCGCCCTAACGGCAGCCCGATCTCAGGGGCGAATGTAAGAGTAATTTATCCAACCGCGGTTCCGTCCCGCGGCGCCGTTGTCAGTACATATCAATGGGAAACCGGCGATGCTGCAACGAACCAGCTGGGAGCCTTTCTGATTGACATTCATCCGGAAAAGGAGTTTGTTGTTGAGGCTTCACACCCCGAATTTCTCGGTTCTGTTTCAGCGCCGATCGCTAATCCCGACAACCTTTCTGAGATCGTTACGTCGCTTTCCCTCAAAACCGGCGTCGCTCTGACCGGAGAAGTAAGAGATCAGTCGGGTGCTCCTCTATCTGGAGTACAGGTCAGGCTGCTCAGCATTAAAGCCAGAGCTGCATCTCCGCGATTTATTTCCGGCGAGGCTCTGAGTCAGAGAATAAAATACAGCCGAAGCGGTGCTGACGGTACGTTCAGGTTCGACCAGTTGGCTCCCGGACGGAAGATATTAATCGTTGTCCGTCCGGGCTATAGGCCTTACAGACGGGAGATCGACCTGCCAGCAAATCAAAGTTTGTCCCAGGCAAACGTCGTATTGAACCCGACCTAACAATTTCCGGTTTTGGAATGCTTTTGGCAAGGTCTCATTGGCAATGAATCCATCGAAACGAGGTAAATAATTTCATGAAAAATCAAATATTTATATCTATTTTGATTGTCGCTATGTTAGTCCTTACGGTTGGACAGCCGGTCGTTCTTGCCCAGGATGCTGGTCAAGACGTACTTGGGGCTTGGGATATGGTCGAGGCGGTTCCCGTGGATGACAGGTTGGAGGTTAGGCTCAAGAACGGCGAAACCATAAGAGGTAAGGTCGAGAGTGTTTCCGGGACGGTCTTGGTTTTGCTAAAGGATAATTCTCCGGTAACTATTGAGCGTAACAGGATAAGCAAGGTTTACCGAGAAGGAGGCAAAAAGATTGGGAAATCTACTCTCATCGGACTGGCTATTGGAGCGGGAGCCGGAGCTGCGATTGGCGGCGTGGTAGCTGCGACGGATGGCCCGACCGAAAGTGGCGAAGGGCATCTTCCGATTGTCCAGTTCGGCGGGGTTGGCGCCATCTTCGGAACGATTGCCGGTCTTACGACCGGATTGCTTCGGCGTAAGAAAGTTTTGATTTACGAGTCGCAATAGCTGCAAAGGAAATGCAAAACGACGTCGCCGACACAAAGCCATTTATGAAGTCCTTTCGTTTGCGGAGCCAAGGCTCTCTGAGATTGTTTCACCAGGAGTATTGGCTGGACACCCGAGCTTAGGGAGTATGGTTTACTAAATCCTGAGCGATGTTGGCTTCACCCACGACTAATTCATGCCGTCGTTACGCGACGAATACAAAGATCAAATTCACGCAAATCTGCTTGAAAAAACTCCCAACGCGTAATTCATTTTTAATAGATTTTTTTTACGGACGATTTTAGGTCTTAACACTTTGGGGTTTTTGGTTTATAATCTTTTTCAATCCGTATCGTCGTTGAATTGCCTGGCCAATGGGGTGACTATTTCGCGGCGGATGTTACGGATGGGGTAATGCTGATGCTTTTTCGGCCCAGTTTTTGTGCAAATTGCGGTGAAAGGATAGAACGCGCTGAATGGTCGATTTTGACGAGCCGGCGGTTTTGTGCGGTCTGTGAGATCGAGTACAAAGGGCATGAATGGCTTCCGCGGGCGGTGATCGGGATCAGCGTTTTGATCGGGATCTTTGGTTTTGGAAGTTATTTGAACAGCGGATCTACATCGTCAGATTTGCAGGCTCTAAGACAACCGCGAAGGCTTGCGGAGCTTCATGATTCTGATAACCGGGCCGTTTCACGGAGTGTTTCTAACACAAGGACAGAAACTGCGGCTGCGGGCAAACCGGCACAGATCGATTTTTCGTCAACATCAACCACACCGGCACCGGCAAAATTTGCGCGGCCCAAAACAGAAATAGACGAACCGATAAATTATTGCGGTGCGGAAACAAAGAAAGGAACGCCGTGTTCCCGACGGGTCAAGGGGAATATACGATGTTATCAACATGCCGGAATGCCGGCGATGACGTCCGTCAAGGAATGATAGATGCCGTTTGGGACGGCTTTTTAGTTAAATCGTCATGAAACCACTTAATCCGAATTCAATGATACAGAGTCGCTATTTGATCGTTCAACTGATCGGCAAAGGCGGAATGGGCGAGGTTTATCTCGCTGTGGACCAGCGTCTGGGAAGTGCCGTTGCGATAAAACGCACCTTTTTCAGCGATGACAGCACACTCGGCTCCGCATTTGAACGCGAGGCTCGGATACTGGCGCGGCTTCGTCATCCGGTTTTGCCAAAAGTTATTGATCATTTTGCAGAGAATGGCGATCAATTTCTGGTTATGGAACATATTTCGGGCGACGATCTGTCAAAGCGTCTCGAGATTGCCAATAAGCCTTTTCCAGTTACCTGGGTCATGTTTTGGGCCGATCAGATGCTTGACGCTTTGTCGTATCTGCATTCGCACGAACCGCCGATCGTTCATCGTGATATAAAACCGCAAAATCTAAAACTCACCGACGACAATCATATTATTTTGCTGGATTTTGGATTGTCCAAGGATTTTGACAGCGGATCGAGCGGCCAAGGGTTAAATTCGGCGAGCGTCGCGGGTTATTCCCCCCATTTTGCATCGATGGAACAGATACGCGGCACAGGGACCGACGCCCGCAGCGATCTATATTCGCTCTCGGCTACATTGTATCAGATGTTGACGAATACTGTTCCGCCGGACGCTCTGACGCGGGCGGACGCGCTGCTCGGCGGTAAAAAGGATCCGATCCGTCCACTTAATGAAATAAATCCCGAGATCACACCTGCGATCTCGGACGTGCTGCTGAAAGGTGTGTCGATAAGACAGGAAGAAAGATTTGCAAGCGCCGTCGATATGCAGAAGACGCTCCGCCGTGCCTTTAATAAGAACAAACCCGATGCGAACGCAAAACCGGCTGTGTCGATCGACTATCCTCAGCCGCCGCCGGTAAATGTGTCAACCCCCAAGCCTGTGCAGCAAGAGCCTGAGACGGAAACGAGGATTCGTGATTTTGACGCAGATAATTTGGACGCCACCTTGCGTTTCGATACAGTGCCGACGCCTGAACAGGTAAAACAGTCGGAACTGAAGACTGCAATATTTTCCGTTAGCGAACCGGCTGCCGATGAACAGAGGGACGAGCCGACATCCGCGGTCGTCAATTTACCCGAGACCGCTTTAGCGGCAGCGGCCGGCGGAGTTGCGGCCCCGACAACGCAGCCCGCGCCTCTTAAGCCAAATCATGTTTCGAAACCGGTGGCTAAGAAATCATCTTCCAAAGCGGGTTTGATCATCGGTGTGGTTGTCGGATTATTTGTATTAGTCGGCCTTGCGGGCGGCGCGGGATGGTATCTTTTAAGTACCAATACCGAAAGTACATCTGCGACAACGCCGACGCCGACGCCTGTTGTCGAGGTTTCGCCATCGGAGAATCCCCCGATCTTGGCCGACACGAGTCAGGATGTCGAGGAGCAGTCAAATACGGACACGGCGATCGATTCGAATACTGCGGGGGATGATTCAAATGCGGCCGCTTCGACGACGCAAAAACCAAAAACGACCAAAGCCCCGATCCAGACTGTAACAAAAACGGCTCCGCCCAAGGCAGCACAGACACCGGCAACGGCGCCAAAGGGAAAAGCAAAAGATGACCGGACAGTTATTTTGCCGTAAACCAAAAGATGAAATTAAAATTTATGAAAATAGCGATTTTTTCTCGAGCGACTCTGCAATGTTTGTTTTTGTTGGTAATAATTGCCGCATCTGTCACGGCCCAA
Source organism: Pyrinomonadaceae bacterium (assembly GCA_041747575.1). GTDB lineage: Bacteria > Acidobacteriota > Blastocatellia > Pyrinomonadales > Pyrinomonadaceae > OLB17. Next base: position 180,988 of record JBGTEX010000033.1, read on the forward strand.
TCCAAAAAGGATAAGGAAAATGCAAAAAAACTAAACGAACAGGCGGATAAAGCCGTTTCTGCTAAGAACTACACAGAAGCGATCGACCTCTATTCCAAGTCTCTTGCTCTCCAGCCGATAAATAATAATGCCCATTATCGGAAGGGATACGCCCATTTCAGCATGAAGGAATATGACCAGGCCGTCCAGGAATTCACTCTCGCGCTTAACCAGGGTTTTAAGCCGCTTGACGTCTATCGAATCCGTTATTTTATATACTTTGAGCAAAATAATTATGACGCGGCGCTCAAAGATATCGAAAAAGGCCTTCAAATTACACCTAATGACGTGAATTTTTTAAATGCTGTAGGTGAGATCAACTATGCCCGTAAATCCTATCCGGAATCTCTGGCCGCATTTCAAAAAGCGTCTCAGGCGGCCCCGAACAATGCGGATATTCATTATAATTTGGCGCGGGTTAATTACGCATTGGGCGATTCGACGGCCCAGTCGGCCGCAGCGGAATCTGCACTTGCAAAAGGCACGAAATTTCCTGGCGAGACATTTTATCTGCTCGGCGAAGCCAACCGAAAACTTAAAAATGTCGCGCCCGCAATCGACGCGTACAAAAAGGCCCTTAATGTAAAGCCAAAACTCTATCAGGCATATCGTGATCTTGCCGAGATTTACCGCTCTGAGAGCCGTTTTGCCGACGCCGTCGAGATTTCAAAAACTGGACTGAAAGAATTTCCAAATGACGGCATTTTTTTCACCGATCTTGGCCTCTTTTATTCTCTCGCTGGGCGTCACGCGGACGCGGTCGAGGCATCCAGGGCGGGTACGCTGATACTGCCAAATCAGCCTGCGGGATACACAAATCTATGCCGGGCTTATACCGCAACCGAAAAGTATGATCTTGCCGTCTCGAACTGTAACAACTCGTTGAGACTGCGTCCCGACGACGGTGAAACCCTATATTATTTAGGAAATGCCTATGTCGGTCAGCGGAAATCGACCGATGCTGCGCGGGCATATAAAAATGCGGTCAAGTCACTTGTCGAATATACAGGTAGGAACCCGGGCCAATCAGAAGGCTGGTATTTGCTTGGAAATTCGTATTTTGCCGATAGCCAGTATGACAATGCAGTTGAGGCATATTTAAAATGCTTAGCGCTTAGTTCTAATTTTCTTCGGGCCCGCGTTAATCTCGGTATCAGCTATACGCGTAAAAAAAATAGACCCGCTGCTACCGAGCAGTACAACATACTAAATTCGGCGGACAAAAATCTGGCGGCGATTGTAAAAGCTGAGATCGATAAGATGTAAGCGGAATCACCAGGGGTGACGCTCTTTCGGGTTACTGCACCGCTCTACAAACGGCTTTTTATGGACGCCAAACCGGTGTTGACGTCCACACTTTGAAACTTTAATACGACTCTCATATTCTCCGGACGAACATCCATATTTGCGGGTAGAAACGGCGAATTACCCGAATCTGATTCCAAGGCTTTTTCTAATTCTGCGACCGCCTCACGGTCACGCGAAGGCTCGACCACTTGTGTTACTCTCGCTACTCCATTGCTAAAAACGTCCGCTACCACAACGACCTCATCATTTTTCATTCCACCGCGGACAAGCGATTTTGTAAGCGCGATCAAAGCACCCTGCGGATTTATGCTGGGTGATTCGTTTGAAAATGCAAGCCGCGTTTGTGCGTAATCCGACGCGGAGACAACAAAAACGTCTATTTCACGAAAAGGATCTCGATTGCTTGCAAGCATTTCCGACGGATAACCTGCTACGGCTGCAATTTGAAGTGGCCTGATATCCACCGAAAACATCATTGTCAAAAATGTTACAGCGATAAGAACCGACGATAAAACGGCCACGCCGTATGGCATTGCACGCATCTGCAGCCATTCGCGAAAAGCGGATGAAACCGGAAACAAGGATTGTTTTTCGAAGCGTCGTTCCGAGCGAACGGAATCCTTTATAATACTGCGTAAATCTGCCGTGATCTCGGGCCGCCGCATCTGCCGCAATGTCGAGCGTATCTCATGATACTCGGAGTATTTCTGTCGGCAGAGCGGACACGCGGCGAGATGCCCTTTTACCGAGACAGTTTCGCTCTCACTAAAATAGCCGTCAGCGAATAAAGTTAAATTTGATTGTAAATCTAAGCATTTCATTGCTTTTGCTCCGAACTAAATTTGACTGAATGGCTGACTGACCCCGGCTGTTACCTAACCTAAGATAACAACGCTTCACTTGCAGACGGGCTTTCTCGTATATTCGTTTTTTGACATATCAATGTTTCGATGTTGCTGGTCGATTCAAATATCTGTCGCAAAAACTCTATCCGATGACTCCCGACCTCAATATCCACTCTCTTAGACCTATCGTTTGGCACCGATTTTTATTTAGTCTTCAAATAATGAGACCGGGGCGAGTCAACCATTCGCGTCAATTTTCAAAAATCCTTAAGTCTTTTCCGCAATTCTTCGCGACCGCGTGAAATTCGTGATTTGACCGTTCCCATCCCGATGCCCAAGGCTGCTGCGGTTTCTTCGTAACTCAGCCCCTCGATATCGCAAAGGACAATCGCCTCGCGGTAAACATCCGGTATATCCAACAGCGCGGCCTTTATCGCATATTCGCGTTCCCGCAAAAGTGCCGCGTCCTCAGGACTGATCGAACGGTCGGCGATGATGTCGGACAGTGGCGTTTCGGTATTTCCGATTGTCGCGTCGAGCGAGATGGTGACGTCGCGTTTTCGCCTTTTCCACCATCGAAACCTGTTTCGCGATTCGTTTATCGCGATCCGGAAGAGCCAGGTTTTCAGCTCGGAATCACCGCGAAAACTCTTTATTGCCCGCAAGGCCCGCAAAAATGTATCTTGCGTCAAATCGCTCGAATCCTCGGCATTTTCCGTGATCCGAAAAAGCAATGCGAATATATCACCCGAATAGCGGTCAACTAATGTGTCAAACGCAGACGCGTCACCAGCCTTTAATTTGTCAATAAACAGCGACTCGTCCGATGTACGGACAGCAACAGGCTTTGGCGAAACTACGGCCATTTTAATTTCTTCGTTGCCAAATGTTATTGACTTACTGAAGATCATCGCCCGCCTTTAGCGTTCCCATATAATGGAAAGCTGTCAATTGCCCTGTCCGCCTTTCCGTGCGAACTATAAAATTAGACACCGTAATTTCGGTTTTGTTCCCGCAAAAGCTAAAAACTGAAAAAATAAAAGTCAAAGGCTTTAAAAATATACGCCTCTTAATCACCTTAATTCCGCTAAAAGCGTTTAATTTTTTTCTATGCACGATCATCGATAGTTGCTCTCATCGAGCTTTTACGTTAAATTAAACGTTTAGCAAAAGTCCGATTTACCCTATTATACAACGAACGAAGAAATAGGATTTGCATTTTTCTTAATAATGGCACGAAAAAAAAGACGATTTGAACAACTTGAGGCGGCTGCGGCCGCTCCTAAGGACACGAGAGTTTATACCAATCCGCTTCAAAAACAGGTTAGCGAGCGTTTGGATGAGGTCGAAAAAAAGCTTGCCGGTAAGGGCAGGCCGATACTTTACGGAATCGCCGCTCTTGTCGTTTTTGTGATCTTGATAACTGTGTTTTTAAGTTGGAACCGCCGTTCGAGCGGTGCGGCACAAACCGCTCTCGGCAAGGCTATTGAAACATCAAAGGCCGCGATTTCGGAGACCGGAACACCGGCCGGTTCGACTGCACAGACGTATAAAACCGAGAAAGAACGTTCCGAAGCCGCGGTTGCCGAATTTCAGGCGGTCGCCGAAAATTTTGGTGGTGAAATTGGTGAAAAAGCGAAATATTTCGCTGCCGTTAACAAGCTCGGTCTCGACCGCGCTGCCGCCGTACAGGAACTCGAAGGCATGGCCGGTTTGACTTCCCCGGTGGGCAAAATGGCCAAATTCGCATTGGCTCAAACACGCGTTAATGACGACAGGCCGGACGAGGCGATTGCTCTTTTTCAGGAACTGGCTAACGTGGAAAACCCGATCGTTGCAAAAGATACGCTTGAATTTGAGATAGCAAAAATATATGAAATTCAGGGTAAAACTGCCGAGGCGGCGGATATTTATTTCAATATTGCAAAAACGGCCAGCGAATTAAAGGGTGCAGACGGCAAACCGGTTAGCTTGACCCAAACCGCTATCGAGGCCAAAGAAAAAATCGGAGAGCTTGACCCGGAACGGGCTAAACAAATTGTCGAACCGGTTCCCGAATCACCCTTTGGGGCCAGCAGCGTACCGGTCACTATTCCGTAATAGATCCTTTCGGAAATCGAAAAAAAAAAGTTTCTGATTTCCGTTTAATTCTCAATCGGTTTCGCCAAGAAAATGCGAAATCTGAGCATGCCTGAACGGAGGCGGAGTTTTTCAAAAAACACCCTTAAAAAAGTTTTGGGTAAAGCTCGGCGAATAGCTCTTTCTATTTGTATAGCAAGTGTGGGCCAGATCAAAATTTGAACGATCTTAAATCATCGGAAATGATAAAAAATCAGGCAGCGGAGACGCAATCGGCTTCTGTGCTTGAAACTGCGTTGACGGTTCGTGTTTCGCCGCATACATATTTTACCGTTCTGCTGCTCGGAACCTTTTTTTCGGCATTGCTTTTTTATCTCGAAAGAGATTTGTTCGGCATTATTCTCTTTGGCATTTCATGGACACTTCCTTTTTTTGCTTTAAAAGATCATGTCGGTTTTGACGGTAAACGGCTTTTTCGTACTGGCATTTTGCCGCGAATGTGGTGCTGGTTGAACGCTTCACGGTATCGTCTTAAAATAAAGGATATTGAACAGGTCGAGACTCAGGCGATTAGAGCCGTAAAACGTGGCGGCAATATTTTTTACCGCTACCGCACCATTGTCCGCGGCAAAGGGGTCAGCGTTGCTATCTCGTCGGGCGGCGAGGATTATCGGCGTATCATTAAAAGTATTTTGCCGCGTCTGCCCGACAACGTTCTGGATAATCGCTCGATTGAATTGCGCGATCATCTGGCGGACCCAAAAGAAACATTGATGAGGGCCGAATTCTCTCGTATCCCTCCCGCGGATGTATTGGAAAGCTCGTTTAAAAGCATAGGAACGAGGGGTAAACGTATTGCGACAACGCCTTTTGTGCTAACTGACCACCCGGAAGAGGAAAAGGCCGACGATCTGCGAAGTCTGGCCAACGAATTACGCCTGTCCGGGTATCTCTTTCAAGCACTTGAGGCATTTCGAAGGGCGTTGCTCCTGAGACCGTCAGATGCCCGTCTCCTGTTTGAATTCGCCCGCTGCCTGCACTCATTTGCAAGCGTCCAGCGTAGCGACAAGCTCGAACGCAGGGCTCTGGCCGCGCTGCGGCTGTCCGAGCGTCGTGCGGCAGATGACGGTGAGCTTCTCGTGCGTTTAGGCGAATGGTATTTTCAGATTGGCGAATGGCGGCGGGCCGGAAATGTCTTTCGGAATGCACTCGAACGGGTCGGCGAGAATTTTCGTTCCGCTCGCGGCCTCGCCGAGATCGCACTTCGTGACGGCAAGATAGCCCACGTAATACATCATTTCTCAGCCGCAAGCCGCATCGCCGACACACCGTCTCTGCGACGCTGGTCAAAAAGCGAAACCGAATATTTCTCACATCTCAATTCGGACAACGAATATATGGAACTCGAGATCGGCCGTGTAAACATGCTCGAAACGGTCGAAAACTCAAAAAAAACATCATTGCGAATCGCCTTTTTCGCATTCCCGCTGATCGTAGTCGGCGTTCTATTCGAGGATCCTCTCGTCGCCAATATCGGCTGGGCAATCTCAACCGTTGCACTACTGATATGGGCCGGAATGAACATGACCAGCCGCCTCCTCGGCCAACGCATTCCATACGACCTTGTCGAATCGGATGAATAAAAAATTACTTGACAAACTCAAAAAACAGGTTCATAAATATTCGTACGGCTTTTTAATTATCCCGACGCATGACAAAATGCGTCACACTCATTCAACCCACGCGAGAGACAAGGACGGCCTTTTCTCTACGTTAATATGGAGGCTCACATGTCTAGACCGACCCTTCTTTTTCGAAATCCGGTTAATGTTATCTTGTGTTTCGGGCTGTTCATAGCGATCGGTCTTGCTCTGCCCGCTCAAGTTGAGTACGCGGGGGGGGGGGGGTAGATAATATTGAGGTACTGCCTCTCTTAGACTCGACACCCGATCCTAATCTGGCGCCGCACACCTTGGTTGGTTCATATTACACGCTTGAGGACGGCATCGAGGCGAAACTTTTGTTAAATAACAAGGGTATATCTCGGATTGAGGTCATTCCGATAATTTACAGCGCGGCTGGTCAGGAATTGCTGCTCCCGCCCGTGTTTGTCGAGGCTCAGTCTTTCCGGTTTATCGATCTGCAGGACTGGGCATCTATCGGCGGGCCGGGTTTTGAATCGGGCAATATTAAACTGTTTCATCTCGGCAAGGATCTCGTATTAGGGGCGCAGATCTATCTGACCGATGAGGCCCAGAGTATTACCTTTGAGGAAAAATTAGCCGAGATAGGCGAATTTGATTCGCAGCGGCTCGAAACTGTTTGGTCGATGCCGTCAAATAACGCGCAGGTTCGCGTAACGTTGACAAATACTACCGACGCGCCGCTTGACGTGACCGGCATTCTCGGCAAAAAGCCGAACCAAACAAGCGATCCGCGTATATTTTCGCTTGCACCGCACTCGACACGGGCATTTGATATTCGGGACGAATTTCCGGGGAGCTTCTCATTTCTGAAATCCGAAGTCGTTGCTCTCTCGCTGGAACATTGCGGTTCGGCAAACGCTCTTGTATCGCAGGTTTACATTTACGAGAAAAATAAGGGCTATTCCAACTTTGCTCAGTTCTCAAACCCGGCGGACGGTAAATCAAGCGAATATCAGGGCGTCGGCTTTCAGATCGAGGACATCGGCAATCAAAAATTCAATGCGGGGATCGTCGCCCGCAATGTCGGCCCCGACAACTCGGTAGTAACGATAAACATCCCATACACACGGACAGACGGTACGCGGGGAAATATCGCCCTCCCGACCGTCCACCTAAGCCCCGGCGAAATGCGTTCAGTAAATACCAACAAGATAATCCAGCGTGTCAGAAGCGAAAGCATCCAGATTGCCAGCATTGAGGCAACCTACACATCAGCCCCCGGCACCGTCATCATCGCGGCACATAGCAACAGCAACGACCGGAACCAGGTGTTTCGTCTTCCGATGACGGATTCGTTCGCATTTCCCAGTTCGACGGGCGGCTATCCTTGGTTTATTGATAATACCTCATCGACCCACATATACATCAAAAATGATACAGATCTCGAGGAAGACTATACCGTGTACATCTCCTGGGAAAACGGAGGTTCTTTTGTTGTTCCGAGAAAATCGATAGCTGCCCGCGAAACGATCCGTATTGACGTCAAAAAGCTGAGAGACGATCAAACGCAGGATGTTTCGGGAGGGACAATACCCTCATGGGTGTCAGGCGGCCAACTCCAATGGTCGCTTCGGCGAAAAGATACCCTACTGGACGACGACCAAAGCGCAAATCTTTCGCTGATGGGACGCTCTGAACAGATTGATTTGACAAAACAAACAGTTCGCAGCTATGTGTGTGCGAATTATTGTTTGGACAGCGCCATCGCTGGACGCATTACATATAGTGAAGGCCCGATTGAGGCCGGTTCGCCGTTCCAGTATCATGCCTTTGAGTCAACGGTAAATAGTTTCGGAGCACCGACCGGCGAGCGACCCGCCTTTGGCGTCAACTGGACGAGCTCAAATCCTTCCGTCGCCACCATCGACTACGATGGCTACGTCGAGGGTATTGGGTCTGGTTCGACCTACATTAACGCATCCTGGAACGGCGACACATATGAACCATTTGATTCGTGTATAAATCGACCTGTTGAGTTCAACTCCGATGGCAAACTGAACAACTGTCAGGCATCGACTGTCAAGCAATCAAAGCCGGTCAGCCCCAACGATGGCGGCAGCGGCTCATGCGGATCATGCCGTCACGGTCAGACATACATTTACGATGCGGATACGTTGAATGTTACTGCCGCTCCGTGTGCTTATCCAGTCAATTTTCGACAGGTTGGACCCGCAATTGATTCCAATGGCGTTCTGACTTTCTATTATACTTGGGATTCTAGTACTGGTACCAGCGATACGGAGGTGGACAAGTTGTTTGCGTGCGAACTAGGCGAGCGCGTTGACTATTCCGGGTCTCAAAACGTCTATTACCCACCACTTCCGTTCAATCAATTGGCTCCCCATCCAAACCCAACGATTCTTTCACACTCGGGTGCGAACCCCCGTCCCCAGCCGGATCGTCACGGGAACGGCGGCTTTATGGCACCTCCTTTCGAGGCTTCATACACAGCGACTCAAATTTATCGATGGAGATGCCCATGTAAGGATAACAACCAATGGCACATTTCAATAGGTCCTCACGATATAACGAGATCAGTTATTGCCACCGGATTTGATTTGTACAAATACACCATTACGAAATTAGGTTATTCCGCCACGATTGAGCCAATAGTCTTCTCCCAGAATAGGACACTCTCTAGTCCTCAAATTACTCAAGATACTCTCAGGAGCACAGCACCATGAAAAAAGGTATATTGATTATTTTATTGTTAACTGGCGTCGGTGCCGGATGTGTAAATCAGATCGAATACAGCAGTTTGGGAAAAGCTCGCGACACCGCGGTTCCCGAGTCGAATCAGAGTGGAACAACGTCCAATGAAAATGTGACGATTTCGTTCTCAATTGCTGACAAGAGCTTGGTACTCAACCAGCCTGTTGTTCTCGACTTCGAGGCTCTCAATAGTTCTGTAACAGATTTGGTACTCGATCTCGGATACCGTCGAAAAGAAAATTTCGTCTTTCGGTTAGTTCTGCCAAATGGTAAAGAGATTTCCATCCCGCGTCTGGAGTTTGAACGCTCGGGATATGGCGGTTCCGGAATTATGGCAGTTCGTCCCAAACAAAATTATTCACAGCGTCTCGTTCTAGACGAATGGACTAATTTCTCATCGACAGGAAAATACATTCTAAAAGCGGGTTTGGTCGGTCAAGCAAATTATGCTGGCAATAAAAGCGAGCCTGGAATTGAATATCAGGAGATACGCTTTACGATAGGGCCCGCGAATAAAGAGGTTCTTAGAAATGTTTGCGCGAATTTACTTAACGAAATAAGAGATTCGAAATCATTTGACAAAAAAAATGAAGCCGCTAACGCGCTCCTATATGTAGCGGATCCTATCGCGATAGAATTCCTACGGCATGCCTTAGTTGCGGAACCAATGGTTGAAGCCTCTGTAATAAACGCCTTGCGGAAACGCGGGGGAAAGGAATCGGTCGATGTTTTAATTGGGGCAATTGAAGAAAAGCCGCATTCTGAGATGTCGGATGTGGCTAGGTCGGCTCTAAGCTGGATCGAGAGAAAAAGTGAGGATGTACCGCTGAAAAAAAGGATAAGACTGATTCTAAGGGATTATCAATTATGATTTTGTGTTGAAAGAACGGGGTAGGTCTCTGTTAGCGAATCGTTTTTAATCATTCCCTAGGAGTGAAACATCATACATTTATTTAACAAAAAGAACGCTGTCATTTTGATAGCTCTTACGTTTTCTGCTTTTGTATTTGTCGGTCTTTCGCAGAGTAACGATGTTTCTACGCAATCTAAATTACAGAAAACCGGGTCGACTCCTCAGTCTTCGCATCAAGAAATGGAAGAACGCAAATTAAATATGCCTGCAAAGTCGAAGCAAATTCCGGATTACGATACCGACTTGATTGAATATCAGAAGTGGGAGAAGCGTGTCCGAGCCTTGACCGAAACAAGAGATTTGTCTGGTCTGGCCCACTGTCAAAAGAGATAGAATTATTTTGGGGAAAGAAGAGTCCCAAACTTTATGCCGGTTTGATGTTTGAAGTGTGTGGTGCAATGGGAAGTTACGATTTTGGTAGTGAGGAAAAGTATGTATTAAGCCGCCGATGCGCTAAAAAGGCATTGGAACGGGCAGAGCAAATTCCGGTCGAATGGGAATTGAAGTTGGTCAGTTTATTAAATGGAGATATTGAATATTCCCTGAAGTTAGTGCCCGAGGGGAATTGGGCTCTGGATCGAACAGAACGGGTTAAGTATTGGTGTCACGCTTGGCAAAAACTTAAACAAGCGATTGATGATAACTATGATTTTGAATCTAACCGTCCTATATCCCGTCGAAATATGAGTGCTGAGGAAAGACAAAATGCAGAGAAATATAATCAACAACGACTTTTGCAGCGAGATAAGAAGAGTTTTTCCGGTCAATTTGAAAGTTTTCTGGTGGAAGCGTATTCTAAACCGCCTTGTGACGTGGAAGAGTTAAAAGCCATTTGCAGAGGTGTGTATCCGAAGCTCCGATGAAAAGCCGGATCGTTAAAAAGGTAGAGAACAAGATTCTTTTGCGATCCAAAGAAAGTTGACTTTGAAACTAATTCAACCAAAAGGAGCAAGAGCATCGTGTCCTCAAAAACTTGACCATCTCATTTGGAAGAATGGGGCTACGCCTGCGATATTGAAAGCAATTCACTTTTTGCGGGTAAAACTAAGCCTTTTTACTTTTTGCTGCCGCTTTTTGCGGCCGTTTTCTTTGCGGTAGTCGACCGTTTTGTGCTGACGGATGCCTTTGATTTCGCTTTTGGATTTAGCATTGCTGTCCAACGGTATTCGGGGGTTTCCCAGCCCTCTTCGAGTTTTTTTAGGATAAAATCGGTCATGTTATCGACGATCCAGCGGTGGTTGTATTCGCCGACGGAGGCGAGCTCGGCGTCGGGGGCGGGGTTCATAAAGTCGATGGCGTAGGGAATGCCGTCTTTGATGGCGAATTCGACGGTGTTGAGATCGTAGCCGAGCGCGGTACAGATCGTGATCACGTCTTTTTCGACACGTCGGTGAAGCTCGGGCGTTAGATAATCATCCACATTTACATACTGCATCCCGCTCAGATAGGGCTTTGACGGATCGTAAGGCATAATCAATACATTTTCCTTGCCGACGCAGTAGCAGCGGACGAATTGGTCGTATTCGATCCCTTCCTGCAAGGTCATGCAGAGCGTGCCGGATTTGTTGTACTCGGTAAAAAGCTCTTCGAGCGAATGCACCTTTGACACATTTTTCCAACCGCCGCCGTCAAACGGTTTTAGAAACGCAGGAAATGTTACGTAATCAACGATAGCCTGCCAATCGACAGGAAATTCGAGGTTGCGAAGACTCTCAGGCGTTATATCTTTTATATAATCGTGCTGCGGCAGCAAAACAGTTTTTGGGATCGCAACGCCGAGTTTTGAGGCGAGGGCAAAATTAAAAAATTTGTCATCCGCCGACCACCAAAAAGGGTTGTTGATAATATAGGTTCCTTCGAGAGCGAACCGCTTGAGCGTCGCCCGGTAATACGGCACCTCATGCGAAATACGGTCCACAATGACGTCATATTTCAACGGCTCATCCATCCGAATACCGCCGATTGACACCATCCCGGCCGTCACACGGCCCTCGCCTTTCTCATTAATGCTGTTTATTATTGATTCGGGGAACGTATGCTCGCGCCCCACCAAAATTCCGACTCGTTTCATATTTAAAATTTTGTGTGCCTGTTGATAAATTTTCAGACGTGTCTGAAATCGTTTATTTTATTCGATAAGAAAGGCATGGGCAAGATACGCCAACCAGAATTTAATCGATTTGTGCGTGTATGTCGTTATTTGTCGCAATACCCAGCACCAAAAACCCACACGGAAGTCAGGCTGAATGGCCGCCGGCAACGCTAAAACTTATAAATTTAATACCCGCGGTAAAAAAATTTCTTAGCTGTTAACAGCGTGCCAATCTTTAAATAGAAGTCATATGTTAGTCTATAATCAATTAAAAATTTGAACGGAACTATATTGTTTTTACACGGCATATCCGAATTCCCAAAAACCTCATCAAGCGGTGAGATGGCTAAGTTGTGTTTAAAGCAGAGAGAGAGAGAGTTTGCAATTGAAACGCTATGGACAGAGCAGTAACCAGATTATTCAGCATTATTTTGATTTTGATTGCAGGGTACTCGTTTACTTTAACGCGATGGAATCAAATCGCCATATCGACTATGCTGACTTTGATGGGAGTAAGTCTTTTATTACAGACGACGACTACAAAATCAAAAAATCTCCCGAACGTCGTATCCGTATTACAGAGGATTGCAGTTGCTATTTCAATTGTGTTGATAGTTAAACAACTTATTTTGGGCTAAGGTTCTTGGACAAAGTAGGGGCAAAACGATCCGGCTTTTCGTTAATGACCAAAATATATTTAATCAAACCAATTTTAAAGGCTATTCAGGTGTGCAAACTTCGCCACTTTTTCGCCAGGCTATTTTCGCCGCAGATCCGCGAAAAATAGATATCGGACTAAGATTCAGATTTTAAGGATAAAGTCGATGTCAAACGGAAAACCAGCTGAATGGCCGCCGGCAACGCCAATTAACTTTTATGGCAAAAGAGCGACTACGTTTGCTGGCAAAGGCCAATTTACACCATTAATTATTTTATTTGAGTTTGCTCAAAGTTGTACCCAATGACCGAGTTATTTATTTTAAAGATGCTGGCTCTGGTTGGCATTACAGGCTGCCTGGCCCGAATAGGATTTATTCTGTTTAGAGTAAGCAGAAACGTTAAAGAATGGAAGCAACTTCTCTTACCAGGGTTGATCTGTTTTCAATTATTTTTGTTCGTTTTTGGTAAAATTTCCGGTGAAACAACCTTTTTAGCAATAGTTGTTGGTGAACTACTAATTTTGGGATTTGGGTTTTTCATAGTTTTCAAAGAAATTAAGAGGTCTCCTGATGTGAAAACCGCGGTTTCCGGCGTTTTTAACCAGTTTTGCCAGAATCGGTTGGCAAATGGGTGACGATGGAATTAACACTTTTTTTCAACGCTTTTTACGGAATTTCCAAAGCACTCAAAATCCCGAAAAAAGAAGGCTGGACATATTGGAAAAATTCCAGCTTTCCGGCTATATTTGTTTTACTTATTTTTGTTGCGCCCATTGAAATTTTCGTTGTTCATTATCTGTTAAATATCAATAGTATATTGCTTAATGGGATTCTAATTTTTTTTTACATTAGCTCTTTTTTATATATCTACGGTTTTTGGGTTTCTATCAAACTGCATCCTCATTTAATCTCGGAGAAAGAGGTTGTCTTATATCGTGGATGTTTATCAAAAATCTCTTTTCCGCTTGGTCTTGTTATATCCGCAAACCTGGTTACAGGAACACAGTCAAAGAAAGAAGATTCAGTTGATTTGACGATTCTAGGCGGTCAGGCGGTTGAAATCGTTTTTTCTTCCCAGGTCAAAGTCGAAAATTTAATTGGAAAAGAGCGATTTACCGAAAGAGTCTTTGTAACTTTTGATGAGCCTCAAAAGTTCTGTAACCAAATCAATAAAGCAATGGACTAAACCCAGATCAGGCATCTGTTGGCGTTCAAATATCTCCTTTTTTGGGGCGGCCAACGTTAGCTCGAATCGTTCGAACTATTGATATGCCAGTCATTTTCATTCGAACTATTTCGAGCCGGGCAGGAGTTCCAGGTTTCCCATTTCGCGGTTGTAGTTGTCCAGGGCGCCGACTTCGTCGGCGGTGGCGTCGAGCATTTGTTTGGTCATGGCGATCGAATCTGAGAGCTGTTCGAAATCGAGCAGCGAGAATTTTTCGGGCGTCGAGATGGTGACGATCTCGTCGTTTAGATAGCTGAAAAAGTTTTCGATCGACTGCAGCTGCCCCTCGACGAGTTTTACGCTGCGCTCGATTTCATCGAAAGACGAGACGCGGCGTTTTAGTATTTCGACGTTTGTCTGCTGAATGCGTTTTGTTTTTTCGTCACCGGCACTTTCCATTGCGCGAAATGCCTGCGAGAGCTGATTGTGAACTGCCTGCCGGTTAATTGATTTGAGATGCTGTTTGCGCCGGCGGTAAACATCGAGCAGATCGACAAAATCTTCCCAACGTTGATCGAGGGCTTTTAGATTGCTCGGTAATTGGCCGGCACCGGTAAACTTGTGGTAATTGTCCTGAATTTTGTCCTTGAGCCAACGGAGATATTCGACGGCCTCGCGTTCGCGTGGGGTGAATGATTTGATCAGTTTTTCACGCCCGTCAATATTCGCTTTCAGACGTCTTTGCTTTTCGCGGTTTTGTACAAGCTGACGATAGATCGGCAGATTTGGCACGATCACGAGGTAAAGAGCCTCGCAGATGAGGGCGATAATCAGAGGGATTACGCTGCCGGTGTAGGCCGCCGCGACCAGAAAACCGGCGAGACCCCAAAAATTGACGGTTTCGGTGATTGCCGCCTTGGCGTAACTCGTATTAAATTTTTCTATGTCCTGCCGGTATTTTGCGATGTCAGCCATAACTGATAAGGAGCCTGCGACGTTTTATTTCTTCCGTTTTAATTCTGCGATCTCGGCGATGGATAAATTCATTGCTGTTCGGTCGATTCTGATTTATTTGTGATGATCGGGTCAAGGATATCGGCCTCAGCGACGTCCGTACTCGACGCAATTTGCTTGCTCGCCGGCGGGGTTCCGGCACCGAGCATTCCCATTTGCGATTTGTATTCAAGCAACTTGTCCTGAAGTTGGATGTCCATAGCCTCGCGTTCGATGTCCTGCATTTGGTTGTCAACATTGCTGGCCCCGAGCTGTAATTTGGCTTCGGCGGCGGCTACGCGGCGGTCGATCTTTTCACGCATTTCGTTAAAGGTCGATGAATCGTCGCCAATATTAAATGTGTCCATCGTCTGCGCGAGCTGTTCCTGCAATTTGGCCTGTTTAGCGGCTGAGATCAGCTGCATCGCCTCGGCACTGCGTTTCTTCATGTTGAGGACGTAATTGTCGCGGGCCTTGAGAGCCTGAGCAGACGCGATTTGAGCATGCTCGGCCTGCCCCGATGTACGTTGAAGGTCAAGCTGGGCCTGCTGCAGCTGGCCGATGTAGGCTGTGGCGATGTCGTCACGGCCCATTTTTACCGAAGCCTTTATCTTCGAATCCAGATCGACGACCTGCTCAGAAAGTTTTTCTTTCTGCTTTAACAGCAGCCTCTCGGTAGCCATAACCTGCGCCACGGAATTATTTAGGTCAGGCACGCGGTCGCGCATATCGCGGATCGTCTGCTGCAGAACCATTTCAGGATTTTCGATCTTGTCAAGAGCGGCTCCCGTTCCCGCAAAAAATACTCTCTTTAGTCTCGCCCACAGTCCCATTTTATCTACTCGCTCCTCAAAAGTGTTGTAAAACAACTCATTGCCTCAACCCGTACGACAAGGCAAATCGCAAAGTTGCAGATTCCGTATAAGTATAACAGGAAACGGGAATAAACCCAGATTAAGCGGTAGATATTTTCGGTAAAATTTTTTATGGTGCGATCTTGGCGGAGTGATGATGTGCGGGTTTTTCGTGTTTTTTTTGCGGATTATGCACAGGGTTCGGCGGGAGTAAGATTTGGTTATATGCAATTTTGTTTTACAGTAAACGTAATACACACCGAAGGATGGGTAACCGTTATGAATGAAAAACTTACAGAATTGGTGGGGCGGCTTGACCGATCTCTGATCGAAAATCACCGTACCGACAGAGAGCTTTTTGCCAAGCTGAATGAGAGGCAACGTCAGCTTGGCATTATGTCTGACGACCGGCCCTTTGCCCCGTTTTTGCGTCCTCAGTTTTTTACGCGGCCTTTTTATGATGAAATATCGAGGGCCTCTGAGGTGCTGGCCGAAGCATTTGACGCAATGACGATTGCCGCGCTCGATGATGATGAGATCCTCGCCGAACTGGGATTGACCGAAACCGAAGAGCGGTATGCTCGCATAGATCCGGGATATTCGGGAGTTTGCAATTCGAGCCGCCTCGATGCTTTCATTGCGGACAGCAGTTTTAAGTTTCTTGAGTATAATGGCGAAACTCCGGCCGGGATCACCGATCAACTTCAGATCGAAAAAGTGCTAAACACGGTCCCGGAGATCCGCGCTTTTCTATCAAAACACAGGCATTGGATGCCGCAGCCGCATGTCAAGCTTCTCGACGGCCTGGTTGCCGGCTATCGCGATTTTGGCGGTGAAAAAGAGAAGCCAAATATCGCAATTGTCGATTGGGATGGCGTTTCGACTTTTACGGAGTTTGAAACTTTGAAGGAATATTTTGAATCGCACGGACATCAGACGGTCATTGCCGATCCAGGCGAATTGGAATACGACGGCGAAACTCTTCGAATCGGTGATTTTGACGTCGATATTTTTTACAAACGGGTGCTTATCCACGAATTTTTTGAACGAGCGGCCGACGGCCATCCGCTTTTGCGTGCGTATCGGGACGGCAACATTTTTATGGCCAATTCTTTTCGCACAAAGATCCCTCACAAAAAAGCCAGTCTGGCTGTTTTGGGTAATGATAAATTTTCACATCTATTTACAAAAAAACAACTCGAACTGATACGCAAACACCTGCCATGGACAAGGCTCGTGACTGACAGACAAACCAGATACCAGGGGCAAACCATTGATTTGCTTGAATTTATCCGCCGTGAGCGGGGCCGTTTCATCATGAAACCCAATGACGATTACGGCGGTTCGGGCATCGTTATCGGTTGGGAGAGCAACGAAGCAGAATGGGACGTAGCGATTGAGCATTCGCTTACCGATCCATTCGTTGTGCAGGAACGCGTGCCGGTTGAAAAAGTGTGGTTTCCTGCCTATGACAGTGAAGCCTCAATGGAAGAATTGCTTATTGATTTTGATCCGTTCCTCTTTCGAGGAAAGGCCGAGGGCGGACTCGTCAGGCTTGCTGCACAGTCGCTCGTAAACGTCGCCGCTGGCGGCGGCGAGGCCGCGTTGGTCGTGCTCGAGGATATTGTCCAGGATACTTTAGTTAAATAGGCCGCAGCAATTGCAAGATTCTCAGGGGCCCCTCGTTCAAATAGCGGATACCGGTTGCAGAGCGGCCGGGCTAATTTGGATCGAGATCGGTTTTTTGTCCGATCCGGACCATCTCAAAACGCTTTAAGTGGGAAAACGATACGTTATGAAAAAGTTGACCGCGTGGATTTTGCTGCAGACGATATATTTGGCTGCGATCGCTCCGTTGGGGGCTGCCATTGAAGCTCAGGTGATCGGAAAAGCTATGGAACAGAGGCTTAAAGAGGAATCTGAGGGTTTGCAATTCCGTTTGAGTGAGGGCGTCGAGGGCGCCGAAACACGCGAGAAATCTCAATTGCCCTTAACCGATCCGCTTTCAAGGGAGGCCGCGGCCAATCTCTTAAAACGCATCCCTGAAATCAAGTCCGATCCATCCGGCCAAACCGACTTTGCTCTTCGTGCCGGAACGCTGCCCGCACCAAAAACCGGTAGGAAAATTCAGGTAAAATTCCCGACAGATGCGCAGCAATCTCCGCCAAATGTCGATACGAGCGATAGGACGCTGCAGGTGATTCGCTATTCGCCGGAAGGCGATGTGCCGATCGCACCCGATCTGAGTGTGACATTTTCGCAGCCGATGGTTGCGGTTACGTCGCAGCAGGAAGCGGCAAAATTCGCACCGGTCGAACTATCGCCGCAGGTCGCCGGAAACTGGCGCTGGCTTGGGACAAAAACGCTTTTGTTCGATCCGACAAAACGCTTTCCGATGGCGACCAGCTTTACCACCCGCATTCCCGCCGGAACAAAATCGGCGACCGGGCAAGCTTTGCAAAAAGATGTATTTTGGACATTTACAACGCCTCCGCCAAAGGTCGAGACGATGATCCCGAACGGCGAAATCACTCGTCGGGATGATCTGATGTTTATTAAGTTCGATCAGGAAATAAGCCCTGAGGCTGTTTTGCGAAAGATCAGCGTTACCGCGCAGGGAAAAAAGATTCCGATCCGTCTCGCAACCGAGGCGGAGATCGCGAGCGACAGTACCATTTCATTTCAGTCAAAAAAGGCTCAACCGCGGCGTTGGCTCGCTTTTCGGGCATTGAATTCAGATGGTTTGACCGATAACGCTTTGCCGGCCGCATCGAGCGTTACAGTAAATGTCGAAAAGGGAACCCCGTCGGCCGAGGGGCCGCTGACTACGCTCAAACCACAAAGTTTTGCATTTCAGACGTACAGTTCGTTCACATTTAACAGAGCTTGGTGCGGCTATCAGAACAACAATACTTGTTCGCCGTCGGACACCTGGTTTCTGCAGTTTAACAATGCGATCGAGGCTT
Organism: Pyrinomonadaceae bacterium; assembly: GCA_041747575.1. GTDB lineage: Bacteria > Acidobacteriota > Blastocatellia > Pyrinomonadales > Pyrinomonadaceae > OLB17. The sequence goes on from JBGTEX010000033.1 coordinate 199,319, forward strand.
CAAAATTTTCGGCTGAAATGATCAGCGTCGAACCGGCGGTTGAAGGATTAAAAATCTATCCGTCGGGCAATAGCGTTTATATTCAGGGCTATAAAAAAGGCCGGACGACGTATAAGATCAAGATCGACGGCACACTCTCAGACACGTTTGGACAATCACTAGGGAAAGAGGTGACGGCGACGATAAAGGTCGGGCCCGCTCCGCCGAGCCTTTTTGCGCAGGGCGGTTTTATGAGTGTTCTCGACCCGAATGCGAAACCGGTATTTTCTATTTATTCGACAAATCACACCGCCGTCAAAGTCCGGATGTATGACGTCGAACCATCCGATTGGCAGCAGTTTCATGACTATGTCAGGCGTATAAACTATGACGATGGAAAAAGGCCGGCGATTCCGGGACGCCTGGTATTCGACCGAATTGTAGATATTTCGGCCAAACCGGATGAAATGGTGGAAACGCGGATAGATCTGGCAAGGGCCCTTGATGACGGTTTTGGGAACGTTATTGTTGATATTGAGCCTGTCGATGACTCAAAAACGCCGGTAATTGTTCGGGGACGTAATCCACGAATATTCACTTGGCTCCAGGCGACGCAGATCGGCCTCGACGCCTTTGTCGATAATACCGAACTAATTGGTTTTGCCACCGAATTAAAGACCGGCAAGCCGTTGAATGGCGTTGAGCTTTCCATTTACCCAAACGACGGAAAGGCCGCCGGCGGACAGACGGCTGATAATGGCAGGGTCGAAGAGGAAAGCTATTTCGGTTCGTGGTGGGATTGGATGATGAGTTGGGGTGGCGGACCGTCACCCGAGGTCGAATCATTCGATGCGAACGGAACCGAGGCGGAAATAGAGGCGGTTGAACCCGCACAAACAAATCAAACGGGCCCGAATGGAATACTGCGCCTTAAGCTGCCGCAACAGACAGCCGAAAATGCTAAGGGAATGAGCCTGCTTATTGCAAAACGAGGCCGCGACGCTGCATTTCTACCGGAAAACAGCGATTACTATTGGCATCAGGGCGGTAATTGGTACAGAAAAGAAACGGGCGATTCGCTGAAATGGGTTGTGTTTGACGACCGTAAGACTTACAAGCCGAACGAAGAAGTCGCCGTCAAGGGCTACCTCCGCCGGATAACGGCCGGAAAACTTGGCGATATCGAAGCTCTCGGCGATGCGGCAAGCGGATTTACTTATTCCGTCAAAGACCCTCGAAACAACGAGATTGCCGCGGGTAAAGGGAATCTAAACGCTTTTGGCGCTTTCGATTTCAAATTCATGCTTCCCGATAATGCCAATCTCGGCTATGCCCAGATAGAAATTTCCACCGAAACGTCGCTGTTTGGCGACACATTTAATCATCAATTTCAAATTCAGGAATTTCGCCGGCCCGAGTTTGAGGTCACGGCAAAGGTTGAGAGCGAAGCACCGCATTTTGTCGGCGACAGCGCAATGCTTTCGGTGGAGGCGAAATATTACTCTGGCGGCGGGCTTGCAAATGCAGATGCAAACTGGACGGTAACTGCTGACGCGACAAATTATACGCCGCCAAATCGCGGCGATTTCACGTTCGGGACATGGACGCCATGGTGGCGGGTTTACGATCGTAATTACGGATCGAGGTCAGAGACATTCAAAGGCGTAACCGATGAGAGCGGTAAACATCTGCTAAAAATCGATTTTGAATCGGTCAAACCGCCGCGCCCTTATACGATTTCCGCGACCGCGTCGGTTATGGATGTAAATCGCCAGACGTGGTCGGGTTCGGCCTCATTGCTCGTTCATCCGGCTTCGCTGTATGTCGGTATCAAAACGCCGCGAACATTTGTTCAAAAAGGAGAAAAGATCGAGATCGAATCGATAGTCTCTGACATCGACGGTAATCTGATTGCCGGTCGCGACGTCGAAATCAAAGCAGCCTTGAAGGACTGGCGATTTGTCAATGGCGAATGGAAGGAGGAGATAATAGACGAGCAGAAATGCAACGTTACATCTGTGGCGACATCCCAAAAATGTATATTCAACGCAAAACAGGGCGGGCGTTACACGATCACCGCGACGGTGATGGATGACCGAGAAAGGTTCAATGAGAGCGAAATTACGGTGTGGGTTCCCGGCGGAAAATCGCCTCCGACACGCAGTGTCGAGCAGGAAGAGGTTCAGATAATCCCGTCGAAGAAAGATTATGCACCAGGTGACGTGGCCGAATTGCTTGTGATCGCTCCGTTCACACCCGCCGAAGGCGTTTTGACGCTGCGGCGTGATGGGATCGTCAAAACCGAGCGATTTTCGATGAAAGACTCATCGATCACACTAAAAATCCCGCTCGAAGAAAAATATCTTCCAAACATTCACGCTCAAGTCGATCTCGTCGGAGCTTCTGAACGGAATCCGGAGGTTTCCTCATCGGCGGACAGCGACGTCCGCATCCCGACTGCAAAACGCCCTGCTTTTGCCGCCGGAAATATCAATCTTGCGATCTCGACCGAATCGCGCGAACTGACCGTCTCGGCCGAACCCGAGGACAAAACGCTCGTTCCCGGCGGCGAGACAAAGGTCAAGGTTGAGGTCAAAGACTATCTCGGCAAACCGGTTTCGAATAGCGAGGTTGCGGTGGTTGTGGTTGATGAGAGCGTATTGGCTCTTTCGCGCTACAGCATTTCCGATCCGGTTTCGATATTTTACACAGATCGCGGTACTGGAACGTCAGATCACCATCTGCGAAAGGATCTGCTTTTAGGGAATCCGGCGGATGTCAAGGCTCCGCCGCTATCTGTCGACGGATTGTCGCAAACGGTGAACGTAACCGATAACAGCATACAGCAGTTGAGTGTTAACGGTCGAGAATTCAGGTTGGAATTAAAACTATCGGCACCCGGGCGTGATGCAGGATCATCTGCTTTTACAGACTCGCCAATTGACCTTCGTCAGAATTTCGACGCCTTGGCCGTATTTGCCCCGTCGGTCAAAACTGACTCAAATGGCCGTGCCGTCGTCGATGTGAAACTGCCGGATAGTCTGACTCGTTATCGGATTACGGCGGTCGCAGTTGATGCGGGCAAGCGGTTTGGCAAATCCGAATCTACGATCACGGCGAAGCAGCCGTTGATGGTGAGGCCGAGCGCGCCGAGGTTTATGAATTTTGGCGATCGTGTCGATCTGCCTGTTGTCGTACAAAATCAAACCGACAAAGACCTGGTCGTCGATGTGGCGATACGGGCCAGCAACGCACTCTTGTCAGAACCAAGAGCCATAGCGACTGGGTTCCCTGTAGCTGAGGTTAAGAAAGCGGCCGCTGACATCAAGAACCCGGTCGCTACCGCTTCCGGTTCTGACAACGCCGGCAAACGCGTTCTCGTAAAAGCGAACAGCCGTGTGGAAGTGCGATTTCCGGTCGGCACGGTGAAAGCCGGCACGGCGCGGTTCCAGATCGCGGTCGCGTCGGGCAAATATAGTGATGCGGCCGAGATTTCGCTGCCGGTTTGGACGCCGGCGACGACCGAGGCGTTTGCGACCTACGGCACCACAGATCAGAACGGAGCGATAATTCAGCCGGTGCATACGCCGGGCGATGTGTTTCCGCAGTTCGGCGGTTTGGAGGTCACGACGAGTTCCACGCAGTTGCAGGAATTGACCGATGCGTTTCTTTATCTTACAAATTATCCGTATGCGTGTTCTGAGCAGGTTGCCTCGCGGATGATATCGATCGCGGCGATGCGTGACGTTCTCGGAGCTTTCAAGGCAAAGGAAATGCCGTCGGCGACGCAGCTCGAAGGCTATTTCGCCCGCGACATAGAGATTCTGCAGTCGCGTCAGCGTGATGACGGCAGCTTTGGCCTTTGGAAAAAAGATCGGGAACGATACGAATATCCATTCCTCACCGTTCACGTCGCTCACGCCCTGGCTCTCGCGAAATCTAAAGGGTATAAGGTTCCCGATGAGATGCTGAACAAGACAAAGCCGTATCTCAAAGACGTCGAGAAATATTTTGATGAATGGTATAAAAATTCTCCGCAGGTTCGTTGGACAATCTCAGCCTACGCTCTCTATGTCCGTGATGTGATGGGTGATAAAGATGCGGCAAAGGCAAAGAGGCTTTTGACCGAGGCGACGATCTCCAAGATGCCTTTTGAGGCACTTGGCTGGATTCTTTCAGTTCTCGCAAATGATCCGAATTCAACTTCTGAAGTGCAGGAAATACTGGATTTTCTTAATAACCGAACGACAGAGACCGCGGCAACTGCAAATTTTGTTACAAATTACGGTGACGGCGCATGGCTGATAATGTATTCGAACCGCCGTGCCGATGGGGTGCTGTTGGAAGCTCTTATTAAGGCCGGAACGCGGACCTCTGTGTCCGAGGGGGTTAGAGACGCGGATCAGGCTGTCCGCGTCCCGACCGATCTTATTCCTAAACTCGTTCGCGGGCTGCTTGATAATCGCACAAAAGGAGCCTGGTCAAATACGCAGGAAAATGTATTTATTTTGCTGGCTCTCGACAAATATTTTAAGGCGTTTGAAAAGGTAACACCCGATTTTGTCACTCGAATATGGCTTGGAAATACCTACGCCGGCGACGAAGCGTTTAAGGGACGCTCAATCGATTCAAAACTGCTGAATATACCTATGTCATATCTTGTAGATCAGGGCGGCACATCCAATTTAATTTTAGATCGTCAAGGTGCGGGCAGGCTCTATTACCGAATCGGTATGCAGTACGCACCGCAAAACTTAAAACTCGAACCGGCGGATTATGGCTTTACCGTCCTGCGCAAATACGAGGCGGTCGATGACAGTGCCGACGTCAGACAAAACGCGGACGGCAGTTGGACGATCAAGTCCGGTGCCCGCGTTCGGGTACGGCTTACGATGGTTGCCCAGGCGAGGCGTTATCACGTTGCTCTGGTTGACAAACTCCCGGCCGGCCTCGAAATCCTCAATCCCGAACTTGCCGTGACCGAATCGATCCCGGACGATACCGCTCAAAACACAAACGTGACAGAGATCGGCAGTCGTTCATTTGGCAGAAATTATTTCTGGTGGCGTCAGAACTGGTTTGAGCATCAGAATTTCCGCGACGAACGTGCCGAAGCCTTCAGCGCGCTTTTGTGGGAGGGCGTTTATAACTACTCATACGTCACACGAGCCACAACGCCGGGGCATTTCGTCGTCCCGCCCGCAAAAGCCGAGGAAATGTACCACCCCGAAACCTTCGGCCGGACCGGGACGGATTTTGTGAACGTTGAATAGATATATCCAATTAAAAAGGTAAGTATCGAAGGGGAAATAGATGATAAGAGAACTCGATCAAATTGTTTTACAGAAAGACATTCACGCATACGGCCTAAAAGCCGGTGATATTGGAACTGTCGTCCTGATTCATAAAAACGGGAATGGCTATGAAGTTGAGTTTGTGTCGCTGGAGGGAAAAACGCTGGCGACGCTGTCACTTGCGGCGGACAAGGCGCGTACTTATCGGAAACGCGAAATCGCGCACGTCCGCAGTGTGGAAATTCCTTTGGCAGCTTAAGCCGAACCTTTCGACTCAAATTTTATTCGGTGAATTCGGCGAGCATTGTCATTTGAATGGCCCGTTGTTTTTGCATTTGTTGTGCTAAAATCAAGCCCTATGAAACCGGTTTCCGCAGCACAATCAAGCCCAAAAGTCATATCTTCAAATTTTGAGAGGGTCATCAGATTGCTGCGGCTTGAGGCCGATGCAATCGAGCGGGCGGCTGGACGGCTGACGGCGGAAAGCGTCGATCATGCGGCGCGGCTTATTCTTGAATGCGGCGGAAAGATAATCGTTACAGGCGTCGGCAAATCCGGCGTGATCGCGCAGAAGATCGCCCAAACTCTGACAAGCACGGGAACGATGGCGGTTTTTCTTCATCCGTCGGATGCCCTGCACGGCGGACTCGGCGTAGTTAAGACCGATGATGTGATCATCGCTTTAAGCAATTCAGGAGAAACGGACGAAATAATAGCTATTCTGCCCAACTTTCGCAAAAAGAAAACTAGCGTCATAGCGATTGTCGGCAAGGTCGAATCGACGCTCGCACGAAAAGCCGATGTGGTTTTGGATGCGTCGGTTGACAAGGAAGCGTGTCCGCTAAACCTGGCACCCACGGCATCGACCACTGTGGCGCTCGCGATTGGCGACGCCATTGCGATGGCTGTGATGGAGTCAAAAAATCTGACCCCCGAAGATTTTGCCGCCAATCATCCGGCCGGTCGTCTTGGAAAGAGACTTACTTTTAAGGTTGCTGATCTTATGCACCCGAGTCCCAGCATAATGTTATCAGCAAGTTGGATAGAAATAGTTAAAGCTATTTCCAGCTATGCGCTGGGTGCGGTCAATATCGTGGACGAAAATTCAAAACTGCTCGGAATCGTGACAGACGGCGATCTGCGCCGAACCATCGAACGCACTTCGCCGGATTCTTTCGCGTCGCTGACCGCAGAGAAAATGATGACCGGCTCACCTGTAGCCGCTTCTCCCGACATGCTTGCGTTTGACGCTCTTCGCTTAATGGAAGACCGCCCGTCGCAAATATCCGTTCTCCCAGTCACAGATGAAAACGGCATCTGCGTCGGGCTTTTGAGGCTGCACGATGTGGTGAGGAGCGGCCTGTGACGGTTTTATTTGAAGACCAGAAATGGGTTCTGAAAGACTGTACCGAGCGTTTTGAACGCCTCGGGATCCCATATATGCTTTCCGGATCGATGGCAATGCTACCCTACGCGATGATGCGCATGACCAGAGATATAGACGTCGTGCTTGAACTCAAAGCCGGCGATTCACAGAGGATAATAGATGATTTTGAACCCGATTACTATGTTCCGCAAGGACGTGTCCGCGAGGCGATCTCTTTCAAGCGGATGTTTAATATGCTCCATCAGGAAACTGTTGTAAAGATCGACTGCATCGTTCGCACAGAGGACGAATTTCAACAACATGCCTTTTCGCGAAGAACGAAAACTACCCTTGCAGGAATCGAACTGTGGATAATTTCCAAAGAGGATCTGATAATAGCAAAGTTAAATTGGGCCAAAGACACAAGGTCCGAAATGCAAATGCGTGATGTTGCAAGTATCTTACGCAACGGATACAACGAAGAATACGTCCAACACTGGGTAGAAAAACTCGGTCTGACCGAAATTCTGAGCGAAACGAAAGAATATTTGGAAAAGAATTATGTTGATGGATACGACCCGTGAAATGGAGGAGATGCAAAATCGGCTGTGGATGGAACGCTCCGTCGATGAACGCGCCGAATGTATGTTTGGCATGTTTGCTACCGCCCGTCGAGCGTTGATCGCTTCGCTTCCCAAGACGCTTTCGGAACGTGAATTGAAAGAGCAGATATATTTTCGTACTTACGGCGAACATTTACCCGAAGATTTTTTTAAGGATGAGGTGAAATGATGTACAAACGGGCCTTTGCCGCCGCGTTGGCGGTTTTTTTGTTTGTTTCTGTGGCGAGTGCGCAAAAGGCGGAATTGACAATCAGCCTTAACGAAGCATTTTTTGATGCGTTGCTCGATTCGGTGTTTCAAAATTTCGATCCGCCGGAGTTTTTAATGGCGCAAAATCGGTTTAACCGCACAGACATTGAGAGCGAAAGAAGTAAAAAGCAGCGAGATAACGGTAAAAATGGGGCGGAAATGTTTTATACCGAATATCGGCCGGCTGTTTTGCCGCCGACGCTCAGACACGAAACGCCGGTTTGCCGCGAATCTGTCAAAATTTTGCGCGATATCAATGGCGTACGGACGGCCGTCCGGTTTCGTGAGGGCAAAATATATATGCCTCTTGCCTTTACCGGAAGCTATGCACCGCCGTTTATCGGCTGTGTCGAATTTGCCGGCTGGGCCGAGACGAACCTTCAGCTCGAATTTGATCAAGACGGCCAACGGCTTATTGGGCGTGTAAAGGTTTTCAATGTAAATCTCAATGGAACACGCGGTATCGGCGGAACCGTGATTGCGAAGTTAATTCAGACGTCTATCGACAAAAAACTTAATCCGATCGACATCCTGACCTTGGATAATCTTTCGTTTGGGATTCCGGTTCAGAAAGTCGGAAATTTGCGTATGAAAGCTCTGCGTGTAAGACCGGAAGTTGGAAATGCGGTATTAAACGTCAAGATCGAATATGAATTTTTAAAAGGTTGATATTTGATCAGACCGGCTTTCAGAAGTTATCCGAAATCGTTAGGCTGCTTACGATATAGTATCCAATAACGGCCGAACTGCCCTATAAGCCAGCAAAAACGGACGTCTCCGTGTCTGGAACGGTAATTGCAATTTATCTTCATGGAACACAAGGACGGATCACAAAAACTCGCCCTTGAATAAAACACGGAGGTTTTATGAAGAATATCAGAAAAAGGCTAACAGTTTCGTTGCTGTCCATGGGAATGGCGGCGACTTTTTTCTCAGTCGATGCGAATGCACAGCGTAACAAAGAGAGAGAAGCTCGGAAACAGCAGAGAGTAGAAAAACAAGAGGCAGCACGGCCGGCACGCGCAAACCCGAGTGTGCCGCAAGCGAGAGTTCAGCGTGCACAGGATCAACGTCAAATTCGCCAACAGAGAAACCAGGAAATTCAACAGCGCCGCATTGAAAGTGCGCGTCAATCTCAGCAGCAGCGGCAGATCCAAAGCCAGCAGCAAAACGAGCAAAGGCGTAGCATCGAACAGGCTCAGCAAATACAACAGCAGCGTCAGATCCGCGCTCAACGGCAAAACGCTCAAAACCAGCGTGAAGATCAAATCAGGCAGGCGCAACGGCAGCGACAGATTCGCGATTCTCAGCAAAATGTCGAAAGGCAGAGGGAAAATCAGAAGTTGCAGATTCGCCAGGCCGAGATTCGAGCTCAACAGCAGAATGAACGTCAACGTTTAGGGCGTCAGAGAGATAATAATCAGAATCGACAGCAACAGATTCTGCAGCAACAGAACGCAAGGCGTAACGGGCAAAGGATCGCACGTTATCAGCAGTTTGACCGCCGACAACAGGAACTGCTCAGACGGCAGCGTCTAAACCAATATAACCAGCGCTGGAACAACCGGCAGAACATACAGCTACAGCGTCAGAGATATTTGCAGCAGCAGCGACGAAATGCGTATCTGCAATATCAGCAGAGGTATTGGCAGCGTTTGAGAAGCGATCAGCTTCGCCTGCAGCAGGCCCAATATTACAATAATGTCTATAATAATTATAGATACAACCGCGGTGGCCAATACTATTACACCAGCCAATACGGAGCTCAAATGCTTCAACGAGCGTTGAATGCCGGTTACGAAGAGGGCTACTATGCCGGTCGGGCCGACCGCAATGACGGCTGGAGAGGCGGATACAGTAGCTCCTACGGGTATCAGGACGCCGCCATCGGTTATGACAGTTACTATGTCAGCTATGACGAGTACAACTATTATTTCCGTCAAGGATTTCAACGCGGCTACGACGACGGCTACTATGGCCGAAATCAGTATGGCAGCTATTCAAACGGCGGCTATTCGATTCTCGGGAATATAATAGGATCGATCCTTGATATCGCAATCTTCTAAAAACTGCGTTAATATCGTGACCGGTTAAATTCAGAACCCGCCCGCGGACAGTGGCGTAAAATCCAAAACCCGATTTTACGACCTGGCCTGTGGGCGGGTTTCCGTAATAGCGCGATGTGCAAGATCGAAAAATATTTACTACTCTTTAGAGAATGAAAGCACCGCTCGTTGCCATTATCGGACGGCCAAATGTCGGAAAGTCCACGTTGTTTAATCGTCTCACGGGCAGCCGCAAGGCTATCGTCGGCGACCAGCCCGGTATTACGCGCGACCGTATGTTTGGCGACGTCGAGTGGAAAGCAAAAACTTTTCGCCTCGTGGATACCGGCGGCATTGTACCTGACGACGACGCCGTGATCCCTTCGAACATATTCAAACAAGCGTCATTCGCCATCGACGAATCGGTTGCGATCATTTGGGTGCTCGATTCGCGTGCCGGTGTTACACCGCTCGATGAGGAACTGGGCGTTCTGCTGAGAAACACCGGTAAACCAATAATCATCGCCGCCAACAAGGTCGAATCAAAAACCGTTGAGAACGAGGCCGGAGAGTTTTTTCAGTTTGGCTTCGAAATGTCGCCGGTTTCCGCCGAACACGGCACCGGGATCGGCGATTTGCTGGATATGGTTTTTGAACACCTCGAGTTTGAAGAAAGTATTGAGGAAAATAAGCCGGAAGAGATTGAGCTCGCCATTATTGGGCGGCCAAACGTCGGCAAATCTTCGCTGCTCAATAAAATACTTGGCGAGGAGCGAGTGATCGTTTCGCCGATCGCCGGCACCACACGCGACTCGATTGATACACATCTTTCGGTTGACGGCCAAAATTATACGCTGATCGATACGGCCGGCATCCGCCGAAAGGGAAAAACCGTTGAGATGGCCGAGAAGCTTTCGGTCATCATGGCCAAAAAGGCCCTCGAACGTGCAGATGTTGCGATTCTTGTCATCGACGCGGTCGAAGGCGTGACAAACCTCGACGCAAATATTGCCGGCTATGCCGTCGATTCGGGATGTTCGATAATTATAGCCGTCAACAAATGGGACGCGCTGGAAGAGAAAGAAACAAACACGATCTACGAATTTGAGCATACATTACGGATGGCGATGAAATTTCTCGATTGGGCACCGGTTGTCACGATTTCGGCTTTATCGGGCCAGCGTATTGCAAAGATATTACCGCTCGTAAAACAAGCCAACGATGCACGCAACGAACGTATCCAGACCTCGCGGCTCAACAGATTTTTTGAGGATGCGATCTCACAGCCCAAAAGCGGCGGCACACCCGCACCCGTTAAAGGCGGATTTTCGCGTTTAAAGATCCAATTCCTGACACAAGCCGGTATGCGCCCGCCGTTATTTATTTTGTTTACATCCGGCGGCAAGGCCGGACTACATTTTTCCTATCTGAGATATATCGAAAATCAGTTGCGCAATGAATTCTCCTTTTTTGCAACTCCGATCAGGCTTGTCGAAAGGCATAAGACGAAAGGAGAAGGAAAGTCCAGAAAATTTTAGTTTTCTGCAAACGCGTCGGGTTAATTCTGATTTTGGCAGCGAATAAAAGCGTAGGGCGAGCTGATGAGCGTCCTGCCTGTTTTTATGTTCACGGATGCCCTATGTTTGTAGAATTGATACGAATGTCAGACAATAGCTTCTGTCGGAAGGCATAAAAAATGGAGTTTGTTTTACTTATTCTTCGATTGCTTTTAGCGGGGGTTTTTGGTGTCGCCGGTATTGCTAAACTCCTCGACCCGGCCGGCTCGGAAAAAGCGTTTAGCGATTTTGGGGTGCCGCGGCCGCTCGCGAGGCCGCTCGGCTACCTGCTTCCGATAGCTGAGGTCGTGATCGCGATCTCCCTGTTGTTTGTCGAAACTTCCTGGTTCGGCTCAATCGCAGCGGCGTGCCTTTTTCTTGTCTTTATCGGCGGGATGCTTTATCAAATGGCGAAAGGGAACGCTCCCGATTGTCATTGTTTTGGCCAACTTCACAGTGAACCGGTTGGCCTAAAAAGCGTCTTGAGAAATGGCGCGCTGCTTGGAGCAGCAGCGGTTTTAGCTGCCTTCGGTAGAGATTTTCAGGGGTTTGATCTTTTTAATTCGAATCAGAATGCTATGCAGTTTCTAATTGGTATTGCGATTGTCGGTTTGCTCGCGACGGTTGTTTTTTTTCTAAAAAGGATCTCAGAGCAGCAGGCACTCATAATGCGTCGGATCGAGCTTATCGAACTTGTCAGCCGCCAAGGCGACGCCGTCGAGCGCGAACATCTTGCGCATCCGAACGACGGTTTGCCGATAGGCGCCAAATTTCCGGATTTTGAGCTTGCCGCAATAGATGGCGGACCTACTTCGCTAAAACAGATCAGAAAATATCAGAAACCGGTACTTTTCCTTTTCGTCAGCCCTACCTGCAATCCGTGTAAGGCTCTTGTGCCCGAATTCGAACAATGGCAGGCGGCGCTGGCGGATAAGGTCAAATTTGTATTCGTCAGCAACGGCACTGCTCAAGACAATATAGAAAAATTTAGCGGCAATGCGTCGAAACAGATTTTACTTCAAAAAAATCGAGAGGTTGCCGACGCCGCAAAAGCGCAATGGACGCCAACAGCTATTCTGATGGATGCCACAGGCCGCATCGCAAGCCACGCAGCAGCCGGCGACACCGCGATCCGACAGCTTATTGAACAAATAAAGGCCAAAGACCCTGCGCGCGAATTTACGTTCTTTGCTAACGGGCATTCGAACTCACAAACAAACAAAATCGGCTCCGAAGTGCCTCAATTTGTCCTCGAAGATATAAAGGGACGCCAGATCAACACCGACTATTTCAAAGGTAAACAAACTCTTGTAACATTTTGGAGTCCCGCGTGTCAGCATTGTGCAAATATGCTGCAAGACCTCCGGAAGTGGGACGAGACGAAGGGCGAAGACGAACCGGCATTGGTTTTGTTTTCAGATGGTGATAAGGCTGCACTTGAAGAATTTGGGCTAAAATCACCGATAATTCTGGATACCGGTCACAAGTTTTCGGCCGGTTTTGGAATGTTTGGCACGCCGTCGGCGGTTTTGGTCAATCCCGATGGAAAAATAATCTCAGAAACAGCAACCGGAGCACCAAATATTTGGTCGCTGGTTGGAAAACAATAAAAGTACCGGCCGCTAAAAAAAGAGGATTTGTCGTAAAACTGCATTCCTTGTTTTGCGCCTTTTTTTTGAGTAATAACTTATAATGACAAGGCCAATTGAATGGACAATAACCGCGACCTATGGCAACGCGCGTGCCGGGATCATCAAAACGAGGCGTTCTGAAATAGAGACGCCTGTTTTTATGCCAGTCGGGACGCAGGGTGCGGTCAAAGGCATCCGTTTTGAGTGGCTGGAAAACGAACTCGATGCACGTATTATCCTCGGCAACACCTATCATCTTTTTTTGCGGCCGGGTGTGGAAACGATCCGAAAATTTGGCGGGTTACATAAATTTACTTCATGGAACCGCTCGATTTTAACCGATTCGGGCGGGTTTCAGGTTTTTTCGCTAAATGATCTAAGGAAACTTACGGAAGACGGCGTCGAATTTCGTTCGCATCTCGACGGCAGCAAACATTTTTTGTCCCCCGAGGTTTCAATGGAAATACAATCGGCACTCGGGTCCGAGATCGTGATGGTTTTTGACGAATGCCTGCCCGGCGACGTCGGATTTGATACGGCAAAAGCGAGTGTCGAAATGACTGCCCGATGGGCTCGACGCTCAAAAGTGAGATTTGACGAGGTTCAGGCAGAACCGGCCGCACCGGCGGTTGTTTCATCTGAATCCGTCTTATCAGGCGAACAGGCTCTGTTTGGCATAATCCAGGGTGCGGGGCATCTCGATCTGAGACGTGAGAGCCTTGACCGGACAGTTGAGATCGGTTTTGACGGTTATGCGATAGGCGGTCTGAGCGTTGGCGAAGAAAAAGCGGTAATGTATGAGATACTGGATTTTCTTGCGCCGCAAATGCCCGAAAATGCGCCGAGATATTTAATGGGCGTCGGGACGCCTGAGGACCTGATCGAGGCTGTAAAGTGCGGCGTCGATATGTTTGACTGCGTGATCCCGACCCGCAACGGTCGGACCGGGAGCGCCTTTACATCGAACGGCAAACTCAACATCCGCAACGCTAAATATGCATGCGATAACGAACCTCTCGACCCCGAATGCGAATGCTCCGTATGCCGTCGCTACTCGCTCGGGTACTTGCGGCATCTATATCAGGCCGGTGAAATGACTGCCGCAATAATGATCTCGCACCATAATGTCTCTTTCTTCCTAAACACTATGAGCAATGCCCGTGAGGCTATCGTAAACGGACAATTTGCACAGTTCGAGCGTGAGTTTTTGGAAAAATTGAGTAATAATAAAGATCGGTGAACACGCATTCCACGGCAAGCAGGCTAGGATCCGGTCTATTTGACAGGATTCTGATCGCATTTTAGCGGATTGTCGCAGCGGCGTAGTCACGCAAACAATTTTTGTATTTTGGGGGCGAAATATACATAAATGCTTCGCCGCTTTGATAATTCCGCACTGTTTTGTGATAATCTCCGTTTATGTTTGTGGTTGGCCTATAATGAATATTTACCTCTTTTTGTTTCAGGATGCGGGCGGCGCGTCCAGCATAATATGGACTTTGTTGCCGTTTGTCTTTATTTTCGGGATTTTTTATTTTTTGGTAATACTCCCGCAGAAAAAACAAAAGCAGCAGCTTCAGGAAATGATCGCCGCGCTTAGAATGAATGATGAAATTGTCACCAACGGCGGCATCATCGGAACCATCAAAGAAGTAAGAGAAACGAGCTTTATCATTCAAAGCGCTGAAAAATCATTTCTCGAAGTGGGCAAGAGCGCGGTTGTTGGCAAAAAGGCGTAAGAGTTAGGATTGAAAATAGTAAATCCTGATTCGCAAACAGAAAGGGCGAGTTACCTTTACGATCAAGATTCACGAGTATATGAAGAATACTAGTTTATGGATTAGAACGGCGATCATTATTGTCATCACCCTTGTCGGGTTTTACCTTGTATTCGGACCGCGTCGGATGCCGACGACAAGTGATTTTACCTGGCAGGGACTAAAAGATAATCTCGCTCAAAATATCAATCTCGGTCTCGACCTAAAGGGCGGTACACATCTTGTAATGCGCGTTAAAAGCGACGATTACCTGGCAAAGCTGACAGAGAATAATGCTCAGGCTGCGTTGACAGCGGCTCAGGATGCACAGCTGCCGGTTACGAGCAACACGATCACGACAGAAGAAGGGAATTACGCTGTCGGTTTGGTTCTTTCCGATCCTTCGCAGTCGCAGGCGGTGATCGACGCGGTCAAGAATAAGGTTGATTTTGTAAATTGGACGGAATCTGTGAGCGGGAACACTATCACCTGGTCGCTGCCCGGACAGATGCAGGGCGTGCTGAAACTTCAGGCCGTTGACCAGGCACTAAAGATAATCGAAAGCCGAATTAACGCTTTTGGCGTAAAGGAACCGACGCTGCAAAAACACGGAGCCGAATCATCTGGCCAGATACTTTTGCAGATGCCGGGCGTTGACGATCCGGAGCGTGTCAAATCCCTTATCGGCGCCGAATCCAATTTGACGCTTATGAAGGTCGTCAGCCCGCCGAGTCCGGGGGCTCTTGCTACCTATCCAACAGAAGAGGCCGCGATACAGTCGCTTGGCGGCACCATCCCGCCGAATAGACGGGTTTATCCTTACGCTGACCGCGATGAGCCGACGAATTCCGCAGCGACGCCCGCCGATCCTAACGCCGCAAAACAATTTGTGGTTGTCGAATATCCGCCGATCGTCGATGGAAGCGAACTCCGCGAAGCAAACGCAATCTCGCGAACCGGCGGCGACCGCGATTATGAGATCGGGTTTTCATTAAAACCGGGCGGGGCGGCAAAATTTGGCGATTGGACCGGCAAAAACATTAACAATTATATGGCCGTCGTACTCAACGACGAGGTCAAGTCCGCGGCCTATATCAAATCACAGATATTTGATTCCGGACAAATATCAGGCCGTTTTACAAAAGCGTCTGCCGATGATCTCGCCCTAACTTTAAAATCTGGGGCCCTTCCGGCCAAAATCGAGTATCAGGAAGAGCGGACGGTCGGGCCAAGCCTCGGTGCCGATTCGATCAGGGCCGGAGTTCAGGCTTCGCTTGCCGGTTTGATATTTATTGTGGTCTTTATGCTCTTTTATTATCGAGGTGCAGGGATAAATGCGGTGGTCGCGTTGATTCTCAATATGCTTCTCACGCTTGCGGCGTTAATAACGATTCAATCGACATTGACGCTGCCCGGTATTGCCGGTCTAATTCTGGGTATCGGTATGGCGGTTGACTCGAACGTTCTGATCTTTGAAAGAATTCGCGAAGAACTGGGTGCAGGGAAAGACGTCGCGTCCGCTGTCTCGCTAGGATTCGATCGGGCGTTTATAACAATTATTGACACCCACATAACTACGATCATAGCCGCGGCCATACTGTATTTGTACGGTTCGGGGCCGATCCGAGGGTTTGCCGTGACCCTTACTCTGGGTCTTTTGATAAATCTTTTCTCGGCGGTTTTCGTCTCGCGCACCATATTTATGTGGCTGCAGCAGCGAAATACAAAAATGGAGACGCTGAGTATTTAATAAGTTTCGGATCGTCCGAAACAAAAGGGAAAGATGCTGCAAATTTTTAAGAATATAAATGTTGACTGGATGGGCCTGCGAAAGCCTCTGATTTTTGTCTCGATCGCGATTCTCCTTGCCGGGTTAGGTTCAGCAGTTGCCCGGCAGGTCTCGCCCGGCGGAACGGATGCATTCAATCTCGGTGTCGATTTTCAGGGCGGAACTGTCATCACTGCTAAATTTAAAGAAAAACCGGCTGAAGATGAAATTCGCAACGCTCTGCAGTCGCAAGGCGTCTCCGATGCGGTGATACAGTCGTCAATAGATAAGAATGACGAAGTGCTTATAAAAGTGCCGCTTTTCGAGGGTACGGTCGATTCTCCGCCCGTTCAGGAAACACCTCAAACTGATGTCTCTGCTCCCGCCGCCGCCGCTGGCGACGCCTCTCAGGTGAATCTGGGCAGGGCAATGGTAAAAAAAGCACTCGACACATTTGGCCCGGAAGCGGCCGCTGCGACAGCTCTCGGCGATGACGCGGCCGCCGCGTATAAGATCGTCGGAACTGATTCCGTCGGCCCGGTTGCAGGTGCCCAGCTTCGCAATCAGGCTGTGATCGCCACGCTTCTTGGCTGTGTTGGCATTATGCTATTTATAGCTTTTCGCTATGATTGGACATACGCTGCCGGTGCGGTGATAGCGGTTTTTCATGACGTTTTGATTACGCTGGCTTTCTTTTCGGTGTTTCAATGGGAAGTTAGTTTGACGGTACTCGCGGCTTTATTAACGCTTGTCGGTTTCTCGGTCAACGATTCGATCGTTATTTTTGACCGTATTCGTGAGAATTTGACACTCCATCGCGGAAAGTCGATCTACCACCTTACAAATCAGTCGATAAATCAGACAATGTCGCGGACGATCGTGACAAACGGGCTGGTGTTTTTGGCGGTTTTGGCACTTGTCCTGTTTGGCGGCGAAGTGCTCAGAGGTTTCTCTCTGGCTTTGTTCGTAGGTTCGATCACGGGTACCTATTCGACCGTAGCTATCGCCAGCCCTATTGCTATCTGGTGGCAAAGTAAACTCGGTGATTCGCGTGTCAAGGAAGTTTTGGTTCCTCAGATAGGAGAGAAACTTGCTTCGTCGTCGCGCCGTACGGTCACCCGTCGGCCCGTAACACGATAATTGTTGATAAATACCGTTTGCAGGTACCTGATAGGCAATGAAAATTAAAAATAATTAGTTAAAAATCGACAAATTAGGTTGATTATTCTTGACTTTTGGTTATTAAACTTTTAGACTTCATTAGTTGCTGGTCAATTAAGTGCTTTTTATATCCTTTCTCAGACAGGAAGGGATTCGTAGAATCTCTGTGTATTTGACCGTCACAAATTTGTCAGTTCCACACTTGATGATACGAGGAAAGCAAAAAATCTAATGCAGGTTGAAATCGATGCAGACAATAGCGATTACAACTTGGAGTTTTGTTACAACATCTAACGTTTTAGGAAGGTTTCGTAACCCTTGACCTAAGTTTGGCACCGGAAAAAAGGGAGGAATTAAGATGCTTGATCAATTAGTTGAATCTAAAAGCAGCTCAAAAGAGAATCAACGCCGAGGGCAGTTTTTTATGGGTATCGGCGTGCTGGCAATTTTTACGTTGCTCACCGTTTGGACCGTAAGCCTGTTTGGCAAGGACTTTGGTGTGGGGGGCGACGATCTCGCCTTGACGACGCTGGTCGCACCTGTACCGGTTCCCGAAGAGGAACCGCCGCCGGAGCCGGAAAAACAGCCTGAGCAGCAGAAACAGCCCGACGTAGATGTCCGTAAGGAACTTATTCAGAATATTTTTCAGACGCCGGTAAAACCGCCTGACGTAACAAGTGTGGCGAAAAATCCGGTTAAGGAAATGCGGCTCGACCGTATGACCAAACTAGGTTCTACCGATTCTGACACGGGTGCCCGTGTTGACCCGGGTGTATCGCGTGTGGTAGCAGACGGCGGAACGGGCGGCCTTTCGACCGGAACCGGAACCGCCGTAACAGGCGGGGACGTCGAAGCCCCACCGCCACCGCCTAAGGCTACGCCTAAACCTGCGCCGAAGACTGTTTCCGGCGGTGTGCTCAATGGTAAGGCCACGAGTTTGCCAAAACCGGCATATCCTGCCGCGGCCAAGGCCGTGCGGGCCGGCGGCCCGGTCAGCGTTCAGGTTTTGATCAGCGAAGACGGTTCTGTTATTTCGGCAAGTGCCGTTAGCGGTCATCCGCTGCTTCGGGCAGCGGCCGCATCCGCGGCACGCGGAGCCAGATTTAGCCCGACTCTGCTTTCCGGCCAGCCGGTAAAGGTTTCGGGTGTTATCACTTACAATTTTGTTCCATAGTTTTGTAGGGGAACGATAATTTATGTGGGAAATGGCTGTGTCATGCTCTTTCCCACAATATTTTAACCATCGCAATTTTAATTTTTTGATTTCTTTGGAGGAAAAAACATGACATTTTTAGCCAGCCTGATCGGTATGGACATTTCGGGCGTTTTCTTGATGTTTACCGGCGACGCAGCAATTTCGTTTGGTATTTACGATATCGCACAGAGCCTGACCATTCCGGGTTGGGGCGTTATCATCACACTCTTGATCGAGTCGGTCTATATGATCGCCGTCGGCATTGAACGCTGGCTGACCTACAGCAAAGCCAAGCAGCAGTCGCGTCAATATGCTCCTAAGGTCGCTCAGGCACTTAAGAACAGCAATATTGACGAAGCGATAAACATCGGTGATAAGCACAAAGATTCGCACCTTGCGATGGTTGTTTCATCTGGTTTGAAAGAATTTGCCGCTCATCAGGGCAATAGCGACATCTCGGCTGACGAAATGGAAGCCTCGAAACGCGCCCTTGAGCGTGCGATAGCCGTCAAAACGGCAGAATTAAAACGCGGCCTTTCAGGCCTTGCGACCGTTGGTTCGACCGCGCCATTCGTAGGCCTTTTTGGAACGGTTGTAGGCATCATCGGTGCTTTCCAGGCTTTGAAAACGAACGAATCCGCCGGTATCGGTGCGGTTGGCGGTGCGATCGCCGAAGCTTTGGTCGCTACCGCTTTTGGTATCCTTGTGGCTATACCGGCTGTTTGGCTTTTTAACTATTTCACAAGCAAAGTGACAAGTTTCAGCGTGGAAATGGAAAATTCGGCTTCGGAATTGGTTGACTATTTTATTAAACAGCGGTCAAAAGCTCTGCGCGGTTGATGCACGTTCTTTTTTTGACCACTCAGGAGAAATACTTTAATGGCTGGACAAGTTGGTGGAACCACCGAATACAACTCAGATATTAACGTAACGCCGATGGTGGACGTTATGCTGGTGCTTTTGATCATCTTTATGATCGTCACGCCGCTGCTTCAACAGGGCGTTTCGGTAAACCTGCCGCGTGATATGATAAGCCCCGATGAGGACGGCGACATTGCAAAGGACACGTCGGTAATCATTGCTATTCCTGATAATAGTAATTTTTACATCGGCAAGGAACAGTTTCCGCTCGATGCGCTTGGCGATGTCATAAAACGTCGTATGGAAGGAAAAACTCCTGACAAACGCATTGTTTACATCAAAAGCGGCGTCGATGTCGATTACGGACGGGTGGTTCAGGCGATCGAGACGATCCGAAGGCAGGATATAGACAAAGTTGGTTTGGTTGCGGACAAGAAAAAAGGTGGCGAACCCGCCCAATAGAAACAAAATCTGTTCGTTTTACGTAGATTATTAGGAAGGACAAATATATGTCAATGTTTAAGAAAAGTACCGCCGACGATGCAAAGCCGCTGATTAACGTTACGCCATTGATCGATGTGCTGCTCGTCCTAATTATCATTTTTATGGTTATTACACCGCTGAAACCCAGTCGTTTTGAGGCTAAGGTCCCGGCAGAACCAAAAGACGAAGTGCAGACGAATGTTAAGCCTAATCCTCTGACTTTAGTTGTTGCGATAAACAAAGAGACTAAAGGAATCACTCTTAACAACGAATCTTTTGGCGACGTTTCAGATACTGAGTCCCTGTCGAACAGGCTGCGTGAAATATTCAGGGAGCGGGAAAGCAACGGTGTACTTCGCGAAGGCACAAATGAGGTCGAAAAGACAATATTTATCAAATCGCCAAAATCTGTCAGATATGGTGATGTGATAAAGGTCATCGATGCCGCTAAAATGGTAGGTGCATCGCCGATCGGCCTTCAGATCGACGATTTAACAGAATAATTTTTGTCAAGGGCCGCTGCTCTGCTTCCGGCTGAATCATAGCCGTTGCATCAGATGCCGGTGAATGGAGTCAAATGATGAGATTGTCTCGTTTCGGCGCTGTTTTGCTTTTATCATTAACCGTATTGGTCGGAGCAAACTGCGGATATTACAATCGGGTAATGGCCCGAAAAAACCTGGTGGACGGCTCGATAGCTTACAAAGACCGTAAGTTTCCCGAGGCGGAACAGCTGTTTAGAGACGCCGTCGCGCGCGATCCGAACGGCGAGAATCTTGAGGGCAGGATTGCTCAATTGTTTCTTGCCCGAACGCTCCATTCGGAATATATCGGCAACCGTTCAGATAGAGCGAAGGCTGAGGAAGCAATCGCCGAGTATATGAAATCTTTGGCTTTGGATCCAAACGACCAAAGTTCGTACAAGGCAATCGCCAGCCTTTACGAAAACCTTCAAATGCAGGATCAGTGGCTCGCCTGGGTCACAAAACGGTCTAATGACACAAGTATTCCGCCCGAACAGCGCGCTGAGGCCCTGACCTCGCTGGCGGCCAGAAAGAATAGTTGTGCAAACGATATAACCGAAACGGAACAAGTCAAGAAAACCGTAACCAAGGACGGCAAACAGGCCTTTGAATTTGTCAAACCCGCAAATCCGGCTGAGTACGACACCCTCGTAAAATGTGTGGCTGACGGAATGAATCTGATCGATCAGGCGATCGCGCTGGAAACCGACACGGTTAAAAATGCCGCGAATATTGATATTCGTGCTATCCCTGATGACCAGATTGTAAAAACTCAGGACGGTCTGAAGGTGTTTGAATCCGCCAGATCTTATAAAGCAAGCCTTCTCGCTCAGTCGATGCGTCTTGCTGACATGGATGACAGAGACGCCGACCGCGACCGTTTTAGGCAGGAGGTCGAAGCCGCACGTAAGAATTTTGTCGATCTGAGCGATGTGGTCAAAAAGATACAGGCTGAGATAGATAATCGCGCAGCCGCCAAGGAAGCAGGCGCGAAGGCGAATACGGCGGCGGAAGCGGACCAAAAATAACCACCTATTCCTTTTCTACACGGGTGATGCTCAATTACAATTGATTGAGCGTCACCTTTTTTGATTGAGAGTGAACCGAATTGTCGAGCGTCACTGATTGAAATATCGGGTGTACGGGAGCAGTATGCTGCAAACGCGGTTAATGCTTTTGCCCGCACAGCCAACATCTTAATCCACCGGCTGCCAAAGGTGTTTATGACCCGATGATCCGGTTTTTTTTAATTTCTGAATTTAATTTTGAATTAATATTTGAACAATGATTCGGATCGAGGATGTAATTTCAAAGGTTCAGGAAAATCGGCCGGGAGCTGATATTGATATCATTCGCCGGGCATACCTGTTTTCCGCCCTGCATCATCGCGGCCAAACCCGTGCGTCGGGCGAACCTTATCTTGTTCACCCGCTTGAGGTTGCGGCATTGCTCGCTGACATGCGTCTTGACGAGGTAAGCGTGTCAACCGGGCTGCTTCACGACGTGGTCGAGGACACGCTTGTCGATCTTGATACCATCAAATCTTATTTTGGCGACGAGATCGTTCTCCTGGTTGACGGCCTGACCAAAATTGCCAACATCAGCGACCTTTCAAAAGAAAAACAACAGGCGGAGAATGTTCGCAAGATGGTGCTCGCAATGATTACGGACGTCCGCGTAGTGCTGATCAAACTTGCCGACCGCCTGCACAATATGCGGACGATGCAGTTTCTAAAACCCGAAAAACGCGTCCGCATATCTCAGGAAACGCTGGACATTTACGCACCCATCGCCCATAGATTAGGAATGGGTAAAATCCGCAGCGAACTCGAGGACCTCGCGTTTCAAAACCTCTATCCGGAAGAATATAAACGACTTGCCAGAGAGGTCGACGCCCGCCGCCCTGAACTCGAAGCGATCCTCGTTAAAATAAAAGGCACGATCGCCGAAAAATTAACTGAAAACGAAGTTCCGTTCACTGCGATCGAGGGCCGCGTAAAACGTCTCTATTCTCTCTGGAAAAAACTCAAAAAACAAAAGATCACGATCAGCCAGGTTTACGACCTGATTGCCGCACGGATCATCACCGAAAATAAACGCAGCTACTGCTATCTGACGATGAGCGTGGTTCACGACATCTGGACACCCATACCAGAACGCTTCAAGGACTGGATAGCCATACCGCGCGATAATCTCTATCAGTCGCTGCATACATCGGTGATCGGCGATGGCGGCCAG
This sequence comes from Pyrinomonadaceae bacterium, assembly GCA_041747575.1. GTDB lineage: Bacteria > Acidobacteriota > Blastocatellia > Pyrinomonadales > Pyrinomonadaceae > OLB17. Next base: position 222,049 of record JBGTEX010000033.1, read on the forward strand.
CCATTTGAAGTGCAGATCAGGACCGAAGAAATGCACCGTGTCGCAGAGGAAGGTGTTGCGGCGCATTGGAAATATAAGGAAAAAAGCCTTGGAAAACAAGAAGAAGACGATGCTCTGGACGAACTGAGAAAAACAGTCGAAAAACTTTTGCTGCCGCTTGTTGAAGACACCGAAGACAGCGATGACTCAGAAGATTTTATTGAGACGCTAAAACTAGATCTATATCCAAAAGATGTTTACACATTTACGCCGATGGGGAAGGTTATTCAGCTGCCGCGTGGTTCGACGCCGATCGATTTTGCGTATGCGATACACTCGGTCGTAGGCGACACGTGTACCGGGGCTAAAATAAACAGCCGGATCGTACCGCTTCGGAGCGAGCTGCAAAACGGTGATGTCATCGAAATTTTGACGACCCAAAACTCGCGCCCGTCGGCTGATTGGCTAAATCATGCCGTAACGTCCAAAGCCCGAAACCGCATTCGCCACTGGATATCGCAAGAGCAGCGGACCGAATCGGTCGAGATCGGCCGCAAACTTCTCGAAAAAGAGGCAGAGAAATTTCACATTACGCCAAAGAAATTTGTCAATAATGACGTTGAAATGAAAAGGATTGCAAATGAATACGGGCTTGGGCGGCCTGAGGACCTTTTCGCCTCGGTCGGTTACGGCAAAACTCTCCCGCGAAATGTCATCGCAAAATTCCTCGGCCCAGAAAAATTTACGGAACTCGATCCGGATAATAAAAAAGAAACGCGTATCAAAACCGGCATAAAGGCCGTCCGCAAATTTATCGGGCTCGGCGATGACGCAATTGTCGTCAGGGGCGTCGATAACCTCCTGATAAATCGCGCAAAATGCTGCAATCCGCTTCGCGGCGAGAGTATTATCGGCTACATTTCTCTCGAAAAAGGCATAGTTGTCCATAACAAGCGTTGTAAAAACGTTTCTCATCTAATGCTCAATAAAGAACGGATCGTCGATGTCGAGTGGGCGAAGAACGAAGAAACGCAGAAACAATCGGTACATCTGCTGGCGACAACCGAAAACCGTACGGGTATGCTTGCCGGTATTACAAACGCGATTGCCGATATAAAAACGGGCATTCGCGATGCTCGTGCCAATGTTTCCAAGGACGATCTTGGCATTATTGAGGTTACGGTCGAAGTTTTTGACAAGAAACATCTCGACAAAGTAGTCGGAGCCATCGAACACGTGCCTGGCGTCATCGCCGTCGAGCGTATAAACACATGAGCAGTAACGGAAACATAAATAGGTGCAGATGACAGACAGAAATAAAAGGTGATCTTTCAAAAAATGTTTTGAACATAAAGGCTCAGGGACCGGACAACTTAGTCTGCGGCTCACTTTACACTCGATTTGTTCTTGCCAACTTTCTTTTTATCTAAAAATTTGCTAAGATTCCCGTTTTGCTTGGGTTATAATTCGAAAGGTTTTACATGAAAGAAATAGTTTCTACTGAAAACGCGCCTGGGGCGATTGGCCCTTATTCGCAGGCCGTCAAGACCGGCGGCATGGTTTTCTGTTCCGGACAGATACCGATCGATCCGGCGACGGGCGAATTTGTCTCTGAGAATGTCGATGAGCAGACCGAGCAGGTTTTAACGAATTTATCCGAGGTGTTGAAAGCGGCCGGGACAAGTCTTGACAACGTTGTCAAAACAACCGTTTTTCTTGCGGATATGAATGATTTTGTCGAGATGAATGAGGTTTACGGACGATTTTTTAGCGACAATAAACCGGCGAGGGCGACCGTTCAGGCGGCCAGGCTGCCGCGTGATGCAAGGGTTGAAATTGATTGCATTGCTGTAGTTTAGAGTTATTTGCCAGGTTTAGCGTTGCCGGTAAAAGACGGGAACTTCAAACAAAAGCCCGACTCAGGGAAATACAATGTTCTGGCAACCAAATTGGCAAGATCTGTCTCAAATGATCTTACGCGGCTTTGATAATTTTTCCGCCCTTGATACACCGCGTACAGACCTTCATGCGGCCATTGCCGCCCGCGGGTAGTTGGACGCGAACCGGTTGAAGATTCGGGTTAAACCTTCTTCTGGTTTTGTTGTTAGCGTGTGATACGTTGTTTCCAAATTGCGGGCCTTTCCCGCATACGTCGCAGCGTTTTGCCATAATATTACCTCTCGATCAGAACGAAGTATTACAAAGTTTTTCGAAAAACTCGAAACAAGATTTATAACAAATATCGTAAGGTATAGTCAAGTAAGTGAAACAGATGAGTAAGTTTAAAGGAGTAAAAGCAATCGTGCAAAATAACATAAAAGGATTTATCAGCTTCGCGGGTTTCGTGTTTTTGGCCGCGTTTTTAACTGCCTGCGGCGGGGGAGCTACCGCTAATAACCCGACCGGATCAACAGTCGATCCAAACGAAACAGCAGCCCGGGTAAACGGCAAGGTGATTACAATGGAAGAGGTGGATCGTGCCGTAAAACAGCAGGCACAGGGACAGGAAAGCAAACTTTCACCTCTCGAACTGGCCGGAGCGCGGCTCCAAACGCTTCAGAGCCTGGTCGAGCAGGAAGTGATGTTCCAGAAGGCTGAAAAGGAAAATATCGTCCCGACGGAAGAAGAGGTAACCGGCGAAATAAACAAACGCAAGACCGAGAGCCGTCTTTCGGTCGAAGAATTTGACAGGCAGCTCAGACAGGCCGGTTTGGACGAAAAATCATTTCGCGACACCATAAAAAAAGGCCTCGCCATTCAGAAATTGATCGACAAAGTAACCGCCCGGATCGAAACTCCCAATGACAAAGAGATCGTTGAGTTTTTTAACAGCAACGCTGATCTATTTGTCAAAAAACGCGGCGTCCGGCTGGCGGCGATCGTTGTCGATCCGGCCGATAACGGTCAGGGTGACACGACCCGAAACGAGGCCGAGGCAGATCAGAAACTCAAGGAAATTCTCACAAAAGTTTCACAGCCGGCCAGCGATTTCGCCGCTCTGGCACGCGAATACAGCGAGGATGCCAGCAAACTCCAAGGCGGTGATCTAGGCTATCTAAGCGAAGATGAGCTTAAGCAAAATTATCCGCAGCTGGTCGCCGGGTTTATGAACCCTCAATTTGAAGTTGGCCGTATAACCAATGTGGTGCCGATAAATGGCAAGGGGTATATATTCAAACTTCAGGAACGTATTGAAAAAGAGGAAAATTTAACCCTTGAAAGCCCCGAAGTACGGCCGCAGATCAATAAGCTTTTAGTCGATAACCGCAAACAGCTTCTTGCCGCGTCGTACCAGGCGATGGCGATGAATGAGGCAAAGATCGAGAATTTTCTCGCTAAAAAAGTGGTCGATAATCCCAATGAGCTAAGTGGTACGAGACCGGCCGGCACATCGCCAACCGCGGCGAGCACCCCTGGTTCGAGTGTAAACACGGCTCCTCCGGCTAATGCCAATAGTGCGGGAACGAATGTAAACACGGCTCCGTCAAACGCGGCTGCTAATGTTTCGGCAAAGCCGGCGAACGGTAAATAGTATGGACGGGAATTAAAGGATCGGTGGAAGGTACAACGTTTTGCCTTTCACCTTTTTTACATTTGTACGGGTACGACGGGTCTTCGTTTTTGCATAGCCGCGCCCGTTCACGGCGTGGACGGGCACAAGAGCCGGTCGCTGTTGATTCAGGTTTTGACCCGCCGAAAAAACCGTGGGCATGCCAAGCCGGGCTTGCAAACGGCCGTTCGATTATTGCTGCAAGGATAGGTTCCAGGAATTAAGTTATTGTAACCCCAGCGTTTGAATTTATTGCCGATCACCGAACCGATATGCTATTTAGACTCTCAGATGTGTGGAAATCCTATGGTGGTACCGAGATTTTGAAGGGCGTTTCGTTCCAGGTGAACCCGAACGATAAGGTAGGCCTCGTCGGTAGAAATGGTGCCGGCAAGACAACGGTTTTTCGAATAATCAACGGACAGGAGGCAGCGGACGATGGTGAGTTGATAAAGATGAACGGCCTCAAACTCGGTTTGCTCGATCAGCATGTCGATTTTGGCGTGTCTGAAACGGTTCATACGGCCGCCCTTTCTGCGTTCAAAGAGATTCACGATATGGAAGCCGAAATGCGTCGGCTCGAAAAGCAGATGGAGACCGATCATTCGCCTGCAGTTATGGATAAATACGCTGATCTCCAAACCGCTTTCGAACATGCCGATGGTTTTTCTTATGCGGCAAAAGCCGAATCAGTTCTGCTCGGAATGGGTTTTCCGGCCGGAATGTGGACGGACGACGTGCGAACGCTCTCGGGCGGACAGAAAAATCGTCTTGGCATGGTTCGTCTGCTGCTCTCGAGTGCAGATGTATTATTGCTCGATGAACCGACCAATCATCTGGATGTCGATGCAGTTGAATGGCTTGAAGAGTTTCTGAAAACTTATGAAAAGACCTACGTTGTCATCAGCCACGACCGTTATTTTCTAGACCGCACGACAGATCGGGTCATCGAGATGGATCGCGGCCAGGCGATTCCGTACAAGGGTAATTATTCGCAGTATCTGACAGAACGAGAACTTCGGCGTGAACAGCAGTTGCGCGAATATGAGAATCAACAGGCATTGATCAACAAGACGCAGGAATTTATCCGCAGAAATCTCGAGGGTCAAAAAACAAAACAGGCAAAATCACGCCGGACGCTTCTCGCCCGAATGGAGCGGATCGAGGCCGTGACCAGTGAAAAGTCGGGTGGCAATTTTGGGCTTCGACAGGTGCAGCGAACCGGGAATAATGTATTGACGGCCGAGGATCTAACGATCGGGTACGAGCAGAAAATACTTGTCAAAAAGCTCAGTTTTTCACTGCATAGAGGTGATGCTCTCGGTATTATCGGCGGAAACGGAACGGGCAAGACGACGTTGGTAAAAACAGTTCTTGGCAATATTCGAGAACTGGAAGGCAAAATTTACTGGGGTACAAAGACGGACATTGGTTATTATTCGCAAAATCTCGAAGGACTCGAACCGCGAAATGAGGTTATACAAGAACTCCGGCGTGTTGCTCCTAGTGCTGATAACGGGACGTTGCGGGGTTTTCTGGCAAAGTTTCTATTTGTCGGCGAAGATGTTTTCAAACCAGTCTCTTCTCTCTCAGGCGGTGAAAAGGGAAGGCTCGCGCTGGCGAAACTCATCTATTCACAGAAAAACGTCCTCGTCCTGGATGAGCCGACCAACCACCTGGACATCCCGTCGCGCGAATCGCTGGAAAGCGCCCTCGAAGAATACGACGGCACGATCATCGTCGTCAGCCACGACCGTTTCTTTCTCGACAAGATCGCAAATCAGATACTATCTTTTGAATCAGACGGAACCGTCTTTAATTACGACGGGAATTACACCGAATTTCATGATTGGAAAGCCGCGAAAGCCGCCGCGGTAAAGGGAAGCTTGACCGTGGACCCTGCCTCCGGTTCAAGCGGCGTGCGGAATTCCGGTAATTCGAATGTGACCGTCGCTGCAGGCGAAGCACAGACTCCTGCAAAGGCAAGAGTCTCGACACTTTCAAAAAACCAGAGAAACCAATTGGAAAGGCGGATCAAACAGATCGAATCCGAAATCCCTTTGCTCGAGGCCGATGCTGCGGCGCTTCATGAGCGGATGTCCGATCCTGATTTCGGAGCCGACTACGCTAAACTGAATGAAGTTACAAAAAAGCTTTCCGATACGGAAAGTATGATAAAGTCTCTGTATGACGAATGGGAAAAAGCGACCGGGGAATTGGGTTAAAAGGTCGTCACGCACCCGTTAAGATAACAAAGTACCAGCATCCATACCAAATTTTGAGGTTAGTGTTATTTCACTAATTTGACGTCCGGGCCGGAATACTTGCGGCAGCGAGAAGCTCAACGCAAGTCGGTAAACCATAAAAGGGTGACGGGTATTTCTGTGAAAGCTTTCGGATCAAATCTTATGCACTTCGGTTCTGTTAAGTTCCTGCGAAAACTGGCGTTGGCGGCGATATTATTCATATCCGCGGGCTATATTTTTGCGGCTTCGCCGAGCGGTGCGTCATCGGGTGAGATGTATGATTTTCTTGAGTATTCCGAGTTTTCTACATTATATGACGAGACAAATATTTCCTCACAACTCCACGGCAAACTAAACCGCTTTTTTTCCGTTCCTTTTGTTCAAAATAGCAATGACCCGCGTCCTGGCTCATTTTCCAGTTCACCGATTATCGGCGAATTTCTGCGTGTTGCACAGTGGAATATTGAGCGCGGTCTCGAATTTGATGCGCTCCTGGCGGCTTTTCAAAGCGACGAAAAGCTCGCTCAGGTAATCGACGCGGGTGGATTTTTGATCGGAGAGGCAAAGCGTATTGAGATATTTGAACAGGCGCGTTTGCTTCGCAATGCTGATGTTATTATTTTGAACGAGGTTGATTGGGGCGTGAAGCGGTCCGGATATAGAAATATAGCCGGAGAGATTGCAGCCAGTTTAGGTATGAATTATGCATTTGGGGTTGAGTTTGTTGAGCTTAGTCCCGTTCATCTGATGCGCGTCGCGGCGGCGGGCGGAACCGATAACGCCGAGATATCTGAGATCGCGAGGATCGACGCCGCACGTTACAGAGGTTTACACGGGTCAGCGATCCTCAGCAGGTTTCCGTTGGAAAATGTACGGCTGATCCCGTTCAAACATCGACCATATGATTGGTTTCAGGAGGAAAAAAAAGGAGTTAGTTTTGTCGAGAAAGCCAAACGAAAACTGGTAAAAACCGTCTTTCTGGCCGAAGCTCTAAAAGAAGTGCGCCGCGGCGGACGCACGATGCTGATAGCCGATATTGCCCATTCGCGTTTACCGTCAGGCCGTGCGACCATCGTGGCAACCCATCTCGAAAACCGCACATCGCCGAAGAACCGGCAAATACAATTGGCCGAATTGCTCGATACGATAAAAGATATTCGAAACCCGGTCGTAGTCGCTGGTGACATGAATACATCGACCAACGACATGACCCCGACATCGGTCGAGCGTGAACTAAAGCTGCGTTTTGGCAAGGCCGAGGCCTGGGCGAAACGCGGAATTAATTACCTCTTGGGCTTTGGAATGATCGAAGACGCCCTTGCTGCGAGCCTGACATTTGGGCGTAATCACGGCGACCCGACCGTCCGTCATATTCCGTTTTTTATGCCAAACGACGAACGGAAATTCTTTTCGGTCCTTAAGAATTTTAGATTTGGTGACGGTGGTGCGTTCGATTTTCGGGGCGAGGCCTTACGCTCGGCCAACGGGAAACGAAACACCCTGGCTAATTCCAATGAGAGAGATGAAAAAGGCTTTGTCACGACTTTTCGCCTCCAGCGTCCGGTTAAATTTATTGGCCGCTTCAAACTCGACTGGATATTTGTAAAACCCGCAAAGCTTTTCGATCCGTCCGATTATCAGGGTTCGTATCAATTCGCACCCCACTTTGGCCGCACTCTGGGTGCCGTCAACTCGATAGCCGAAAACCGCATATCCGACCACAGCCCGCTGATCGTCGATCTGCCTCTGACCGAACCGCAGATAAATGTAGGCGCCGACGGCGTGCCATAGACTCTGCCGTTTCGCCTGACCCCAGGTTCCGCCGCAACGGCTTCACCCTGCGGCTGCATTCTCTCGTTATTTGACGGCATATTTGAAAGATAGTATAAACAAGTCACTTTCAACTTTTTTGCACGGAGGATAAAATGTTAAAAAAAGTAGGGAACCATATTCTATTCTTTCTATGCATTGTATTGTTCGTCATCTTTGCTTTTTTGATTTCAAACTTGTTTAGTAAAACCGCCGCCGTTGAGCCGGATAAAGAAAAAATCAGTTCTGAAACCGTTCATTCATCCGGGCCAACCGTAATAGTCGGCGTCGCCAACTATGTCTCGTCAGAAAATATCAAATGTTATCTATATACGGCTGAGAATATGGGAGGCATACCTATTGTGAGACTTGAAATTGGTCTTGAATCGAATTCAGATTTAACTGAGCTTAGCAGCCTGCCGAGAGGGTGGACTGTTGACCCTGAAGTCGGGGGAGCGGTCCACAATCAAAGCTTCCCAACAACGGTTAGGGCTTTTACGGCTGAAGAAAGTGACCGTTACTACATGACAACTAATCCATTCAGGGTTAATGCAGGAAAAGCGCGAAGTTTTAGCGTCTGTATGCAATCTGACTGGGATCAAACATATAAAACGTCGCATTGGATAGCCCATTTCCTTGACGGGTCTTCTGAGTCAGGACAGTTGGTGGATAACGGGTCGTTTTAGCCCATGATTTAGTAAGTTCGTTTAGCACAATGTTAGCGATGACACCAGTATATTATTTTTGTATCGAGGCGGCTTTAGCCGTCTTTTCAAAAGCGCTCAGAAGCTGCGACACCCCAAATCACCAGACCGCTTTCACACTTTCCATTGCGGCACAAATCTTCTCAACCAAAATCTACACTTTCCCGTATATAGAATCCGTAACCGCTCAAAGATTACAAAAGATCTGGGTTGCATTTTTTAGATTCTCCTCTACCGAAGAGTAAAACATTTACGTTTGAAATTATTTTTAGATTAGGCGCTTTTACGATTCGATCCGATAATTTGGGGCTTCTTTTGTGATTATCACGTCGTGGACGTGTGATTCGCGTAGGCCGGCGGATGTGATGCGGATAAATTTTGCGTTTGTCTGAAGTGCGTTTATATCTTTGCACCCGGTATAACCCATCCCTGAACGCAGGCCGCCGACGAGCTGCGTCACCATTTCGGCGACGGTGCCTTTGTACGCGACGCGTCCCTCGATCCCTTCGGGTATGTATTTGGCGTCCGTCGCGGTTGCCTCCTGCGAATAACGGTCGCTCGAGCCTTTTTTCATCGCGCCTATAGACCCCATTCCGCGATAAGTCTTGAAATTACGCCCCTGAAAAAGGATTACTTCGCCCGGAGCCTCTTCCGTTCCGGCAAAAAGTGAGCCGATCATAACGCTGTCGGCACCGGAGGCAATGGCCTTTGCGACGTCGCCTGAGAATTTGACGCCGCCGTCGGCAATGATCATAGCGCCTGATCCTCTCGCGGCCTCGACACACTCGACGATCGCCGTTATTTGCGGTACCCCGGCCCCGGTCACAACGCGGGTCGTACATATCGAACCCGGGCCGATGCCGATCTTTACCGCATCTACACCAGCTTTGATCAGCATTTTTGTTGCCTCAGATGTTGCGACGTTTCCCGCTATAAGCTCAATTGAAGGGAATTGTGACTTCACCTTTTTGATGGCGTTTATAACGCGCGAACTATGGCCATGGGCCGTATCGACAACAATTGCGTCAACGCGGGCATCTACCAACGCCGCCGCTCGTTCGAGAAAATCCCCCGTCGCACCGATGGCAGCCGCACACCGCAGACGCCCAAGTTCGTCCTTTGCCGCCAACGGAAAATTTATAGCTTTCTGTATATCCTTTACCGTAATTAAACCTTTTAGGTGGCCGTTGTCGTCAACGACCAGTAATTTTTCGATCCGATGTTTTTGCAGCTTTACTTTTGCCTCGTCCAGAGTCGTGCCGACCGGCACGGTCACAAGCGGCTGGGGTGTCATTATCTTGGAAACCGGTATGTCGGTCCGTGTCTCAAACCGCAGATCGCGGTTTGTGATAATGCCAACCAGCAGCCCGCGCTCATCGACGACCGGAATACCGCTTATCTTAAAACGCTCCATAATTGTCAAGGCTTCGGATACAAGTGCATTCTGTCCTATCGTCACCGGATCGACGATCATGCCCGATTCGCTCCGTTTCACTTTATCAACCTCTTCGGCCTGTTGTCCGATCGAAAAGTTTTTGTGAATAACGCCGATCCCGCCCTGCTGTGCGAGAGCAATAGCAAGCGAGGCCTCGGTCACAGTGTCCATCGCCGCCGAACAGAGTGGTATATTCAGGCTGATATTGCGTGAAAATTTAGTTTTAGTGTCCACCTCAGCCGGTAAAATTTCGGAATATGACGGAATGAGCAGCACGTCGTCAAAAGTCAGCCCTTCGTTTATTTCGTTGATATCCATATCTTACATCTTAACTTAAAGAAAAATGCCCGCAAATCGGTTGCGGACAAGGAAGATCTTAAAAATTTTCAATCACGGGGCTATGGCCTGTTTGCCGCTGCTCCTGGTAAAGCCTGTCTGGGCGTTGCAGCCGGCTTATCATCCGGCGTTGCCCTGGCCGGAGCGCTCGGTCGTGGTGACGGCGTCGATCGCGGCGGCGTTACGGCCGGTGTTGCAACAGTCGGTGAATTAGCAATATTAGCGTTTGTAAAGGTCTCGGCGGCCGGACGAATTTCGGTCGATATAGCTCCGGTCATCCAGATTTGTTCGATATTTTCCTTATTGATCTCGAATTCGATGCTGTTGCGTCTTGCGACCAGAGGTTGGGCCGGCAATGAGATAGATTTTCCGTTGATGGTCATCTCAACCACCTGCGCGAGCGATTTCGAATAGCTCAATTTCAAACTCTCTTTTGGTTCAAAATTAACGGCAGAACCCGGATTTACAAGATTGCTGTCCAGTTTTCCATCCAGCGTCGCGGAGAGGGAAACAGGAACGCTGAGAGCTTTAAATTCAACCTTTACCGACGTCATTTCGGGTGCGTTTGACCGCCCCGTTTCAACATTTGTATTAATTGGGCTATTAGAAGCTGTGTTTGTGGCAGCTTTCTGGTCATTGGCAGCCGGTTCTGCGGCTGGCCGCCGCAAATAATCGACCAAAAACAAAAGCCCGGCTGACATTAGGCCCAGCATAACGACAGCAAGAATAATTGTCGGTATCATCGAGGCCGATGATCGGTCATCGGTCAATACCTCCGGCCGGTATGGTTTTAAGTCTGCTTCACCATTTCCTGCATTTTCCGTAACCAGTGCTGCATAGTCAGCCAGGGCCTCTTGTTCATCAACTCCTACGAGTTTTGCATACGATTTTACAAACCCCTTGTTAAAAATACCGCCCGGCAGCGTACGATAATCATCTTCTTCGATCGACTGAAGGTACTGCGACGAAATGCGCGTTTGTTCCGCTATCTCGCTGATAGAAAATCCCCGCTCTTCGCGTGCCTGTCGTAATTTTTCACCTAAGGTTAAGGACATTTTTTGAGTTTTCTACGTGAGGCCCGCTACCGGAATGGTCACCATCATTGTCTTGAAATATAGCGTTCAATGGAGCCCAAGTCAATTGTTTCATTTAGATTTTACTTGGTTTGCCTTTATTTTGGGGGCATTTTCAGATGCTGCATTTGGGCATTACGTTACAGTTATTATAATATCGGTAGAGCAATCAATAAAGTGAGGAATAATAAATGAGCTTAGAAGCTTTAGGAATGGTCGAAACGAAGGGTTTTATCGGAGCGGTCGAGGCGGCCGATGCAATGGTAAAGGCTGCAAACGTTAAACTTATCGGCAAGGAATATATCGGTGCTGGCCTTGTCACCATTTTTGTTCGCGGCGACGTCGGGGCAGTCAAAGCCGCGACGGACGCCGGTGCTGCGGCTGCCCGGCGTGTCGGCGAACTGATCAGCGTGCATGTGATACCCCGTCCGCATGGCGAAGTTGAGCGCGTTCTGCCAAAAGGCGGCGAGGTGGGCTATAGCCCGGATGAGAAATCTCTGCAGGGCGGCGGGAAACAGCTTAGCGAGGGAGATACGAAATCCACCGGTTCTGATACCGCTTCTGGAAATAAGACTAAGGCGAAATAGAACACATTGTGCCTGCGATGTTTTGTTTGATCGCAGCACATCTGCATTTGCATTTCTCACGAAATGGCTGACAAAGATCTGACATCTCAACAAGAAGCACGTGACGCGGTCGAGGCCGCGTCGTTTGCCTTTCAGTCCGTCAGTAAACTCGATCAGAGGCAGATAGACACGATCTGTGAGGCTATGTCGAAGGTTGCTTTGACGAACGCCGCTCGTCTGGGGAAAATTGCGTGCGAAGAGACGGGGTTTGGTATCGCCGATGACAAACGCGAAAAGAACCGTTTTGCAGCCCAGGATGTTTGGAACTACTTTCGAGATTTAAAAACTGTCGGCGTTGTTAGCGAAACAGAAAGTATTGTTGAGATTGCAAGTCCGCGCGGCGTTGTGGCAGCGATCATCCCATCGACCAATCCCACTTCGACCGCGATTTACAAGATCATAATAGCAATCAAATCCAGGAACGCCATCGTACTTTCTCCGCATCCGTCGGCCGCCGGCTGCATTGCCGAAACGACGCGAATAATGTCTGACGCCGCGGTCGAAGCCGGATTGCCGCGTGATGCGATAATTTGTCTTTCCAATTCGACCATCGAGGGTACCGAAGCCCTAATGAAACACCGCAAAACGGCCGTTATTCTGGCTACCGGCGGCACAGGCCTCGTGCGTGCCGCTTATTCTTCGGGCAAGCCGGCATTCGGCGTCGGGCCCGGAAACGTGCCTGTCTTTATTGAGCGTTCGGCGAATATTTCAAAGGCGGTTGCGGATATTTTAACCAGTACCTGCTTTGACAACGGTACTATATGCGCGTCAGAACAGTCAGTCGTCGTTGACGCTCTAATCGAAGGTCAAGTGCGAGGCGAATTTAAACGTCAGGGCGGCCATTTTCTAAATCAGTCCGAAGCGGATGCGGTCGGAAAAATTCTTGTAACTCCGCAGCGAACCCTAAACCCTGGAATTGTCGGAAAATCAGCCGCGTTTATTGCAAATCTCGCCGATGTCGCTGTGCCGGAGGGAACGAAATGTTTGCTTGCGGATTGCGGCGGAGTCGGACGGGACTTTCCCTGGTCGATCGAAAAACTTTCGCCAACGCTTGCATTTTTTGTGGCCGACGGGGTTGAGGCGGGAGCGAACCGATGTCAGGAAATACTCCAATATGGCGGAATGGGACACACCGCAGGGATGCACACGCAGGATCGAGCCGCCGCTATACAATACGGCCGACAGATGCCGGCGGCAAGGGTGATTATCAATTCGCCGACTACGCACGGAGCGATCGGATTTTCGACCGATCTTCCACCGTCGATGACGCTCGGATGCGGCTCGTGGGGCGGAAACGTGACGTCGGATAATATTTCACCAATTCATTTGATGGATATTAAACGGGTTGCTTTTGAGACAAAACCGGTTTCGCGGGCGTCCGACACTTTCGACCGGATGATTCCTCCGCCCTTATCACGTCCGAATCGCGAACGGATTTCAGCTATTGTCGATAGTTTTTTAAGCAAGAAATTGGCTCAGACGCCGAAACCGGAACCGCCCTCGGAAACGAACATCCGATCTGAGATCAAGACGGTTGTCCACGAGTTCACGCCCGAAAATGTTATTCAGAAACCGGTGCCCAGGATCGCGGCTGAGTTTGTCAGCGAAGACGACGTGCGCCGCGCCGTCGAAAATGGGAATAAAATTTACATATCCAGGAAAACCATTCTGACGCCGTCGGCGCGTGACCTCGGTGAGGAAAAGGATGTTTTTGCCGGAATTTAACGGATGCAGGAAGTAAAATCCGAAAAAGCTATTTGTAAAAATTGCGGCGTTGATGTCCGCGAAAATACCGCATTTTGTTACAATTGCGGAAATTCGGTGATGGCGGTTGAGGATGAGCAGCCACCACAGGACGCCGATCCCAGCGATGAGCCGGCTGATGATGCGAAGACCGCTCTTGAGGATCTGGCCGAACGTTTAAAACTTGACGAACCGGCGGAAAATGATAAGTTAGCCAAAGCTGCTGTAAAAAGAAGAAATGCTCGCATTGTAAATCGAAAATCAAAAGAATATAGCTGGGAACCGATTGACGATTCGGGCAGGAACCCGATCATTTTATTTGCATTTCTGATTACAGTCATCGCCGTTGCCGTTGTTTTTTTGGCCGTAGTTTGGAAATAGGAGAAAAATAATGGGTTTTGCGATCGGAATTTTCTTTTTGGCAATCTTTGTCGGAGTCGGTTTATCTGCCTTGGCTGTATTCTTGTTTGTTAAAAAGCGTAAGCAAAGATAGACTACAAGCAGCAATTTGCAAGTAAATATATGGAAGCACTTGGAATGGTTGAATGCTTTGGTTTGGTCGCGATGATCGAGGCTGCAGATGCTATGGTCAAATCGGCCAACGTAAAACTGGTCGGTTATGAAAAGATAGACGCAGGTCTCGTGACGGCCATTGTTCGCGGCGAGGTTGGCGCGGTCAAGGCGGCCGTTGACGCCGGTGCGGCTGCGGCCCGCCGCGTCGGGACAGTTACAGCCACGCACGTTATTCCAAGGCCGCATGACGAAGTGGACGACGGTATCTCTGTATTGAAAACGGGCGAAACTACACGAAAAAAAATCTCCGGTTCGGTGCCCGGAAGTTAAGTTTAAAATTGAATAGAGCCTTTAGAAAGTGGAAGTTTGCACTGTTTGAATTTAAGGCTTTTTAGGCTCAGTTACTGCTTTTACGGGTGCCTGGCTCGATGTTCCACCTTCGGCCGTACGCCCGGCCCGGTGAACAGCTATACGCTTTTGGCTACTCGGTCCGTCGTCAACCGAGACCTTGATATTTCGATAAGAGCCGTCACGTTTGTCGTTTGAAGGGATGTAGCCTATCGAATACTGAGTCCTCAATTCACTGGAGATCTCGCGTGCAAGGTCGGGAAGCGCCGACACATTGGAAGGGAAGTAAGCCTTACCGCCCGTTTCCGTCGCTATCCGCTCCAGAAATGCCTTTGCTTTGTCGCGGGGACTCTTACTAATAAATCCGCCCTCTTTGCTAAGTTCATCGACAAATCCGATCACGTAGATCTGAACCTCGGATTCGCGCAAAAGCTCAAAAAGCTGCTTCTCGTTATAGTAACTGTTTCGGTCTTCGCCGTCTGACACGAGAATTAGCGCCCGCCGCTTTCTGTCAACTGATTTTTTTGAACTTTGGTGTTCGTCTATATTCTCTACCGCCAGATAAACGGCGTCAATGATCGCGGTCTGGCCGCCTTCGATATAGAGATTATCAAGGGCGTCGATGAGATCGGTTTTATTGGAGGTAAAGGGCTGCTCAATTTCAATCTTATCGCGGCCCACAAATCTAATGACCATCGACTCGTCATCTGGACGATTAGTATTAACGAGGATTTTCCCTGCCTCGACAACCTTGTCCAATTGCTGACGCATCGAACCCGAATTATCGACCACGATGCCGTAATTTGTCGGAACTTCAGCCTTGTCAAAAAATTCGATCCTCTGGAGTTTGCCGTCTTCGAATATCTTAAATTCTTTTTCCTGAATGTTATTGATCGGACGGTTGTTACGGTCGATGACCCGTACGTTCAGATTAACAAGTTCGGTATCGATCCGAATAATCTCATTCGGATCGTCAATAGCCGGAGGTGTCGGCGTAGCCAGCGTCGGCGGAGCGGACGGCGTCGGCGTCGGTGACGCTGTCTGTGCCGCGACGTCCGAATCGGTAAATCGAAGAAACAAGCTGGCAAGAAAAAGGGTGATGGTAACTGTTTGTAAGATTCTCTTCATTTCAACACAAGGTAAGTTAGCGAAAATTGTTGGTAGGCGTGGCATAGTATCCCTCACGGCCGCGAACAGTTAGACGCGGAAATCCCCTTGGAGGGTTTACCTTTGTTTTCACTTTACGCCATTTGCCGTCAGGCTGGAAATCTTTAGGTGTGTAGCCGATCGAGTATTGATGTCTTAATTCGAGAGCGATGCGTTCAAATATTTCGTCCATTTCAATATCGCTTTGCGGATAAAACGATTTGCCGCCCGTAACCGAACTAAGCTCGTCCAGGAACGACTGTCCCTGAAGACCGAACGAACTCGTAGCATCCGACCGGTCAAGAATGCCGACCGAATATGTGACGACGTCTGATTCTTTCAGCAGGCGTCGAACCTCTCCAAAATTGTACCGCGAAGCATTATCCTGCCCATCGCTGATTACAAGCAATGCCCGTTTATTATGAGCTCCGCGTGTGACCCGCTCGACGCCTAGATAAACCGCGTCGTACAGAGCTGTGTTGTTTTTTGGTTCGACCAGTGTCAATTTTCTGAGCAGGGCGTCGCCGTCACGTGTGCGGTCTAAAAGCAGTTGCGCCCGGCTATTAAAGGCGATCAAAAAATACTCATCCGACGGGTGGCTCGTATTTATAAACCGCTCAAGAGCCTTGCGGGCCTTTCTGATCTTATCACGGCTCATAGAACCCGATACGTCGAATAATACTCCGACCGATATCGGTGCATCTTTGTCGCTAAAATACGTGATCTCCTGTTCCTGGTTATTGTCTTTGATGGTAAAAGCATTCTTATTGAGTCCCGTGACGTAACGGCCGTACTGATCGGTTACTGTCAACGTAAGAGTTACAAGGTCGGTTTTAATGCGAACCGGAGCGCCCGGGTCGTCTGGTGTCTGCTCCGGTTCGATCACAGGAGTCGGCGTGGGAACAGGGTCCTGAGCAAAAAGAAATGGGGCGGTAATGAGAAAAGAGGCGGCAACCAAAACAAAACGTATCAGCCCGTGCCCAAAACTGAAACGAATAAATTGTGAAACTGCCATTTTTACCTCAATGTATCTACGATTCTACGGAAAGAATACCACTTCTGCAAGATAAATTTATGATGTCGGCTTTTCGGGCAAGGTTGTTTCAAAATGCTGGGAAATAACGATATTATTATGACGCAACAATTGGAGATCACCGGCGTGATATAATTCAGGCGGGCCGTTGGTTCTATTCTTTATGTCCGCCTTTTTTTGTTCTTTTCTTTCGGAGTTATGACAGAGTACATTTGCCGTTTAGGAACGCCGTCTGGCGAGGTTATTACACGTATCATAGAGGCCGTAGGTGTGGCTGAGGCCCGCAGTCGTCTGGAAAGTGAAGGCTTTCGCGTCTTCGCAGTTTCGAGTTCTCAGGAAGGTCTGTCGTCGGTTCTGTCCCTAGGCGGCAGCAAAAAAGGCAAGGTCAAGCAGGCCGACTTTCTGCTTTTTAACCAGCAGCTTTCGGCTCTGCTGCGTGCCGGCATTCCGGTTCTGCAGGCAATAGGGTTATTGAAAACGCGTTCTGCGTCCGAAAATCTCCGTCTTGTCCTGGGCGATGTGGAGGAAAAGATCAGAAGTGGCGTTCCGCTTTCTGAAGCTTTCGAGGCACAGGGGCTTTTTCCGAAAATATACACCGCCTCTATACTTGCAGGCGAAAAGAGCGGTGCTCTTGATGATGTGCTTTCGCGGTTTGTGACGTATTTGAAACGTAGTGTCGGTGTTTCGCGAAAGCTGCGCGGTGCGTTAGCGTATCCCGCCTTTTTGCTTCTTGCGTCGGTTTTGATGGTTGCTTTTCTAACTCTTTACATCGTCCCCAAGATGTCCGACCTTTTTAGGAGCTTGAGCGCGGCCAAGTCTCTGCCAACGGTTACACTGGTGGTTTTGTGGTTTTCTAACGGCGTCGTCAACAACATAGTATGGCTTCTTCCCCTGGCTATTATTGTCGGCCTCGCTATTTTCGTATGGCTTCGTACGTCGAGCGGCAAGCTGTTGCTGCATAAGGTTTTATTGCGGATTCCGATCGCCGGGCAACTAATTCGAAACATGACCACCGCACAGCTTTCCCGTTCTCTTTCGACGCTTTTATCCGGCGGTATAACCGTTCCCGAATCATGGGAAATTTCCGCCGAATCTATAAACAATCTCGAACTGCGCCGTCGCAGTCAAGGTGTTTTGCCAATGATCCGCGAGGGGAGAGGTTTCACAGAAGCTCTCGAAAAAGCAGATTGGATGCCGGAATTAGGACTCGATATGATCGGTATCGGCGAACGGTCTGGAAGTTTACGCGAGATGCTGGACGAGGTTGCGACATTCTACGACGCCGAATCAGAGGTCAGGCTTGAGCAATTAACAACGTTGCTCGAACCGCTCATCCTGCTGTTTATGGCCGGTATAGTCGTGACAATTCTTCTTGCAATTTATCTTCCGATAATCCAGATGATTTCATCCGGACCGGTCGGTGGAAAGAAATAAAGTATTTAACATGAGCGAACAAACTCAAACTGAAACTGTAGAACCGAAGGCGTCCACAATCGCTGTTACCGATTTTCTTGACAAAGAGCCACCGGAAGTAAAAGAGGCCCGGTCGCTTGCCCTTCGTTATCGCCTGCCGTTTATTGACCTTTTGCCGCCGGAATCGCCCTCACCGGTCGATCTCGAAGAATTGACAAAGCTGCCGGTCGATCTGATGCTGCGGAATCAATTTGTACCGCTCCGACGTGACGGCAACAACCTTCACGCGGCTATGGCCGATCCGACCAATCTCGAACGGCTCGACGAACTGGAAAATGTTTTGAATGTCCGCATCGTCCCTTATGTGGCGACCGCCGGCGCGATAGATGTTGTTTTGCGAAAGGGTGATTCGACCCAGCGTGTGCTTCAGGAGGCAGCGTCGGGATTTAAGATCTCTATCCTGAAAGAAACCGAACAGGGCGATGAAGTGCTCGACCTCGACCGCCTTGCGTCGGACACCGATATGTCGCCGATCATTAAGCTCGTCGATACTATTCTTTACAATGCTATGGAGTCGCGTGCATCTGACATCCATATAGAGACCCGCGAACGCGACGTCCAGGTAAAATTTCGCATCGACGGTGCTCTTTACGCCAAGGTCGATCCGATCGATATTTCGTTTCACCAAACACTTATCTCACGTATTAAGGTTATGTCCGAGCTAGATATAGCCGAACGCCGAATTCCGCAGGACGGGCGTTTTCGTGTGCGTTACAAGGGACGGACGGTAGATTTTCGGGTGTCGATCATGCCTACGGTTTTTGGCGAAGACGCGGTTATTCGTATTCTTGACAAAGAGCAGATCAATGAGAGTTTTAAGAACCTGGATCTCGACGTCGTCGGGTTTGACCCGGATGATGTTTCCAGATTTCGGCTCTATATAAAAGAACCTTACGGAATGGTTCTGGTCACCGGCCCGACCGGTTCCGGTAAAACGACGACGCTGTATGCCGCCCTCAATGAGATCAGGAATGACGAGGACAAGATCATTACCATCGAAGACCCGGTAGAGTATCAGCTGCACGGCATTGTTCAGATCCCTGTAAATGAGAAGAAAGGGCTTACGTTTGCCCGCGGACTGCGTTCGATTTTGCGGCACGACCCTGACAAGGTCATGGTCGGTGAGATACGTGACGAAGAAACGGCGCAGATCGCGATCCAGTCGGCGCTCACGGGCCACCTCGTTTTTACGACCGTTCACGCCAACAACGTGATCGACGTCATAGGCCGCTTTATAAACATGGGTGTTGAACCGTATAACTTCGTGTCAGCCCTCAATTGTGTACTCGCTCAACGGCTCGTTCGCCTGCTTTGCCCGACCTGCAAGCGGGAGTACACGCCCACGCCTGAAGAACTTTCTGAATCCGGAATGCGGGCGGAGGAGTTGCCCGCCGAACATGTCTTTTTTCGAAGCGTTGGCTGTGACGCCTGCAATCACACAGGCTATCGGGGCCGTACCGCCATACACGAATTGCTCGATATGAGTGACAACATCAGGGAAATGATTATTGAACGCCGCCCCGGCTCCGAAATTCGCCGACAGGCCGAGAAAGAAGGATTGTCTTCGCTGCGTGAATCGGCTGTTAAGAAAGTTTTTTCGGGGATGTCCACCCTTCACGAGATCAACCGTGTCACGTTTGTTGAAGAGATAGGCAAGATTTGACTAATAGAAGACATCTTTGAGACTGACGCAGAGTTCGCAGAGGTGGAACTCAGGCCGTTCTGACTTGGTTTCATCCGGCTATGAGCTTCGCGTAAACGTTCGGATCGACATTGCCGCCGCTCACGATCAGGCATATTTTTTTCTCCTTAAATCTTTCTTTATTTTCAAGGACAGCACCCAGGCTCAATGCTCCTGTAGGTTCACATTTTAAATTTACCAAGCTGAAATACATCCGCAGAGCATCGGCAATTGTTTCGTCCGGGACTTCGAAAATGCCGTCGATGCCGGTTTTGATGATTTCCCAGTTGAGTTTACCGAGCGAGATCGTGCGGGCTCCGTCGGCGATCGTCATCGGCTCTTTTCGGTTGGCAATTATCCTGCCTGATTGCAGTGAAAGCGAGGCGTCATTGCCAAGTGTCGGTTCAGCACCAAAAATCTGAGCACGTTCATTGTGTCTCCTGTAGCCGGTTATCAGCCCGGAAACCAAACCACCGCCACCGACTCCTGTAATGACGGCGTCAAAATCTTTTTCCGCCAGCTCATCGCCCAGCGAAGAGTTGCCTTCAATGACAAATTTGTCGTCGTAAGGGCTGGCAAAATAGGCATTCGGTTTCTGCTCAGCCAATTGAGCGACCCGTTCGTTGCGTCCTATTTTATTTGTATCAACCAGATCGACGGTCGCCCCAAACCCGAGAACCGCGTCAATCTTTACCTGAGCCGATGTTACTGGCATAACGACGGTGCATTTCTTTTTAAGCAGTTTGCAGGCGTAAGCCAGTGCCTGGCCGAAGTTGCCGGATGAGGCCGTCAGTATTTCGTCTTCGACGACATTGAGCGCCAAATTATAAGCCGCCCGAAATTTAAAGCTGCCGGTATGCTGAAAAGTTTCGCTTGCGATCGTCACATCGAGTTCGAGATGGTCGCGCAGTTTTGAAGATTCAATGAATGTGGTCGGCCTTATGGCTTCAAGAAGTGATCTCATAACAAATTTGGTTTTTTGCAATTTTCGATTCTATATTGTAGGTTATCGCGCCCGGTATGTCAGTAGGACCGCACGTAAGTAAGCTAATAATCCCTGTCGCGGCCGCTTGTCAATGGAGCGCACGCAAATAAGGGAATGATACCCGTCAAAAATCCCAATTCCCAAATCTAACTATCAGATTGCCCTTAAAGACGTCGCGCTGCTGACACGTGAGCTTGCGGCATTGCATATTTAGGTTAAAATCTTTTTTATATGGAAAAAGCACAGTTCGGTATGATCGGCCTCGGTACTATGGGGCGAAATTTTTTACTAAATGTCGGCGAAAAGGGGTTTTCCGGCATCGGATATAACCGTCACGCTGACAAGTTGCAACTTTTACTCGAAGAACGCGGAGGGCTTGAGATTGAGGGTGTGAGCACGCTATCCGAGTTTGTTTCGGGTTTAGCGATACCGCGAAAGATCATGCTTCTGGTGCCGGCCGGGGACGCCGTCGATTCAGTGATTGCGGAACTTTTGCCTTATCTTAAACCGAATGACCTCGTTATCGACGGCGGTAACTCGCATTTCATTGACACCGAGCGTCGTGAGATGTTTTTGAATGAGCGGGGAATTGAATTTCTGGGTGTGGGCGTATCGGGCGGCGAGGAAGGCGCCCGATACGGTGCCAGCATCATGATCGGCGGCAGCCCGGCTGCTTATGAGCTGGTGCGTGAGATTTTCGAGGAGGCTTCTGCCAAGGTAAATGGCGAACCGTGTGCCGCACACGTTGGAGTAGGCTCGTCGGGACACTTTGTAAAAATGGTGCATAACGGCATCGAATATGGACTGATGCAGCTTCTCGCCGAGACCTACGATTTTATGCAGCGTGTTTTGAAAATGGATTACGCAGCCATGAGTCAAACATTTAGTGAATGGAACGAGAACGAACTCAACTCGTTTCTCGTAGAGATCACGGCCAAAGTCCTCAGAAAAATCGAGCCGGAAACTGGACGTCCGCTTGTCTCTATGATCCTCGACACCGCAGGTCAAAAGGGAACCGGCAGGTGGACGTCGCAGGCCGCGATGGATTTTGGCATCCCTATCCCGACTATAGATTCTGCCGTGTCAATGCGTCAGATCTCATCACAAAAGGCGACACGGGGAATAGCCGCTTCCAAATACGAAATTTCACAACCGAAATTGCAGATCAGAGATGAGCCTTCGCTTGAAGATTTAAAGAATGCATTGATCTGCTCGGTCATAACAACTTATGCGCAAGGGGTGTCGCTGCTGCAGGCTGCATCGACCGAAAAAAACTACAACATAAATCTCGCTGAAATCGCCAAAATCTGGCGTGGCGGATGTATTATCCGTTCGGCTATGCTTGAGGATATTCGAGGCGCATATGCAAAAGACCCGTCCCTAGCAAACCTTATCATCGATGACAACTTCGCTCGGATACTAAGAGAAAATTCAGGTTCGTGGCGTGATGTGGTTGCTGCTTTCACGGCAAACGGTATCCCTTCGCTTTGTTTCTCGTCTGCGTTATCCTATTTCGACGCCTTAGTATCTGAACGGCTCCCGGCCAATCTTATCCAGGCACAGCGTGATTTCTTCGGTGCTCATACTTACAAACGCATCGATAAAGATGGTACATTTCACACATCAGACTGGGATAGTTAGGAAATTTCCGCCATCACAGCTTTGACGATCATTTATGAACCGCATCTTACGAATTTTTAGCATCAGGCGCGAAAAAGAAGATTTTGCCGTCATTATTGAGAATGTCGATAAAAATGTCGAATATACGGGCACAAATCTTTGGATTCTGGTCTTTGCGATTTTCATTGCGTCACTTGGCCTCAATGTCAACTCGACCGCGGTCGTTATCGGAGCGATGTTGATTTCTCCGTTGATGGGGCCGATCCTGGGCCTCGGCATGGGGATGGCGATCAATGATGTTGCGCTCCTAAAAAAAGCACTTATCAACTATTTGTTCGCGTTTTTTATAGGATTGACAACATCAACGCTCTTTTTTTTGCTCTCGCCGATTGATGAAGCGTCATCTGAGATTTTGGCGCGCACCTCACCAAATATTTACGACGTCCTGATCGCGTTATTTGGCGGTTTTGCAGGAATTCTTGCCGTATCAAGCCGTCAAAAGGGAAATGTTATTCCCGGCGTCGCTATCGCGACCGCTTTGATGCCGCCATTGTGTACGGCTGGATACGGTCTGGCGAATGGCAACTTTGTATTTTTTAGCGGTGCGATCTACCTGTTTGTAATTAATACGGTATTCATCTCTCTCGCAACGCAGCTAACGGCGCGCGTACTTCATTTTCCGAAAAAAAATTTAGGGGACCCCAGAGATGAGCTTGTCGCTCAGAGGATCGTCTGGGTGGTCGTCGTTATCACGCTCGTACCAAGCATTTATTTTGGGTATGACATTGTGAAGCAAAATCAGTTTCGGCAAAAGGCAAATAATTTTGTGGATAACGAAGCCGTTTTTCCAAATGACTATTTGCTCAAAAAGACAATTGACGGCAAGACCGAAACGATCAGCCTGACATACGGCGGTGAATACATCAGCGAAGCGAAGGTCGAAGAATTAAGAGGCAAACTCGAAAGATATGGCTTAGAAAAAGCCGATCTGGAGGTCAAACAGGGATTTGCATACCTAAAAGGGGAAGAAGATGACGAGCAGACAAAGCAGCTGACGGACATCCTTAATGAAAAAGAAAAAGAACTGCGCGGCCTGAAAGAAAAAGTTGAGGTCAGCCAGGCAGAAATAGAACTTGGCAAACAAGTTTTTAGAGAATTAAAAATACAGTATCCGTCGATAAATTCGCTTGTTTTAGAAAAAGTAATGAACAATTCGGAGACCGACCAAAAACCGGTCTGGATCGCTTTGGTCGATTCACAAAGTCCGATTGCCCCGGATGACCAGGAGCGTATTGAACAATTTCTCATGGTTCGGGTAAATACCGACCGTATATACGTATATTTCGAAGCGGCGCCAACCCTTAAACTGGCTGAACCCCGTGAACCATGACATCTAATCATCAGCGATGCGTGGACGCAGGTGGCCGGATTTTTGATTTTTTTACCTCTTCGAAGAAAGATAGTCTAAAATATTTACATGTCAGTAATAGCAGAAATAGAAAAACTAGCATTTGCACTTCCTGAGGCAGAGCGGGCGCGGCTGGCGGATCGGCTTTTGGAATCGCTTCCTAAAGATTGTATTGATCAGGAAGAATTGGAATTACTAATGAGACGCGATGGACAGATGGACGAGGATCCGGCCAAGGTCATTTCGCTGGCCGACCTTGATCGAAAAATAGCTGAACGCTTTCCGATAGTCCCCGATGAAATGTGAATTTATTTCAGAAGTTCATTTGGACATTCTGGAGATAATGGAGTTTTATGAACGCTCCGCCGGAACTCAGATCGCTGTGGATTTTTACGCCGAATTTCGGCAAAGTGTCGCAAACATCGCATCGAGGCCACTTTCGTTTCCAGTTCATCTCAAAAAGTATCGGCGATCGAATCTTTCACGCTTTCCACACAATGTCCTGTTTCGTGTTGTTAACGACGAGACTATCAGAATTCTTGCGGTACGACACAACCGCCGACATCCAGAATACGGAACCGACCGAATCTAAATTCCCGCAAAGTTTAACTCTCGATGATCTCCCAGGCGTGTTCGGTTTTAAGGAGTTTGCTCATCAGCGATGCGTGGACGGAGTGGCCGGATTTTTCGGCGATTATTTTGCCCCTGATGGGCATCCCAAGAAGAGCAAAATCACCGATTATGTCCAAGATCTTGTGACGGACAAATTCGTCATCGAATCGGAGCGGTGTATCATTGAGCATTCCGTCCGGCGTGAGCACAATCGCATTGTCGAGTGAGCCGCCCAGGGCAAGGTTTGCTTTTCTTAGGGTTTCGATCTCGCGTGTAAAACCAAATGTCCGAGCCGAAGCGATCTCTTTCCCAAATGTGCCGTTATTAAGGACAAAATGCAGCGTTTGACGCTTTATGAATGGATGTGGAAAATCAATAACGCAGTCTATCTCATAGTTTGCCGCCGGTTCGACCGACATTTTCCTGTCGCCATGATCTATTTCGACCTTATCGAGGATGCGAAAGATGTGCTGCGGCGAACCTTGTTCGATGACGCCGGCTTTTTCTATCAATTCAATAAAATTTTCACTCGATCCGTCCATTATCGGTATCTCGATGCTGTCGATCTCGATAAAGCAATTATCTACGCCGCTTCCGCGCAAGGCTGAGAGTAAATGCTCGCAGGTCGAAAGCACGACGCCGCGCCGCATCAAAGTTGTCGCATAACTGCAATGCGATATGTATTCGACCGACGCGGGAATTTCAAAATTATCCAGATCGGTGCGGACAAAAATATAGCCCGTATTCTCCGGAGCGGGTTTCAGGGTCATATTAACCTCAACTCCTGTGTGCAGGCCGACGCCGTCGATCTCAATATTTTTTGCGAGTGTGGTTTGTTTCATTCTGCGTTTAACGTCCAAATATTTCTGTTACAATCTCCGTGCCAAAGAGATTAAGCGAAAAAAACGTCTTTTTATTGATATTGCGGTCTTGAGTGCTTAGACTTTGTTGCTTTATCACCACAAAGTAGTGGCCGAATTTACTAAAATGGCTTTAGCAATTACAATTTAGTTGTCGATTAATCAAATCGGAACCATGTTACCGACGCCCGGTAATTTCGATATTCTAAGGTATTGCGGTTTTGGTTTATTTTTTTTAATAACCCGAGTCATAATCTGCCGTATTTTTCATGTCTCTGTGATGAAGCGGCGCAATTGGCCGGACGAGAAGTTTTTGTCCCCGACGTACTGTTTGTGCGGTGCGAATTATTGATTTAACAAATTTTATGGCAATTGAAACCGCCGGTCAAAAGGCTGCGAAAGTAACAAAAATACGCATCGAAAATACGGCAACTATAGCTCTTCCAAAGGATACCGAGGCAAATATTAAAAAGGTTCTCGATCATCTGCCGATAGAACAATACCGCGGCGTCGAAAAGATCAAATTAGTTGATTTTATCAACGACCCGCGTTTGAAGAATATGGATGTGCCGCTCAAGGGCGATCTGCCGGGACTTTATCATCCGCGCGAAGGAAACCGGGCGCCTTGGTTTGAAATGTCAATGGGAGCTCTACTGCAGCCGACCGAGAGTTTTGTAAAGAAATTCATGGCTAAAAGTTCATTCAAGGGCAATATAGCTGGATTATTGTTTTCGCTTGTCGGACAGCATTATTTTCTAACTCAAAAACACTCGGTAAAACGCACTTCCCTTGAACCGCAAATTCGCCAATATGCGGAAAAAAATCTCAGGGTCTGGAGCGAAAAGCAGTCAGAGGGAAGCTGGCGTGCAAAAATTTTCAAACCGTTTCGCCCATATTTAGAACGCTGGGCAAAATGGTTGAATAAGAAAGCGACGCAAGCAAAGAAATAGCTATAAGCCGTGGGTGATGAACGGGATGTTTTTGCATCAAAAAAAGGATTTACGAGGCGTATCTTTTGACTTTGGTTTCCGGGCGTTGAACCTTTTTAAGCATCTGCAAAATGAGCATAAGGAATCTGTGATTCCATAACAGGTTTTGAGTTCCGGACCTTAAATCAAAGCAAATCTCGTAGAAGCAAAGCGGGGACAATCGCAGTTTTTTCAACATTAGAAAAGCGAAATTTAAAAACAGGAGATGATCGATGCTATTCATCGCTCGTAACTAAATATGAAGTACTGGCTGGTAAAACAAGAACCATCCGCTTATTCTTGGGATGATTTTGTAAAAGACGGCAAGACCGATTGGACGGGAGTGCGAAATTATAAGGCGCGCAACACTCTGAAAGAAATGAAAAAGGGTGACAAAGTCTTTTTCTATCACTCTGTCGTCGGAAAAGAGGTGGTCGGGATCGCCGAAGTGTCGAAAGAGGCCTTTCCGGATCCGACTGATACTGCTTGGCATGCCGTTGAGCTAAAACCGGTTAAGCCTTTAAAAACTCCGGTCACTTTGATTCAGATAAAGGCTAACAAGGCGCTGGCTGACATTTATCTGGTCCGCCAACCCAGATTTTCGGTTATGCCACTGACAAAGGACGAATACGAAGAAATTCTAAGTATGTCCAAATAGCGGAGAGACATTTCGTACACACGTGAGCAGGCTGACCCCAACTGCGCTCCTTATAATATGCTTAAAAAGGCCGTTGAATATTACCATGAACTGCTAAATGACACTGATCTTGCCGCGGCTTCGCAGCAGATACTGGACGAAGGCCTTGAAAGTTCAAAACTCATTTTTGGCGGCCGCCGTTTGTCGCCGTATTTGCGTCCCCATTTTGTCTCTACGGACGATTGGAAAGACATTACGGGAATTTGCGAGACGATTTTTGGAACTCTTCAGAAGGTAAAGGACGCTGCTATCGAAGACGACGCCTTGCTGGACGAACTCGGCGTTACGGAAATCGAACGCGGTCTGATAAAGATCAATCCGGGATATTCACATGTCACGCCCACGTCGCGGCTCGATTCTTTCCTTACGCCAGACGCCTACAGCTTTGTCGAATTAAACGGCGAAAGCCCTGCGGGCATAGCTTTTTCCGATTCGGCAACTGAGATCTTTAAATCGATGCCGGTGATGAAAAAATTTGCGGAGCGTTATGATGTGCAGGCAATGTCTGGATGTTCCAAGATGCTCGACGTCCTGCTTTCGTGTTACACGGAATTTTCTGGCGGAACGGCAGTAAATAAGCCCGTCATCGCTATCGTCGATCTCAAAGACCTGCCAACGATAAAGGAATTCGAACTTTTCCGTGATTTTTTTGAAGAAAACGGTTGCAAATCGATCATCTGCTCGCCCGACGAGCTTGTATTTGACAAGGCGAGGCTTTCGTGTGGGGGAGTCGAGATCGACCTGGTCTATAAAAGGCTTTTGGTCAATGAATATCTGCCTATCATCGAAGAATTTCCTGCCCTGCTGGACGCGTACAGGGCCGGAGCGGTTTGCATGGTCAATAGTTTTCGTGGCAAACTCGTCCATAAAAAAGCGATATTTGCCGTTCTGACAAATGAAAAATTCAGCCACCTTTTTAATGACGAAGAGATAGACGCGATAAACGCGCATATTCCGTGGTCCCGTGTGTTCCGCGATGAAAAAACCGTCAACCATGGCGACGTCATCGATCTTGTAGAATGGACGAGGGTCAATTCGCATAAATTAGTTTTAAAGCCCAACGACGATTACGGCGGTCACGGCATCTACATTGGATGGAATTCGAGCGCATACGATTGGGATAAAGCAGTGGCCCTGGCTCTCAGAAACGGCGATTATATTGTTCAGGAACGCGTCAGAACGGCAAAAGAAGTATTTCCGATGTTTACGGACAATGGTGGAAACTGGGAAATGGTTGAGCAGCTTGTCGATCTCGACCCGTTACTTTTCTTAGGCAAAGTAGGCTCCGCATTTACACGGCTTTCGTCAACGGAACTCGCAAACGTCTCAAGCGGCGGCGGAATGGTTCCGACGTTTATAATCAGCGAAAAATAAAATTTGGCCGGCGAGTGAAATGTTAAGATTACTTGGGAGGCATTGTGAAACTCTTCGAGACAGGAACAATCAACGTCATGTTTGAAATACCCGTTTCGTGCGAACATTTTAATGGGCAATTGAACTGAAAACTATGAGTACGCTTGTTACGACAAACAAAACTTCAAATCAAGTGACTATATCGTTTCCAATAAACGAGTTCCGGTCTGATGAGATCGATGAAATTGTTTCGTTGGTAAAAGTCGCACTCATCGCACGCAAAAGTAAAATGACCGCCGAGGAAGCCGAAGCCATTTCTGAGGAAATCAAGGCATCATGGTGGGAGAAGAATAAAGATCGCATTTTGCAAATGATCGAAAAAAATGGCTGAGATTGTAGTTGTTGACACAAATGTCATTATCACGGCTATCATCTCTGGCAGTCCTTATGTCATTCGCAGATTGTCCGATCCGGCGATTTTGCTTACATCGCCGAAATTCATTGTTGTCGAACTTTTCAAACATTCGCCTCGCATTCAAAAATCTACCAGTCTTCCCAGAGTAGAAATTCTTGATATGGTATCGACAGTTATCGAGCGAATAAAACTGTACGACGAATCGTCGGTGTCGATCGGAAGTTAGACTGAGGCATATAGGATGTGTCGAGATGTCGATGAAAAGGACACCCCTTTTGTTTCGCTTGCGCTCGAATTGAATGCTCGTTTATGGACGAATGATGAGCGTCTAAGACTCGGTTTGAAAAGATACGGTTTTTTAAAGTTCTACGAATAATGACTACAAAAACTATAACGCGTCTCCGAACCCTCACCGACGAATATTCACGTCTTGAAAATAAACTCAAGCTCGGCGGCGGTGTAGATAAAATTGCCAAAATTCATTCGCAGGGAAAGCTGACAGCCCGCGAACGCATCGATCTGCTTCTCGACAAAGGCGAACATTTTCAAGAGATCGGCCTGCTTGTCGCTTACGATGAGTACAACGGCCAGGCGCCTGCGGCGGCGGTTGTTACGATTGTCGGTAAGATCAACGGGCGCGAAGCCGTTATTGTCGCCAATGACGCGACGATCAAGGCTGGTGCGTGGTACCCGGAAACGATAAAAAAAATTCTACGGGCGCAGGAGATAGCGATGCGTAATCGCGTTCCTATTATTTATCTCGTAGATTCGGCAGGCGTCAATCTGCCGTATCAGGGCGGCGTCTTTCCGGGACAATACGGGGCGGCACGCATCTTTTATTACAACTCGATAATGCGGCATTACTTAAAAGTGCCTCAGATCGCTGCCGTAATGGGAATGTGTGTCGCAGGCGGCGCATATCTGCCGGCGCTCTCGGATGTTATTTTAATGGTCGAAGGTACAAGTTTTATGGGACTCGGCGGTGCAAACCTTGTAAAAGGAGCGACAGGCCAGACAATAGATAACGAAACACTTGGCGGAGCGATGACACACAATTCGATCTCCGGCGTCGCTCATTTTCGAACAAAAGACGAGCAGGAATGCATTGAAAAAATCCGCAATCTTGTTTCTGAATTACCTGCTAAGGAGCTAACAAAAGTCTCAATAAGGGAAATCCAAAATCCAAAATCCAAAATCCAAAATCTCTACGATATTCTCCCCGAAGATCATCGTGCTCCTTACGACATGCGGGCGGTTCTCGACTGTTTCCTTGACAGGAATTCGGTTGACGCCGCTTCCGGTTCTGAGAGCACGCTTGACGAATTCCAAGCAGATTTTGCAAAAGAAATGATCTGCGGAACGGCTCGTATCGGCGGAATACTTGTCGGCGTAATTGCAAATTCCCGCGGTATGTCCAAGGGTAAACCCGGAACGCCGCCGCGATTCGGAGGCATAGTTTACACGGAATCTGCCGAAAAGACAGCCTATTTTATCGATAACTGCAACCGTCATTCGACGCCCTTGCTCTTTGTTCAGGACGTTTCCGGTTTTATGGTCGGTGCCGAGGCCGAACATAGCGGCATTATTCGCGCCGGTGCCCGTTTTGTCGAGGCAATGGCGACCGCAGCCGTGCCCAAAATTGTCTTGACCATAAACCACGCCAGCGGCGCCGGATATTACGCGATGGCCGGGCAGGGTTTTGACCCCGACTTTATCTTCTCGCTCCCGACCGGCCGGATGGGCGTCATGGAAGGCGATTCCGCCGCCCAGGCGATCTTCGGCACGCAGATCGAAAAGCTAAAAAAAGAAGGCAAACAGCCCGACGAAAAAACGCTCACCGAAATGCAAACCGTCCGCGACACCTACGACAAAGAGCTCGACGCCAAACACGCCGCCGCCCGCGGCCTCGTCGATGCTATCCTCACCCCCGAAAACGTCCGCGAATCGCTGATACTTGCTTTGCAAACTTGTCTGAACACCAATAAGCCGCATATCGGCGCTTTTGTCTTATGAATGAGAGGGTCGCAGAGGCTCTGGACATCGTCGTGCGAGTAGCGCAGCTCAGTGAGCCCCGTTAATACTGCCGGATTCAGTATAACCATTCCACTTTTAATCAGTTAGATCAATTCGAGAAATATTACACATCTTGTAATATTTAAGCGAAAGTAATATTATTTCTATGTTGAATGTTATGACCGGAAAGCAGTTGGTCGAATATCGCAAACAAAATAAGTTAACGCAAGTTGAAGCTGCGCATTCTCTCGGCCTGTCTCAAACGTACCTCTCTTTGCTCGAAGGAGGCAAGCGTTCGCTGACAAATGCGTTGCGAAAAAAAGCGGTAAGAGTCTTCGGCCTCCAGCCTACCGAAATGCCAGCTGATAATGCATTTATGCGGCTTAGCCAGGTTTCGGACGAACAACTTAGGGCTAATCTGACGGCGCTTGGTTACAAGGGGTTTTCCTACCTCAAACCTTCGCCAAAGAAAAATCCCGCTGTCGTGCTGCTGTCGGCTTTAAAATCCGACAACCGGGAAGCCAGGCTGGTTGAGGCTTTGCCGTGGCTTGTCCTGACATTTCCGAACATGGATTGGAATGAGCTTATAAAAGCCGCAAAGGTAAATGACCTTCAAAATCGTTTAGGGTTTGTAGCAAGTGTCGCCCGGAGCATGGCTGAGTTAGCTGGAGATAAGAAAACCGCCGTGAAATTAAAGCGCAGGGAATCCGAACTGGAGAGATCGCTTTTGTTTCATGAAGACACACTCTGCAACGCATCAATGACAAATGCTGAACGAAAATGGCTCACCGCCCATCGATCCGAAGCCGCCAGGCATTGGCGTTTGTTAACCAATCTTTCGCCGGAATCTCTAAACTATGCCGGATAAACCTATACCCGAACCGTGGCTGTCATTTATAACAGAGATCGACCGCGCACTTGATTCGGAAGTTCATTTCCACTGCCTTGGCGGATTCGCGATCACGCTCCTATACGAATTGCCGCGTCCGACCGAAGACGTTGACGTACTGAGCGCGGTGATTCTGGACCGTTATGATTTTCTCGTCGGCCTTTCGGGTAAAAACTCGCCTCTTCACACTAAGTACGGCGTTTACCTCGATCCTGTCGGTGCCGTCGCGACAGTGCCGGACGATTATAAAAAACGGCTGATTCTAATAGAATCACCATTACTAAAGCAAATACGCCTGTCCGTCATGGATCCCTACGACATTGTCCTTTCCAAAGTTAGCAGAAACTACCCGCGTGATATCGAAGATGTGAAATACCTCGCAAACGCCGCCAATCTCGATGTCGAAATCCTTCGTCATCGTTACGAAGAGGAGTTAAAACCCTACGTCATCGGCCCTGCCGAACGCACAAATGGTAATCTTAGATTTTGGATCGAAATGATCGAAGAAATTCGTAATTTGTAAGATTCTAAGGTTTTAATAAAATTTTTCTATGGCAGACGAGGCATTGGAAACTGGGCTGATCGGAGGCGTCGAGAAACGCTGGATCGCGCATTTTCTAATGGTTAGTTTTATGGCCGTTTGATTGGTGCGATTTCAGGTTTTCATATTATTATCTAACTTCCGAAACTGGAGGATGGCAGAGCGAATATGGCTAGAATACTTTCGGCTTATGGTTATCAGGGTGACGCGATGAATTTACCGGTTGCGGACGTCGGGATGGCGGTGCCTTTTTATGTGGAAAAGATGGGATTCAGCGTTGTCGAGCAGACGCACGAGCCTGTTAAGATGGCTGTGCTCGAACGCGACGGGGTTCAGTTTGCGATCGCTGAGAACGGCGGCGACCCGGAGCAGGACGGATGTGCCTTTCACACGGACGACATCGAAGCCCTGCGGGATGAATTCACAGCAAATGGATACAATGTCGGCCAAATAAAAGCCGAGAACCGCAACGACGGCTCGAAATTCAGAGCCTTCTTTGCCATCGCCCCTGACGGCCTTTGCTACTGGTTCGGACAGCGGGAATGAGATGAGATGCAGGAAGAAATTCTTGCGGTCGGCGATCACTATCAGATTCACTTTTGGATAAATAAATCTTCAAGTATTGCCTAAGCTTTGGACGATTGTTTCGGGAACAAAAAATGTCTAACGCAATAATGATCGAAAATTTTCACGACGGAATAATTGTGCGGTTTAATCGGCCGGAGATGCGGAATCCGATTTCGATTGCGGTTCTGGATCAATTAGATAAAATAGTCGATAAATATGCGGCGGATACAAAAATTAACTGCATAATCTTTACGGGAACGGGAGAGAGTTTTGCATCGGGTGCGGATCTGCGTGAGGTTTCCGCGGTAAAGCAGGGTGAGGCTCCCGGTTTCGCGCGGAAAGGACAGCGGTTGATGGAAAAGATAGAAAATTTGCCGCAAAATACGATGGCGGCAATAAACGGTTTTTGCTTTGGCGGCGCTTTGGATCTGATACTTGCGTGTGACTGGCGGATAGCTTCGCCGCTTGCTCAATTTGCTCATCCGGGAACCGGGCTTGGAATTATAACCGGATGGGGCGGAACTCAGAGATTGCCGCGACTGATCGGCCGGTGCAACGCACTCGAAATGTTTTTTACTGCATCGCCGATCGGTGCCCGCCGCGCATTTTCTATTGGTTTGATCGATGAAATCGCAGATGATCCGATGGCCAGGGCTGTGGATTTGTCGCATTCGGCGGTTGTCGGTTAAAATCATCCTTAATGAAAATACAATTAGTAAAACTTGCCCACGCTCGTTCGGGCGATAAGGGCGATACTGCAAATGTCGGGCTGATCGCTCTGAAAGACCAATATTATCCACTGCTCGTCCGCGAAGTAACAGCCGAACGTGTAAAAGATCATTTTGGCGATATGGTCAAAGGTGGGGTCGAGCGTTTTGAACTGCCGAACCTGGGCGCGCTGAATTTTTTGCTTCATGAATCGCTCGGCGGCGGCGGAACTCTTTCGCTGATGACCGATGCGCAAGGCAAGACATTCTCGACCGCGCTGCTGCGGATGACCGTCGAAATCACGGAAACGGAAGCTGTTGATCTGGGTTTAAGGTAACAGTTCAGTTGGAGCATTTCCGAAATCGTCATACAATACAAAAACTTTATTCAGAAATTAAAATACAGGTGAAATATGCTAAGTTCGATCGCACGTGCTTTTGTTGTATTGCTACTCTCGTTTTCGATAGCAGCTCAATCCGTTATTACGGGTGGAAAATCAGTGATGGGATTTTCTTCCGAAAATTCTAAAGTGCAGAAAGCTCTTGAAGCCCGGTTTGATGCCGGACTAAAGGCTGACAATCTTAGCAATTGGATGAAGCGAATGTCAGCACGCCCGCATCATATCGGTTCGCGATTTAATAAGGAGAATGCCGATTTCATCGCTTCGTTATTTAAATCTTGGGGCTATGAAACGAAGCTCGAACAGTTTGATGTCCTTTTTCCGACGCCGAAAACGCGTCTGGTGGAAATGACCGCACCGGAAAAATTCACATTGAAGCTTTACGAACCTGAAGTTCAGGGCGATGCTACGTCGGGGCAGCAAAGCGAACAGCTTCCGTCTTATAACGCCTATTCAATTGACGGTGATGTTACCGCACCGCTGGTGTATGTAAATTACGGAATTCCGGCGGACTACGAGGAACTGGAAAGGCGCGGCATTGACGTGAAAGGGAAGATCGTCATCGCGCGTTACGGCGGCTCGTGGCGCGGGATCAAGCCGAAGGTCGCGGCGGAGCATGGCGCAGTCGGATGCCTGATCTATTCCGATCCTGAAAATGACGGGTTTTATCAAGGTGACGTTTATCCGAAAGGAGCCTGGAGAAACGAGAACGGCGTGCAGCGTGGTTCCGTAATGGATATGCCGCTGCATCCCGGCGACCCGCTCACCAAAGGTATCGGAGCGACGAAAGATGCCAAACGCCTGCCTATAAAAGAAGCACCAACATTAACTAAAATTCCGGTTCTGCCTATCTCATATTCGGATGCATTGCCGCTCCTGCGCAATTTGGACGGAGCAGTCGTGCCCGAGTCCTGGCGCGGAGCATTGCCGCTGACCTACCATTTTGGCGGAAAAACACCGACAGTTCATCTGAAACTCGAATTCAATTGGAACACCGTAACGATATACAACGTCATCGCGACGATGAAAGGTAAAGAACGCCCCGATCAATGGATCATTCGAGGAAATCATCGGGATGCCTGGGTAAACGGAGCCGACGATCCAATTAGCGGGCTAGTTGCCATGATGGAGGAAGCACGCGGACTCGGCGAATTGGCAAAAACCGGCTGGAAACCAAAACGCACCATCATTTATGCCGCTTGGGACGGTGAGGAACAAGGGCTGCTTGGCTCAACCGAATGGGTCGAGCAGCACGCGACGGAACTTCGACAAAAAGCCGCAGTCTACATCAATACCGATTCAAACGGCCGTGGATTTCTCGGAATGGGCGGCTCACACACGCTTGAAAAATTTATAAACGATGTCGCCCGCGATGTTCCCGATCCGCAAACGAAACTCACCGTTTGGGAACGATCACGGGCGGAGCAGATCGTAAACGGCTCTCCGTCGGTGCGTAAGGAAATGCTCGCGCGGGACGATATGCGGATCTACGCCCTCGGTTCCGGTTCGGATTACACCCCGTTTCTACAGCATTTGGGAATCGCATCGCTTAACATCGGGTTTGGCGGGGAAGACGGCGGCGGTTCCTATCATTCTGTTTACGACTCATTCGATCATTACACGCGTTTTGGTGATCCGGGTTTTGCTTACGGCATTGCGCTGGCAAAATTCTGCGGGCACGCTACACTGCGGCTGGCGAATGCAGACACATTGCCGTTTGAGTTTTCAAATTTTTCGGAGACGATTAGCCGGTATGCTGATGAAGTCGAGAAATTGGCGGATACGATACGTGACGAAACCAGTGCGATGAATCAGATGATAGAAAACGGGATGCTAAAAAATGTTCAGGATCCAACGGAAACGTTTTTTTTGCCGAAACCTAAAAGTGATGTTCCTTATATTAATTTTGCCCCGCTTCAGAATGCCGTGACGAAATTGCAGGCGAGTGCGAAAGGTTATGAGAAAGCCGCAAATACCAGGCAATTATCTTCGGGAGCTCAAAGATCAATTGACGCGATTCTATACAAAACTGAGCGGGAATTAACGAGCAGCGAAGGATTACCGCGACGCGATTGGTTCCGGCATCAGATATATGCTCCCGGCTTTTACACAGGCTACGGCGTGAAAACCTTGCCCGGCGTGCGCGAAGCAATCGAACAGCGGAATTGGAAAGAAGCCGGAGAACAGATTTTTATCGTTTCTCGAATTATCGAAAATTTTGCAACAGAAATTGATCGTGCCACTCAATTTAAGAATTAGTTAATAGTTGATAGTTTGTAGTGGCCAGTCCAAAAAAACTTTAAACTATGAACTATTAACTTTATTTACAAAGCATATGAGCAAAAGTCTTGTAACTGAAAAAGCGATAAAGTTCGCTTTAAGGATAGTGACATTGTATCGGTATCTGTCTGAGGAGAAGAAAGAGTATGTGCTAAGCAAACAGATCCTGATTTCAGGAACATATATTGCTAAGCATGCGAGGGAACGATACAAACTGATTCTCGGCAGGGATTCGGACATGATATGTATATCGTTATGAAACGAGCTTCGGAGACGGAGTTTTGGCTTATGATTCTGCTTGAAGGTAAATATTTGGATAACAAAGAGTATGAATCGATAAACGGCGAATGCGTCGAACTTATTAAAATGCTGACTTCGATAGTCAAAACATCGAAAGAGAATGCCTGATTTGCTAGTTACAAACGAAGATTCGATTCGCTTCCTGACGTTGAATCGCCCGGAAAAACGCAACGCCCTTGATGATTCGATTATTAAATCGCTGAAAGAAGCATTGCGTAATGCTGATCGGGATGAAAGCGTGCGGGCAATTGTCATACAGGGTGCCGGAAAGGATTTTTGTTCCGGTGCCGATCTTTCGGCATTGCAGAAGATCGCGTCCGCGTCTTACGAGGAAAATCTCGAGGACGCAAAAAGGCTTGCGGAATTGTTTGCGTTGATTCGAAAGGTGAAGATTCCGGTTATAGCGGCGGTTCACGGGCGGGCATTGGCCGGCGGCTGCGGCCTGGCAACGGCCTGCGATCTTGTTTTGGCGACGGAATCGGCAAGATTCGGATATCCCGAGGTAAAAATAGGTTTTGTTCCAGCGATCGTGATGGCTATTTTGAGGCGTAATTTATCGGAAAAGCGGGCGTTCGAACTGGCAACGCAGGGTTTTGAATTTTCTGCTCTAGAAGCCGAAAGAATCGGTTTGGTCAATCGCATTTTTGACGAATTGAATTTTGCAGCAGAAGTAAAAAATTATGTTTCGGTTTATGCAAAAGTCAGCCGCCCGGCGGTCATTCTCTCCAAAAAGCTTCTTTATCAACTGGACGGCATGACATTTCACGCGGCACTGGAAGCCGGAGCCGAAGTCAACGCGGCTGCCCGAATGACGGAAGATTGTAAAAAAGGCATCGCTGCATTTCTTGAGAAATAACGCATTTTATGAGTTCATGCTTAAGCCTGTCTGTTCCAAAACAAATTGAAGTTTGAACCTTCAAGCTTCAACGATTTCGACTCTCGGTTCGATCAGCGTTTTTGGTATTAAAGCAGGGAAGTATGCCATTATCTCTTCGACTTTTGGACGGCCGCCGGCGAAGCCGGTGACGGATGGGGGACCGGTCAGGATGAGCGGTGCGATCTCTTTTGTGAAGCGTTCTACGTCGGCTCGTGTCTGGCCGCGGACGCCGATGCGGAACTGAACTTCTGGTATGTCGGGTGACGGATCGCCCGCGAGATGGCCGTGTGTGGCATTGACGCCGACGAATTCGGTTAAAACGTGGTCGAATTTCAGACCGAGACTGTCGAGTCTCGTCCGAAGTATTGCATCCGCGGCTTTGGCTTTTTCGTACGCTTCGGGCCAGGAATACACGAGCGTTCCGACCGATTTCCAGCCGCCGGAATATGCGATCGAGACTTTGTAGAAATCGGTCTTCGGATGACCGGTAATGCCGAAGACTTTGACACGGTTTTCCCCGGCGGCTTCGAGATTTATCGAGGCGAAATCTGCCACCACGTCCGGCGTGATGTATTCGTGCGGATCGCCCATTTCGTAAAGGAGCTGCTCTTTGACGGATTGAATGTTGACGCGGCCGCCCGTACCGTCGTGTTTTGTTACAACGAACTCGCCGTTTGGATATGCTTCGACGATGGGGAATCCTACATTTGCCATGTCGGGGATTGACTGCCAATTATACTGACAATTACCGCCGCTCGATTGGGCACCGCATTCGATAATGTGTCCCGCGATCGTTCCGGCGGAAACTTTGTCCCAATCGTCAAAATTCCAACCAAATTCGTGCATAAGAGGTGCGAGCGTAAGTCCTGTATCGGTCAGCCGCCCGCCGACGATCACATTGGCTCCTTTTCCGAGAGCCTCGACGAGAGGCTCGGCGCCGAGATAAATATTTGCTGATTGAACCTGCTCGCGGACAGACGAAAGCGGCTCGCCGGTTTCCATATTGTTTATGGCGACGCCGTCAGCAATAAACTTATCAAGTTTGTCAAGAATATCGTCACCTGTGACGACGCCAATTTTCACCTTGCCGCTCAGGCCCAGACCGCTGGCGGTGTCGCGGATCGCCTCGGCACAACCGGCAACATTTACACCGCCGGCATTTGACAGGACTTTAATATTCTTTTCGACACAATCCGGAAGGATCTCGTGCATAAGGGCGACAAAATCTCTGGCATATCCCGCCTCCGCGTTGCGTGAACGCTGCTTTTGCAGGATCGACATCGTGACTTCTGCCAGATAATCCAGCATTAAATAGTCGATCGGCCCTTTCCTGACCTGATCGACGGGTGCGCTCAATAGATCACCCCAAAATCCCTGTCCGCCCGCAATCCTGATCGATTTTTTCATATTCCTTCATTTAGTAGAACAAAAAGAACAAAGGGCGGTCAAACGTCGGTAATAACCACGTTTGACCGCCCGTCTTGCCTAAGCGAAATTTTGTTTTATGGAATTCGCTTTTTGGTGCCTGTGACAGCTCCTTTACCTTTTCGATAAACCCATTTGGTTCCGTTTTTGGTTTTTACAGCAATCCACTTACCGCCTTTCCAGGAGTTGCTTGCAACCCATTTCGTGCCGTTCCAGGTTCGTTTGCCAATAGTCGTACCGACCCTGCGTGAGCTCTCATAGACTTTCTTCGTTGTGTTTTCTACCTTGTCGCCAACCTTACCCAACATCGTATCCTGTGCGTTGACCGATGACGAGCCATTTGAATTTAGGCCGCTGCCGATAAAAGTGATCGTTACAACAAAAGCAAAAGCCAAGAATAATTTATTTAGTTTTTTCATAGAAATTTCCTCTCTCAATTTTAATTAGATTATAGCATACTTGATTGTAATAAACATTCTGC
Organism: Pyrinomonadaceae bacterium; assembly: GCA_041747575.1. GTDB lineage: Bacteria > Acidobacteriota > Blastocatellia > Pyrinomonadales > Pyrinomonadaceae > OLB17. The sequence goes on from JBGTEX010000033.1 coordinate 261,143, forward strand.
GAGGAGCAAGTATGATGGCATACTATTGCATTCGCACATTTGCACGGATAAATTTAACAATATCGTCGGTTGATGTTCCCGGAAGAAATATTTCCGATATACCATTTGATTTCAACGCAGCAATGTCTTCGTTCGGAACGATTCCGCCGACCAAAATCAGAGTATCATCCATCCCGTTTTCGTGAAGCAGATTGACGATCCGCGGACAAAGCGTATTGTGCGCACCGCTGAGGATCGAGATGCCGACGGCGTCAACGTCTTCCTGCAGGGCCGCCGTTGCTATCATCTCCGGCGTCTGCCGAAGACCCGTGTAGATCACTTCCATACCGGCGTCACGTAATGCACGAGCTATTACCTTAGCTCCTCGGTCATGGCCGTCGAGGCCGGGTTTGGCGACCAAAACTCTGATTTTTCGTTCATTCATACGTAGGTAAGTATATTAACGGCAGGTGTATGTGAGCAAACCGTCGAGACGGATATGCTGTTTAATTTGGTCTTAGATCCATATTTGGCGATGCAAATATGCAGCGGATCTTTGCCGCTAAAGTCGACTGCCTCTTCATCGTTTCGAACATTTCGAACCAGCCGTGTGTGTTGATCCAGAGCGGGTTATAACTCTTTATCGGTTTAATAATGCCGTATCTCGGCTCTTCGGATTCAGAAACGAACGTTCCGAATACTCTGTCCCAGATGATAAGAACTCCGGCGTAGTTTTTATCTATGTAGGGAGCGTTAACCCCGTGATGAACACGGTGATGCGAGGGTGTATTCAGAATATATTCGAGCCAGCCGAGCGATTTTATAAACTTTGTGTGGATCCAAAACTGATAGACCAGATTGAATCCGTGAACCAAAGCAAACATCCAGGGTGCAAATCCGAGCAGCATTATCGGTGCATAAAATATCCAGTAAACCGTGCCGCCAAACCAGCTTTGTCTGACCGCAACGCTCAAATTGTAACGCTCGCTTGAGTGATGGACAACATGAAAATTCCAAAACAGCCGTGATTCATGACTTACACGGTGAAAAATGTAATAGGCAAGGTCATCCACAAAAAACAGAATCATCCAAGACCACCAGGCCTCAGCCGGAAATTTGAACGGGGCAATTTCATAAGAATAGAGATATATTCCGGCGGTCGCGAGTCCGAACAATGCTCCGAATAAAACACTCATAAAACCCAGAAAAATGTTTCCCCAGGTATCTTTCCTGTCTCCGTATTCGTCCGACCGTTTCAAAAATGCCCAAAGGGCCTCACCCGCTATTAGCAGGGCAAAAATGGGAATCGCAATAACCGTCGGTCTCAGCATAACGTTACGATAGTTAATCATCTGATGAGTATCAAGTTTGTGAGATGCCGGCAGCATGAAAAGTGTTGGTTTGTTTGGTTTGCAATGACCTGAGCGCTTTTTCAAAAAACTGCCCGATGTAGTAACATTAGGCTTTGAGTAAGTTTGCAAAGAGCCGATGACGAAAAAGTTAATCAAAATTTTTACCGGCACTTTGATCGCCGCGTTCCTCGTGCTTCAATTTTTTAGGATTGACAAGGCAAATCCGCCTATAACGGAAACGGAGACGCTCGAATCGTCGATCCTGGTGCCGGCCGATATTTCACAGATAATTGGCCGTTCGTGTAATGATTGTCATTCGAATAAAACTGTATATCCGTGGTATTCAAACATCCAACCGAGCGGATGGTTTTTGAAAGATCATATTGATGACGCCCGACGCCATTTGAATTTTAGTATTTTCAATACATATTCACCGCAAAAAAAGGCTCACAAACTTGAGGAAATATGTGAAATGGTCGAATCGGGAGCGATGCCCCTGCCATCCTATTTATGGCTGCATGGCGATGCCAGGCTGAGTGAAAGCGATTCACAAGAGCTGTGTAATTGGGCCAATCGGGAAAGATCGAAAATAGTCCCGAATCCGGCTGTTTGACGAGTAATTTATGTCTTTGTTAAAGATAGTTCATTATCCGTCGCCGGTGCTGCTATCGGTAGGCAAACCGGTGGCGCATGAGGAATTTGGCGAAAAACTCGAAGCGTTTGTCGCGGATATGTTTGAAACTATGAAAAATGCGGACGGCGTCGGGCTTGCGGCTCCGCAGGTTGGAGTTTCAAAGCGGATTTTTGTTATGGACGTCTCGGTCGAGGACAGTGAGCCTCAGCGTCACGTACTCGTCAACCCTGAAATTATCAGTATCGAAGGCGAACAGACCGGTGACGAAGGCTGCCTTTCTTTTCCGGGATTGTTCCAGGCTGTAAAGCGGGAAATGCGCGTAATTGCAAGAGCAAAAGATATACACGGGGTTGAATTCGAGCTTGATGTGGACGGCCTTGCGGCCCGTTGTATTCTACACGAGACGGATCATTGCGACGGGATCGTTTTTCTTGACCGCATGACGCCGCTAAAACGTCAATTAGCAAAACGAAAGATCAGGACTTTACAAAAAACAGGGAAGTGGAACCAGATTGGATATTAAAGAAACAAGACTGACGGCGGAACTCGATTCGAGCGGGGAGCTCAACAAATATCTCGGCGAAGGCTGGTGTCTGATACTTAGCTACGTAAAGCATAATTGCGACTCAAATGAGCCGCGATTTGTCGTAGCGTGGCAAAAGGACGAGCCTCCCGTTTTTCCCGAGATTTTGGATAAATGGGAGAAGCGGGAAATCGCCCGAAGTAAAAACCGGTAGGCTTTAGAGACGGAACTTATTTATTTTCTGCTCGAAAAAGCGGCCATCGCAACCCTTTGGCATTTACAATTTAACAACATAAATATGCAAACACAGAAAACATTGGACGAATTCAAAAACGAACCATTTACAGATTTTTCCAGACCCGAAAACGCTGACGCAATGCGGAGTGCGATCGATAAAGTGCGTGGCGAACTTGGACGTGAATATCCGATCATCATCAATGGTGAAAAAATCTCTCTCGAATCAAAATTTAATAGTATCAATCCGTCCGAGAGGTCTGAGGTTGTCGGTATATTTTCGGAGGGCGATACGAATACGGATTTGGTCGAACAGGCAATTACCGCGGCCACTAAAGCATTTAAGACCTGGGGATATACTGATCCTGCGGAGCGCGCAAATTATTTATTCAAAATCGCAGACATTATGCGTCAGCGAAAACATGAGCTTTCGGCATGGATGGTTTTTGAGGTTTCTAAAACCTGGGCAGAGGCAGATGGCGACACCGCTGAAGCTATTGATTTTTGTGAATTTTACGGCCGCGAGATGCTTCGCTGGGCAGCCGAGCAGCCTGTAACCCCGTTCCCGGGTGAAAAGAACCGGTTTGAATATATTCCGCTAGGCGTCGGCGCTGTGATCCCGCCGTGGAATTTCCCGCTTGCGATCATGGCGGGTATGAGCATGGCCGCAGTTGTGGCCGGAAATACGGTTGTTCTAAAACCATCCTCTGATTCGCCGACGATCGCCGCGAAATTTATGGAGATTGTCGAGGAAGCCGGGCTTCCAAATGGCGTTGTGAACTTTATCAGCGGAAGCGCTGAGACAGGCGAAGCGATGGTGACACATCCCAAAACCAGATTCGTCTCGTTTACCGGTTCGAAAGGCGTCGGCCTTCATATTAACGAAGAAGCCGCAAAGGCTCGTCCCGGCCAGATATGGATCAAACGGGTCGTTGCGGAAATGGGCGGCAAAGACGCGATCGTCGTTGCCGATGACGCCGCCGATCTCGACGCAGTCGCAAGCGGCATAGTCTCGTCTTCGTTTGGTTTTCAGGGCCAGAAATGTTCGGCGTGTTCGCGGCTGATAGTTGACGAAAAAATTCACAACGAATTGGTTGAAAAAGTAGTTTCTCTGACCAAAAACCTTAAGATAGGTCAGCCAACCGAGCGCGACACAAATGTTGCTGCGGTAATTAATAAACGCTCGTTTGACAATACCCTCGGCTACATTAAAAAAGGCGTTGACGAAGGCGGCACCGTTTTAACCGGTGGGACCGGTGACGAGACGAAAGGTTTTTTTATCGAACCAACGATCATCGACAACGTAGCTCCGGGATCAGCCATCGAGCAGGAAGAGGTTTTTGCACCGGTTTTGGCCGTGATTAAGGCACGGGATTTTGACCACGCTCTTGAGATCGCAAACGATACGGAATTTGGCTTGACGGGAGCGTTATATTCGGCGTCCGAAGAACGCCTTGATCGGGCGCGACGTGAATTTCACGTAGGTAACCTGTATCTGAACAGAAAATGCACAGGAGCGTTGGTCGGGGTTCATCCGTTTGGCGGGTTTAATATGAGCGGAACCGACTCAAAGGCGGGCGGGAGAGAATACCTCCTGCAATTTATGCAGGGAAAATCGACTGCGCAGAAAATATGACGTTCCGATTTTATTGCTGACGGTGAACTTAACTTTTTTAGCGGAAAATATTTATGAAATTTACTTTCCACAAGGCTTTTGCGGCCATTATCTATTTTACGTTTGTCCTATCGTCATTGGCACAGGTTTCACCGACGCCGCTTCCGGTAAAGCGTGTTGAGTCGGCTGAAACATGGCGGCGTGACGGCTGGAATGCGCTCGAACGGGCAAAAAAAACAAAGCTGCGGAAGGGCAAAGCGAAAAATGTCATACTTTTTGTCGGCGACGGGATGGGGATTTCGACGTTGACGGCGGCCCGGATATTTGAGGGGCAGATGCGCGGGGAAAGCGGTGAGGAAAATAGATTGAGTTTTGAGGAATTTCCTTTTTCGGCTTTGGCTAAAACTTACACTACAAATCAACAGACACCGGATTCGGCGCCTACGATGTCGGCAATGATTTCGGGTGTAAAAACGGACGAAGGCCTCATTTCAGTAAATCAGAACGCGCAGCATGGAAATTATAAAACGGTTGCCGGTAATGAAACAAAAACGCTCCTGGAATTTGCCGAAGAGGCCGGAAAATCGACCGGTGTCGTTTCTACAGCACGAGTTACGCATGCGACCCCCGCTGCCTGTTACGCACATACGGCCGCTCGAGATTGGGAATCGGACGCCGATATTTTTTTAAGAAGCAAGGATGCGTACGAGGCAAAGTTTCCGGACATAGCCCGTCAGTTGATCGAATTTGGCTATGGCGACGGCCTCGAAGTAGCCATCGGCGGCGGGCGATCAAAATTTATGCCCAAAGGGACGGCAGACCCTGAATACCCTGCCCGCACGGGTGAAAGGCTCGACGGCCGCGATTTAACTAGGGAATGGCTGACGAAGTACAAAGATTCGGAGTTCGTTTGGAACAAACAGCAGTTTGACGCGATAGACGTAAAAAAAACCAGGCATCTGCTTGGCCTCTTTGAGCCGTCGCATATGAAATACGAACACGACAGGCAAAAAAATGCCTTGGAAGAGCCGTCATTATCGGAAATGACCTCTAAGGCCATCGATATTCTTTCAAACAATAACAAAGGCTATTTTTTGATGGTCGAAGGCGGGCGCATCGACCACGCGCATCATGATGGCAACGCATTTCGAGCACTGAAAGATACGGTTGAGCTGTCAGATGCGGTTCGGACGACGGTCGCCAAGGTAAATTTGGACGAAACGCTGATTATCGTCACGGCGGATCACAGCCACGTTTTTTTTATCCAGGGATATCCGGCCCGCGGCAATAATATTCTTGGGCTAGTCAAAGAGATAGACGCCAACGGATCGGTCGAGGAAAATTATACGCTCGACCGCGACAGAAAACCGTTTACCACACTTGGTTACGCAAACGGAACGGGTGCCAGAGCCGGCGAGCGGCCGACGCTCAAACAGGAGCAGGTTTTAGATCCTGATTATAAACAGGAAGCTCATATCCCATTAGGGGCTGAGACACACGCGGGCGAAGACGTCGCGATATTTGCGACCGGTGTAAATGCTCATCTTATTCGAGGTTCGATGGAGCAGAACTGGATATTTTTTGTAATGGCCGATGCACTTCGTTTGGGACTAAAATGAAGATAGTTTTTATGGGTACCCCGCAGGCGGCCGTTCCGTCCGTTCAAAGATTGGTATCCGACGGCCACGACGTTGTTGCAGTTTACACACAGCCCGACAGACCTTCGGGACGCGGTAATAAGATTGCCTTTTCACCGGTCAAGGAATTTGCGATAGCTAATCGCTTCCCGATTTTTCAACCAACAAAAATCAAAACGGGCGAGGCTCTGGATATTTTTAAATCGCATGCGGCGGACGTCGCGATCGTCGTCGCGTATGGCCGGATCCTGCCGGAAACATATTTACGGGCATTTTCGAATGGCGCGGTAAACGTTCATTTTTCTTTGCTTCCGAAATATCGCGGGGCCGCCCCGGTCAATTGGGCGATAGTCAACGGAGAAACGGAAACGGGCGTGACCACAATGCAGATGGACGCCGGCTTGGATACCGGGCCGATACTATTGCAGAGGGCTATTGCGATCGATGGCAATGAGACTGCGATCGATCTGACGTCCAGATTATCATTCGCCGGAGCCGATCTATTGTCAGACACTTTGAAACGTCTTAACGAGATTGAACCGAATCAGCAAGCCGATGATATTGCAACATTTGCTCCGATAATGAAACGGGACGACGGGCTGATCGATTGGCGGCTGTCGGCAACTGAAATTTCGAACCGTGTTCGCGGATTTCAACCGTTTCCTTCGACATTCACCTATTTGCAGGAAACTAAACTTACCGTTTGGAGAGCTTTTCCCGTTGACGGCAATGGTGCGGAAAAAAAAATGCCGGGTGAGGTGATCGGGGCTCGCGGCGATGAGTTTTTCGTCGTCTGCGGCGGCGGTTCGATTTTGAAGATCGAGGAAATTCAGCCTGAAGGAAAAAGGCGGATGCCGGTCCGCGATTTTCTAAACGGCATAAAAATACAGGCCGGCACGATTTTAGGAACCTGATTTAACGATGGAAGATACAAAAACGATTCAAATAATTGCCTTCTACGAATTCAAAAATCTCGCGGCCGTCGGAAAACTTGTGGAGATTAAGGATAAGCTCTCGGCCGCGTTCGACCGTCTTGGCGTTCGCGGGTCGTTAATTATTGCAAACGAAGGATATAACGGGATGGTTTGCGGCGAGGCTGATAAACTCGATGCGTTTATAAAGACAGTTGAAACTATTTTCGCGACAACGCTTGTTTTCACAACCACATTTCATAACGCTGCTCCGTTTCGCAAAATCGACGTGAAGATCAAGCCTGAGATCGTTACATTAAAACAAAGCGTGGATATATCGCTCGGCCACGGAACGCACGTTAAACCCGGCGAATGGAACGACATTATCACCGACCCGGAAACCGTCGTACTCGATGCAAGAAATGATTACGAGTATAAAACAGGTACCTTTCGCGGTGCATTAAATCCTAAAACCAAAAAATTCAGCGATCTTCCCGATTTTGCGGCGAAAAATCTCGATCCTGATAAGCATAAACGAATCGCAATGTTTTGCACCGGCGGCATAAGATGTGAAAAATTTGCTCCGTATCTGAAACAGATGGGTTTTGAGAAAGTCTTTCAACTCGAAGGCGGGATCCTGAATTATCTTGCGAAAACGCCGGTTTACGAGACCCTTTGGCAAGGCGAATGCTTTGTATTTGACGAACGCATTACCGTTGACGCGGGTTTGCAAAAAGGATCCGGGATCGACTATTCGCAACGCATAATCAAGCGCAAAAACCCTCTATACAAGGTTCCTGAATGAAAATCTCACCGGCACGCACGGCGGCATTTGATATATTGATGCGCATTGAAACGGAGAGGGCCTATTCGTCAATTTTGCTGCCGGTCTTTGAGGCCGAACTCATGCCGGTCGATAGAGCTCTCTGCCACGAATTAACTCTTGGAACATTGCGTCGTCAGCTTTATCTGGACAAAATAATCGAGAAACTGGCAAACGCCAAAAAGCTCGACATTGAGATTCGCGTCGCTCTCCGGTTAGCTTTATATCAGCTGATCTATCTGGATAAAATTCCTCAGTATTCGGCAATAAACGAAAGTGTGAATCTTGTCGGCCGTGCCAGGAAAACATCGGCAAAAGGATTTGTGAACGCCGTTCTCAGACGTGCTGCAAGGGAAAAGGTAGAATTATCATTTTCGGATGACGCCGAAAGGCTCTCGGTCGAAACATCGCATCCCCGATGGCTTGTTGAAAAATGGATCGGCGGATTCGGTATTGCAAAGGCCGAAAAAATAGCCCGTTCGAACAATGATATTCCGCAAACATCCTTTCGAATCATCGGCGAACTCAATGTTGAAGGCCGTTCTCTCGTTGACGCGGCCACTCGCTCGGGCTATGTCGAAGGTTGTTATGTCACGGATAGTCACGACCCGCGCTTATTCGAGCTTGCTCGCCGGGGCCTGATATATTTGCAGGACGAGGCTTCGCAAATGGTAGCAGCGGCGGTCGAGATACCGGCGGATGGCAAAATTTTGGATGTATGTGCGGCCCCGGGTGGTAAAATCGGTATGATCGCCCGTCGCTTTAGTACAAAAACAAGGCTTGCCGCAGCCGGAGATCTCTATTGGCCGCGGGTGGACCTACTTCGGGATAACTGCCGGAACCAACAGGCGGACAATGTCAAGATCATTCAATATAACGCCGAAAAAGCTCTCCCGTTTGGCGACGAAAGTTTTAACGTCGTATTGGTCGATGCACCGTGTTCAGGCACCGGAACGATACGCCGCAACCCGGAGCTGCGATACTTACTAAAGCCTGCGGATTTCACCGGTCTATCCAGGAAACAACTCTCAATACTGAATAACGCATCAAAACTCGTAAGTCGTGGCGGCACCATCATTTATTCGACATGTTCAATCGAGAATGAGGAAAATGAGGATGTGGCAGATAAATTTTTGTCCGGGCATACCGATTTTGGGAGCGTTATACCAGATGTTGCGGAAGAGTTTGTGACCCAGAATGGATTTGCCCGGACGTGGCCGCACCGCGATAATATGGACGGCTTTTTTATCGCGAAGTTTGTGCGAAGGTTTAATTGAATTATTTTCCTTACAAGGCGATAATTCCCTTTTGAGTCAAAAATGTTAAACTAACATTATTTTTCGGAGATCTACTAGTGAATTTTGTTAACACCGGATTTTCAGCAATTGGCAGACTGGCGGTATTAGGCCTGATGGGAGCGGTATTTCTGTTTGGAATGGCTGGCGTCGTCTATATGTCGCTTCAGGGCGAGGAGGTATCGGTTCCCGAAATTACCGGTAAGAATTTGGCGCAAAGTGAAAAGGAACTCGCATCACTCGGACTAAAAATCAAGAAACGGGCAGATCGTTTTAGCTCCGAGGCTCCTAATACCGTAATCGAACAGATCCCAAAGCCGGGTGAGACCGTCAAGACCGGACAATTGATCCTGGTGGTTGTCAGCAAGGGGCAGGGCGATGTAGATCAACCCGCCAGTCTGAAACAAAACATTGAGGAAGACGACGCCGAAAAAATTGAGGAAATGATCTCGGATAAGCCAAAAAAGGCGAAAACGAATTCAAATTCGAATCGGAAAAAGGCAGACACGGCGCGGGACGTGAACGCCAATAAGTCAGATTCAAATTCAGCCGATTCTAACTCAAATAAAAAAGAATCCGGATCAGACAATAGTTCGACCGATAAACCGAATAAAAATACACAACCAGCGGCAAACCGGCCGTCTAATCCGAAACCGGCGAAGGGCGCGGTCACTGATCCGCCAAAAAAACCTGTTGATCGACCGTAGGACAGAGACAACGGAACGCTCATATTTCGCAACAAATTAAAAGACTAAAGCAGAATGTTTGAAATAGCACCGTCGATTTTATCGGCCGATTTTACAAGACTGGCCGACGCGATCAACGAAGTGAAAACAGGCGGGGCTAAGGTCCTCCATGTTGATGTGATGGACGGACATTTTGTCCCGAACATCACTATCGGGCTGCCGGTCGTCAGATCGATCAGGAAGACGACGGACATGGTGATCGACACTCACCTTATGATCTCGGAACCGGGCCGATATGCGGTCGATTTTGTAAAAGCGGGTGCTGATATGGTTTCGGTGCATTTAGAAGCGGACGCTCATCTGCACCGCACGCTAACCGCCATCACCGAAGCCGGTGGCAGAGCGGGCATTGCTGTAAACCCGGCAACGCCGCTCGAAACATTGACCGAGGCTTTGCCGTATGCGGACTTTGTTCTGCTGATGTCGGTCAATCCGGGTTTTGGCGGGCAAAAATTTATACCGACGATGGTTGATAAGCTGAAGCGGTTAAAGCGAATGATCGATGAGCGCAAATTGAATGTTCAGATCGAGATCGACGGCGGTATCGACGAGACAAATATTGGTGAGATCGTAAAAGCCGGAGCACAGATCGTGGTAGCCGGTTCTGCGGTTTTTGGAGATGGCCAACCGACTGCATCGGTCAGAAATCTTATTGAAAAAGGGACAGATTGGGTTTGATGTTATGGCAAAAATCCCGGAGTCCTAAAAAAAATCTTATGTTTTTAAATCTAAAAAAAGCAACTTTTCTTTCTGTCGTAATTATTTTGGCATTTTCCGCCAACGGATTTTCTCAGGTTAAACCGAACGAAGGCACGGATCTTCAACGTTTGGAAGTAATGCGCGAAAAACTTGAAAGGATCCGTCGCTCATTGGGAAGCGTCATTTCGGTCTTAAAAGACGAAAATAAAGAAGATAAAAGTAAAAAAGACGACGAGAAAAAGCTCGATACGCCACTCGGCCGCCTGGTCGCCCTGGAAAAGGATGCGTCGCGTCTGCAGACCGACGTTAACAGCCTTCGCGGTAAGGCGGATCGCGGTGAGAAATATGAGAGAACCGACGTTGACACGATCGAACAATTGGTAGGTGAGTTTCAAACCCGTGCTGAAACGGCTCAGTTCGAAACTGCTCAGGGGCGGGCAAATCCCCTGTCAACCATTGGCCAGCCGCGAGAGAAAAAGAAAAAGAAAAAATTTCTTGGCATTTTTGGCGGCGGTGACGACGAGTACGAAGAACTTCTCGGAAGCGTGGAAGTAGGGCGTGATCGGGCTTTATTCGTTCGGGGTACGAAAGAGGTTCGCGAACGGAATTATGACGTCGGACGCCTTTTGTTTCAGACAATTATTACGACCTATCCCGATTCGCCATATCTTCCGATGTCAAAACTTGCCGTCGGTGATTCATTCTATCTGGAGGGGTCAACGAGTTCGCTGATACAGGCTATCGGATCGTATCAGGATTGGCTTACATTTTTTCCGACGCATCCGCTTGCCGACAGAGTGGTTCTGAAGATCGCCGAGTCCGAAATGCGGCAGATCGGTTTGCCTGACCGCGACGCAACAAGGGCGAAACGTGCAGAAACACGGCTCAAGGCACTTTTGCAGCAATATCCAAATTCAATTTTGAAAAGCGATACCGAGGCGAGACTTCAGCAGGTGCAGGATAATTTAGGCCTGCATAACCTTTTGATCGCTAACTATTACTACACTCTCTCGGTCGATCAGAAAAAAGGCGGCCTCAAGGGTTCGCAGTCGAGATTTCGCGAGATAATTGAAAAATATCCAAATTTTAGCTTTATGGACGAGGTTCTTTATAAGTTAGGCGTAACCTATCTTGTCGAGGAAGAAACCGATCAGGCCTCGCGATATTTTCAGAGTGTCGTGAGCGACTATCCGAACAGCGATTACGTCCAAAAATCAAAGGAACAACTCGAACTTATCGGTGCAACCGTACCGTCGGCCAATCCTGAACGGATGAATATCCTTCCGGTTGCCGACGTTTCATTCTTTCAGAATTTTAAGAATCAACTCTTCGGTATTTATCCCATGACGATTGATAAGGACGGTGTGCTGATGACCAAGGATTTTGATAAGTCGAAATTTGAACTGATCGATCAGATCATCGAGAACGAAGGCGATATTCTTGTAAATCAAATCCCGCAGGCTCTGACGACCGTTATCAAACAAGTGGCGGCCAAGCCCACGGTTGTCCAGCAGCAACCGTCCGTAATTCAGCAGCCGATTCCGCAAAAGCCTTTATAAATCAGCTATTTGCGAAAGTGTTTCTTGAGAGAGAAAAATCAGCCTCATTTCAGGGGCTTTCCGCGAAGCGCACATTGCAACGGCTCATAAAGCTAGTAGTAATTCTCGGAAGCTGGTGGCAATTCAAAAGAGCAAAAGTATAGACGCGAACTCTAAGAGATTTAGAATTGCCACAAGCTTCAGCCAGAATCGCCACTAGCTTCTAGTGGATAAGAATGCCAAAGAAATCTTAGAATTGCCACTAGCTTCAGCTAGTGGATGGGGTTGAAAAAAAGATTTCGGGCTTTAGCCCAATGTTCGGCTAAAGCCGCCTGTTATTTATTTATTACACTAAACCACTAGCTGAAGCTAGTGGCAATTCTCGGAAGCTGGTGGCAATTCGCGAATGAACAGAATATATGCCGCATGTAAGTGTTTGGATACATTTCGTCTGGACGACAAAGGATCGTCAGCCGCTGCTCACCGAATCGATCAGGTATAAAGTCTTCGAGCATATTCGAGAAAACGCACGATCAAAGAATATCTTCATCGGAGCATTGAATGGTTGGGTTCAGCATATACATTGTCTTGTTTCTCTTGGTTCCGGGCAAAACCTGGCTGCTCAAAGGTGAATCTTCGCACTGGATAAATAAGAATCAGTTGTGCCACGGTAAATTTCACTAGCAGGATGAATACTTTGCAGTTTCGGTGAGCGAATCCCTGTTACCAAAGGTGCGAAAGTATATTGATTCGCAGGAAGAACACCATCGCGCCCGCCCGTTTGATGAGGAGTTTAGAGCGTGGTGGTTTCAAGCGCCGCTTGGGCTAAAGCCCGGGTATTCTTATTCAGCACTTGTCCAGTAGCTGAAGCTAGTGGCAATTCTCGGAAGCTAGTGGCAATTCTCGGAAGCTAATGGCAATTCTCGGAAGCTAATGGCAATTCTCTGAATGCCCAAAGAAATCTTAGAATTGCCACTAGCTTCAGCTAGTGGATGGGGTTGAAAAAAAGATTTCGGGGTTTAGCCCAATGTTCGGCTAAAGCCGCCCCAGTATGAAAATAAATCTACTGTCGTCAGCGTTAACGTTGCTCGGCTGAATAAAAAACACGAACTGCACTTCTGCAAGTTCGTGTTTTTTATTTTGTTTGTATCAGTAAATTAAAGCTCAGGTGACGGGGTCGGTTTGGGATCGGGCTCGTCACGTTTCTTTAGTTTTGGCGGGCCGTCAGACGAGGACGAACCGGTATCGCCATCAAGCACAGGGCCGTCAGAACCGCCGGGCTGACGTTTTTTGAGTGTCGGTTTGCTGTCGTCAGGATTGTCATAATCGGTGACGACGCCGGCCTTAGCGTTGGTTAGTTTGAGCAGATGGCTTTTGACACGCTGAAACTCAGATGTGCTGATCACATATTCTTCTTTTTCAGGAAAACGTGCTACCAGCTCGACACTCGTATCGCGTCTGTCGGTTGACTGCGGGTGGGTCGAAAAAAGTTTTGCAAGCGTACCGGGCTTTTTACGATTTTGCGACGCCAATTTTTCAAACATAGTTGACATACCGTTCGGGTCATAACCCGAAGCATACAGATACTGAACACCTAAATTATCAGCTTCAGTTTCCGCACCGCGCGAAAATTTAAGGCCGGCGAGTCCGGCAAGTATGCCGCCGCCATTCTGCAAAACTCCGCTGACAATCGGGCCGCCAAATATGATTCCGGCGATTGCCGCATAATTAATAAATGCACCCTTGCCTTGATTTTCCATCGCGTGTCGCGCCGTGACGTGGGCTATCTCATGGGCCATCACACCGGCGAGTTCCGACTCATTATCGGCCGCCAGGATCAAGCCGCGGTTTACAAAAAAGAAACCGCCAGGTAGTGCAAACGCATTTACCTCATCGCTGTCAATCACCTTGATCGTAAACGGAAGTTTTGCATCGGAATGCAGAACAATATTTTGACCGACCCGGTTTACATATTCCGTAACGAGCGGGTCTTCTACCAGTTTGGCTTGCTGCTCAACCTCGAGGGCAAGTTGCCGGCCGATTTGCACCTCTTTTTCCTGCGAACCGCCGAGCCAGCCAAAAAATCTGTCTGAGCCGCTGTTTATTTTGCGTTTTCCGATCTGTGCCGGATCATCCTTTGTGTCCAGGGCTTTTGGCGTCGGGGCGGATTTGCCGTTCGTTTTGTCTTTGCTTTTTTTCGCAGACTCTTTTCTATTTTTAGCGCTCTGTTGAGCAGATACTTCTGTGGCCAACAAGCCAAATGCCCCTGTCGTCCACAGGCTGACCGCTAACATAGAGGCCCCAAATTGTCGAATAATTCTATTGTTCATAAACAGTCTCCGAATCCCTTGTACATACTAAGCACATTGTAGTCCTAAATCTTCACTTGTGCCAACGCTTATATGATGCAAAAGCGATCTATTTAGTTGTGAAATTTCCAAAACATCAAAAAATATTCCCGAAAGGCGGTTTTTTAAGTGATATTAGGTGTTCCAAAATGTGATTAAACTTGTTAAAATAGTTTTTGTGTTCAGATGAACACCATATTAGATGCGGTTGCAAATGTCTGCCGCGTGGTTTTTTGTCGATTTTCGGACAACGGTAAAAAAAATAGATGAGACGTGTCGTAGAAAAGGTTAAGGACATAGTAGAAGTCTGTCCGTTTACGCACCTGTATGATTTTGCGGCGGATCCGGCTTTAACGCTTGCCGGCTATCATTTTACGGATATTACCGCTGATCTAATGGCCAAGTGGATCGACTGCGTGGCCGGTATCAAGACCGGACACGGCAGCGCACTTGCGTTGGCAGGATTTCGCGGCGTCGGTAAAAGTCATTTTATCTCGGTACTTGCAGCGATCATGTCGCGGCCCGATCTGCGTTCACGCATACCTGACGAACATGTCGCATCGAGTGCCGACCGGCTTTCGCGCAGGCACGGCACGGTCGCATTTGTTCGACGCGGTGCCGAAGCTTCGCTTTTGGACGAAGTGAAACTTTCGGTTGCCGTTCTGATCGGCGTCGATCCGGCAACCCTCAGCGATTCACTCTATGATCTTTTGCTGAAAGCCTCTGATCACGCCGGCGAATCGCCGCTTGTTTTGCTGATCGACACGGCTCTGGGACGTGACACGCGAGTTGCACGCGACGACGGCAACATGCTGAGCGAGATCGCCGACGCCGCGAAAACTCTCGGGATATTTGTCGCCGTTGCTCTCGACGA
Organism: Pyrinomonadaceae bacterium; assembly: GCA_041747575.1. Taxonomy (GTDB): domain Bacteria; phylum Acidobacteriota; class Blastocatellia; order Pyrinomonadales; family Pyrinomonadaceae; genus OLB17. Next base: position 276,351 of record JBGTEX010000033.1, read on the forward strand.
TGATATTTCGGGCGCAGATGGTGCAAATTCTTCGATCGCCGCCAGCTTTAGCATCGATTACCTCGATCAGGAGCATTTGTACAAGATCGTCGATTCGCATATTTTTTCAAAGCACAACCGGATGCTTCCGGTGCTGCAGGAAATTTACGCTTATTACAGAGAGGTTCTGCCTGGTTTTCGCTGGAGCGAACAGCGGTTCACGTCGCTATATCCGATGCATCCGGCAATCTTAGAGATAGCGCCGCTTATCAGGTTGTATATTCATGATTTTGCTTTGCTCGGTTTCGCCGCCGATGCCGGTGTTAAGATACTCGGCCGCCCGGCGAATTCACTGATCGGGCTGGACGAGGTGTTTGACGGCGTGGAAAACAAACTTCGTTCGGTTTCTGAATTGAAAGAGGCCTTTGCGGCATTTGAAAAACTTGAGCGCGATGTAATTTCAAAATTATCGGTCCAGTTCAGACACCCTGCAAAACTTATTTTAAAAGGCCTCTTTTTGCTTTCGTTAAACGGACAGGGTGCCTCCGCGGCCGAGATTTCAGCGTCAATGCTGATATTCGGTGACAGCGGGTCTGAATCGACCGCTCTGAATGTCGCGGCATTGTTGGAATCTTTTGCCGATGCAATGCCAAAATCGATCGAAAGAACCGAGCGGGAAAATTTCGCAGCCAAGTACAGCTTTAAGCTGACTGCCGAATTAGATTTTGACAAGGTTTTGGCAGATCGGATCAAAGTGGTTTCTGATGACGTGGTTTGGGACGTACTGCTAAATCAAACCGTCGAGAAATTTGCGGATCTTTCTGTGCCGGCTGCGGATGAAATGCAAACCACGCAATGCTGCGTCCAGTGGCGCGGTGCGATAAGACGCGGTGAGATCGTTTGGGATTCGGATAATTTGACTGAAATTACCGCCGTGAAAGATCGCGCAGACTGGATGATCTTGTTGCAGCGCGAAGAACAATTTGATGTGCCGGTTAAGACGAATGACGGTTTTCAGCCTGTATTTTGGAAGCTCGCCGAACTCACATCTGACGAAAAAGATATGATTCGCCGTCATCATCTGCTGCAGACTGACCCGGAGGTCAGGGAAGAATTTGGCGAAGGTTTATCAAAAACGGCCCATGTCCATTCGATTGCCGTTGAAAAGATTTGGCAGAGGATGTTTTTACAGGACGCACTGCTGAGTGCGGGCGGCCTTGAATATAAATTTACCGATGAGGCCAGATCGTCTCATGGTTTGGCGCAGATGTTTTCGGTAATGTTAGGCCCTGTTTTTGAATTGCAATATCCGTCGCACCCTGCGTTTTTAGAAATTTTGGGTATAAAACAGTCGTCCGGTCTGATCGCAAATTTCTTTAGCGGCTCCGGTTCTAATAATTCTGACACGCAAAAATTGGCAGAGATTTTTGCGGTTCCCCTCGGACTGGCGGTAAAACACGGCGATGTCTATATTCCGACCGCTTCGGAATCTCTGGCCGAGCTGGATTTTGTCAAATCTGTTTTTAATAGCTCGGGATCAGACTCTGGCGGAGTCGTCCCATTCGAAGAAATTTCCGCGCGGCTGACTGCGCCCCCGATGGGATTGACCCGTGAGACGCAGCATTTAATACTTGCGGCCCTCGTCGCGCAGCGTCGGTACGAATTTGTTACATCGAGCGGCAACCGCATAAATCATCGGTCGCTCGATCTACAGATCCTGTGGGACGATATAATCGGAATAGCCAAGCCGTTAAACGAATTGTTTGCTCCGGAACGGCTTTTGTCATGGGCAAAACTTATCACTGGAAATTCGGGAATCCGCTCTTTAGATCGAACGGAAGAGCGGCTTCTGATAATCGATTCGCTTTCCGGCTGGCTGGCCGGTTGGAAAGAAAATCGGATAATTGACGATTTTGACGCACTCCCGGACGAAAATCTCAATGCCGGAATATGGAGAACGGCCGCAAATTTGCGTAAATCCTTTGGAGCAATGGCTGAGATCATAGACGCTCTGGTAAAAAACGAAGTGTCGCTGGACCAATGTTTGCAATCGATAGCCGACCTGTTTTCCGATTCCGAAACTGATTTTGAGAAAAAGAAGAGTGACCTGAGAGTGCTTAAAAATTTTACTGCCGGCGTTAAAAGACAAAGTGAAATTACGAACTATCTGTCGTTGTGCGAGATGACAGACGATGTAGAATTGGAAAGGTCGCGCAGCTCGCTGCTCGACGCGATAGGTTCGGCCAAATTTACCGCGACCGTTTCCGGAAATGACCAGATCGAAGCCGTCTGGACAAATTTTAAGGATATTTACTCAAATTTTTATGCAGAGCGGCACGATGTCGTGATGAAATCGACGGGTCCGGGTGAAAAGTTAAGAGAGATCATACGATCCGATCAATGGTCAACGTTCGAAAGTTTCTCAGCCATAAGCTGGCTCGATCACGGATATTTTGCAAAGGCAAAAGGCCTGATTCGTGAGATCAGACAATTACATTGTGATTCGAAAGTCGAAGAAGTTCTTAAATCAAAACCCTATTGCAATTGTTCATTTAGCCTGTCGGAATCGGTGCGTCTCGTTGACCTGCCGAACCATCTCACTATGACTGTGGCCAGCGGACTCGAATATTTCAGGGCAAAACTCACCGATAATATGGAGCGGCTCGCCGCCTCGGCAGATTCGGACGCAATGAGCAGATCGATCGGGCAAATTCTCTCAGGTCTTGGTGACGACGGGGCATTTCCGCCGTTGACGAGTCAGGAAATCCGAATAATAAAACTTGCCGCGGACCGGATGTTGGATGGCTCGGAGCTTCACGAGAGATATTTTCCTGAAGCGGCCGAAGAGTATTTTGAACGGCATAGGGCCGATATGCTGCCGCAGCAGCAAGAGGCCGGGCAGGCCGAAGCGTTTGCAAATATGGATCTTTAAAATTTTAAAGATGCGAAAGCACGAATTACGAACCGCGAAATTTCGAGGCCGCTTTCAACACTTGCGACTTTGAACTATATTCTAATCTTATGATTAGCGTATCGATCATTGGAGTAGGACGCGTTGGCGGTGCATTGGCTTTAAGTTTGCCCGAGGACAGATACTCGGTTGAAAATTTGGTGTATCGAGGGAGTTCGGTTCCCGTGTCTATTGCATCAAAACTTTCTTCCGCACCGAAATCTTTATCATTCGATAACCTTGCCGGGATAGATTCTGATATTGTATTTATCACAACCCGCGACGCCGAGATCGTCCCTGTGTCGAGGGCATTGGCGGCAAAGATTCACAGCGCGGCGGTTGTGTTTCACACGAGCGGTTCGTACGCTTCGTCGATACTCGATGATCTAAAGGCGGCAGGCTGCATGACCGGATCGATGCATCCGCTTGTTTCGATCAGCAAACCCGAGACCGGCCCGGTGCGTTTTCGGAATGCATTTTTCTGCGTCGAAGGCGATGTAAAAGCTGTCGAGGCCGGAAAAAAGATCGTCTCCGATTTAGGTGGACTGCCGTTTTCAATCGATACAAAATTTAAAACGCTATATCACGCTTCGGCCGTGACCGCGTGCGGCCACTTAGTTGCATTGTTTGACGCGGCGGTTGAAATGATGACGCGGTGCGGGATCTCGGCCGATGAGGCGAAGAACGTTCTTATGCCGCTTGTGACCAGCACGGTTCAAAATCTTAAGGAACAATCGACGCCCGCCGCTCTTACGGGTACATTTGCGAGGGCCGACATCGAAACTTTTACGCGACATTTAACTACTCTAAACGAAAATGTTTCAGATGATCTGCTTGAGATTTACCTGCTTTTGGGTGAACGGTCGCTCGAACTTGCCGCCCGGCAAGGTGTGAGCCCGGAGCGGATAGATACGCTTCGGACAAAGGTTTCGATAGCGAAATCAAAATTGAAATGGTAACATCTCCGTAAGGGGTTTAGTGCGAAGTGGTTAAAAAAAAAGAAAAATTTGAAACGGAAAGGTCCATTTTTCACGACCACATTCAGGCGGCTGGCCTGCGCCGAACGAGCCAGCGAGATTTGATATTAGAAATATTTCTCAGTACCGAGGAACATCTGACAAGCGAAGATCTGCACGGCATCGTTCATAAAAAAGACCCGAACGTCGGGCTCACGACCGTTTATCGAACGCTAAAACTGTTGACCGAAGCGGGACTCGCCCGTGAGGTCGGGTTCGGTGACAATAAAACTTATTACGAACACCTTTACAATCACGAACACCACGATCACATGATCTGCACCGAGTGCGGCAAGGTGATCGAATTCTTTTCGCCGGACATCGAGGAACTACAGGATCAAATGGCAAGCAACTTTGGCTTTAGGCCGACTCATCACAGTCTGCGAATGTGGGGTGTGTGTTCCGAATGTCAGAAATCTGAGTCAGATTCTCACTCGACCCCGCCGGGGGCACAGCCGCGGGTTCGGGTGAAAACGGCTTTTCATTAACAAAATGTCAGACGTAAAAATCATTTTTGAAAGAGAGGGCGTCGATGGCATCGTAGCAGTTGACAGTCTTTTGGCAGATGCGGCACGCCGCTTCGGGATCAGGTTTTCTGATTGTGTCCCTGCAAAAAAAGAACATAAATGCTCGGTCGTGGTTTCGAGCGGATCGGACATTTTATCCCCGATCACCGAAACCGAAAAGGAACATTTTGCGGCAAACGGGCGTAGTTCAAATGACCGTCTTGCTTGTGAGGCAAGGATAACCAAACCCGGAGAACTTATTATTATGACTAATCAAAAACCTGAAGAATCAAAGAAAACTGAAAGTGCGAGCAGCTTTCAGGACGAATTCAATGCATTGCCGCTCGATAAAAAGTTTGCCAATCTTTGGCAGATGGAGGTCGCGACCTTAAACGACGCTTTTACATATTTTGCCGATTCATCTATGAAAGCCTTCGAAAAGGTCGGAGACGCAATTTCTGATTTTGGCACCAAGATAGAAACTGAGGCAAAAAAAGCGACGAGTCACGCGGGGCCCGCTCCCAAACGCCGGAAAGCCTCTACCGTAAAGCCAAAAACGGATGTTAGACAGAAATCGAACGCTCCGCGAACACCGAAACCTTGATTTCCGCCGCTATAAAATTGTGAATGAAACCGGTTTAGAGAAAAGGCTCCCTGGCTCGCTGAAAGAAAAGGGACAATATGCGATGGCGTTCGGCGTCATCGCGATAATGCTTTACGTAGCGGGCTTCCCGATATTTTTCCTGTTTTTTATCGGTGTGCTTACCTTTTTTATCGCAAAGGTTTTTACCGCCGAAAGCCGAAATGAGATCAGGCGAATTTTCGAATTTTATCTCTCCGCTAACGAAATACTGCGCGATGATGAAAAGCGTTGGTACGGATTTGAAATACAGGAAACAATAGCACGCGGCGAGCATATAGTGCGCTCGATGAGTGCCGCACCGCCGCTTGTCAATTTTGCTCTGGGCGCTCTTTATCAGAAGCTCGATGACCACAGCTCAGCCGTAAAATATCTAGCCCAGGTGGCGGACGAATCAGCACCGAATGAAACAGCGATCGTGTATCCGACCAGGGAATTACGCGAATATGTCCGTATGCTTCGCAAGATCGAACGCTCGCCGGCCGAGGCACCTCTGACCTCGTCAGCCATCCGATCACTCGAACGCGCCCGAAAAAATCGCGGGGCTAAACTCCTCGAACACAGCCGTTTAAAGGTTTCAAAACAAGTTGTGCCGCTCCCTCAAAATGAACAAACATTGGAATCTGTTGTAGATATGACTGATTTTAGGGAACGTCCCGCATTCAACGGTTTTCCTAAGAATAATCGCGACACGATACAACCGGTACCGGTTAGTTTCAGTCACCCCGTTAAACAAAAATCCCCAAAGCCGCCCAGGCCGGATACCGTCTCGGCGGATCGAAAGACAATTTCCGAAGTTCTTCACGATATTTACGATAAAAACGGCCAGTAAACTACTCGTTCACAAAACCGATCTTTACGAATTGCAGTTTTATTATTCGGGTAAAGCCTGTCTGCTTTTCAGCCTCTTCCGTTAGCTAAAGCAGACGGCAATTGATCTTTGCACGCCACTTGCCGCCTCTGACCGCCGGGTCAGAGGCGGAAGCGATAGCGACTGGGTTCTTTTGACAGGTGCATTGTTTGCGACTATGCCGCCGCGGGCTTGTGTTTAGCCGAGATTACGCATTAAAGAAAAACGAACAATCTGAACAACGTTAACGATGACAGCAGTATATACTTTTGTATCGAGGCGGCTTTAGCCGTCTTTTCTACCCTTAGCCACGACCCCTTTAGGGCGTGCGTCGAGTTTTCGCTTGTCCTGACAGGGCGTTTTAACGTCCTTTACACTTCGATGGCTAAAGCCGCTAAGAAAGCCCGTTAAAACGGGCTGACAACCTTTCCCATTCTTACTCCACGCCCTAAAGGGGGCGTGGCTACGTGCCGCTTCGCGGAAAGCCTCATAAATGAGGCTGATTTTTTTAATGCATAATCCCGGTTTAGTGGCTTTTGAGACATCCTCGCAAATAGAGCGGCAAGCCGCAGAGATTCTCATAAATCTAACCATCAGAATAATTTCGCTTTTGTTTCCCCGCCGCTACGTGGAGGAAAAACCAACAAAAAATTTCTGATGCGGAATTTGGGTTAATGCAAAATCCAAAATCTTTATTGACAATTGTGTTTCATTTATGATATATTATATCACAGACTGTACAGAATAAGAATGTCTGCGGTCACAGAAATTGAAAAATGCTACACCGAACCACACTATATTCACTAAAATGAAACACGAATCCAAAACCACAATGTTTACAACGCTTTACAAGGCTTTTTCGTGTTCCAAAGTGGAACAGATCTTCTTTTATGTTCCACCAAAACACACTATATTCACTGAAATGAAACACGAAACCACAACCACAATGTTTACAATACTTTACAAGGCTTTTTCGTGTTCCAAAGTGGAACACCGAAATGAAACACGAAATCAGAACCACAATGTTTACAACACTTTACAAGGCTTTTTCGTGTTCCAACATGGAACAGATCTGCTGTTTTCTCTCAAGAAATACTTTTGGAGTCGTAACCACATATGGCCATCCCGACGGGCTTGGGGCCAGTGTTTATTGTAACCCAAAAAACTTTCTGATCGATCTGATCGCTCCTTTTTTTGAAGTGTTTCGATCCGTTGGTTTGTCTTCGCCTTTGTTTATGACTACTTTTCTTTCTTCGATAAGCTCTGATATTGATTCGACTAGGTTAGGGTTATTTTCGAGAATCGGCTTGAGAGCGTTTTTGTCTATTCGCAAAACTTCGGTCTCTTCGATGGCGATAACATTTGCAGAACGCGGCTCGCCGGTGAGCAGGCTCCGTTCGCCAAAAAAGTCATTTTGACTCAGCGTCACAAGCGTTTTTTGATAATCATTTTCGGGGATTTGAACTTTCACGGAGCCTCGGGTGACGACAAACATTGAGCTGCCTTTCTGTCCCATCCGAACAATGGCTTCGCCGGGCGCATAGATGCGTGAGATAGAGGCTTTTGCGAGGCGTTCTATTTCTTCATCAGAAAGGGGCGTAAAGACCGACACGCGGTTCAGATGTTCGGCAATTGTATTGACGATCTCGTCGGCACCGGTTTCACCGGACTGCGGCTCGATATGGACCGTCCGTGTCGGGAAGGCAAATCCGATCTTCTCACGCTGGCAAACGTACCAGATACGCTGGCGAATAAGGGCGTCGCTGTCATTGTATTTTGAATAGTCGTTGAGCCAATATTTAACCTCCCAATCAATGCCGTCCGTGCCGAGAGCCTTGATACGAACAATCGGCCGTAACTTTTGCGAAACATTTTCGCTCAATCTGATCGCCTCGCGCACATGGATGGCCGTGTTGGCCGGCGATGCCGAATAAAGTGTGGTAAAAAAAATCAGACGAGCATTCAGGCCGGTTTTAGGTGCAACTTCGATCGCCTCTTTACCCATAGCGGCATTGCTGATAACCAAAAGCTTGTTTTGAAATGTCCTGATCTTAACGCCGCGCCACGAGACGCTTTCGACAACACCGTTTCCGAGGCTTCCGATCGAGATCACATCACCGACCTGAAAAGATTGATCAGCCTGAAGGGCCAGGCCCGCAAAAAGATTTCCGAGCGTATCCTGTAAGGCAAGGCCAACGACGATCCCGATTATAGTTGAACCCGTAAAGAGAGGGCCTAACTGAACATCCGGAAACTGAGTTTGAAAGATTATGAAGAAAGCGACAATGTAGATCACTATCGACAGCACGGTTTTAAGAAGTGACGACGCCTCGCCTTCAGCTGCATTTCGAGATACGGTTTGTCTAAAAAGAAAAAAGACAAAACGGACGATGGCCACCACGAGAGCCATCCAGATCAAAATCTGCAGAATCCGAAGTATATTTGAAGCAAGGTTGACCGAAGTTTCGATCATTGTTTCGGGCCTGCCGCCGTCGGGCATCGAAATTGACCATTTCTCATCAATTACGAGACCGAACCTGGCGGACATAAACGTCCGGATCGAATCTTCGATCGCGGGAAAGAAAATAAGCAATAGAGCCAAAAAAACGACAAAAATGAGAAAATATATTGCCTTTTTTTGCAGTTCAGATGAGGGCATAATTAGAGCTAAAACATATCAGCAATTGTTTTTCCAATCAACGCTAATGAAAGAAATGAAACGATTAACGTTATCAGCCACGCGAAGACATTAAAAACACGGCCATTTTTGTGTTTTCCCATTATCTCTTCGTTGTTTGCTAACGAAACTACAGCAACCAAAATGATAGGCAGCAGCAGGCCGTTAACGGATTGAGTTGCGATCAGAAGGCGTATTTGCGGTATTCCGGGTATTAATGCCACGATGGCACCGATCAGGATAAGTGCGGTAAAGATACCGATAAAAATAGGAGCTTCGCGAAAACTTCGCGAAAGGCCTTTTTCAAATCCCAGTGCTTCGCTCAGGCTGTAAGCGGTCGCAAGCGGCAGAACGCCCATAGCCAGCATCGCTGCCCCGAACAGCCCGATTCCAAATAGATATTTTGCATAAACACCGGCGATCGGGACAAAAGCCTCGGCGGCTGTTGCAGCAGAGTCGATAGTGGTAATTCCCTGACTATGCAGCGTCGCCGCCGAGCATATCACGATAAAACCAGCGATCGCACAAGCAAAGATCGTTCCCGCTATCACGTCGGCTCGAACAAGCCCGAGATCCTCGACATCCATCTGTTTTTCAACAACCGACGACTGTACATAAACCTGCATAAACGGCGTGATCGTTGTACCGATAAGTGCCATTATGATAAAAAGATATGCGGCGTCCGTACTAAAAGTCGGCTCAAGAAACGATTCGCCCACTTTTTCCCATTCCGGTTGTGCAAGAAACGCCGAAACCACATAGCATAAAAAAACAAGCGACATCGCCAGAAAGACCCGTTCGACACGTTTTTGCGAACCCTTGACCACCAGCCACCAGATCAATCCGGCCGTGAGCGGGATCGTGATATATCGGGGTATGCCAAATAATTCGGAGGCTTGTGCAATGCCGACAAATTCAGAGATGATAACACCGGTATTGGCGATCAGCAGGGCCAGCATCACAAAAGCCGTCCAGCGCACGCCAAATTGCTCGCGTATGAGATCAGCTAATCCTTGTCCGGTGACGACGCCCATACGAACGCACATTTCCTGCACGATGATCAGGCCCACGATCATCGGGACAAAAATCCAGAGAAGTGTATAACCAAATCCGGCACCGACGCTTGAATAAGTGGCGATGCCGCTTGCGTCATTTCCCGCATTGGCGGCGATAATTCCGGGTCCGAGAACAGTAAGGTATGCCAAAAAACGGTATTCAGGCAGTTTTCGACGGAGCGAAGACGGCACGCGGCGCGCTCCTTGTACAAACTTTTTCAATGAAAAGCGTGTTCGATCCATTTCTACCACTGCCGTCTTCGTTCATAAAGCAAGCCCCGCAACGGGAATAAACTTTTAAACCTTGCGGGAAACGCAACAAACCATCTGCGACTTTTCGCGATTTTAAAAATGACTATAACTCTTTTTTGACCTAAATAGAACAGCCAATTATAGTTGAAAGCGTTATTTGTCGGAAAAGATAACATTTGATAAAGTTCGAGTATGAGAAACAAATCGATTAAATATGCTTTTGCGGTGATTTTTGCCTTGTCGTTGGCCTTTTCGGTTTTGCCTGTTGACCGGCAGATCTTTGCGGCTTGGCCGGCACCTGTTCGCGGAAAACACGCAATGGTAGCGTCGCAGCACGAATTGGCGTCAAAGATCGGCACCGATATTATGAAACGCGGCGGAAATGCGGTTGACGCCGCGATTGCCGTCGGTTTGGCACTCGCCGTGGTTTATCCCGAAGCGGGCAACATCGGCGGCGGGGGGTTTATGCTGATCAGAAACGCAAAGGGCGAAACTCACGCAATTGATTACCGCGAAATGGCGCCGAAAGCGGCAAATCGCGATATTTTCGTTGATAAACAAGGCAATCTGATCCGCGGCGAGGGTTCATCGACCATCGGCTATCGCGCTTCGGGTGTGCCGGGAACCATGGCCGGTTTTGATATGGCGTTCAAAAAATACGGTTCGGGAAAATTAAGGTGGGCTGATCTCGTCCGACCTGCCCGTTTGATAGCTCAAAATGGTTACTTACTGTCGCACCGGCTTGCGGAGCTTTTCAAAGCATATAAGAGCAGCCTCGAAAAATACGAAGACAGCAAACGAATTTTTCTGAATAACGGACGATTCTATGAGGAAGGCGATCTTTTTCGGCAACCCGACCTAGCTCAGACACTTACCAGAATCGAACGTCTGGGTGCCAATGAATTTTACACCGGCCTTACCGCAAAAATGATCGCCGACGATATGAAAGCCAATAACGGCCTTATAACGCTTGATGATCTGAAAAATTATCAGGCAAAAGAAAGAGAGCCTTTAAGAGGATCATATCGTGGTTATGAGATTATTTCGATGCCGCCGCCCAGCTCGGGCGGGGTTGTGATGTTTCAGGTTCTCAACATCCTCGAAGGCTATGACGTTCGTAAAATGCAAAGTAATTCTGCGGCGAAATACCACATTCTTGCCGAGGCGATGCGACGCTCGTTCGCCGACCGTGCCGAATACATGGGCGATCCTGATTTTTCAAAACTTCCGGTTGCGCGATTGATTGATAAAAAATATGCAGATACAAGACGGCTCTCAATTGATTTGGCCAAGGCATCTGCGAGCAGAGAAGTTGGCCACGGTGATATTCCTGGGGCCGAATCTATGGATACGACACATTACACAGTTGTCGATCCGGCCGGGACGGTTGTTACAAATACTTACACTATCAATGACCTTTACGGCTCGCGTGTGACGGCTAAAGGTACCGGCGTTCTGCTCAATGATGAGATGGATGATTTTGCAGCCCAGCCTGGAAAGGCAAATTTTTACGGTTTGATTCAGGGCGAGCGAAATTCGGTTCAGCCAGGCAAGAGGCCGCTTTCGTCGATGACGCCGACGATAGTTTTGCGTAAGGACGGCTCGGTTTGGTTTGCTCTCGGCGCCCGCGGCGGGCCGCGCATTATCTCGGCGGTTATGCAGTCAGTTATTAACGTAATTGATCATGATATGGATATTCAGCAGGCAATCGATGCTCCGCGAATACATCATCAATGGTTTCCCGATGTGATTTTATACGAGCCGTATGGCCTGTCGCCGGATACGCTTTCGATACTAACAGGTTACGGCCACACGTTTCCGGACAAGCCGGGCAGCATCGCGTCGGCCACCGGGATTATGATCGATGACAAAGGGGTTCGGCTCGGTGCAATTGACTCGCGGAGCGACGGTGTGGCAGTGGGTTATTGAGAAATTCTTTCTTTTTCGATGAGCTTTGTCGTGCCTTCGGTGACGCTGCGGGGTTCGAGGTCGTTGGTGTCACGCCAGTCACCGGCCGCCGGAGCGGTATAGGATGAGGCCGGAACCGTGTGTTGCGGTGGAAGTTGCATTTTCGCCGGTCGGATGTACATGTTTTCATCCTCGATGATCTGGCCGTGCGGAACCGGCGATTCGAACAGCCAGGCGTACGCAACTCTTAAAAGCCCGCCAACAACAAGCAAAATCGAGGTAATTATGATTATTAACGGGGCAATGGGTGGTCGCACCTGTAAAGCGATAACGAGGATCGTTAAAAGCGGAACTATCAAAAAAGTCAAAAGAGAAATAAACACTCCCTTTTTTATCCCGCGGCTGCGCGGCGAAGGCTGAAAAACTGTTTCCGGCAGATTACGCGGAAGCAAACCACCCAATTGCAAAAGATCGGCGGTTCCGGTGAGCAAATATCCACATCGCGAACAAAAGCTTGTTTCGGTCGAAACCCTTTCCTGGCTACATTTTGGACAAAACATTGCCGTCTCCTAAATATCATCTTTATCAAGCAGTTTTGTTGTCCCCTCGGTCACGCTTGTCGGTTGCAGATCGTTGGTATCCCGCCAATTACCCGCTAGCGGGGTCGCGTAAACAGAAGCCGGGACAGACTGCTGCGGCGGCAAAGAGCCGTGGCGCGCTGACCCGCCGGGCAGATTACCCTGAATCTGAAAGTCGATCGGAGCAATTCGCCTCGAACTTTTTAGAAATATCAGGGAAGCGATCATTGTCATCATACCGCCGAAAACGCCTGTGATTGCGAGAATCGCCACAAGTTCCTCCGGAGCGCCTAAAATAGCAAAAAAAGCGGTCATGAACATCGTAAAAAAAATGAACCAAAAGACACTAAGAACGACGCCGTTCTTCTTGTTGAAAACAGTTTTCTTATTATTTAGTTCGGCAAGCTGCGGCAAATAGCCGCCATGTGCCAACACATCTGAAACGAGGCTAAGCGGAAGCCCGCATTTTGAACAAAATTTAGTCTCGCTCGAAACCTGTCGTTGTCCGCAGCCAGGACAATGCATATTTTTTCTCCGTTTAAAACCGTCAGACTCAAGTCCTAACGAATTCTTACACGAAAAAGTTCGTAATGCAAAAAAGTTTCTATGCTCCGCGTGGCTTTAGGGTTCGGTCAGGCAAACAGATCCGAGATGTTAACGCTTTCGGTAACGCCGGTCTTTTTCATACATCCCGAGACCGTAGTTTTTTCCATTCCAGTTTACGCCGGTGCTGATTTTGCCCTTTACGCCGAGTTCTGTGCCTTTTGACGGCACGCTGTCATCAGCCACTATTATCCACATTGAACCTGTGCCGTCGTCGATCTTGTACGCTCCGCCTCTGAGATCGGTGCCGGGGATCGAGACGCCGTAACCGTCTTTAACAATACCGGTGATGGCTACTTCTTTATTCTGATATTTTGCGGGATTTGCCTCGATATCCGCAATGCTTGTGCGTTCCGGACAGGCGATTGTCAGCAAGCAGAAAGCCGTGACAAGCAAAAGCAGCATAATTGTTGGAATTGTCTTCATAATTTTCTCCTCAGTGGTCGGGAAGAGCAAAATCAACCTTAAAGATTCAATTTACCGTCGAAAGTTTGCCATATTTTTTTATATCTGCGATTCTGAAGTTACCTTACTTGAATTCGAGCTTGTATTTAACAACAAATGTCCGACCGTTTAGACGACATTGGTACGCTGACAACCGTTTTTTCTTCGAGTGTGAAGGACGATGGCTGGCACGGACAATCCGGCAAAAATGCCTTTGAGTGTTGGTATTTCGATGCGCTTTCTGATGACGGGCGCGAAGCTCTCGTTATAAAATTTCATGACAATTACAGGTTTTCCTCGAGAAATTTTCATCAAACAGGAAATCGAAATGAATTCCCCGACAAAATTCAAAGGTTTCCGGCGGTTTCCTTTACCTATTCGGTTGACGGCAAAGTCGTTTGTAGAATGGTCAACGAATTTCACCACGACGATTTTTTGGCCGAAAGTAGAATCGTCAGATGCTCTATCGGATCATCGTCATTTCAGGTAAAATCTGCCGAGTACGGAACAGGCTATGTCGTCCAAACCGAATTGGTCTCGGCAGGACGGCGGCGGATCGCAGCTATCATCGAGTGGCTGTCCGTCGAGACGGATCTGTCAAATAATTCAGATAACAGCAACGAAGCAGCGTTCAAACTAAATATGGTCGCCCCGCGCTCGGACGTCAGCGGACATATCGAGATAACGGGCCGTCGGGGGAAATCGAATAAGATCATTCATTTTCGCGGTACGGGATATCATGATCATTTTTCCGTTGACAGTTTAGCGGCAGATGCGGTCAGCTGTCGATGTTGGGGCAGGGCCCATTTTGCAGATCTGACCGTCGTTTTTCAGCATCTTGCCGGCGGTGCAAAAAAATCTTCAAATCTGATCCTGATTAGAGATGATGTGATCAAAGGCTGGAAAACCCGAACCGACATTCAGGACTTCTCATTTAATAAATTTGGTCTCAGGATGCCAGGCCGTCTTTCATTAAAAACGGACAGCAACATACGGCTCGACATAAATCCGCTGACGGAGATACATTCCGGGCTATTTGAGTCAAAAATATTGAGTGAAATAACGCTTACGCTTGCTGACGGGAAAGTGCGAAAGTCAACAGGGGTGACCGAATTTACAAATTATGAACGTATGAGAAAACCCGTTTTTCGCTGGATATCCGATCTCACGACCGGAAAAATTAAAAGTTAGAATTAAAAATTAAAGGTCAAATAAAGTCGGCATCCGGGCATCGCGGTCAAGAATCTTGCTCACCACCACATTAACCCTCCAGAAACTTGGTAGCGCCTAGGGGAGTTGAACCCCTCTTTCCAGGTTGAGAACCTAGCGTCCTAACCGATAGACGAAGGCGCCGGTCAGAGAATCAAAAGAGAAGTATAAAACAATGTGACATTACGGCAAAGCTCAATATCAAATAAACTAATGTCTGGCGGGTTTGAGGGCACGTTGATATTGACTGCAAAGCCCTTTATACTTGATCTTTGAATAAATTTGTATGACACATAATCTTTTCAATACACGCAAAACCTTTACGAATGGCAGCGGCGGCGAAGGCGTTTACTATTCGCTTCCTCAACTTGAAGCAGAAGGACTTGGCCAAATATCGCGACTTCCGATCTCGATCCGCATTGTTCTCGAATCCGTTCTCAGAAATTATGACGACGGCCGCCGTGTGAGCGAAGCAAGTATCCGAGCGTTAGCTTCGTGGCAGGCGGCAGCGGAACGCACCGATGAGATACCGTTTGTCGTCGCACGTGTTATTTTACAAGATTTTACAGGCGTTCCGTTATTGGTAGATCTGGCTGCGATGCGTTCTGCTGCCGTTAGAATGGGCAAAGACCCGGGGGTTATCGAGCCGCTTGTGCCGGTCGATTTGGTCATCGACCACTCAGTGCAGGTCGATTTCGCGGGAAGCGAATCTGCGTATGAAAAGAATATGGCGATGGAGTTTAAGCGAAACGACCAACGCTACCGTTTTCTGAAGTGGGGAACTCAGGCATTTAACGGCTTTAGCGTTGTCCCGCCTGGAATCGGAATTGTGCATCAGGTCAATCTGGAATATCTTGCCAAAGGCGTTTTTGAGAGCGATGGCGTCTATTTTCCGGATTCTCTTGTCGGAACGGATTCGCACACAACGATGATAAACGGCCTTGGCATCGTCGGGTGGGGCGTCGGCGGTATCGAGGCTGAGGCAGGGATGCTGGGACAGCCTGTATATTTCCTGACACCGGATGTGGTCGGGGTTCATCTGACCGGCGAACTCTCGCAAGGTTCGACGGCGACCGATCTCGTTTTGAGAATTACTGAGATGCTCCGCAAATCTAATGTAGTCGGAAAATTTGTCGAATTTTTTGGCGAAGGAGCGGCTGCGCTTGGTGCAACCGATAGAGCGACAATTGCAAACATGGCCCCTGAATACGGTGCGACGATGGGGTTTTTTGGGATCGATGAAAAAACTTTGGAATATTTTGCAAATACTGGTCGAAATCGGGAACAAATCGAGACGATCCGGCATTACTATACTGCGCAGCAAATGTTTGGAATTCCGAAAGAGGGCGAAGTGGACTACACAACCGTTGTCGAATTGAATCTGGAAACGATCAATCCGTCGGTTGCCGGCCCGAAGCGCCCGCAGGACCGCATAGAACTGTCCAATCTCGATAACAGATTTATCGAGCTTTTTACGAAACCCGTCGCGGATGGCGGTTATGGCAAATCAGCGGACGACTTACAAAAACGCTTTAGCGTTTCGATGGGTTCTCATTCGACAAAAATGGTAAAGGGCGGCGGCGAACAGAGTTCTAAATCCATTCCCGAATCGATTCATAACTCCACGACGCCCGATGACACAAACGCCACGACCGAGATCGAGATGGTTAACAACCGTCCGACGCCCGACAGAGTCGATTTTGATGAGACTGAAACTGAAGCGGTAACGACAAATATAGGCAGCGGCGATGTTTTGATTGCCGCGATCACTTCGTGTACAAACACCTCCAATCCCGCAGTAATGATAGCCGCCGGCATAGTGGCCAAAAAAGCATTTGAAAAGGGAATGAAGGTGCCGCCGTTTGTTAAGACGTCGCTTGCACCGGGTTCTAGGGTTGTGACTGAATATCTTGAAAAGACCGGATTGCAAAAGTATCTTAACGAAATAGGATTTGACCTCGTCGGGTATGGATGCACGACTTGTATCGGAAATTCAGGCCCGCTAAATCCTTCGATCGAGGAAGAAATCCTTGAAAACGATCTGATAGCAGCTTCCGTTCTGTCGGGAAATCGAAATTTTGAAGCTCGTGTGCATCAGAATATAAAAGCGAATTTTCTGATGTCACCGCCGCTTGTCGTAGCTTACGCATTTGCCGGAACGGTACTCAAGGACATATATCTTCATCCGATAGGGCAGGATCGAGACGGAAATGATGTATTTCTAAAAGATATTTGGGCGTCGCTCGATGAAGTTAAAGAATTTTTAGGCGCGGCCTTTGACCCGGCAACTTATAAACGTCTCTATACAGAGTTTGCCGAGCAAAATCCACTTTGGAATAATATCGAAACAAGTGTCGGCCAGATTTACGAGTGGGATTCGTCCTCGACTTATATACGGGAACCGCCGTTTTTTGATGATTTCTCGATGGAGACCGGTGCTTTCACGGATATCAAGGGAGCAAGGGCGCTTGCAATCTTTGGTGATTCCGTAACAACAGACCATATATCGCCGGCCGGGGCGATAAAGCCAAATTCGCCGGCCGGCCGTTATTTGCAGGAGCTGCACGTCGATCCTAAGGATTTTAATTCCTATGGCGCACGCAGAGGGAACGACAGGGTGATGCTTCGCGGAACTTTTGCAAATGTCCGCATAAAAAACAGGATGGTCGCACCGACCGAGGGCGGTTTTACAAAACATCAGCCCGATGGAGCCGAAACAAGTATTTATGAAGCCGCGATGCAGTATAAAGACGAAAACACGCATCTAATGATCTTTGCAGGTAGGGAATATGGAACCGGGAGTTCGCGCGATTGGGCGGCAAAAGGTACGGCTCTGATGGGCGTTAAGGCCGTCATCGTTGAATCGTTCGAGCGCATTCACCGTTCTAACCTTGTCGGAATGGGCGTTTTGCCACTGCAGTTTAAGGAAGGGCAGACGGCCCAAACTCTTGGCATCGACGGAACAGAAACCTTCGATCTGACCGGTCTCGAAAATTCGGATGTGCGTCCGCGTCAGGATGCGACACTCAGAGTAAATCGCGCAAACGGGGAAACGTTAAACGTACCGCTTACATTGCGAATCGATACACCCATCGAGATCGAATATTACAAAAACGGTGGAATTTTACCGTACGTTTTGAGACAGCTTGTGGGATAGCCGGATTTTTCCGCCGGTAATTGGCTGCCTGATGGCGAAAAACCGGACACCCGTTTCGTGTTAACACAAACTTAAGAGAACTTTTAAATATCTTGCGTATATGCGCTACAGATGATAAATTGAGTAATTTAAGAAGAATTGTATTTTTTGCGCCGCATTCTTTTCGGCATTTTCAGGAGAATTAAAATGATGAAATCCATTTCGACTGCTTTATTAGCTATCCTTTTATGTACCGCGGGCATTCCGGCCTTTGGCCAGAAATCGACTTTTGAACGTCGAAATCTTAACACCGCAAGATCTGCTACCCAATTTGGAGCGGCCTCCGCAATTACCGACGGCGAAGGCGTGTTGGTTCGCTGGGAGATGAAAACTGAGATCCGTAATGCGGGATTTGACGTATATCGCACAACTTTCGGTGTCACCGAGCGCGTCAACGAGACGGTTATCATCGGATCTGGGGCAATATCCGGCACCAGAATCTCGTATGGCGGATCGTATCAGTTTTTCGATCCGAAGGGCGATACTTTTTCGCAATATACGATCGAAAGTCTTGCGATTGACGGTCGGCGGTTGTCGAGCAAACCTTTTGGAACGACGGCAACTAAAGATTTGAAAGAAATTACCGGTATGTCGTCGGAAACTTTCAGGACGGCGGCTCTTTCAAATAACAGCAATATCGAGGCAGCCACATCTGCCCTCACGACGGAATTGTCACAAATTGTGGAGTCAACAAAGCCGGATCCTGATCTGGAAACCCATCGTTCGGTCGTCTCCCGGCCCGGTGCAAAAATCGCAGTCCGTCGGGACGGATTATATCGTGTAGGGACGGCCTCTTTGTTTGCGGTCGGAATACCGTCCGATAGCAGCAAAGCAAATTGGCGTTTATTTTTTGAGGGCAATGAACAGGCGATAATCGTCGATCCTAACGGAGAATATATCGAGTTTTTTGGCAAGGGCATCGATCGTCCTGAAAGCGATACGCAGTATTATTATCTGATCGCCGACACCGTGGCCGGAAAACGGATCGGCACGAGGGTTTTGAGATCGATACCGGGTTTTGCCGAATCGACCGCCTATCAGGTGGTTGCGGAAAAAAAGGAACGAACGTCTTTTTCCAGTCAGATAAATAACGGTGATGAAGAAAATTATTGGGGCCGGCTGGTGCGAACTGAGCCGCCTGAAACTATCGCGTTTAATTTAAATGGAATTGACTTCGATTCACCCACGGCTGAGATAACTTTACAGATGCAGGGGTTCTCTCTTAATGCGCACCGCATCACTTTTGGTGTAAACGGCAATGCAATAGGTAATCTGTCGGCGACGCATCACGACAATTATTCTACAACCGTATCTATCCCGACAAACTATCTATTGGAGGGTGAAAATATCCTTCAACTCAGTCCGTCGAGCGGCAGCGATTTTAATTTTTTTGATCGTGTCCGTGTTAAATACGACCGCTTGTACCAAGCCGATCTTGATCAGACCTCATTTTTCACTCCGGGTTATACAAAGATAGATATCACGGGTTTTTCGTCTCCTAATGTTCGAGTGTTTGACACGACCTATGACGGCACGCCGAGACTATTTGCAAATATTCCTGTTGTACAGGACGGTTCGACCTATACCGTAAAATTACCTTCCAGCCGCACAATGGTTGCTTATGCCGTCAATGATACAGCAATTTTGCAGTCTCATTCAATTACCGCCAATAACCCTTCCACCTTATCGTCGGCCGATAATGAAGCCGATCTCGTGATTATTACGCACAGCACGCAAGAGTTTATGGCGGCAGCCGAAGTATGGGCTGATTACCGGCGCGATCAGGGCTTTAACACAAAAATAATTGATATTGCAGATATTTTTGACGAATTTAACTACGGCGTGTTTAGCTCTGAAGCCTTAAAATCTTTCTTCGCGTTTGTTGATTCGGAGTGGGAATTGGCGCCCGGATACGCACTTCTGCTCGGTGACGGCTCTTATGACTCACGCAACTATGAGGGTTTTGGGTTCAACGATCTCATCCCTACTCAGGACGTGCGTCTTATTTTTGAAGAAAGCGGAAGCGACGAAGCTCTGGCAGATTTTGACGGTGACGGTTTGGCTGAAATCGCGATTGGACGCATACCGGCCCGAACGGCAGCGACGATCACAACCATTTTTAATAAAACAGTTGCTTTTGAAACGGAACCTCTGCAATCATTGTCCCGCGGCGCCCTTCTTGTTCACGACCTGCCGATCGGATACGATTTTTCAGGAATGAGTCAGGTATTGGGTAATGAATTGCCGAGGGAGATGCCCATAACGCTGGTCGATCGTGCAACTCCGACCGCGCAGACCGATCTTATAAATGAAATGAATACCGGTAAATTCATTATCAATTATTCAGGCCACGGCTCTGCGGGTGTCTGGGCGTCAAGCAGCTTTTTTGGAATCAACAGCGTCCCGCAACTTACAAACGGCAACTCACCGAGCATCTATAATATGCTCACGTGTCTAAATGGCTTTTTCCTTCGGCCTGACGCCGACGCTTTGTCAGAGACGCTTTTGAAAAACCCGAACGGCGGAGCGGTTGCTGCCTGGTCATCAACCTCCGAAACCACACCCGACATTCAGCTGGTGATGGGAACCCGTTTCTTTAATCAGATGGCCGCAGGTCAAATATCCCGGATGGGCGACCTGATAAAAGACGCAAAAACTGCGATCCCGGCCGGTGCGGATGTTCGGCTCTCATGGGTTTTATTGGGCGATCCGATGCTGAAGGTAAGATAATACAAGGGTCGCTGAATTCACTCCCAATCACACTATTCGCGTAATCCAATCTAAAAGAGGCATCCCTGCGGACGCCTCTTTTTTAATTTTTCGCAACTCTCGGCAGTATTATGACCTGCTACTTCTTCTTCGGCGGGAAGCACCCAATCTATGATTTATCTCGGTGCCGACAGTCTTATGGCCTCCTGCTTTCTACAATGGTTAAAACTTGTTTGACATTGCTGTAAAAATGCGCATATAATTTTCTGTATCAGCCGATAAAAAAATAGATTTTTTAGGTTTTACGGGTTCCTTATTAACAATATAGCCGGCTAGCGGGAAAGGTAAGCCCTCGGAGGTACGCATGTTATTGAATTCATATCTATCGTCGAAAAGCCCTGGCATTTTGTATGCGGTGGTTGTTTCTCTGTTGGTTGCTGCTTTGCTCTGTCCGTCCATTCTACTTCCAACAGGAGGGCGAATCGCGGCAAAGGAAGGGGCTTCTCTTATTATGTCGGAAGCACCTGAGCCGTTTGTCGCCGGAAATAGTTCATTCGGTTTCGAGACATCTGCAGCGATTGTGACGGAATTGATATCAAAGATCCCAAATCCACTTAATGCATTGTCGATGCCGGACGGTTTAGTGATACCCAATTCCCCGTCCATGAGTCAGAGATTTTCAGCATCCGCAAATTCGCTGCTGGCCTTTTTTGTGCCGCTTTCCAAATCTGACTCGATCAAGCCAGATGCCGAACCGCTGCCTTTGCCGGCGGGAGGCGTTACATACGATTTCGATGGTGACGGCAAGGCGGACGTTGGACGATGGCACCCCGAGAACTATGAATTGAAGGTAAGGAACAGCAATGGCGGTTCATTCACAGCCTACACACTCGGTTCTTCGACAGCCGCAAAGGCGGCGCCCGGCGATTTTAACGGCGATGCGAAAACGGACGCGGGTGTCTTTAACGCCGGAACCTGGACATATAAGACGAGTCCGGCTGGATCGGCACAAACTATCTTACTTGGCACGGTCGGGGATATTCCAGTTGCTGGCGATTATGACGGAGACGGAACGACGGATGCGGCGGTTTACCGTCCGTCGAATGGGGTATGGTATGTCAAGCAATCGAGTACTGGAGCGACGGCAACAACATCTTTTGGCGGTTCGCCGGGAGATATCCCGATCCCTGGAAATTACGATGGCGATGGCGACATAGAACCGGCGTTTTACAGACCGTCGAATGGGGTTTGGTATATCGAAACGAACGATGGTTTTACGAGCGCACAGTGGGGAATTTCAATTGATATTCCGGTACAGGGCGATTTTGACGGCGATGGTAAAAGCGATCCAACGGTTTACCGTCCGAGCGACGGGACGTGGTATGTACTGAAAAGCCAGTACAATTACACGACCTTTAGTTCTTATGGTTGGGGCAGCTATTCGGATCAGCCGACACCGGCGGATTATGATGGTGACGGAAAAACAGATTATTCGATTTGGCGGCCAACGACTGGTGAATGGTACGCGGTAAGGAGTTCGGACTCGGCTACCGATTACAAGGTGCTTGGTGTACCCGGCGATATGGCGGTGCCATCGGCTTATACAAAACAGGTCGGCGGTTCGGTGACAGGGTATGACCTTGCCGTGGATCGCATCGCACCAAAAAATGCTACGGGTGGAACAAATCTTTATTCGCAGAATTTTGGCTGGGGTACCTCGCTGGTAAGTTTGCCGGGCCGTTCCGGGTTTGATGCCGGGATTGGTCTGAGCTATAATTCGCTCGTGTGGACAAAGAGCGGTTCGGCGATGTATTTTGACACGGATTTGAGCAATGTCAGTGTCTCGCCCGGCTTCCGTATTGGATTTCCAGTGATAGAGCCAATATATTATGATAATGTAAAGGCGAAATGGACATTCATGATGGTCACCCCCGATGGCGGGCGGGTAGAATTTCGCCAGACGGCGGTTAGTGCGGCTTACGAAACGGCTGATTCGTCATATGTACGGCTTGTTACCAGCGGGGCTGCAAACCCGAACGATCCTGTCGAGGATATTACAATAGTCGTTACCGGCACTGACGGTACACAAATGAGCTACGTCTGGAACCTCGGCGCCTATCGCTGTACGCAGATAAAGGATCGCAATGGAAACTTGATCACCATCGGGTATTCAGGTTTGCGTGTTTCTACGGTGACCGACACGCTGGGCCGTGTCCTTAATTTTAACTATGACACGGGCGGCAATCCAACATCGATCACGCAGAACTGGAAAACTTCTAACGGTTCCGGTTCAAATACGACATACACTTGGGCGAGCTTTGCTTATACAACTCAGACTGTTAATACCAATTTCGGTAGTCTGGCAGTTGTTGGGCCGTATAACAATTCGTCCGTAAAAGTTCTTGACAGAGTGACCTATCCCGACGGCAGCTATACGAAATTTCTCTATAACGGCTACATCCAGGTCAAAAAGATCGAAAATTACGCCGCCGACAATCACAAACTAAATCATGTGGCCACAAATCTCGACACGGTCACCGGATCGCAGACGGACTGCCCTCGATTTACTCAAACCAAGACCTATGTCGAGAATTTTAATGGCGGAGCGGAAACTGTTGTGACAAATACGGTCACAACCGGTGCGACATATTCGCTGCCAAACAGTATTTCCGGTTCGGCGACAAAGATCGAGGTAGTCCTGAGCGGGCATCCGGACGGTTTGATCACAAAGACATACGTAGGGGCAACCGGCTGGAAAGAGGGCCTTGCAATTGCGACGGAAGACTGCGTTTCATCCGTTTGTACCGGCACCGACCGCAAACGCTGGACCTGGACAGATTATACACAGGACAACACCGGAGCGAGCTATATTACAAATCCGCGTGTTATCGAATCGCGGGTTGGTGACGCCTTGAATACAAGAAAAACGGGGATTTCGTATACTTATTTGGAAAAAAGCAAGGCAACGCTTCCGACAACGGTCACGGTGTATGATGGTGATCTGACAACGGTGAAGAAGCAGGCGGTGACAACGTATAATGACGCGACCAGCTACGCTGATCGGCGGATAATCGGGTTGCCGTTGATGACCGAGGCCTGGGGGCGGAATGATTCGACGTCGGTGCTTGAGTATGTCTCGAAGGTGACGTACGCGTATGATGATGAGGCTTTTACATACGAATCGAATCAGAATATCAGTTCGGTAATCTATCACGACACAAATTACTCGACCAGCTTTGTGGCCGGTCGGGGGAATTTGACGGCGGTCACGCGTCATGACGTGACCGGCCAGACGTCGCCGGTTACGTCAAGGACGCGGTATGATATTGCGGGTTCGCCTGTCGCGCAGA